>JBGUNO010000029.1:0-98667 GCA_045117415.1 Prevotella sp. | reverse complement strand
AAGTTTAATACGATTTAGATGCTTCAGGTAGCGAAAGCTGCCCTAAAAGGCTGTTTTCAAGTCTGAACGTCAAAATTGACAGTTTACCTATCATCATTTTTAAAATTCTGCTATCTGTTATCTGTTATCTGTTATCTGTTATCACACTCTGAATGCACTTCTTTTCGCTGATGGTTGAAAAAAGAGGATGTGCCAATGATGACACACCCTCTTTGTGATAGAATCTGGAAATAAGTTCAAGGCATTGTGAAATCTGAGTCATCAAGGAACAGATGGAGATCATCAGGGAACAGTTCGAACTCACGTGAGAACTGAATGGTTGTCTCGGTGTCGGTGAGACTCATGGTCAGCACGGGCTGATGAACGTCCAGCTGAATAACCTGGGTCGTAGGAATAATATATGTTTTCTTCATAACGTTTACCTCCATTCTTTACTTGATGATTACCTTATGTCCATTTACGATGTAGATGCCCTTCTTTAATTGACCATTAGCGACCTTGCGACCGTTGAGGTCATAGTATACGTCACTTCTTCCATCAGACATCTTACATCTTCCATCAACACCCGTCGTCTCGCCAGCGATGTCAAAGAACTCACGGCTGCTGTTAGCTGGAACCTTGAAGAATGCCTTGTTGGCACCCAGGGTTGCGCCTGAATACTTATAGAACGAGAGTTTGGAGTTCTCTTCCTCATAGTACAGCACGTAGTAGTCGGAGCCCGACTCCTTCGCCGTTGCCTCATCAACACCCTCGAGGTCATTGTCAGAATAGTCGTCCTCGCTGGCAGAAGCGCATGGTGTCAACACAACAGGATCGGAAGTCGTCTTCTTCAGGAGAACCGCTTGTCCTGCTGTAATCACCTTGTCGGAAATCTCAGTCAGTGTAACGGTAGAGCCGCTCAGGCTTGCCTTATAGACCGTAGTGTTATCGTCTGCCTTCAGATGAGCGGCACTGTTATAATAGCTCGACCAGTATTCCTCTCCTGCAATGTGGGGTTCTGATTTGGGAGCCAAGTTGCCCACAAATGTGACGTTGACGTCATCATCAGGGTCGCCAGTTGACCAGTTTTCTATAAACTTAGTGGCATCAGTCACATGACATTCAGTGGCTTTTCCATCCATAAAATCATCACACTCTCCATCATACCAATGCAAATAATCAGGGTTGGCATAGCAATAGACATCCGTCACAGCCGTACACCCATAGAATGCATCAGGTCCTATGTAGGACACGCCACTGCCGATGGTGACTGTCGTCAGATCTGCACAATGTGCAAAAGCACAACCATTAATCTCAGAAACGTTATTGGGAATGACTATGTTTGTCAAGCCAGAATAACCAGCAAACGCATAGCGACCAATTTCTGTCACATAACTTGGAATCGTGACAGAAGATTTGCCATATAAACAATAAATTATCTTCTCACCACCTATCGTTAGGAGCATGCCGTCAACCATCTTAAATGCTGTATTGCCTGCATCGACCGTCAAACTTGTCAGCTTGTAATCGCCATAGAAAGGATTATCCTCGATAGACGTCACACTGCTTGGAATCGTGACAGAGGATAATTCCGAGCAATATGTGAAAGCCTCTTCTTTAATAAATCTTACGCTATTCGGAATGGTGACAGAGGTCAACGCAGAACAATCCCTGAACGCATTCCTTCCGATACCCCACACACCATCGTTAATAACTATTTTCTCGATTTCTGGAACATAATCGATCCAAGGGCGGTAATCTGAATCATTATAAGAAGGGATAGCCTCTTTACCGCTGATGGTTAGCGTCTTGGTGGTTGAGTCGTAATTCCAACTGAAAGGCTTGAAAGAGGGGTCTCTGAAAATACCATTGACCTCACCAGTAAATTTCGCAATCCAAGGAGCTGCGTCAGCAACATGGATGATGGTGGTGCCGTCATCCTTAAAATCATCACAGCAATCTTCTTCCCACGTCAAAGCGTCAGGGTCGGCATTGCAATAGACATCCGTCACAGCCGTACACCCAAAGAATGCATCAGATCCTATGTAGGTCACGCCACTGCCGATGGTAACGGTTGTCAGGTCTTCACACCTATAAAAAGCACGCTCATCAATATCAGTAACATTATCGGGAATGGTTATATTTGTCAAGCCAGAATAATTAGCAAACGCATAGCGACCAATTTCGGTCACACTACTTGGAATCGTGACAGAAGTTTTGCCATATTCACAACAAATTATCTTCTCACCACCTATCGTTAGGAGCATGCCGTCAACAATCTTAAATGCTGTATTGCCTGCATCGACCGTCAAAGTCGTCAAGTTGTCATCGCCTCTGAAAGGATTATCCCCGATAGACATCACACTGCTTGGGATCGTGACAGAGGACAATTCCGAGCAATATGCGAAAGCCGATCCTCCAATACTTGTCACGCTATTGGGAATCGTGACAGAGGGAAGGACAGAACACTCCCTGAACGCATTCTTTCCAATACCCTTCACGCCATCGTTAATAACTATTTTCTCGATTTCTGAAACATAATCGAACCAAGGGCGATCATCTGAATCATCATAAGAAGGGATCGCCTCTGTACCGCTGATGGTCAGTGTTTTGGTGTCTGCATCGTAATTCCAACTGAAAGGCACGGTAGATGGGTCTCTGAAAATAGCATGGACCTCACCAGTAAATTTCGCAATCCAAGGAGATGCGTCAGCAACATGGATAACGGTGGTGCCGTCATACTTAAAGTCATCACAGTAATCTTCGTCCCACGTCAACGCGGCAGGGTCGGCATTGCAATAGACGTCTGTTACAGCATCGCACCCATAGAATGCATCTCTTCCTATGTAGGTCACACCAGTGCCGATGATAACGGTGGTCATGGAACTACAAGATTGGAAAGCATATTTTCCAATGGTTTTCACGTTATCGGGAATCGTGACAGAGGTAAGGGCAGAACATTCGTAGAACGCATTCATTCCAATACCCCACACACCATCGTTAATAACTATTTTCTCGACTTCTGGAACATAATCGATCCAGGGGCGGTAATCCGCATCTCCATAAGATGGAATCGGCTCTGTACCGATGAAGGTCAGCGTCTTGGTGTCTGAGTCGTAATCCCAGTCGAAAGGCACGGTAGAGGAGTCTCTGAAATGACCATGGACCACATCCAGAAACTTCGCATACCAAGGAGCTGCGTTAGCAACATGGATAACGGTGGAGCCGTCCTCCTTAAAATCATCACAGCCAGCTTCTTCCCACGTTAAAGCGGCTGGGTCGGCATTGCAATTGACGTCCGTCACAGCCGTACACAGATAGAATGCATCAGGTCCTATGTAGGTCACACCAGTGCCAATGGTAACGGTGGTCATGGAACTACAGTTGCGGAACGCAAACTCTCTAATATCTGTCACACTATTAGGAATGGTGACAGAGGTAAGGGCAGAACAATTGTAGAACGCAAAAACTCCAATGCTCGTCACACCATTCTCGATGATGAGCGTCTTGATGTCTTTCGCATAACTATCCCATGGTCGTTCGTCATAATCGTCATAATCCGCCATTACACCCGTTCCACTGATGGTGAGGGTGTGAGTAGACTCCACGTAGGAGAAAGAAACTTCGCCGCACGACCCACTGTCGTCCGCCGCCCATACGCCCGTCACTGCCGTCAACAGGAGGGCAAAAATACAGAGTAGATTTCTCTTCATATTGTTATATTGTTTTAATGGTTTTGGTTATTCGTTTATGACAAGACTTCACAGCCTTCGGCTGCAAAGGTACAAATAAGTGAGCAAAGTGCAAAAAAAATAATGAAAAAAAGGCAAAAGTTTGGTGAATTGATAAATAGTACATACCTTTGCCCCGTAATTGACTGCATGAGGCGATGGCAACGGAGACGCTGAAGGAACGAACGGCACGGGGACTGTTCTGGGGAGTCCTGAACAGTGGTGCGACGCAGGTACTGAATGTCGTGATCGGTATTCTGCTGGGTCGTATGATTGCACCAGCGGAATGGGCGCCCATCGGTATGATAGCCATCTTCTCCGCCATTGCGGGAAACCTGCAGTCGAGTGGGTTCTCCACAGCCATCGTGAACATGAAGGAGCCGACGGACAACGACTATAATGCCGTGTTCTGGTTTAATATCCTTGCCAGCATCTGTATCTACCTGGTATTGTTCGCCGCCGCCCCGTGGATCGCCCTGTTCTTCGAGCAGCCCTGTCTGACAGCCCTGTCACGCTTCATCTTCCTTGCCTTCCTCCTCTCGTCGTTTGGTATCTCGACAAACGCCTATATGACGAAGCACATGATGAATCGTGAGATAACCATTGTCAACAGTTGTGCGCTGGTATGCTCAGGTATCGTCGCCGTCACCCTCGCCTTCAACGGCTTTTCCTACTGGAGCCTGGCGTGGCAACAGGTGGTGAACGCCCTGATACTCGTCATCGGACGCTTCTTCTTCGTCCCCTGGCGCCCCTCGCTGTCGATAGACTTCTCTCCGATACGCCGCACCTGGAAGTTTGCCATGAACATCCTTGTCACGATGGTCATCAACACCCTTAACAACAACATCCTGACCTTTATCTTCGGAAAGTTGTTCACGAGGACCCCACAGGTGGTGGGTAACTTCTTCCAGGCTTTCAAGTGGAACACGATGGCGTACCAGATGGTCAGTGGCAGTATCGAGCAGGTGGCACAGCCCGTGCTTGTAGAGGTGAGGCAGGATACAGGAGACAGGAGTCAGGAGTCAGGAGAAGTGCGTGTCTTCCGTAAGATGCTACGCTTCACAGCCTTCCTCGCTTTTCCCGCCATGTTCGGGCTCTCGCTGGTGGCGCATGAGTTCATCCTCTCGACCATCGGTCCTAAGTGGGAGGCATGTGTCCCCATCTTGCGTGTCCTCTGTGTCGGAGGTGCTTTCATGCCCTTCTACTCGCTTTATAAGAACCTGATTATCAGTCAGGGACGCAGTGACATCAACATGTGGCTGAATATCTCACAGATCATCTTACAGATGGTCCTCATCTTCCTCACCTACCAGCAGGGCATCCTCATGGTGGTGGGCGCCTATACCCTGCTGAACATCCTATGGCTGTTCGTATGGCAGGGATATGCCAATAAGTTGATAGGAGTCCGTCTGTGGGATGTCTTGAAGGACACCGTCCCCTTCGCCTTGATCAGTGTCGCCCTCATGGCAGCTATCTGGTTCCTCACCACAGGTATCACGAGTCAGCTGCTGCTCCTCCTGGTGCGCATCATCACAGCCATCCTCGCCTATGCCGTCGTCATGCGACTGCTGAAGGTGAAGATGATGGAGGACTGTGTGAGGTTTATCATTAAGAGATAATAGTTGATAGATAATAGATAATAGTTGAGCGTTTAGAGTTTAGCGTTTAGAGATGAATAATAATAGATATCCTGCAGAAAACGACGTCGCCGTGTTGTTGATATTCTTCACCCGGCAGGAGACGCTCAGGCGGACCTTCGAGGCAATCAGGAAGGCTCGCCCCTCCCATCTGTATCTTTACCAGGACGGACCCCGTAACGAGGTGGAGGCACAGAAGATAGAAGCCGCCAAGCGTATCGTCGCTGACGAGGAGATAGACTGGGAGTGTGAGGTGCAGCGCAACTACCATACGGAGAACAGTGGGGCATGGGCTTCCAACTACCAGGCACAGCGATGGGCGTTCTCCCTGCATGACAAGTGTATCGTCATCGAGGACGACTCCACCCCTGCCGTCTCGTTCATCCGTTTCTGTACGGAGATGCTCAACCGCTATGAGCACGACGAGCGCATCACCATGATAGCAGGCTATAACCACGAGGAACGGACAGACGCACCTTACGACTACCTGTTTACCTCCGTCTTCTCCATCTGGGGATGGGCGTCATGGGGCAGGGTCGTCAACCAGTGGGACGACCATTATAGGGTGGTGGACAGCGATTTCGACATGCACCAGCTGGAGGCACTCGTCAAGGCACATGGTGACAGGGAGGAGATGGTCAAGAAGCTCCGTAAGCACCATGAGGCGGGCGACCCTATCTACGAGACCGTCTATTGGTCGTATAACATGCTACACTCCGGACTGACCATCGTACCCACCCGTAATATGATACAGAACACTGCCGTCTCGGAGGAGTCGGCACATTTCCAGAGCGCGATGAAGACACTGCCCAGGCGCATGCAGCAGATGCTGACGATGCCCAGCTACGAGATGCAGTTCCCCTTGCGCCATCCGCCCTATGTCATCGAGAATGTGGAATACAAGCAGCGTGTCTATCGCATCATGGCTTGGGGGCACCCCTGGGTCAAGATAGGACGAAGCATCGAGGAGCTGTTGCGCAACCTGCGCTATGGTCATTTCAAGGCTGTATGGAAAGCCCTCGTCTTCAGGGTGAAGAAGAACACTGGACACATTAACTATCAATAGAAAGACTATGGAGATATCAATCATCATACCAGTATATAACAAGACCGCCTATATCGAGAAATGCCTACAGAGCATCTTCTCACAGAAGTTCCCCTCTTTCGAGGTGATCGCCGTGGACGACGGCAGTACCGACGCTTCTGGAAAAATCTGCGACAAATGGGCTGCGGAAGAGCCACGCATGAAGGTGTTCCACACCCCCAATGGTGGGGTGACAGCCGCCCGTCGCTGTGGCGTGAAATATGCCCAAGGGAGATATATCATGTTCGTGGATGCCGACGACCTGTTGACGGACGGTTCCCTGTCCATGATGCATCGAGCCATCACACAGTCTGGAGCCGACGAGGTCATCGGTCCGTATATCGACCAGTATGGTGTCATCCATGACTCTGGCTTCCGGGAGTGGACCATCTGTGAGCCACTCATCCGTGACCTGCTCGCCACCAGGAACTCCTTCTGTGTGCTGTGGGGCATCATCTTCAAAAAAGAACTCCTTGACGGGTGTCTGGGAGCTCCCAGGGAGATCGTGGAGCGTGAGGACTCGCTCATGCAGATCAAATGCCTGATGAAAGGACCGAAGGTCTATTTCATCGACAAGCCAGCCTACCTGCATTATGAGGATATTCCCAACAACAGGATAGAGGACCTGCATATGATACGGATCTATGACGAGGAGCTGCGACAGACGCTACAGCCCCAGTGGAAGCGCTATCGCTCCGCTTTCATAGGACATCAGATCAAGATCTACGAGAAATTCATCGACAACAGACAGTTTCATGTCCTCAAGGAGTACTATCGCCCCCTGCGCAGACAGTTAGACAGCTCGATACCCCTTGCCGACCGGGTGGCTCTCCTGTTGCCCCCACGCCTCAGCTATTTCCTCGTACATCACTACAAACAATGGCGAAAACGCTCATCCTAACAGGTAACCCACCAGCAGGATACCATTGTAGACCCATAGGAAGGCGGTAGTGGTAATGAGGTAGTAGAACGTCCCACGTCTGTAGGGAGAGGACTTCAACAGGAAGGCGATACCGACAGGCAGTACGAAAGCCCAATGGGACGCCATGATATACACCTCGTTCAGTCCGAAGCCCAGTACGAGATGGATGACCATGTCGAAGGCGAAGCCAGCCATCGCCATCCACAGGAAACGGCTCTTACGCCCCAGCCATAAGCCCACCAGCCATAGAAAGACGATCAAAGCCTCCACGAAATAGCATATCGCCCAGCGATAACGCACAATCATGGGGCGGTTCCCCATGGTGTCCTCCAGCAGATGGTCCTGGTGCAGCATCAACGACTCCCCGAACAGATTCTCCACCATCGAGTCCCAGCGTGGTGTCGTCACGTCCGTCCATCGTAGAAAGACATTCTTACTCTGGATGGGCATTCCCTTGTGCATACTCTCCCAGCGTTCCTTCGCCTCCTGATGGAGCCGCTGTTGATATTGTCGTCCGAAGACCTGCTGTCTCTCATCAGGATTCGTGATGGATGTAGTGTCCATAAACGCTTGATACGCTTGTTGTCTCGCCACCCTTGCCTTCTCCAACTGTGCTATCCGTTGTGCCTTCTCTTTCGGAACGGTATAGGTGAGGTTCTCCCACATCGCAAACAGCCACAGCAGTGCCGCAGGCAGGACGACAGCCAATAGCAGGTATTTAGGACGGAAGAAACGCTTGCCGTTGACGAAGAGGGCGTCGATGAACACTTTCACACCATTGCTCAGGGTGACACCTGCTGTGACCACGAACAACACGAGGGTCTGCAGCAGGGTCATCTCCCTGCCTTCCCGCATCCATCTGCCTGCTATATAAAGGGTCAGCAGGAGCAGGAACATCGATATGGTGAAATGGTCGGCGACAATACTTGACACCATGATATGGGCAAAGCCATAGAAGAAGGTGATCAGCAGGATGGCGTCGACCCGTCTCACACCTATGATGTCCTTGAAGATACGATACAGGAAGACGACCGAATAGCTGTTGCACACCAATAATATCGCCGCCAAGAGGAACTGTACGAGGTTGTAGCCAGTCAGTGCGATGAGTCCGCTATTCAGCAAGAACAAGGGGTAGACCATCCAGGCAAGCAAGGGGTGGCGGAACACCTGGTAGGTCACATCCCAGTGGGTCACGACAGCATAGGTGATAGGGTCATAACCTGACATGTGAAAATGACTGTAGAAGACACCACCGTTGTCAATAGACTCCTGCAGGAAAGTGTCACTGAAACAATAGATGCAGCAGGCATGCAGGAAGACACTGACGAGGAGGAAGGCAAGGACCAGCCAGCGCTCCTCCTTCTGTATCCGGAATATACTCAACATATTACTCATACCAGAATGCGATAGATACGGGGGGCTGTTGCATCCAGTCGACAAGCAGTCCCAGGTTATGAATTAACAAATATACTGTCAAGAGGGCAACGAGGGTTCTGAGGCTGTTGGCGATTAGCCTCTGGCGACCGGCTTTTAGCAAATAGGCAAAAGCGATGGGGAAGACATACACCCAGTGTGCCGACATGATGTAAATCTCGTTAATGGCAAAGCCTAAGCCAAGATGCATCAAGGCATCGGGCAGGATACCTAACAGACACATCCATAACAGTCGCTCACGCCATCCGTACCAGATGCCAACAAGGAGCAGGAGGACGAGCAAGCCCTCTACCACATAGTTGATAGCGGAACGATAGGACAATAATACGGGACGGTAGCTTGTCAGCACATCATCCAGCACATATTCCTCATGTAATATCAGAGACTCCCCAAAGACATTCTCCTTCAACGTCTCCCATCGGGAGGTGGTATAGTCTGTCCATTTCAACAGGCTGCCCTTGCCTAAGGGCTTCCCCTTATGGATGACCCATGGCGCATGCTTGTAACGCTCATGGTCCCTCCGTGCCTTCTGTATCATCTCCACCTTGTGCTCCTGAAAGTATTTCTTCTCCGCTTGCTCTTTAGGATAGACATACACACGCTCCTCCAAGACTCCCAAGCCGACGACAAACAGCCAACAGCCACTGATCACTAACAGGTAACGCCAATGGAAGAAACCTTTCCCCCGCGCTATCAGCTCGGCGGCACATACCTTCGCACCATTCGTCAAGGTCACCCCGGCAGTGACTAGTAGCAGCAATGCCGACTTCCACGTACTCAACACCCGTCCTTCCCGATATGCCTTGCCCACCAGGTAGAGGGACCATAGTATCAAGAACAAGGAGATACCGAAATGATCGGTGGCTATATAGGTCACCAACACATAGGCAAGACTGAAGAAGAACACCACCAACAGGATAGCATCCCACTTACTGATACCCACCAACTCGTGGAGGATACGATAGAGGATGACAGTCGTACAGAAGGCAAAGAACAGGATGATCACTGCTGCTATATACAAGGTGCCATTGACACCAAACAGGGATATCAACAACTGGTTCAGTGCATAGGGCAGCCCCATCAGATAAGGCAACAACGGATGACGCAGCACGTCATATTTCATCCCCCATTCCGTCAAGACGGAATAGGTGGTGGCGTCAAAGCCTGACACGTGGTAGTTATAGGACAGCAGTTTTCCGTAGTCGTCGCAGACCACAGAGAACAAGGCATCATACTTCATGATGAGCATCCCGTTCAGGATGACCAGCAGCAACAGGACGACCAGTCCTAATATCCATTCCTCTCGTCTCAGTCTCATAGGCGGAAAGGTTTATAATGTGCCTCATCAGCGAAGGCAAGCAGCTCGCGATCGCCATTGCTGTCACCATAGGCGGTCAGGTGATAGTCCTCCCGATGGGGATACTGTTCCATGATACGGTTTACCTTCTCCTGTCCGTAGCAGTTTTTCGTTAGGAAACGACCCGTCAGTCGCCCGTTCTCCACCTCTACCTGTGTCCCTATCACCTTCACATCGGGGAAGAAAGGCTGTACCCAGTTGTCGATGGACGCACTGACAATCAAGACCTCCGCACCAGCAGCCTGCGCCTCCTCTAGCGTCCTCACCCCCTCAGGACGCAACAGATAACGATGGGTGTCGGCAAACCGGCGGCACAGCATATTGAAACGCTCCAAAGGCATACCCTTGAAGAAATAGGAGAAAACCTTCTGCTTCGCCTGATAGTTGGGATAGAGCCTCAACTTCATCATCACGATGAGGGGCAGGCGATACAGGAAACCAGCTGCAAAAGCAACGATCCCCTTGGCATCAAGGATGAACATCAGCAAGGTGTCCCTACTGGTCAGTGTGCCGTCAAAGTCAAAGGCTACGATCCGCTTCATGGTATCACACGTTTAATGAGTTGATGCAACAGCCACGCAAGGGGAACGGCTGCTGCCAGAGTCAGCAGGAAGGTGGGCCAATAGCCCAGATGATAGGGAGAGATATACACCATCACGAAATGGTGATGAATGAGATAAAGCTCCAGACTGATCGTCCCCAGGAACACACAACTACTGTTCAGCCATTTGGGGGTGTGCTGGAAGAGTTCCGCAAGGAGGATCAGCAGGGAGATGGTCAACGGGATATAAATCATCCGCTCCGCAAACAACGGGAAGCGTCCGTGACGCACCTGTTCCAGATAGACACACGCACTCGCCGTTGCTATGAAGGTCAACAGGATGAGCCATATCGCACTTTTCTCCATCCGATAGTCCTGGCGCACCAGTTCTCCACAATTGACACCTAAGAAGAAGATGGGTACACGACTCCAGAAGATCTCAATATGTCCTACTGCCTGATGGATGGGGATGACCCACTGCACACAGATACACCACACCAGCATCAAGACGGGCAGCCAACGCCATGAGGGGCTCTTCTGAATCAGCCACATATAAGGGGGTGCCCATAAATAGAGCATCATGATGGCGGGGATATACCAGAACGTCAACTCGTCGTGTAACCAGAAATCCCAGTTGATGGTGATATCCCCTATCAGGTCGATGACGCTCCCCGTCTGCCCATTGAAACGAGGAATATAATAGAGTGACGACATGATGAGCCACGCTGGGAAGATACGTAACAGGCGACGCTTATAAAACTGTTTGAAGGACGGGTTCTTCACCCAGGAGAACCAGAGTCCGAGACCACTGAGGAACAAGAACATATCGACACCGATATTCCCACAACGACGCAAGCCGAAGAAGGCATCATTGCGGGGCAGCTCCACATGGAAGAGGACGATGAAAAGGATGGCGGCACCCATCAGTTCCCCCCGATAACGGCTCAAGCCTTCCAGTTTGATCTCATTCCTCTTCATAACCTCGGACTGGGTATTTGGTCAATCACTTTTCTCACTGCCCATGAGAGGGCGATAGTCACCAGGACATAGAGTATCAGTCCATCGTAGATATCCTGTCGCCAGGCAACAGTGATAAATATCTTACGGACAATGGGATGTGCCACAAACATAGCGGCGGAGATGCTGCCGAACCAAACCATCAGGGGCAGCAGTTGCTGAGGCATCGCCTTGACGAGGGCGACAGTCCCTACGATGATCAACAAGGGTATCCAGAGCCATGACTGGAAATGAAAACACATCAGGAAGATCAAGAGTGTTGCCAAGAGCGTGAGGACAGCCCATATCCAACGGGAAGGATGGAAAGAAAAACGTTCCACATAACGTCCCACCAAGATACCCGCTCCAAAGGGTAACATCCCTCCGATGAAGTTATAACGCAGACGGTTCAACGTATCTCCATCCGGGTCGCAGAAAACCTGTAACAACCAACAGACGGCTATCAAGGCGAGGACCACCCAGCTCTTCTGTCGATAGAGCAACAGCCGGTAGACGATATACAGTTCTATCATCAGTCCGAAGAACCAGTAGATGCCCGGCCAGATGATCTTGTCAGGCTCAGGCAGTACATTGATGTACATCAGCAACTGTGCGATGACATTATCCCAATGGAACTGGAAACGTCCAGGGGTCATCATGTCCACAACGAGGAAAAGGGTGAAGCCCACGATGAGCATACGTAACAGTTTCAGATAGTTGTAACGTATGAAAGGTACGACAGCCACTTGTTCCTGTATCTTCCGCTCATATTTCATCACCAGTCCGAAGCCACTGAGGAAGAGGAATACAGGTACCCCGTAATGTCCGAAAAACGATAACAGATGGACGGGCAATAGTTCGTCAGGACTCGTGACAACCTGCCAGAGTCCCTCGTTATGGGAGGTAAGGAACTGATACTCGTTCTCCTTGACAATCTTCCCTATGAAATGGCAATAGTTATGCAACATGATAGCAAGGATGGCGATACCACGCATTGCCGTACACTCGTCCCGTGTCAAAAACTCATTCTTCACTTTCAATCTTTAATCTTTCATTTTTAATCTTTCATCTTTCATTCCGGTCGCAGACCGTTATAGTCCACGCTGTTCTTCAACAGTCGGGGACGTTTCTCATTATAGGCACTATTCAGCACGTCATAGTCTTTACGATAGTCCTTGGAATAGATTCCTCCCAGAGACATCAGCGTATGGGGCAACAGGTCCGTCATATAAGGACGATGGCGATAACGTTTGACAGCCTCCCATTCATGGGGATGTGTCTGGCGGTATTCCTCCGAAGCCCAGATCCAGAACGGGATCTCGAACTCCTCACGAGCAAGCCGGTAGTCGATGGTTGCCGAGTGGTTACGCCCAAAGTAATCTAACGTGTTAAAACACTCCTCTCCATGGTCTGGCATATAGATGACAATAGCATTCTGCTGCTCGAAGCGACGGATGATCTCATCGACAATAGAGTCGTTGTAGCGTGTCGCATTATCATAGTCGGCATTGATCTGCAGACGTTTCTCTGACAGTTTCTTATCGGGATAGTCGGCAGCGGAGAACATCCTTCTGGTCTTCACGGGGAAACGTCCCCGATAGTCCACATGCTGTCCCATCAAATGGAAGATGGTCAACTGATGGTCGTCATGATTCCTCAAGGCGTCGTAGTCGTGCAGTATTCCCTCGTCAAAACGATGCAGACGAGTGTTACGGGTGTCAAACAGTTGTTCACTCAACGGAGGATGGTTCAAGAAGAAGCCACCACTGAAGTCATAAACAGCCTCCCCTGCCTTAGGCAGAAACTGATTCGTCAGGAAAGTCACATGATAACCTGCCTTACGGAACACCTCTGGGAACATCGGCTGGTCGGTCCAGTCATCTTTATCACCAACGGCATGAAGGGAGAATACATACTTAAAGACAAAACTCGTCAGGTTCCAGGGCGCCACCACGTCTGTAAAGGCAATCAGCGTACTATCCTGCATACGTTGTAGCTGACGAGGTGTTGTGGGTTTATCATACCCATACAATTGGGAGCGATGTTTATTGAAACTCTCTCCGATAATCAATACGATCTGTGGACTACGGAAGTCACAACTGTCAACCTGTACCTTCTTCGTCCCAGCCATCAACTGGGAAATCTGATGAGAAGCGAGACGATTAGCATATAAGCTGAACGCCATTCGGTGAATGGGGAGGTAGAGGTTGGCACATCCTTTGGTCGTCAGTTCGTGTTCCACTTCCCCCAGGTTCGACTTTGTCATCAAACGGTGGATTGCCTGTTTATTAGGAAGACACTGAGTCGTGCAATAGATGAAAAGCCCCAAGGTAATGACTCCCAGTCCTGCCTGCAAAGAGGGCACCACAGTGGGTGGAATAAGGGACCTGTCCCCCTGATGCTTCTTCCACCAGGCACTGAAGACTGCCCATAGGATATGTAAACCAGCTATCAGGAAGATCCATCCCGTCTTGGACGTCAGCAAGTCCCATCCCACATAAGAGTTCAGGAACTCACTTGCCTCCTGTCCTGTCGTTTCGAAGAAGAGCATGAGCATCGTGGGTGTCAGCGTCGATTCGAAATGTACGTAACAGAACATGTCTATCAGGGCAACGACATAGAAGACGATGGCAAATAGCAGGCGAATCCATTTGCGTATCTTCTGAGGTATCAAGGCCAAGAAGACACAGGTCAGGTAGATGTCGAAGAACAACTCAACGGCAGATAACTCATAAGGCTTTGCTCCTTGCAGATGCAGCCGGATCTCTGTCTGTGTACAGAGGTAACCCAGTATGAACATGAATACAAAGAATGCCGCATTCACATGTATGGGCTTCCATAGCCACCCTAATATCTGCAAGACCTTGTCCAATTCCTCAATCCTTCAGTTCTCCATACAATCTTTTCACATCCTCTATAATCGCAGCAGGCACCAAGCCATCGATAGACGCTCCCCGTCTGACTTTCTCCCTGATCTCCGTACTTGACACGGGCAATAGTTCCGCTTGTATCGTTCCGGCTTGTCCGTCACGAGGATAGACCACCACCTTATAACATCGGAGGATATCTTTCCAATGGTACCATCGTGAAAAACGCTCCCAGTTGTCTCCTCCTATCACCAACGTAAACTCCCTGTCGGGATAATCTTGTTGGAGATGTTGGAGCGTATGCCAGGTATAGGATGGCTTGGAGAGACGGAACTCATAGTCGCTAGCCTCTATGCCTTCCTCATCAGCTAATGCTTTCTTGGCAAGTGCATAACGTGACGCATCATCCAATAAGTCTGACGCTCCCCGTTTCAAAGGGTTCTGTGGTGACACCATCAGCCATATCTCGTCTAACTCCGTCTGTCGGAGAATCTCCTTTGCCAGTGCGATATGTCCGCAATGGATGGGATTGAACGAGCCGCCGAAGATGCCAGTCTTCTTCATTTCAGGAAGTCATTGATGATGTTGAAGGTCTCCTGTTTGGCTATCTCCAAGTCGTCATTGATGACAACACGATCGAACTTGGGGGCAAAGGTCAACTCATACTCCGCTTTGGCAAGCCGTTGCTCTATAGCCTCTGGGGAATCTGTACCACGATGCTCTAACCTTTTGCGCAACTCTGCCACAGAGGGAGGTTGGATGAAAAGGCTTAAAGCCTGGTCACCATAGTGTTTCTTGATATTCACGCCACCTTTCACATCCACGTCGAACACCACATTCTGTCCAGCCTCACGCTGCCGTTCCACCTGTGCCTTCAACGTACCATAGAAACGGTTCTCATAGACTTCCTCATACTCCAAGAACTCATCGTTCTCTATCTTCTCCTTGAAAGCCTCTGGCGTCAGGAAGAAATACTCCACGCCATCCTTCTCTTCTCCACGAGGGGCACGTGACGTACAGGAAATAGAAAAATAAAGATTCAACTCCGGATGCTCTTGCATCAACCAGTTCACGATAGTCGACTTACCACTACCTGATGGTGCGCTTACAATAATCAGTTTTCCCTTTTTCATACGTCAGAAATCCTTAACTTACAAAGCATTCAGCACTTGTTCCTTGATCTGCTCCAACTCGTCTTTCATCATCACCACGATGTTCTGCATCTCTGCCTGATTCGACTTCGAACCAGTCGTGTTGATCTCACGACCCATCTCCTGAGCGATGAAACCGAGTTTCTTTCCCTGACCTGCCTGGTCTGCCATCGTCTCACGGAAATACTTCAGGTGGTTCGTCAGACGCTGTTTCTCCTCACTGATATCCAGTTTCTCAATGTAGTAGATGAGTTCCTGCTCTAAGCGGTTCTTGTCATACTCTGCCTCAGGAATCTGTTTTAAGCCGTCCACGATACGGGCACGGATTTTCTCCACACGGCTCTTCTCATATGGTTCGATACTTGCCAGCAGGCGCTCGATATTGTCAATCTTCTCGGCAAACTTCTTCTCCAAGGCAGCACCCTCCTGTGTACGGAAGTCTACCAGGTGTTGTACAGCTTCCTCGACACCACCACGGGCAACCGTCCATTCCTCTTCTTCCAGCACCTCCACCTCTGTCTTTGTGAGCACATCAGGCATACGGGTCAAGGTCTGCATCCAGTCCATACCCTCCAGCGCATGACTGTCCGCAAAACTCTTCAGCTGCTGATAGTAGCTCTCCATCAGTGCCGTATTCACAGGAGCCGCCTCTGTAGCGGCATCTTTCTCTATCCAGACACTCATTTCCACCTTGCCACGAATGACCTTCTCGGCAATCAACTGTCTGATTTCCATCTCCTTCTCACGATAGAGCGGAGCAATACGAGTGGTCAAGTCCAGCTGTTTCGAGTTGAGTGACTTGATCTCTACATTGATTTTCTTTCCCTTATAGGCAACGACAGCCTTGCCGTAGCCCGTCATAGATTGTATCATATTATCACGTTATATTTACTTACTAAAACCACGTCCGTTCCACTTCAGGGTCGTCTGCGTCTTTGTTCCATTATTATTCCACTTGGTGACAGTGATGTCCTTGCCACTACGGGGCAGCGAGTAGGTGGTATTGTCATAACTCACCTCAAAGCCAGGGGCTTCGCAGAAGGTCATCTTCTTCGTGGCATTGTTATAACGGAGGAAACACATGCCGTCAAACTGTCCCAGACTGGGCTTGCCATTCTCATAGCACCATGTGGAGCAGGCAAATAGTTTATGCTTTTTGTCAGCCTCGTTCCAGTAGCACATCTCAACTCTCAACAAATGTTGCTCGTATCTAGACTCATAGATAAGAAAACCGTTTTTCTTGTCAACGGTAAGTGTCTCGTTCTCATTCAAATCCATCCCCGTACGATACTTCTCCAATGCTGCCTTAACGGCATTCGTCGATTCGTCGGTTTCTCCCTCTGGATCATCGTCGTTAATGGTGACGAAATTCCATGCAAAGTCGATAATGTCGGGGTATGTACCGAGAAATCTCAATTCGAAACTGTTCTGTGCACTTGCTGTGACTGTCATGGCTGCGAAAGCCACCAACATAAACATTTTTTTCATCATAGCTTCTTTTGGTGATTATTATATTTTCAACTTTGGACACAAAGGTACGGGTTTTATTTTAAATTTCCAACCATTTCTGTAAAAAACGCACTCGACAAAAGAATTTCATTCCTTTTGTTCTCGTTTAATCGATTTTTTTGTACCTTTGCACCTTATAAAATACTAAAAAGAAAGAATGGCTTGCATTTTACATATAGAGACCAGCACGTCAGTATGCTCTGTGGCAGTGTCGGAAGACAGCCATTGTATCTATCATGAGGAGGATCATAGTGGTCCGAACCATGCGGAGCGACTGGGGTCGATGGTCGATGAGGCTTTATCATTTACGGATAGTCATGCGATACCTTTTGATGCCGTTGCCGTGAGCTGTGGTCCAGGCTCCTATACAGGACTGCGCATCGGTGTATCAATGGCGAAGGGAGTCTGTTATGGACGTAACCTGCAACTAATCGGGGTACCCACCCTCGAACTGCTCTGCGTACCCATCTTGCTGGGACATGAGGAGTTGGAAGAAAATGCTTTTCTTTGTCCGATGCTTGACGCACGACGAATGGAGGTGTATGCCGCCCTCTACGACCGTGCCTTGAGAGAGGTTCGTCCTGTGAGTGCCGACGTGGTGACGGCAGAAACCTATAAAGAGTGGCTGGATGAGCGTCCTGTGTATTTCTTCGGCAATGGTGCCAAGAAATGTATGGAGACCATCAATCACCCCAATGCCCACTATATTGACGGCATAGAGCCTGTCGCCAAGTGGATGCAGCCGCTCGCTGAGAAGCGGTTGCTGAATGGTCAGACAGAGGATGTCGCCTATTTCGTGCCATTCTACCTGAAAGATTTCGTAGCCCTGAAACCAAAGAAATTATTATGAACATAGAAGGATTAGACTACAACACGCAACGGGAGAAGTTGCTGATGCCTGAGTACGGACGTGAGATTCAGAAGATGGTTGACCATGCCGTCAGTCTTCCCACCAAAGAAGAGCGACAGCGTTGCGCAGAGACCATCGTCCAACTGATGGAGAGTAAGAACCCACAAATACAGGACAGCGTGAATGCGGAGCAGGCACACTGGGATCATCTTTACCTGATGAGTCGTAAGCAACTGGACATCGACTGGCCCTTCGACGTGAGCGAGGCAGAGAAAATATTATCGAAGCCAGCGCCGATGGCGCACCCTACCGGCAGCGCCCGTATGCGTCATTACGGCAGACTGATAGAAGAGTTGTTCGAGAAACTGAAGACCATGCCCGAAGGAGAGGAGCGTGACGAGCTGGTGCGTCTGACGGCAAACCAGATGAAGCGCAACCTCGCTGCTTGGGGACATGGCTCTATGGACGACGAGAAAGTCGCTGACGACCTTGCCCGCTTTACAGATGGAAAGATACAGCTTGACCTGTCGAGTTTCCGTTTCGAGAGCATGGCATCAACAGGTAATGGGAGAAACAATAACAAGAAGAAGAAATAAATGGCATCATTCAAAATAGAAGGTGGACACCTGCTAAGTGGTACTATCACGCCACAGGGTGCGAAAAACGAAGCGTTGCAAGTTATCTGCGCCACCTTGCTCACTAGTGAGCAAATCACCATCCACAATATCCCAGACATCCGTGATGTCAATAACCTTATCCAACTGTTGAAAGATATTGGTGTAGCGGTGGAGCATCCGTCAGTCAACACTTTCACTTTCCAAGCTGATGCCCTCGACTTGGATTATTTGCAGAGTGACGAGTTTGTGAACAAGTGTGCCCAGCTGCGTGGCTCTGTCATGATGATCGGTCCACTACTAGGACGCATGGGAAAAGCGATTGTTGCCAAACCTGGTGGTGATAAGATTGGACGCCGCCGACTGGACACCCATTTCCTCGGTTTTGAGAAGCTGGGTGCTAAGTTCCGTCATGTGTCCGATCGTAATGTCTACGAGATTAAAGCATCTGCCAAAGAGGGTAGACTGACTGGCTCTTATATGTTACTCGACGAGGCATCTGTGACAGGTACGGCGAATATCGTCATGGCGGCAGTCCTCGCCCAAGGTACGACAACAATCTATAATGCGGCTTGTGAGCCGTATGTACAACAGCTCTGCCACATGCTTAACAGCATGGGTGCCCGTATCAGCGGCATCGGCAGTAATCTCCTTACTATCAAGGGAGTGGAGAGCCTTCATGGTACAGCACACAAACTATTGCCCGACATGATTGAGGTAGGCTCTTTCATTGGGATGGCAGCAATGGTGGGTGATGGTGTACGCATCAAAGACGTATCCTTGAAAGACCTCGGTATCATCCCCGATGCCTTCCGCCGACTGGGTGTAAAGGTGGAGGCTGATGGTGACGACCTGTATATCCCCCGACAGAAACATTATATGGTGGATTCGTTCATCGATGGTACCATCATGACATTGGCGGACGCACCATGGCCCGGACTGACCCCAGATCTGCTTAGTGTACTCATCGTAGTAGCCACACAGGCTCGCGGCTCTGTGCTATTCCACCAGAAGATGTTTGAAAGTCGTCTGTTCTTCGTCGACCGCCTTATTGACATGGGTGCTCAGATCATCCTCTGCGACCCTCACCGTGCCGTCGTCGTGGGACATGACCGCAAACTGACGCTACGTGCCAGTAGGATGTCCAGTCCAGATATCCGTGCGGGTATCGCCTTGCTGATAGCCGCCATGAGTGCCAATGGTACCAGTACGATTAGTAATATCGAGCAGATAGATCGTGGCTACGAGCATATCGAGGACCGACTGAATGCTTTAGGAGCAAAGATAGAGAGAATATGATCAGACCAGAGGAGGTATATAAGATAGGAAGACTTGGTAAAGCGCATGGTGTCAAAGGAGAGGTGTCGTTCCAGTTCGAGGATGATATCTTCGACCGCACGGATGCCGACTACCTTGTTTTGGACATGGACGGCATCCTCGTACCTTTCTTCATGGAGGAATACCGCTTTCGCTCTGACTCCCTCGCCTTGGTGAAATTTTGTGATGTAAACTCACAGGAGCGAGCCTCGGAATTGACTGGCTGTGATGTGTTTTTTCCACGTGATTTGGCAGAGGAAGACGATGAACAACTCTCGCTTGCTTCCCTCGTAGGCTTCGACTTAGTCGATGCATCCAACAACAAGAAGATAGGCACCATCACTGCTATCGACGACAGTACCGCTAATGTGCTATTTGAGTTAGAGGATGGGCGACTGATTCCTGCTACTGACAACCTCATCACGGATATCAGTACCAAGGAAAGAACTATAAAAATGGAAATCCCCGAGGGATTATTAGAATTATGAAGAAAAGACAAATAGCCATTCTCGGCTCTACAGGGTCGATTGGTACACAGGCTTTACAAGTCATAGAAGAACATAGCGACCTCTATGAAGTATATTGTCTGACGGCAAACAACAAGGTTGAGCTGCTTGCCGAACAGGCACATCGGTTTAAGCCTGCTGCTATTGTTATTGCTAACGAGGCTCGCTATGACGAACTGAAGCGACTAATGGATGACCTGCCTGATGTGAAAGTATATGCTGGACAAAAGGCTCTCGACGAGATCGTGGAGGCTGGTCCTATCGATATGGTGCTGACCGCTATGGTGGGATTCGCAGGACTCTCGCCCACGATTCATGCCATCAAGGCACGTAAGGCAATCGCCCTTGCCAACAAAGAGACCCTGGTAGTGGCAGGTGAACTGATACAGGACCTTGCCACGCAATATCATGCACCAATCCTGCCTGTGGATAGTGAGCATTCCGCCATCTTTCAGAGTCTGGTGGGCGAGGACCATAACCCTATCGAAAAGATTCTGCTCACGGCAAGCGGAGGTCCTTTCCGCAACATGACTTTGGAACAGATTGCCAAAGTCACCAAGGACGATGCTTTACGCCATCCGACATGGGACATGGGAGCGAAGATCACCATTGACTCCGCCTCGATGATGAACAAGGGTTTTGAGGTGATAGAGGCAAAATGGCTCTTTGGCGTAAAGGCATCACAGATACAAGTACTGGTTCATCCACAGAGTATTGTACATAGTGCCGTACAGTTTCAGGATGGTGCTGTCAAGGCACAACTTGGTGTACCTGATATGCGACTGCCCATCCAATATGCTTTTTCTTATCCCAAGCGCCTCACCCTCACAGGGGAACGTCTTGACCTCTTCGCTGCCCAGAAACTCGAGTTCTTCGAACCTGATCTGAAGAAGTTCCGTTGTCTTGCCCTTGCCTTCGAAGCTATTCAGCGAGGTGGTAATATGCCATGTATCGTCAATGCTGCCAACGAGATTGTGAATCGTGGTTTTCTAGAGGACAAGTGTAGCTTCCTGCAGATGAGTGATATCATCGCTGAGACAATGGTAAAATGCACTTACGATGCCAACCCGACTTACGATACGTATGTCGCTACCGATGCGGAGGCACGGAGGATTGCTATGGAGTTGATGAAATAGAGACCTGCAACTTTTTCAAAGTGTATAACGTCTAAAAGAAAATAGTAATTAATAATGGAAGTATTTTTTATCAGAGTATTACAATTCATTCTTGCCATCTCCTTATTAGTATTGCTGCATGAGGGAGGCCATTTTTTCTTCGCCAAGCTCTTCGGAGTGAGGGTGGAGAAATTCTATATCTTCTTCGATTGGAAGTTCAGTCTGTTTAAGTTCAAACCCAAGAACAGCGATACGGAATATGGGGTCGGCTGGTTACCTTTAGGTGGCTATTGTAAGATAGCAGGTATGATTGACGAGAGTTTTGATACCGAGCAGATGAAAAAGCCCGCACAGCCCTGGGAGTTCCGCACCAAACCAGCATGGCAGCGACTGCTCATCATGATAGGTGGCGTGTTGGTGAATTTCCTGCTCGCCTTGTTTATCTACTCCATGATCCTTTTCTACTGGGGCGATACTTATATCCCCGTCAAGGATATGACACTGGGTATGAAGTTCAATCAAGAAGCGAAATCTTATGGCTTTAAGGATGGTGACATCCTCATAGGTACGGAGAAAAAGGATTTCAAGGATTTTAGTGCTGACCTCTATCGTGACATCTCCGAGGCAAAGCGTGTGGACATTATCCGAAATGGTCAGAAAATGAGCATTAACCTGCCTGGTGAACTGAACCTGTTAGGTATGCTGAAGGCTGACCCAGCCTTCGTCCGTCCCCTTATTCCTGCCAAGGTTGACAGCGTGGTTCCTGGTACTCCTGCGGAGCAGATAGGTATCAAGGCAGGTGATTATATCCTTGCGTTAAATGGCAGTTCCGTGGATAGTTATAACGAATTCGTCGACCTCCTCGGTCGTAGACAGGATTTGTTGGATACCGCTACCTCCCCGGCAGATAGTCTGAAGGCACGTACTGTTACCATTGTCTTTGGTCATGAAAACAAGAAAGATACTGCCAGCGTCATCCTTACCCCGGACTTGAAACTTGGTTTTGTAGTCAGCACGATCGCAGGACTCTATAAACCCGTCACAAAGGAATATGGCTTCTTGGAGAGTATCCCTGCTGGTATCAAATATGGATGCGATGTCCTTGGCAGCTATGTGGGTGACATGAAATACGTGTTTACGGCAGATGGAGCCAAGTCGCTTGGCGGCTTTGGAGCCATCGGGAGCCTTTTTCCCCCCATGTGGGACTGGTATATGTTTTGGAAGATGACCGCTTTCCTCAGCATTATCCTTGCCTTTATGAATATCCTGCCCATCCCCGCCCTTGATGGTGGTCACGTGCTCTTCCTGCTTTATGAGATCATTACTCGTCGTAAACCCTCGGAGGAGTTCATGATTCGGGCAGAGTATGTGGGCTTCGGTATCCTCATCCTTTTAATGGTGTTCGCCAATTTGAACGACATTCTCCGTTGGATGGGATATCTATAGCTCCTATTGTCACTATAGTTACTATATTATATATAAGGTATACGATTAGGAACTGGGTAAGTTAAATAATATTAAATCTTTAACTTATCCAGTTCTTCGTTTCCCTGATTCAAGAAAAAACCGTACCTTTGCAGTCCGATTATTGGGGAGAGGCTTAGAATCCCCGTGGACCTTGTGTAAATAGTAGTGTCTTTGGCCGGGCATTGCGGTTTGTGAATCATGGTTCAGCCGAAAGGCACAGACGTTAGACTGCTGCGGAGCGTTAGACTCTCTGCCGTAGTGTTGTTTGTGTGTAAGAGAAAAGGAATAAATGTTTTTTAGTAGTAAAATTAAAAGTTAAAAATGGACACTTTAAGTTACAAGACCATTTCCGTATCAAAGGAAGCTGCCCGTGAGCAGAAGGAATGGGTGGTTATTGACGCTACCGATCAGGTAGTAGGCCGCCTTGCTTCTAAGGTAGCGAAACTGATTCGCGGAAAGTACAAGCCTAACTTCACTCCTAACCAGGATTGTGGAGACAACGTAATTATCATCAATGCTGCCAAGGTGAGATTCACTGGCAAAAAAGAGACAGACAAGGTATATACCCGTTATACTGGTTATCCTGGTGGTCAGCGCTTCAGTACTCCTGCTGAGCTCCGTAAGACTCCTTATGGTGTTGAGCGTTTCCTGAAGCACGCTGTCAAAGGCATGCTGCCAAAAGGTCCTCTGGGACGCAGCCTGCTGAACAACCTCTATATTTACGAGGGAACAGAACACAAACACGAGGCTCAGAAGCCAAAAGCAATTGATATTAACCAGTATAAATAATAAGATAGAAGATGGAAGTAATTAATGCAATCGGTCGTCGTAAGAGCTCTGTAGCTCGCGTTTACCTGAGCGAAGGCACAGGCAAGATCACGATCAACAAGAAGGATTTAACAGAGTATTTTCCTTCAGCTATCCTGCAGTACGTGGTTAAGCAGCCGCTGAACCTGCTCGAGGTGGCTGAGAAATATGACATCAAGGCAAACCTGGACGGTGGTGGTTTCACTGGTCAGAGTCAGGCTCTTCGCCTCGCCATTGCCCGTGCGTTGGTAAAGGTAAATGCTGAGGACAAGAAAGCTCTGAAGGTACAAGGTTTCCTCACCCGCGACTCTCGTGAGGTTGAGCGTAAGAAGCCAGGTCAGCCAAAGGCTCGTCGTCGCTTCCAGTTCAGTAAGCGTTAATACACTGGACTACGTTTAGTATCTAAACTGCTGAGACTTATAATAATTATGGTCACTATAGACACTATAGGAACTATAAATCATTATAATTACCCAGCGGCTGATTCTAACAAGTAATCGCTTTAGCGCTTTTACCAAGCGCAGCGACTAAAAGAATTAAAAAGAAAGTAAACAATTAAAAAAGAAAAGCAAAATGTCTAGAACAAATTTTGATCAGTTATTACAGGCAGGCTGTCATTTCGGTCACCTGAAGCGTAAGTGGAACCCCGCTATGGCACAGTACATCTATACTGAGCGCAACGGTATCCATATCATTGATTTACACAAGACTGTAGTTAAGATTGACGAGGCTGCTGACGCCTTGAAGCAGATTGCCAAGAGTGGTAAGAAAATTCTGTTCGTCGCTACTAAAAAACAGACGAAGGACATCATCGCTGATAAAGCAACCAGCGTGAATATGCCTTATGTTATTGAGCGTTGGCCGGGTGGTATGTTAACCAACTTCCCAACGATCCGCAAGGCCGTAAAGAAAATGGCGAACATTGATAAACTGATGCAGGATGGTACTTTCAGCAACCTCTCTAAGCGTGAATTGCTGCAGATTACTCGCCAGCGTGCTAAGTTGGAGAAGAACCTCGGTTCTATTGCTGACCTGACACGCCTGCCTTCTGCCCTCTTCGTTGTTGACGTACTGAAGGAGCAGATTGCCGTTCGCGAGGCTAACCGTCTGGGTATTCCTGTATTCGGTATCGTAGACACCAACTCTGATCCTAATAATATTGATTTTGTCATTCCTGCTAATGATGATGCCAAAGATAGTGTAGAGATTATCCTTACTGCTTGCTGCAATGCCATCAACGAGGGTCTTGAGGAACGCAAGGTTGAGAAAGCTGATGAGAAAGCTGCTGACGCTCAGGCTGAGGCTGAGGCAGAAGAGGTAAAGCCTAAGCGTACAGCTCGTAAGCCTCGCAAGGCTGCCGATGCACCAGCAGAGACACCTGCTGCTGAGGAGGTTGCTCCTGCAGAAGAGGCTCCTGCAGAGTAAATAAAGATAGTACCTATTAGCTATAAGAAGAAATAATAACGAAAAAATAACAAACAATATGGCTATTTCAATAGACGATATTAAGAAGCTTCGCACCATGACCGGCGCTGGTCTTGCTGATGTAAAGAAGGCACTGACTGAGGCTGAGGGCGACTTCGACAAGGCAAAGGAACTGCTCCGCGAGCGTGGACTTGCCATCGCTGCTAAGCGTAGCGACCGTGAGACATCTAATGGTTGTGTTCTCGTTAAGGCTGTTGACGGCTTTGCCGCTATGATTGCCTTGAAGTGTGAGACTGACTTCGTTGCTAATGGTGCTGACTTCATTGCCCTGACTCAGAGCATCCTCGACGCAGCCATCGCCAACAAGTGCAAGGACATCGAGGCTGTAAAGGCTCTGACGATTAATGGTCAGACTGCCCAGGAGGCTGTTACTCAGCGTTCTGGTATCACAGGTGAGAAAATGGAGTTGGATGGCTACCTCGTACTCGAGGGTGAGAATATCGAGGTTTATAACCACATGGGTAAGAACACTCTGTGCACCATGGTACAACTGAACAAGTCTGCTGCAGAGATTGGTCACAAGATTGCCATGCAGGTAGCTGCTATGAAGCCCGTTGCACTTGATGCAGACAAAGTTGACCAGAAGATTTTGGACGAGGAGTACAAGACTGCCGTTGAGAAGACAAAGCTCGAGCAGGTCGAGAAGTACGTAGAAGTAGTTCTGAAGAAAGCAGGTATCAATCCTAACTTGGTTGATTCTGAGGATCACATCGAGAGCAACATCAAGAAGGGTTGGCTGACAGAGGAGCAGGCAAAGGAAGCTCGTGAGCTGAAGGAGAAGGCTGCTGCTGAGAAAGCTGCTACTTTGAATCCTAACATGATTGAGAATATTGCTAAGGGTCGCGTTCAGAAATTCTTGAAGGAGAACTGTCTCGTTGACCAGGAATTCCAATTTGGTGATGGTGACAAGGCTACTGTCTCTCAGTGGCTTGCCCAGCAGGACAAAGAGTTGAAGATTGTAGACTTCAAGCGCTTCACACTCGTTGCAGAGTAATATCTATTTCTAATAAAAAAAACGCTGACTCCATAAGAGTCGGCGTTTTTTTATTCTTCCCAATATCTTATCTTACGTGTCTGTATGACATTCGTTGTCTGACTCTGTGCACCTTTCTCCCAATAGACAATAGTCAAGGCGTTACGGGTCCAGTTTCCCATATCGTCATGTGCCTCATAATTATTACGCATATTGACGGACATCACACATTCATTCGACTCATCATACACCTTCTGAGTAATGTTCAGTATCTCATCATTCTCATCGTAGATATACTCATTGGTATAGGTAATATGAGCCGCCTGATTGGTCAGAGTGCGTTTCATCAACCGGTTCTTCTTATCGTACTCATATTCAATAACACTCATTCCTGACCGTTCCAGCATCTTACCTTGCTTGAGATAACCAAAGGCATCATATTGTCGCTCAATGATATCAGGATTCTCCAGTTTACCATTTTTGGCGAAACGTTCTGCCGGATTCTCTGCCACAGCATTTTCCGTCATCACCTCTTGAACATGTCCTTTGAGTGCCAACAGCATTGGATCCTTATAAAAAGGTGTAGACGGCATATAAAAAAAATTCAAGTCTGTCGATCCATTGTTATTCACCGTCTCCGACACTTTAATATCCCCATAGGTGCCGAAGAAATATTCTGCGCCACCCCGCGCCACATACTCACCATACTCTTTCTCCAGTTTGTTTAGGAAGTAGGTATGATTACGTTCAAGCATCTCCTTGGTACGATATGGACCAACTGTTACGTAGACCGATTGTACAAAGCGAGTCGTTAGTTGTATATTGACCATAACCTTTGCCCGAATACCATAGTAGTTCCCCCGGAAATAGAGATCCTCAAGGTCATCGGAGTTTCCCCATTCTGTGAAATCCTTCGCCTTCAGTGCTACTACAAAGGAATCTACTGGACCTTCCAAGGGAATCCCCATAAAGTCCAGACAACGGGTGTCCGTCTGTGCCTGTGTATCTACGAAAGAGATGAGCATCAGACTAAAAAGAAATAACTTTTTCATCATACTTCCTGCAAAGATAAGTATTTTTTCTTTAAAATGGTTATCTTTATGTAGAAAAACTGCACGAGGATACTCACATTCGAAAAATTGCAAATTAATTTGCATTTTCTCTCACTTAATTGTATCTTTGCAGCATAAATCGTAAAAACAATGAAGATATTCGCTGTCGGTATGAACTACATCCAACACAATAAAGAGCTGGATGGAACGTTATATAAACCAGAGAAGCCTGTGATTTTCACGAAAGCCGACTCAGCGTTGCTGAAGGACCACAAGCCCTTCTTCATCCCCGACTGGAGTGAACAGGTGGACTATGAGACAGAGTTGGTTGTACGTATCTGCCGCTTGGGGAAGAGCATTCCTGAGCGTTTTGCCCATCGCTATTACGATGCGGTGACCGTAGGTATCGACTTCACAGCACGTGACCTCCAGCGAGAAGCACGCAGGCAGGGGCATCCTTGGGATATCTGCAAAGGCTTCGACGGTTCTGCCGTTATCGGCGAGTGGGTGGATATCAACAAGTTCTGCGACATACAGGCGATCCACTTCCACCTCGATATCAACGGTAAAACAGTACAGGAAGGCTGTTCAAGTGACATGCTCTACAAGGTTGATGAGTTGATAGCCTATATCTCACAGTTCTTTACCTTGAAGACAGGTGACTTACTCTATACAGGCACACCAGTAGGTGTAGGTCCTGTCCATATTGACGACCATCTGGAAGGTTGGTTAGAAGAGCGTAAGGTCTTAGAATTTAATTGCAAGTAAATGAGGAAAGCGATACTAAGTCTATTATTGTTATGCTCCTGTCTAACGATAGGGGCACAACGGTTTTACAATCTGACAGCGCCGCAAGTCAGAGTTGACTCTGTATTACCCGTTGTTTCTTATGCCATTCCTCTTTACGACAACTATGCGGACTCTACCTATACCGTCAGTATTGAATATCCGGAGTTCATTCCCATGAGCGATACTGATATCAAGCATTATCAGCAGATTACTAATGAAGAACTGCCCAGACTCCCTAAAATC
Source organism: Prevotella sp. (assembly GCA_045117415.1). Lineage (GTDB taxonomy): Bacteria > Bacteroidota > Bacteroidia > Bacteroidales > Bacteroidaceae > Prevotella. The sequence goes on along the minus strand of JBGUNO010000029.1, from coordinate 70,241 downwards.
AGTCAACAAATCGGTATTTCCCGCAAGAAAGCATCATTAGAGGTATCTTTTGTCCCTTTAGTATATCGCGAGAAAAAATACCAGAAGCTTGTCAGTTTCATGCTGAAGGTAAAACCGAAGCCCGTTAGAAAAACTAATTCTAGGAGAGTGGTAGATGGCAAGCGTTATGCTGACCATTCCGTATTACGGGAGGGATTATGGGTCAAGATACGGATACCGCAGACGGGTATCTACCAACTCAGCAACGACCTTCTTCAGGAAGCTGGTTTCACAAATAAAGACAAGGTGAAAGTATATGGCTATGGAGGTGCTATGCAACCTGAGCGTCTGACGGCTGACTACCTGAAGAATACCGATGATCTCCAAGAGATACCCACTTGTAATGTAGGAGGTCGCCGACTATTTCATGCCGTAGGCCCTGTTACCTGGAACGAACGACATCAGCGAATCCGCAACCCCTATTCTGATTATGGCTATTATTTCCTCACAGAAAGTGACGAAGAACCGCAAACCGTCAGTCAAGAGGCTTTCCTTGCAACATATTATCCTTTGGATGATGATCATAACACCCTCTATGAAGTTGATGACTATGCTTGGTTCAAGGGTGGACGTAACCTCTATGATGCCACTATCCTAAGAGGAGGCAGCTATCGTGACTATTCCCTCAAAGCCTCTGGTAATGGCACAAAAGGTACGGTCACTGTTGTCGTCACTGCTGATCAGACGACCTCTGTATCCGTCAGTGTAAACAGTACAGCAGTGGGGACTGTCACCATTCCCTCATGTGGCAATTATGATGAGATGCGGATAGGTAGTCAGACATTCGCAGTCGACAACCTACAGGCTAATAATCAGGTCAGGATACAGCCTGCTAACGGTAATGCGACAGTACGCCTCGACTATATCTCTTTGTTTGACGAATCACCGGCAACCGCCCCTAATTTGTCATCCGACAGTTTTCCCGTACCAGAATATGTAGGGATGATAGCCAATCAAGACCATCATGCTGACAATGCCGTTGATATGGTTATCATTATCCCATCGAGCGGGAAAATGGCTCAGCAGGCTGACCGTCTGAAGACAATCCATGAGGAGCGAGACGGTCTGCGCGTCCGTGTTGTTCTTGCCGACGAGCTCTATAATGAGTACAGTAGCGGTACTCCTGATGCCAACGCCTATCGCCGTTACATGAAAATGTTCTACGACCGTGCCACCTCCGAAGAGGACATGCCAAGTTACCTCCTGTTGCTGGGTGATGCGGCATGGGATAACCGCATGTTGTCGACAGCATGGACGAAAGAGGACCCTGATGACTTCCTGCTCTGCTATGAGAGTGAGAATTCCTATAGTCATACCGACTGCTTTGTAAGTGATGACTATTTCTGTTTGCTTGATGACATGGAAGGCGGTAACATGCTGAGAAGTGACAAAGCTGACATCGCCGTGGGGCGTTTCCCTGTCCGCACGACAGATCAAGCTGCAGCGATGGTTGATAAGGTTGAGCAATACCTCAGGAATGAACAAGCAGGAGCCTGGCAGAATATGGTGTGTGTATTAGGTGATGATGGTAATGAGAACCAGCACATGAAGGATGCCCAAGCCGTAGCCACCCTAGTCGAACAGTTACAGCCTGCCCTACAAGTAAAACGAGTGATGTGGGATGCCTATCCGCGTACCAGTACAGCAACGGGTAACCGCTACCCTGATATCACCCGCCTGTTGAAACAGCAGATGAATAGTGGTTCCCTTATCATGAACTACTCTGGTCATGGGGCGCCCACTAGTTTCTCCCACGAATATGTATTGACCCTTCAGGATTTTGAGGAAGCAGTCTCCAAACGTCTTCCTCTGTGGGTAACCGCCTCCTGTGACATCATGCCCTTCGACGGACAAGAAGATAACATCGGTGAGACTGCCGTCTTGAGTGCGAAAGGAGGTGCCATTGCCTTCTTCGGCACCACCCGCACCGTTTACCAGTCATACAATCGTCAGATGAACCTTGCCTTCACAAACCATTTGTTGAATGGCGGTCATCGTCGTATGGCTATCGGTGAAGCTGTCCGTCTGGCTAAGAATCAACTGATACAGACCGGTAGCGACCAGACAGCTAATAAGTTACAATACGCACTCCTTGGCGACCCTGCGCTGAAACTCGCCATCCCCACCAATCCTGTGGTCATTGAGTCTATCAATGGACAGGAGTTAGCCAATCTTTCCACACCCTTAAAAATCGGAGCGGGCTCCACAGTGGAAGTGGAAGGATATATCGCTGATACAGACGGACACGTCCAAGAGACCTTCACTGGTGAGATGACAGCCATCGTCCGTGATGCCGCCGAGGAAATTATCTGTCGCCGTAATGACCCTTCTGAGGCAGAATCCGCTTTTGTCTATACCGATTATAATAAGATTCTTTTCCAAGGTACTGACAGTGTCAACAATGGACATTTCAAATTCTCCTTTGCCGTCCCCAAGGATATCAGCTATTCTGACGGTACAGGACTGATTACCGTCTATGCCGTCAACAAGGAAAGAGACGAGGAAGCCAACGGATATACCGACAAGATAGTCTTCAACGGGGAAGGTAGTGGAGAAGAAGATACTGATGGTCCCTCCGTCTTCTGTTATCTCAACAGCAGCTCATTTGTGGATGGAGGCACGGTAAACGCTACTCCTTATTTCATCGCTGAGATCAATGACCCCGACGGTATTAACACAACGGGTAATGGCATCGGTCACGATCTGCAGTTGGTTATTGACGGAGAACTAGCTCGTACATACAACCTCAACGATTATTTCCAATATGACTTTGGTAGTTTTACCCAAGGGACAGTAGGCTTCAGCATCCCAAAACTTAGCGAGGGACCGCATCGCTTACAGTTCCGTGTCTGGGATGTCCTCAACAACTCTACCACCAGTACGTTGAATTTCAAGGTGTCGAAAGATGTAGCACCCACATTCTTTGATGTGGAGTGTACCCATAACCCTGCTACCACCTCAACGGATATACGTATACTCCACGACCGTGTGGGCAGTAACCTTGATGTCATTCTCGATATTTTCGATATGGCAGGACACCATCTCTGGCAACACCATGAACATGGTACAGCTTATGACAACAGCTATGTCATCAACTGGGATCTCTGTGTTGATGGTGGTAGACGATTGCATACCGGTGTCTATCTCTACCGTGTCCGTATCAGCAGCGATGGCTCCAGCCAGACCTCCAAAGCCAAGAAAATCATCATTATAAGCAATAAATAAAAACGTCCTGCGTTTAGTAAAATGATGAAAGCAAATAAGATTTATACAACCATTGTCTTCCTGCTGTTCACCATCACAGTGAAAGCACAGGACACCAAGAGCGAGTTCAACCCCATCGAGCACGCAGTGGTATCGCAGACGATTGCTCCTGATGCCCGTGCCGCTGGTATGGGTGACGTGGGAGCAGCTACTGACCCTGATGTTAACTCACAATATTGGAATCCAGCTAAATATCCTTTCTGTATCAGCCGTGCCGGTATCGCCTTGAACTATACCCCTTGGCTCCGCCGACTGGTTAACGATATCAGTCTTGCCTATGTGGCTGGATACTATCGCATCGGTGACTATTCCGCTATCTCCGGCTCCCTGCGTTATTTCTCCCTTGGTGAGGTGATGACCTCTATGGAGGACAATGCCATGACAGTCAAGCCTTATGAGATGTCGATAGATGTCGCCTACTCTCTGATGCTGAGTGAGAAATTCTCCCTTGCTGCTGCTATCCGCTGGCTGTACAGTGATCTCCGCTACGACTACAGCGAAGACTCCTCTCCTGCCTCTGCCTTTGCAGCAGATCTGGCACTCTACTATAATAATTACATCAATATCGGACAGCGTGAGTGCCAGTTGGGACTTGGAATGAATATATCCAATGTAGGTAGTAAGATCACTTATTTTGGTGACGACCGTTCCAACTTCCTCCCAGCCAACCTCCGTATCGGTGCCTCCTTGATGGTACCCATCAATGAGTACAACCGTTTTACTATTGCCGCTGATGCCAACAAGCTCCTTGTCCCCACCGTTCCCAAGCAGAACGAAGGTGAGTCGAAGGAAGAATATGAGCAACGTGTTATTGAGGAATATAATGATGTCGGCTCTATTGCTGGTATTTTCAAGAGCTTTGGTGACGCACCTGGTGGCTTTAAGGAAGAACTGCAGGAGATTCAGTGGAGCGTGGGTGCCGAATACACCTACCACGACCAATTCACCCTCCGTGCCGGCTATCACCACCAGAGCGAGAACAAGGGTAACCTGAAGTACTTCACTGTCGGCGGCGGTTTCCGCATGAGTGTCTTCTCTCTAGATGTCGGCTATGTTATTGCTACCGCAAAGAGTAATCCTCTCGACCAGACCCTTCGTTTCACCCTTGCCTTCGATATGGACGGCATCAAAGACTTGTTCAGAAGACGATGATACGGGTGGGAATGGGATATGATGTCCATCAACTCGTCACAGGTCGTGACCTATGGATGGGAGGTATTAAGTTAGAGCATGAGTCAGGACTCCTCGGACATAGCGATGCCGATGTCCTTATTCATGCCATCTGTGATGCTATCCTTGGAGCCGCTAATATGCGTGATATCGGCTACCACTTCCCAGATACTGCTGCTGAAACGGAGGGAATGGACAGTAAGGTGATTCTCAAGAAGACCATCGAATTAATTGCTACTAAGGGTTATCGCTTAGTGAACATTGATGCGACTATTTGTGCCGAGCGTCCTAAGATGAATCCTCATATCCCTGCCATGCAACAATGTTTGGCTACTGTCATCGGCTGCGATGTGGATGCGATATCCATCAAGGCAACTACCACTGAGAAACTTGGTTTCACGGGTCGACAAGAAGGAATTTCTGCCTATGCAGTTGCATTGGTAGAGAAATAATCAACCGATTTCCGACTTCATATCAGTCGGTAGCTAGGATATATTTTATTTCTTTCTGATGAGTGTAAGACCATCGCGAAGGGGGAGGATGACCTGTTCCACACGAGGGTCTTGCTGGATGTAGTCGTTGAAAGCGACGATCCCATGAGTCTGGTGGTCTTTCTGGTAAGAGGGGTCTACCACATGACCGTCCCATAAGGTGTTGTCAGCAAGGATAAAGCCCCCGGGACGGAGGACGGAGAGTGTCATCTCATATGTCTCCCGATAGGTACGCTTGTCACCATCGATAAAGGCGAGGTCAAACTCGATGCCGAGTTTGGGAGCCTCTGTGATAGCATCGCCGATGATAAACGTAATCTTATCGCTGACAGGGGAGTTCTCTATCCAAGGGCGGGTGAAGTCCTCCTGCTCGTCATTGATCTCGAAAGTATAGAGGTGTCCGTCGGCATCCAGCCCCTCAGCCATACACAAAGCACTATAGCCGCTGAAAGTCCCTACCTCTAAGATAAAATGTGGACGGATCATCTGCACGAGCATCTTCAGCAACCGACCTTGCAGATGTCCTGATGCCATCCTGCCATGCAGCATGTGGATGTTGGTGGCTCTCCAGAGCTTGTAAAGATAATCGGGCTCTGGCTCAATATGACTTTCTATGTACTCGTCGATGGTCATCCCCTCAGTGCCTCGATGGCTAGACGATAGGAGTCGAGACCGAAACCACAGATGACACCCTTGCAGGCTGCGGATATCATAGAGTGATGGCGGAACTCCTCACGCTGGTGGACGTTGGAGATATGTACCTCGATGACTGGTGCCTTCAACGAGCGGATGCAGTCGTGCAACGCCACAGAGGTATGGGTATAGGCTCCTGCGTTCAGCACGATGCCGTCATAGGTAAAGCCTACCTCCTGCATCTTGTTGATGAGCTCGCCCTCCACATTACTCTGGAAATACTCGATGTCTATATCAGGATATCTTGTCCGCAACTGGGGCAGATATTGTTCGAACGACGAGGATCCGTAGATACCTGGCTCACGAGTACCCAATAGGTTAAGGTTGGGACCATTGATGATGAGAATTTTCATATTTCAAAGTTTTTTATTACTTTTGCAGGCAAAGTTACGAAAAGTCGAGAGAATAGCCAAATTTATTTGAGCTTTTCCGAGACGGAGTAAGTTCGACGAAGTCAAAAGTACAAAATAAAATGGAAACAGGCAAGAAATCGCAGACAAATCTTGTGAGGAGCTATCAGCGATACCTGAAACTGCAACGTGGTTTTTCACCTAACACGCTGGATGCTTATCGTCGTGACCTCCAAAAATTACTCTCCTATCTGGAAAAGGAGGAGAAGGATGTGTGGGAGGTACAGTTGGACGACTTGCAGCATTTTGCGGCTACCTTGCATGAAATCGGCATTCATCCCCGTTCCCAGTGCAGGATTCTGAGTGGGGTACGATCTTTCTTTCGTTATATGGAACTGGACGGCTGGAGGGAGGATGACCCCTCGGAACTGTTGGAGAGTCCTGTCTTGGGAGAACACTTGCCAGAAATACTCTCCACGGAGGAGGTAGACATGTTAGAGAACTCTATTGATCTCTCGAAATGGGAAGGACAACGAAACAAAACCATCATAGAGGTGTTGTTCTCTTGTGGATTACGAGTCAGTGAACTCGTTAATCTGAAACTCTCCAACCTGTATCTCGAGGAACAGTATGTACGGATATTCGGCAAGGGGTCGAAAGAACGGCTAATACCGATCTCACCCAAGGCTATCCGTGAGTTGGATAACTGGTTTGTGGATCGTAACCTCATGAACATCAAGGCTGGTGAGGAGGATTATGTGTTCTTGAACCGGCGTGGTGCCCATCTGACACGTACCATGATACTTATCATGATCAAACGGCAGGCGGCTACTGCTGGTATCACCAAGATCATCTCACCCCATACACTTCGACATTCCTTTGCTACTGCTCTGTTAGAAGGAGGCGCCGACCTTCGTGCCATACAGGCCATGTTGGGGCATGAGTCTATTGGTACTACAGAGATATATACTCATATCGACATGTCGACTCTCCGTCAGGAAATCTTGGAGCATCATCCACGTAATAGGAGACAACTTGAAAATACTGAATAATATAAAAAACATTAATAATATTGTTATTTTTCAGATAACCTGTAGTTTTTGTTTACCTTTGTGCGTCTTAATGATGAGATATTACTAACATTTAACTATTAGAATAAACGATGAGATTTAGAAAATTGCTAGTTGCCGCACTGATAATCATCAGTTCTGCAACAATGGTGGCCCAGGAAATGCAGATGCCGCCTATTCCCGTTGACCCCGCCGTGCGTATCGGTAAGCTGGACAATGGACTGACTTATTACATTCGCCACAACAAGTATCCAGAGCATGTGGCAAATTTCTACATCGCCCAGCGTGTAGGCTCTATCAACGAGGATGAGTCCCAGCGTGGACTTGCCCACTTCTTGGAGCACATGGCGTTCAACGGCTCTGAGCACTTCAAGGGGAATGGTATTATCGAGTTCACCCGCTCTTTGGGTGTGGAGTTCGGCAGTGACCTGAATGCCTACACTAGTATCGACCAGACCGTCTATCGTGTCTGCGACGTACCCACCAAGCGTGCTACCGCCCTCGACTCTTGTTTGCTCATCCTGAAAGACTGGTCGAACGGTCTTTCTCTGGAGCCTGAGGAGATTGACAAGGAGCGTGACGTGGTGCATAACGAGTGGCGTCTGGGTGAAGGTCCTTCACAGCGTATGATACAACGTGCTCTGCCGAAGGTCTATCCCGATTCTAAGTATGGTGTGCGTCTGCCTATCGGACTGATGTCAGTGATTGACAGCTTCAAGCCGCAGACCCTGCGTGCTTACTATCAGAAGTGGTATCGTCCTGACAACCAGGCGATCATCGTGGTTGGTGATGTGGATGTAGACCATATGGAGGCAAAAATCAAGGAGCTTTTCGCTGGTATTAAGGTTGATCCTAATGCACCGAAAGTTGTTGCGGAGGCTGTCCCCGACAATAAGGAGGCTATCTATGTCTATGAGAAAGACAAGGAGATGCAGATGGCTAATGTCTTCGTTATGATGAAGCACGAAGCTACCAAGCCAGAGGAGAAATCCAGCATGGCATATCTCATTCAGGACTATTTGGTCAACGTCATCTCACAGATGATCAACCAGCGCTTGTCTGAGATGACACAGGATGCTGCTTGTCCTTTCTTCCAGGGCTTTGCAGATGACAGCAATTACCTGCTCTCAAGGACTAAGGACTGTTTCGAGCTGATTGGTGTTCCCAAGGAGGGTAAGGAGATGGAGACCTTGCAGGTGCTCTATCGTGAGGCAAGACGTGTCCGTGAGTTCGGTTTCACCGCTACAGAGTATGAGCGTGCCAAGGCAGACTATCTGAGTGGTCTGGAGAAACGCTACACCAATCGTGACAAGCGTAAGAACGCAGAGTTCGGTAATGCCTATCGTGACCATTATCTGGACAACGAGCCAATCCCTCCATTGGATATGCTCTATCAGACAATGCAGATGATAGTTCCCAACATTCCTGTACAGGCCGTCAACCAGGTGTTGCCCGACCTGATTACTCCTACCGACAGCAACCTCGTCGTCATGATTATGGCTCAGGACAAGGAGGGTAAGGTTCATCCTACCGAGAAGGATATGGCTGCTGCCGTTGCTGCCGCACGTGCGGAGAAGATAGAGGCATATGTGGACAATGTGAAAGACGAGCCGTTGGTGGATGTTGCTACCATCAAAGCTGGTAAGATTGTCAAGGAGACAGAGAACAAGACGTTCGGTTATAAGGAACTGACTCTTTCTAACGGTGCCACCGTCATCCTGAAAAAGACAGACTTCAAGGACGATGAAGTACAGATGCAGGCATTCGCCAAGGGAGGAAAGTCACTCTATGGCGCTGCCGACTATACCAACCTGAAGGTGTTTGACCAGGTGATTGGTATCAGCGGATTGGGTAATTTTTCCAGCAACGAGTTGCAGAAGGCACTTGCTGGTAAGGAGTGTAATGCTGATGCCACAATGGGGAATACCCGCCAGTATGTAACAGCCCACTCTACGCCCAAGGATTTAGAGACGATGATGCAGATGCAGTATCTGTATTTCACAGGTATCAACAAGGACGAAAAACAGTTCCAGAACCTGATGACGCAGCTGGATATGGCTCTGAAGAACAAGAACTTGTCACCAGACGCAGTCTTCTCTGACTCTCTGGCTACTACCATGTATGCGTACAATCCTCGTTTCACTCAGATTGACGTGAAAGACTTGAAGGAAATCAACTATGACCGCATCCTTCAAATAGCAAAGGAGCGTTTCCAAAACGCAGGACAGTTTACCTTCGTCTTCTGTGGTAACTTTGATGAGCAGACTATCCGTCCGCTGATTGAGCAGTATATCGCATCCCTGCCTGCTACTAAGGAAAAGCCTGAGGACTTCAACGAAATTCTGACTTTGGCAAAGGGCGAAGTAGTTAATCAGTTTAAGGTGAAGACCGAGTCTCCTAAGGCTACAGCTTTTGAGACATGGTATGCTGATGTACCTTATACCTTGGAGAACATAGTGAAGATTGACGCAGTGGGACAAGTGCTTTCTATGATTTATCTGAAGACCATCCGTGAGGACGAGAGTGCCGCTTACTCTTGTGGTGCTTCTGGCCAGTTTAATCTTTCGACTCACCAGCCAAAGGCGATGTTACGGGCATATTGTCCGATGAACCCAGATAAATCGGAACTTGCTGTCCGACTGTTGCACGAGGGTATCGCTAATATGGCGAAGAGCGTGGATGCAGACCAGCTTACTAAGGTGAAAGAGTATATGCTCAAACAGATTGACGTGGATGCCAAGAAAAACGGTTATTGGGTAAATACCATCACTACCTTTAAGGACTACGGACTGGATGTTTACACCGACTATAAGAAGACTGTTGAGTCGTTGACAGTTGAAAATGTGCGTGACTTCCTGAACAATGTTATCCTGAAGAGTGGAAATCATGTGGAGATTATCATGACCCCAGAGCTCAAATAATCCATCTCACTTGATAACGAAAACGGCTTGTCTCGCAAAAGATGCAAGCCGTTTTATTTTGTCATGTTATGAATTATTATTAATTTTGCACCCAAATTCAAAAACAAAGATAATTATGTCTTATTTCTTTTCTTCAGAATCCGTATCAGAGGGACATCCCGACAAGGTTGCCGACCAGATTAGTGACGCGATATTAGACCAGTTCCTCGCTTATGATGAACATGCACGAGTGGCTTGTGAGTCGTTTGTGACGACAGGACAGGTTGTGATTATGGGTGAGGTGCATAGTGAGGTATATATCGACTTGCAGACAATCGCTCGTAATACCATTAAGAAGATTGGCTATACGAAGGCAGAATATCAGTTTGACGGGAACTCCTGCGGTATCCTGACGGCCATCCATGAGCAGAGTGATGACATCAATCGTGGCGTGGACCGTGAGGATGACGAGAATCAGGGTGCTGGCGACCAGGGAATGATGTTTGGTTATGCTACTAATGAGACAGAGAACTTGATGCCAGTTTCTTTGGACCTTGCCCATCTGATTATGCGTACCCTTGCTGAGATTCGCAAGGAAGGAAAGCAGATGACCTATCTGCGTCCGGATGCCAAAAGTCAGGTAACAGTACAGTATAGTGACGAGGGGAATCCCGAGCGTATCGACACCATCGTCGTCTCTACGCAGCATGACGAGTTCGCTGATGATGATACAATGTTGCAGACTATCCAGAATGATGTGCTGAACATCCTCATTCCTCGAGTGAAGTCGAAGATCCACTCTCAAAAAGTACTAACCCTGTTCGGCGATGACATCAAATTCTATGTGAACCCGACAGGAAAATTTGTCATTGGCGGTCCTCACGGAGACACAGGTCTGACGGGGCGTAAGATTATCGTAGACACCTATGGCGGCAAGGGAGCTCATGGTGGAGGAGCGTTTTCTGGTAAGGACTCCTCAAAGGTTGACCGTTCCGCAGCATATGCAGCACGTCATATTGCCAAAAATATGGTTGCTGCCGGTGTTGCGGACGAGATGCTGGTACAAATCAGTTATGCCATCGGTGTGGCAAAGCCGATGAATATCTATGTGAATACCTATGGACGCTCGAAAGTGCAGATGACTGACGGTGAGATAGCCAAGAAGATAGAAGAACTCTTTGACCTTCGCCCGAAGGCTATTGAGCGTTCACTAAAATTGCGTCAGCCGATGTATCTGGAGACTGCGGCATATGGTCACATGGGTCGACAGTGTGAAGTGGTGAAAAAGACGTTCACCAGTCGCTATCATGAGACCAAGACGTTAGATATTGAGTTATTTACTTGGGAGAAGCTCGACCGTGTAGAGGATATTAAGAAAGCATTCGGATTATAATTGTTGCAACAGGACTCCATAGCACACGTCTCAGCGGTCATATCGGGAAGCGACTCTGCAGCAGTCAAACCCCATCCGTTGACACCTGCTCAAGTGTTGAGCTGGCTGCCTCGTGATGCGACCCCAGCCCAACAGGACTCAGCAATCCAGTCACGCTTCCACCCAGGAGAGATTCATTGGAGTGAGCATCCTGACACACTCCATCTTCCAGGACATCCGCCTGGTGTCGATTTGATGAATGCTGAAATTCCTCAGTATTATCGAGAAGGCTTTTTTTCAAAAGACTCTTTATTCCATCCAGAATTACAAGGCGGTCGTATCGGAGTGGCAGGTGATCCCATACCCTACAGGGTACATAATGACAATGTCATCACCTCCCTTTTGCTGGCGTGCTTCCTTGTCTCTGTCTATGTATTTGCCAACGCCAGACAGATATTCGTTAGGGAAGCAAAGAACTTTTTCCATACACCACGTGAAGAGAGGACAGACTTTTCTGAAACAGGTAATGAGTTACGTTATCAGGCCTTTCTGGTAGGTATCACTAGTTTGCTTATCTCTCTCCTCTTCTATTTCTTCACGCTGAATTATATTGGTGAAACTTTTATCCTGCAATCACAGTACACATTAATAGCTATCTATTTAGCTATTGTTGTTGCCTATATCTGGGTAAAAATGGGACTCTATACCATTGTAAATCTTGTTTTCTTTAATGGTAAAAGAAATCAACAATGGCTCAAGTCTTTTCTTTTTATTATATCAATGGAAGGCGTATTGCTTTTCCCGGCGGTATTATTAGGAGGATATTTTGAAATGGACATTCATAATGTCACTATTTATGTCATTATTTCAATACTTTTTGTTAAATTACTAACGATTTATAAGTGTTTCATCATCTTTTTCCGTCGAAATGTCGTTAGTTTACAAATTTTTTTGTACTTTTGCACCTTCGAAATAGTACCTTTGCTCGCCTTATGGGGCGTGCTAGTCATGACAGCGAATAATTTAAAAATCAATTTTTAGGACACCAAGATGATAAAGAAAATTCTGGTTTCTCAGCCCAAACCATCTAGCGAGAAGTCGCCGTATTACGACATCGCAGAAAAGTACGGAGTGGAGTTAGTTTTCCGCCCGTTTATCAAGGTTGAAGGAATGACAGCTAAAGAGTTTCGCACACAGAAGGTGAATATTCTAGACTTTACCGCTATCGTATTTACTTCCCGCCACGCTATTGATCATTTCTTTACGCTGGCGAAAGAGTTGCGCGTAGCAATTCCTGAGGATATGAAATATTTCTGTGTAACAGAGACGGTATCACTCTATATCCAGAAATACGTACAGTATCGTAAACGTAAGGTGTTCTTTGGTACAACAGGTAAGATTGATGATTTGATACCGACAATGATCAAACACAAGCAAGAGAAATACCTGGTGCCAATGAGTGATGTTCACAACGATAGCGTGACAAAGATGTTGGATGCTAAAAAACTGCAGCATCAAGAGTGTGTCATGTATCGTACGGTGAGCAATGATTTTACACCTGAGGAGATCAAGTCTTTTGATTATGACATGCTGATTTTCTTTAGTCCCTCTGGTATTGAGTCACTGACCAAAAATTTCCCTGACTTTAAACAGGACAAAATTGCGATTGCCACTTTTGGTCCCGCTACGGCGAAAGCAGTAAAGGATGCAGGTCTTCGTCTCGATTTAGAAGCTCCATCAGTGAAATATCCCTCCATGACAGGTGCTTTACAGGATTTCCTGCAGAAGAAACATAAATAGTGGATACCAGATACTATGACAGCCTATTCGTTTCATAAGCGAGAGCGGTTGTGTAGTATGAAACTCACAGACCGACTATTTAATGGAGCGGGTAGCCTTTCCATGGCAGCCTTTCCCATACGAATGGTATGGATGGAGAAAGAACGTGAAGCACAAGAGCCGCCTGTACAGATAATGGTCAGTGTCTCAAAGCGTCATTTCAAGCATGCGGTTAAGCGTAACCGTGTCAAGAGACAGTTGCGTGAAGCCTATCGGTTGGCAAAACTGCCATTAGTGGAAAAGATAGAAAAAACGCCTCAGCGTACACTATTGATTGCGTTCATTTGGCTTGCTGATGAATTATATAGTAGTGCAACGGTATCAAGTAGGATGGAGCAACTACTACTACGTTTGATGGATAAGTTATGAAACGGCTATTGCATCATCTCTCACAGGGCTTGGCTTGGGTTTTCATATTACCAATTCGTTTTTATCAGACTGCCATCTCGCCCTACACGCCTCCCTCTTGTCGTTTTACGCCAACATGTAGTGAATATGCGCGACAGGCATTACTGAAACATGGTCCTTTCAAGGGACTTTATCTCGCCATTAAGCGGATACTGAGGTGTCATCCCTGGGGGGGCAGCGGGTATGATCCAGTACCTTGAAGAGTTTATAGTTTAGAGTTTAAAGATAAAAGATAATGAAAAAGAATTTTGTAGAAGAACTTCGTTGGCGCGGAATGCTGGCACAGATGATGCCAGGCACGGAGGAATTGCTCCAGAAGGAAATGGTGACAGCCTATTTAGGAACAGATCCGACAGCAGACTCCCTGCATATCGGACATTTGTGTGGTATCATGATGTTACGACATTTACAGCGTTGTGGTCATAGACCTATCATTTTGGTAGGTGGTGCTACAGGTATGATAGGAGACCCTTCTGGTAAGAGTCAGGAGCGTAACCTCTTGAATGATGAGACGTTGCGCCATAATCAGGAATGTATCAAGAAACAAGTGGCTAAGTTTCTCGATTTTGAGTCGAAGGAGGAGAATGCCGCTATCATGGTGAATAACTACGACTGGATGAAAGACTTTACATTCCTTGATTTTGCCCGTGAGGTGGGTAAACATATCACCGTCAACTATATGATGGCAAAGGAGAGTGTACAGCAGCGCCTGAATGGTACGGCTCGTGATGGTCTTTCTTTCACTGAGTTTACCTATCAGCTCCTGCAAGGTTATGACTTCCTATATCTCTATCAGCACTATGGGGTGAAGCTCCAGTTGGGTGGTAACGACCAGTGGGGTAACATGACAACAGGTACGGAGTTGATTCGTCGTACCTTGGGTAATGAGGTAGAGACCTTTGCTCTGACCTGTCCATTGATTACCAAGAGCGATGGTAAGAAGTTCGGAAAGACGGAGAGTGGAAACATCTGGCTCGATCCCGCTCGTACGACTCCCTATAAGTTCTATCAGTTCTGGCTTAATGTCAGTGATGAGGATGCAGAGCGTTATATCAAGATATTCACTTCATTGGAGAAGGAGACTATTGACGCCCTTGTTGAGGAGCACAAGCAGGATCCGGGTCGTCGTGTACTACAGAAACGTCTTGCCGAAGAGGTAACTGTAATGGTACACTCACAGGAGGCTTTGGATACCGCTATTGAGGCTTCCAGTATCTTGTTTGGTAAGTCCACCAAAGAAGGACTGGAGAAACTCGATGAGCAAACCTTCCTCGATGTATTCGATGGTGTTCCTCAGTATGAGATTTCCAAAGACCAGTTAGGGCAACCTGCCATTGAACTCTTCACGACTGTCGCTCCAGTATTCCCCTCTAAAGGTGAAATGCGTAAGATGGTACAAGGTGGTGGTGTCTCTCTGAACAAAGAGAAACTGACAGACCAGAACCGTCCTGTCACCACAGAGGATCTGATAGACGGAAAGTATCTCCTAGCCCAGAAGGGAAAGAAGAATTATTATCTTCTGATAGTGAAATAATTGGTGAAAAATTTGGTAGTGGCATGAAAAACCACTACCTTTGCAGCGAATTTTCAAAATCCGTTGCAAAGTGTCCAATGGTGTAATGGTAGCACAACAGGTTTTGGTTCTGTTTGTGGTGGTTCGAATCCGCCTTGGACAACATCCTTAAATCATCCGCATGCGCCATGTGGATGATTTCACGATTAAAGAGGTATACCAAAATGAATATTGAATCGCAAATCATGAATGCCGCCCAACAAGCCGTCAAGGCATTATATGGGCAAGAGGTACCAGAGAAGATGGTACAGTTGCAGAAGACACGCAGCGAGTTTGAGGGTAACTTGACACTCGTCGTTTTCCCCTTCTTGAAGATCTCCAAGAAGAATCCTGAGCAGACTGCCCAGGAGATAGGACAGTATCTGGTAGACAACTGCGAGGCTATTGCTGCGTTTAATGTCGTAAAGGGCTTCCTGAACCTTGTCATCGCTCCTGCTGCATGGCTCTCTTTGCTTGCTGATATGGATGCAGATGAGCACTATGGAGAAAAGCAGGCTACTAATGAGAGTCCCCTCGTGATGATTGAATATTCATCGCCTAATACCAACAAACCCCTCCATTTAGGACATGTCCGTAACAACCTCCTGGGTTGGTCTTTGGCGCAGATCATGCAGGCTAATGGTAATAAGGTCGTCAAGACGAACATCGTCAACGATCGTGGTATCCATATTTGTAAATCGATGCTCGCTTGGTTGAAGTGGGGTAATGGTGAGACACCTGAGTCGTCTGGCAAGAAAGGCGACCACCTCATCGGCGACTACTATGTGGCTTTCGACAAGCACTATCGTGAGGAGATTAAGGAACTCGTAGCCCAAGGTATGGATGAAGAGAAGGCGAAGCAGGAGGCTCCACTTATTAAGGAGGCTCATGAGATGCTCGTCAAATGGGAACAAAACGACCCTGAAGTGCGTGCCCTATGGGAGAAGATGAACAATTGGGTATATGCAGGCTTTGATGAGACCTATAAGATGATGGGCGTCTCCTTCGATAAGATATATTATGAGTCGCAGACCTACCTGAAAGGTAAGGCAAAAGTAGAGGAGGGACTTGCCAAAGGACTCTTCGAGCGCCATGAGGATGGCAGTGTTTGGGCTGACCTGACTGATGAGGGACTCGACCAGAAACTGTTGCTGCGTAGCGATGGTACCAGCGTTTATATGACGCAGGACATCGGTACTGCCGAGATGCGCTTCCAGGACTATCCCATCGATAAGATGATCTATGTGGTAGGTAATGAACAGAACTACCACTTCCAGGTGCTCTCTATCCTGCTCGACCGCTTAGGTTTCAAGTGGGGTAAGGAACTCGTGCATTTCTCTTATGGTATGGTGGAACTGCCTAATGGTAAGATGAAGAGTCGTGAAGGAACAGTAGTGGATGCCGACGATCTCATGCAACTGATGATTGACGATGCGCTGAAGACTTCCTTAGAACTGGGTAAGTTTGCCGATATGGGAGAAGAGGAGCGCAACGAGATAGCCCGCATCGTGGGTATGGGTGCCCTGAAATATTTCATCCTTAAGGTGGATGCCCGCAAGAATATGCTGTTTAATCCTGAGGAGTCTATTGACTTCAATGGCAACACAGGTCCTTTCATCCAATACACCTATGCGAGAATACGCAGTATTTTGAGAAAGGCTCAGAGTTCTCCGAGTACTCTGAGTACTCAGAGTTCTCTGAATGAAAAAGAGGTAGAACTCATCCAGAAGATGAGTGAATATGGTGCTGCTGTCGAGCAGGCAGGTAAGGATTATTCGCCCAGTGGTATTGCCAACTACTGCTATGAGTTGACGAAAGTCTTCAACCAGTTCTATCACGACTATAGCATCCTCAACGAAGAAGACGAGCAGAAGCGTCAGGTACGTCTGGTGATTGCTCGTAATGTTGGCAAGATCATCAAGAATGGTATGGCACTCCTTGGCATCGAGGTACCAGAACGCATGTGATGCAGAACCCTCCCGACTATAGACACGACACTGTTTTGCCGCTTCCAATGGAAGTGAGGGCAGACGCTTGGGCTGTGGATGCTGCTTGTAGTGGTAATCCCGGTCCGATGGAATACCAGGCAATAGACTTGGCGACAGGTGCACGTGTGTTCCATTTTGGTCCGGTGAAAGGCACTAATAATATCGGAGAGTTTCTGGCTATCGTTCATGCCCTTGCCCTTTGTTGGCAACAAGGACTGCATGACAAAACCATCTATAGCGATTCCTATAATGCCATTCTCTGGGTCAATAAACGGAAGTGTAAGACCAAGTTGGAACGTACCCCAGAGACAGAAGAACTCTTTCAGATTATCCTTCGTGCTGAGCGATGGTTGAATACGCACGTTTGGCGTAATCCTATCATTAAGTGGGAAACCCAACAATGGGGCGAAGTCCCTGCAGATTTCGGCAGAAAGAAATAAACTTATCATATGTTCCAATGCTTGGAACGCTTTGTTCCATGCCTTGGGACTGTGCGTTTCATTCTTTGGGACGATGCGTCCCATGCCTTGGGACGAACCGTCTCAAACGATGATACGATTTTTGAGACGCATCGTCTCAACCCTTATTGAGACTCTTTTCTAAAGAATGTAACGGTATTTTCCCCATACTCCTTCTTGTCAAAGAGGCGAATATCGGAGGGAAGTTGTGGGGCACGAGTGCCGTCAGAGACTGTGATGGGGGCGACTTCCATGCGTATCTCGTCCCAGAGTCCTGCTTGGATGAAACTCTCATGGGTTTGTCTGCCGCCTTCGACGATGAGCGACTGGATGCCATGTTGGTAGAGGTCGTCCATTAGTTGAGGCAGGGGACGATCATGCGTCAGGACAATACGTTTGGGGTCTGGTCCGTGCCAGTGACGAACATTCAGTGAGGGATGGTCGCGATCGAAAGTGGTATGTCCCACCAGGATGGCATCCTCCTCGGCACGTAATTGATGGGAGAGCATCTGCGTCTGCTCATTGCTAATCATCAGAGGATTGAAATGGTCGTCGATGAAGCCGTTGGCTGTCTGTGCCCATTTTAATATAATGTAGGGGCGATGCTTGGAGTGATAGGTGAAGAAGCGACGATTCAGCCACTGACACTCCTTTTCCAATACGCCAACCTCCACTTCAATACCAGCCTTGCGAATCTTCTCGATGCCTCGTCCTTTCACTTCTGCAAAGGGATCGATACAACCTACCACCACACGCTTCACACCTTTCTTGATAATCAAATCGGCACAAGGGGGCGTCTTGCCATAATGCGCACAAGGTTCCAAAGAGACATAGATGGTGGCATCTTTCAACAAAGACTCGTCTTTGACGGAGGCAAAGGCATTCACTTCTGCATGTCCTTCGCCACAGCGCACATGATAGCCTTCGCCAATAATCTGATCGTTTGCTACGATGACGGCACCCACCATCGGATTGGGTCGTGCACCTTGTATACCATTCTCTGCCAACTGAATACAGCGGCGCATGTATTTTTCGTCTGTTGTAATTTGGTTCTTCTCCATTTTATTTGTAATTTTGCAGGATGACATACGAGACACTCTGGCATTTACTGACTCCACTCTATGGCGAGGGCGAAGCGAAAGCGATTGCCCGAATGGTGTATGAGGTGCGCTATGGACTAACCTTTACGGACCTTTGCATCGGCAAAGATACACAATTATCCGCAGACGACCAAGCGGAACTGGAGGAAATCGCCCAACGACTGGAGCGTCATGAACCAGTACAGTATGTATTGGGGAAGGCGGAGTTCATGGGGAAATGGTATAATGTGGAGCCAGGAGTGTTGATTCCCAGACCAGAAACGGAAGAGTTGGTAAGGTGGATAGTTCTAAAAGAAACAACAGCCAACATCCTTGATATTGGGACAGGAAGCGGATGTATCGCCATCACACTCGCAGCCATGTATCCAGAGGCGAAGGTAACAGCATGGGATATCTCGGAGAAAGCTTTGGAAGTGGCTCGTAAGAATGCTATTCGCAACAATGTGAACGTCCATTTCGAGCAGGTTGATGCACTACATCTTACATCAGACATCTTACATCAGACTTCAAACACATTCTCTCTCATCGTCAGCAATCCCCCTTATATATGTAATAAGGAACGCGAGGCGATGGAACAGAACGTCCTCGACTACGAGCCGCACGAAGCCCTCTTCGTGCCAGATGACGACCCTTTGCTGTTCTATCGTGCCATTGCGGAGTATGGAATGAAGGCACTGAAGCCTGATGGCTGGCTCTATTTCGAGATCAACCCCCTTTATGCAGCGCCTCTCCGCGAACTGTTGAGTACGATGTCGTACTACGACATCGAATGCAAGGACGACCAATATGGCAAACAACGAATGATACGAGCACGACGATGAAACAGATAACAGAACAGGAAGCCTATTTGCGACTGGCTGCCCTTTGTGCACAAGCAGAGCACTGTCAATATGAGATGCAGGAGAAGATGCGTCGCTGGGAACTCACGGATGAGGTGCAGGCTCGTGTGATGCAGCGGCTCGTGGCAGAGTGTTATGTAGACGATGAGCGTTATGCCCGTGCTTTCGTCAAGGACAAGGTGCGCTATAACAAATGGGGTCGTCGAAAGGTGGAGCAGGCTCTATGGGTAAAACATATCGATGAGGATATCCGCCAGCGTGTCTTGGATGAGGTGGACGACGAGGAATATATCAACGTCCTGCGCCCTTTGCTCCAACAGAAACGCAAGACGACCAAGGCCAATAGCGACTATGAACTGAATGGCAAACTCATCAAGTTTGCCATGAGTCGTGGTTTTACGATGGATATCATCAAACAGTGTATCAACGTTACCGATGAAGACGAGTTTATGGAGTAGAATCCTCGACCTCATCTCGCCTCGTCAGTGTGTGATTTGTGGGGAGCGGTTGAGTATCACGGAGCGTACACTCTGCTCTTCCTGTTATCTTCATCTGCCTCGTACGACCTATCAGTTTACGCCCTATGACAATCCCATGACACAACTTTTCTGGGGACTTGCCCCTGTCAGTCGTGCTGCAGCCCTCTTCTTCTATGAGCCCCATGCTGAGGCAGCCCAGCTGATTTACGACCTGAAATATGCGGATCGCCCTGATATTGGAGAGGATATTGGAAGGATGATGGCAGAGGAGATGCAGATGGCAGACTACTTCGCAGGAGTGGATGTCATCATTCCAGTGCCTCTCTCTTCCAAGAGGAAACGACAGCGAGGCTACAACCAGAGTGAGATGATAGCCCGTGGCATCCATGAGATCACCCATATTCCAATCATGCATCGCACTTTGAAGCGTAAGCATTTCCACCAGAGTCAGACATCCCTCATGCGCCATCAGCGACAGGAGAATGTAGCCGAGATGTTTGAGTGGCGTGATGCGAAAGACTTAGAGGGTAAGCATATCCTCCTAGTCGATGATGTCTGTACCACAGGAGCCACCCTTACTGCCTGTGCCAATGTCCTGAAAGACATCCCAGCTATCCGTATCAGTGTCCTCACCCTCGGATTTACGAAGTCTTAAGAAAAAAACTCTAAACTCTAAACTCTAAACTCTAAACTTTTTCGTATCTTTGACTAGTCCAAGATAGGCTGCATCTTGGAAATACTCAAATAAATTTGGTATTTCTCTCGATTTGCACTATCTTTGCAGTCGCAAAGTATAAAAACAAAGTTATGGATATCAAGAAACTTTTCGCACAGAAACTGATGGACATCAAAGCCATCAAGTTACAGCCTAATGAGCCGTTTACATGGGCTTCAGGCTGGAAGTCACCTATCTATACCGACAACCGCAAGACGTTGGGCTTCTCGGATGTTCGTTCGTTCGTGAAGTTAGAACTATGTCATCTCATTCAGGAAAACTTCCCTGAGGCAGAGGCTGTGGCTGGCGTTGCTACAGGTGCCATCGCACAAGGTGCGTTGGTTGCCGATGAGTTGGGACTTCCCTATGCCTATGTCCGTCCGAAACCGAAAGACCATGGAATGGGTAATCAGGTGGAAGGTGAACTGAAGAAAGGAGCGAAAGTCATCGTTGTGGAAGACCTGATCTCTACGGGAGGAAGTAGTCTGAAGGCAGTAGAGGCTTTGCGCCAATATGGTGTGGAGGTCATTGGTATGGTTGCCTCGTTCACCTATGGTTTCCCTGTTGCTGAAGAGGCTTTCAAAGAAGCTGGTGTGAAACTCATCACGCTGAGCAACTATGCTGCTGTATTGGAACAGGCTGCTGAGACAGGTTATATCAAGGCAGAGGATATTGAAGTGTTGAACGAGTGGCGTAAGTCACCAAGTACTTGGAAGCAATGACGAAATTTGAAAGTAGCGTAAAACCCATTCCCTATCCCGTAGAGGATGTGTATCGTAATATCAGTGATCTGCGTAACCTTGACAAGGTGCGTGATCGTGTACCAGAAGATAAATTGTCGGACTTCGCCTTCGACGAGGATACCGTACAGGTGAATGTAGACCCTGTCGGACTCCTCAAACTCCGTATCATCGAGCGTGAGGAAGGTAAGTGTGTGAAGTTCGAGACAGAGCAGTCACCCATGCCCTTCAACCTATGGATACAGGTACTGCCCGTCACAGAGACGACTAGTAAGATGCGTGTGACAGTGAAGGCAGATATCCCCTTTATGCTGAAAGGGATGATCAGTGGTCCCTTGCAGGATGGTGTCGAGAAGATTGCTGATGCCTTGGCACAAGTTCCTTATGTATAATCTATAGTTCCTATAGTCACTATAGTTACTATAATCCTATAAAGACAATGAACAAGCTTTGGGAAAAGAACTTTGAGGTGAATGCGGAGATAGAGCGTTTCACCGTCGGTCGTGACAGAGAGATGGACCTTTATCTCGCTCCTTATGATGTCTTGGGCTCTATGGCGCATATCACGATGCTGGAATCCATCGGACTCATAGAGGCAGATGAGTTGAAGCGGTTACTTGCCGAGTTGAAGAACATCCATGCCATCTGTGAGCGTGGTGAGTTCAAGATAGAAGATGGTGTCGAGGATGTCCATTCTCAGGTAGAACTCATGCTGACGCGTAAACTGGGTGATATGGGTAAGAAGATTCACTCAGGTCGCTCTCGTAATGATCAGGTGTTGGTTGACCTGAAGTTATTCACCCGTCACGAACTGATGGAGATAGCCGACAGCGTGAAAATTCTCTTCGATGAGTTACAGACAAAGAGTGGGCAGTATAAAAATGTACTCATGCCAGGCTATACCCACTTACAGGTGGCGATGCCTTCCTCTTTTGGCTTATGGTTTGGTGCCTATGCCGAATCTCTTGTCGACGATATGCTGTTCTTACAGGCTGCCTATAAGATGACGAATCGCAATCCGCTCGGTTCTGCGGCAGGCTATGGCTCATCATTCCCCCTGAAGCGTCAGATGACAACAGACCTGTTGGGCTTTGACTCCATGGACTATAATGTCGTCTATGCCCAGATGGGACGTGGGAAGATGGAGCGTAACGTAGGTTTTGCTATCGCCACCATTGCTGGAACACTGGCAAAGATGGCTTTCGATGCCTGTCTCTTCAACTCCCAGAACTTCTCCTTTGTCAAGCTACCGAAGGAGTGTACCACAGGTTCCAGTATCATGCCACATAAGAAGAATCCGGATGTCTTCGAGCTCATTCGTGCAAAGTGTAACAAATTACAGGCACTGCCCCAACAGGTGACACTCATCATGAACAACCTCCCTGTAGGTTATTTCCGTGACCTGCAGATTATCAAGGAGGTGTTCCTCCCTGCCTTCGATGAACTAAAGGATTGTTTGCAGATGGCTGCGTATATTATTAATAAGATAGAGGTTCGTGATGACATCCTTGACAACCCGATGTATGACCCGATGTTCTCTGTCGAGGAGGTTAACCGTCTGGCTACTGAGGGTATGCCGTTCCGTGATGCTTATAAGAAGGTGGGACTTGATATCGAGGCGGGCACGTTTACACCGAATAAGGACATCCACCACACCCATGAGGGCTCTATCGGTAATCTGTGTAACGATCAAATCGCCGCCTTGATGCAACAGGTCTTGGATGGTTTCGGATTTGAGAAAGTAAGAAAGGCCGAGGAGGGCCTCCTAAAATGAAGAAACTTACATCTTACATCTTACATCTTACATCTTACATCTACCTTCTTACTTCTTGCTTCTTGCTGTCTTCCTGCGGAGCAGAACAGGAATATTCGTCATGGTCGTGCCGCTTTATCTTTAATAACGGGACTTATCTTGACCAGACACTGGGAGCTGCCATCAACCCCACTATCACGGGCATCTTCTGTAAAGTGACAGAGCAATCGAGAGGTGGTACACGTTACCTCATCTTCGAGAATAACCAAGGTGCGTCATCCCAGCATCAGATGATGGCAGAGGAACTGCGCCAGAATCTGCGCATCGGACAGAATAACGGTATCATCGTGGGGGTACAGAACTTCGACGGTTTTACTGCTTATGACCTCCAGTGCCCCAACTGTGCCCGCAGGGAGAACAACTATGTCACACCTTATTATCCCGTTACCCTCGATAAAAAAGGCTCCGGCATCGTCATCTGCTCCAAGTGTGGCGATCAGTATGACCTCAATAATGGTGGACTGCTTGTCAAGGGACAAGAGGGAGACAAAGGACTGGAACGCTATCGTAATGCACGTACTGAGGGTCCCACAGGCAGGGTCGTCGTCCTCTCACAATAAAATGGAATAAGTAAGGGAAGTAAAAGAAATAGCAAGAAAAAGTAAAATTTCTAATTACTAATTACTAATTTCTAATTTATTTTCGTAACTTTGCAACCGCAAAACTGAAAAGTCTGCCGCCGCGATGGTGGAATGGTAGACACGAGGGACTTAAAATCCCTTGGCCAGTAATGGCTGTGCGGGTTCGAGTCCCGCTCGCGGCACAGGAGTCTGACAATCGTCAGACTCTTTTGTTTTCCAATATCCCTAACAGTTCCCCGAACCGCTGGATTTTAAACAGGCGATCATGCGGATACTCTTCCGTTTTCTCCAGTGCCCATACCACATGATATGGGATATGGACAGCCCAGGCACCTGTCTCCAAGGCAGGTATGATATCACTGCGGAAGGAGTTACCCACCATCAGAGTCTGTTCCGGAGCCACATGCAGGTTCTCACAGAGCTGACGGTACTCCTGTTCCGTCTTGTTCGATACCGTCTCCATATACGAGAAATAACCCTCCAGTCCTGACCGTCTCAATTTATCCTCCTGATCCATCAGCTCTCCTTTTGTAAATACCACCAGGCGATAGTGGCGTGTCTGTGACAAAGCCTCCAATGTCTCCTTTACCTCTGGCAATGGGGTCGTGGGAAAGCGTAACAGTTCCTTGCCCATGTCTATCAACTGCATCACCTTGTCACCCGATAACTCCCCCTTGCTGATACGGATGGCATTCTCTATCAGTGAAAGGGTAAAAGCCTTGGTGCCGTAGCCCGTCAAGGGCAAGTTCCTATGCTCGGTAGTAAACAAGCCCTCACTGACTTCCCGTGCCGTCGCCCAGGGCTTCAGCATCTCACAACATTTCCGTTCTACCTCGTCAAACCATGACTGGCAGTCCCATAATGTGTCATCCGCGTCGAAGGCGATTACTTTGATATCTGTCGGTATTGCCATAATTCGAAAGAGTTAATGATATTCTGCCAGAGCACATAGCAGCCGGCACCGATGGAGGCAACGGGATGCAGGTACATATAAGCGACCCAGATGCTCAGGGCGGTGTTCTTCTGGAAGAGTGCCTGTCCGCTGTTGACCTTCTCACCGAGATGCTTGCCGATACCCCGTCCGATGAAGAACTGGACCCAGCAGAGAATGAACGTCGACACGGCGATCAGCGCCAACAGTACCAGCGAGGCGTTGCTATGCACAATGTTTTTCACTGTGATACCCGTCGTGATAGACAAGGAGATTGCCCAACAGTAGAAGCTGAGGTTGGGCATTGCCGTTATCTTCGCACAGATGCCCTTCGCATAATGCTGCATCAGCCACCCTAATACCAGCGGCAGCAACAACACCATCGACACTTTCTCCAAGATAATAAGGAAGGCGTCGAAAAAAGCGACATGCGCTGCCTGCTCCAGTATTGGGAAAACCGTTGGTATCAACAGTGCCGAGGCAAGGGAGGAAACGAGTACATACGTCGTCATCGTCGAGATATTGCCGCCCAGTTTACCCACCACCACAGGCGATGCCGAGGCGGCAGGTCCGATGATACAGGTAAGCACCGCCTCCCAGAGCAGTTTCTGTTCCGCATCCGTCTCAACCAAGAAGATGATGCCGATATTCACTGCCACCAGCAACATCTGTGCTATCAGTACCCCGATATGCCAGCGATGCGGACGCATCTCGTGGAAATCGACCTTACAGAACGTCACGAAGAGGGTCAGGAAAACGAAGAGCGGGAAGATGACATCGAAGACGGGACTGAGCATATCGCCTAACTCATCCAACTGCGGTATGTAGTAGAAAGTCAGATAACACATCGTTCCCGTAGCAATCGCCACAGGCAATGTCCAGTCTTTCAGAAAACGGATGATTCCCATGCTTCTTAAAAATTTTGTTGCAAAGGTACGCATTTCTTTAAACTTTTTCGTATCTTTGCACCAGAATCTTTTAGGTGACTCTTATTCAGAGATTATTCATTACGTTATGCTAGTAAACACATATTGTGCTGCCGTCAATGGACTGGAAGTCAATACGGTAAAAGTAGAGATCAGTATGGCAAGAGGGGTGCAATTCCATCTTACAGGACTTGCTGACACAGCTGTAAGGGAGAGTCATGACCGTATCAGGGCGGCTCTTCAGAATAATGGTTTTAAGATGCCTGTGATGGACATCACCATCAATTTATCACCAGCCGACATCAAGAAGGAGGGCTCTGGATACGACCTTCCTCTTGCCATAGGAATCTTGGCGGCAAATGGGAAGGTCATCGAAGACCATCTGGGTGAGTATATGATGGTCGGCGAACTGGGTCTGGATGGAAAACTGCAACCTATCCGTGGCGCGTTACCTATTGCCATCAGGGCACGTGCGGAACAATTCAAGGGACTCATCGTTCCTCGTCAGAACATGCGTGAGGCAGCGGTGGTGAATCATTTGAATGTCTATGGCATGGACACACTCATGGAGGTAATCCATTTTTTCAATGGTACCAAGGATTTTGAACCTACCATCGTGGATGCCCGTCAGGAATTCTCTGATCATCAAGAGATCATTGAACTTGATTTTGCGGATGTCAAGGGACAAGAGGGTGTGAAAAGGGCGTTAGAGGTGGCTGCTGCAGGTGGGCATAACCTCATCATGATAGGACCACCGGGAAGTGGCAAATCAATGTTGGCAAAACGTTTGCCGGGTATCTTGCCGCCATTGTCGCTGAGCGAGAGTCTGGAGACGACACAGATACATAGTGTGGCAGGAAAGTTACCTCGGGACACGAGCCTTATCTCACAACGCCCCTTCCGGGCTCCGCATCATACCATCTCACAAGTCGCCCTGGTCGGTGGTGGCAACAATCCTCAGCCCGGGGAGATATCGCTGGCACACAATGGCGTGCTCTTCCTTGATGAGATGCCCGAGCTGTCACGTAGCGTCCTCGAGGTACTACGGCAGCCCCTTGAAGACCGCAAGATCAGCATCTCCCGTGCTAAATACAGCGTGGAATACCCATGCTCCTTCATGCTAGTAGCCTCTATGAATCCTTGTCCCTGTGGTTACTATGGTGATCCCACCCACAATTGTGCCTGTACTCCTGGTCAGATACAACGGTATATGAACAAGATCTCAGGTCCCCTGCTTGACCGCATCGACATCCATTGTGAGATACAGGCGGTGCCCTTTGCACAACTCTCGCAGATGCAGCCTGGTGAACCAAGCGAGATGATTCGTGAGCGTGTCATGAAGGCACGCCAAATCCAGACGGAGCGTTATAGCTCCCTCTCCAAACAGGGAGGGTCTGGGAAGGTCTATTGCAACGCCCAGATGACCGAGCGTATGCTCCATGAGTTCGCAGAACCTGATGCAGCCTCTATGGATATGCTACGTATGGCGATGGAGCGTCTGAAGCTCTCAGCCCGTGCTTATAGCAGAATCCTGAAGGTCGCCCGTACCATTGCCGACCTTGCCGGCAGTGAACAAGTTCAAAGCCATCATATCGCTGAGGCCATCGGCTACAGGAGCTTAGACAGAGGTGACTGGGCAGAACGAGGAGGCTAATGGCATCACGACGTTAGCACATAGAAGGATAGCGTTTCTTGGTAAGATTGTGAGTCGATTCTTTTGTTATGCCGAATATTATTACTACCTTTGCATCATAGATCACTCCTTTAATGATACCAAGAAGAAAGAGATGACAAGGAATTGGATGATGGTGTTTAGCTGTTGGCTTTTAACCATAGGATGCGGGGCACAGCGTCCTGCTAAAGTGGAACGTGACATGGGACAGGCAATAGCATACGAGAGGGAATATACGAAAGAGGATAGTGCCCTGGTGGTGAAACTGCTGGACGAGGCGAAGACCAAGCGAGGCAAGGAGAACCGCATGATGTATTTCGGCAAGAAATTCCTGGGACTGCCCTATGTGGGTAGTACCTTGGAGAATGGTGACCATGAGCATCTGATCGTCAATCTCCATGGACTCGACTGTACGACATTTGTAGAGACAGTACTTGCCCTCGCCATATGTGACAAGGATGATACCCGTACTTTTGATGACTATTGCAACAACCTGGTGAGAATCCGTTATCGGAATGGGGAGATGACAGACTATACCTCACGTCTGCACTATTTCACTTGGTGGGGCGACGATAATGTGAAACTGGGTCTTGTGAAGGATATCGGGTTTATGGACGCTCCTTTTATGGGCGTACAGAAAGTACATATCAATTATATGTCGACACATCCCCAGTTGTATAAACAACTGAAGAACCATCCGGAGTTCGTGCCTGTCATCAAGAAGTACGAAGAGGAGACGGAAGGCAAGGAGTATCCTTTTATCCTCAAGCAAGACCTCGACTGGCATCCGTCGACCCCATTGGCGATGGTTCGTGATGGTGACATCGTTGCCATGCTGACAGACCAGGACGGACTGGATACGCGACATATCGGTATCGTTTTCTGGCAACAGGGAAAGTTACATCTGCTCCATGCCTCCAGTCTCTATAAAAAGGTGCTGATGAGCAAGGAGACGTTTTATGAGTATGAGAAGAGGCAACCGAAGCATATAGGTATTCGGGTGTGGCGGATGGTGGAGTAATTTATGGTTCATGGTTTTTGGTTAAGAGTTCATGGTTATGAGGAGGATTACTGATATTAAGGAATTGCGGGAAACCCAGATGGGTATCCTCGATGATGTCCATCGTTTCTGTGAAGAACAGGGACTGCGTTATTCATTGTCAAGTGGTACACTGATAGGTGCCGTGCGTCATCAGGGGTATATTCCTTGGGACGATGATATCGATATCTATATGCTCAGAAGTGACTATGAGCGATTCCTCAAGACCTATCATGATCAGTCGGGACACTATCGGGTACTGAATCCCAAGAAAGAGAAACACTATTATTATACCTTCGCCAAAGTTGTCGACCAACGCACGAAGATGGTGGAGAAGGAGACGGAGGGTTATGAGATAGGCGTGTATATCGACGTGTTTCCTGTTGATTATGTAACAGATGACATGAAAGAGCGTGAACGCATCTTCCGTCGTAAGAAACTACTCTATAAGATCCGTCGGTGTAAGATATCGCAGTCGAACCCGTTGTACTCACGCTTGGCTTATTTGTGCTATCGTCACTTACCCATCTCCGTGGGGATGCTGAACCGTTGGATAGAGCGGTTGATCATCCATCATGAGCCGACAGACACCTTATGCCATATGACAGAGGCAGGACCGCTCACACCTAAGGGATGTTTTCCTGCTGCTGACATGAAAAAGATGATGGACATGAAGTTTGAGAATCGTGTCTATAAGGCAATGATCGGCTATGATGACTATCTCAGGCGTACTTATGGCGACTATATGAAACTGCCGCCCGAAGACCAGCGGACGACACATCAGTTTGAAGCGTATATTTTATAACGAAACTTTATCATCAACAATATGCAAGCAATCATATTAGCGGCTGGAATGGGTCGCAGACTTGGAGAACTTACCAAAGAGAATACCAAATGCATGGTGCCAGTTAATGGTGTCAGACTGATTGACCGTCTTTTGGGACAATTGTCTGGACTGAAACTGAATAGAGTGATCATTGTGGTTGGCTATCAGGGACAGAATCTGATAGATTATATTGGTAATCGCTACGATGGTAAGTTGAAGATAGAGTTTGCTGAAAATCCCATCTACGATAAGACCAATAATATCTATTCGTTATCGATGGTAAAAGATAAGTTGCAGGAAGATGA
This sequence comes from Prevotella sp., assembly GCA_045117415.1. Taxonomy (GTDB): domain Bacteria; phylum Bacteroidota; class Bacteroidia; order Bacteroidales; family Bacteroidaceae; genus Prevotella. The sequence goes on along the minus strand of JBGUNO010000029.1, from coordinate 40,681 downwards.
TACTCTGCTGATAGAAAGTGACCTTATCTTCAGCGATCGTTTCTTCTCAATGATTATCGAAAATCCATATCCAAATCTTGCTTTGGTTGCAAAGTACGAGTCTTGGATGGATGGCACTATGGTGCGATTGGATGAAGAGCAACATATCGTTAACTTCATATCAAAAGATGCTTTCGACTATAGCGATGTAGATTCTTATTATAAGACAGTTAATATCTATAAGTTCAGTAAGGATTTCCTTCAGCATCAGTATGTGCCATTCCTTGATGCTTATACCAAGGCTGTAGGTAATAATGAGTACTATGAGAATGTGCTTCGCATCATCTCTATGCTGAACAGCCATAATATGAAAGCGCTGCCAGTTGGTAACGAGAAATGGTATGAGATTGACGATAAACAGGATTTAGACATCGCTGAGGCACTGTTTGCTGATGATAAGGACGTAATCCGCAAATACTATGGCAGATATGGTGGATTCTGGCGATTCCCACAGATGCTCGATTTCTGCTATCTGGTAAATCCATACTTCCCATCAAAGCGTATGAAGGATGAACTGCGCAGTAATTTCGATACCCTGTTGACAGAATATCCATCAGGTATGAAGGTAAACACCCTGATAGCTAGCAAATGCTTTGGTGTGAGTGAACAGTATATTGTTCCTGGTAATGGAGCTGCAGAGCTTATTAAGGTGCTTATGGAGGGTGACACAAAGGGTAAGACAGGTTTTATCCGTCCTACCTTTGAGGAATACCCAAACCGCTTTGATAAATCGCTACAGGTAACTTATACGCCTCAAAACAAGGATTATCGCTATACTGCGGATGACCTTATGCAATATTTTGGCGACAAGGATATCAAGACTCTTATGCTTATTAACCCTGATAATCCATCAGGTAACTTCATTCCCAAGGCTGATGTACTGAGATTGGCTAAGTGGTGTGAAGATAGAAATATCCGATTAGTAGTTGATGAGAGTTTTGTTGACTTCAGCGTTGATTATAAAACCAATTCTCTGCTCTCTGATGAGATTCTTGAGGCATATCCCCACATGGCAGTTATGAAGAGTATCTCGAAGAGTTTTGGTGTACCAGGCCTTCGTCTAGGCATCCTTGCATCAGCCAACAAAGAGTTGATTGTTCATATAAAGAAGGAGGTGTCTATCTGGAACCTGAACTCGTTTGCTGAGTTCTTTATGCAGATATACAACAAATACGAGAAGGATTATCTTAAGGCCTGTGATAAGTTCGTGGCAGAGAGAGCCGACTTTGAGCGCCAGTTGAAGACTGTTCCATATCTACGTGTTATGCCTACTCAGGCCAACTATTTCCTGTGTGAGGTGTTGCCACCATATACAGCCACAGAAATAGTTGTATATACACTCCGCAATCATAACATCCTTACTCGCGACTGCAGCCAGAAACCTGGTCTCGATCCCAATAAGCAGTATATGCGTATTGCTGTTCGCAATCATGAGGATAACACCAGATTGGTTGAGGCTCTAAGACAATATAAGAAGTAATGAAGAAGGTTTGTGTCTGTGGAGGTGGAAACTTAGGGCATGTGGTAACAGGATTCCTTGCTGCTAATGGAGATTGCGAGGTATCGCTGCTTACTCGTCACCCAGAGCGTTGGCTACATCAACTTGAAATCACTACTCCTAATGGTGAAGTGATGAAAGGACAGATAAAGACTATTTCATCTAATCCTAACGATGTTATTTGTAATGCAGATATCGTATTACTCTGCCTGCCCGGATTCTCTATCAGCGAAGTCCTAAAGCAGATTGCCCCTGTACTGAAAACAGAAACAGCTGTGGGCAGTATTGTTAGTAGTACAGGATTCTTCTTCGAGGCTTTTAATATTCTACCTGCCCATACACCATTATTTGGATTCCAGCGTGTTCCATTCATATCAAGACTTAAGGAATATGGCCATTCTGCTGACTTGCTAGGCTATAAACCCGACCTCAACATAGCAATAGAACAGACAAACGAAAAAGAGGCTTTACGAGTTGTTATAGAAAACCTGTTTAAGGTGCCTGTTAAGTTGTTGGCAAACTATTACGAGGTTAGTCTTACAAATAGTAATCCTATTCTTCACCCATCACGTCTTTACAGTCTTTGGAAAGATTGGCACGAGGGTGTGGTTTATCCTACAGAGAGTCTGTTCTACGAAGAATGGACTATCGAGGCTTCAAACTATCTTATAAAGATGGATGAGGAGTTTCAGCAGCTACTCAATGTACTACCTGTTACCAAAGGCAGTATCCCAACCATACTTGACTACTACGAAAGTACAGATGCAGTATCGCTCACCAACAAACTGCAATCCATCCAAGCCTTCAAGGGCCTCAAATCACCAATGAAGAAAGTAGATGGAGGCTATATCCCAGACTTTGGCAGCCGATACTTTACTGAGGATTTCCCTTATGGATTACAAATAATCAAAGAACAAGCTAAACAACATGGTGTCAGTACACCAGTAATCGATATAATATTAAACTGGGGAATGAGTTTGAAACATTATAGATGAACAGGTTGTATACCTGTCGTAGGTGTTTGCTCAAATGGAACTTCGGTGATAATATAGTCTGCACCTAAACTTATACATCTCTCCATCTCTTCTGGAGTTGTAGTTGTCCAAGTTTTTATCCAAACACCATTATCGTGAGCGTATTTACATAGTGCTTCAGTTAGATATTGTTGTGGAACAGAGAAATTACAGAGAGTTACCTTATCCTTAAGTGGCAGTGCTCGAGTGGCATCATACATTCTATAGACTCCTGAAACAGAAATAATGATATCATGCGGTTCAGAGAGAAAAACACTAAATTCATCTTGTGTAGCAGTAAACATCGTTTGACCAAGCATTTCTTTATTCTTTACCAATTCGTATAGAACAGGAATCCATTCACGCTTGAAACGCGTCTCGTCAGCTAAATCTAACTCAATTATTAATCCTTTCATTTTAAAATAATCCAGCAGATCATCTAACCTAACTATGCGCTCTCCTGCAAATGTACTGCCTTTCCATGAACCGAAATCGTATGCTAAGAGTTGTTCATAAGTCATATCATTCACTTTTCCTGTTCCATCACTACATCTATCGATAGTAGGATCATGCTGCAACACAAAAACACTATCCTTTGTCATACAAATGTCACATTCCACAGCCTTAAAACCAGATAGAACAGCAGCATTTATTGCAGCAAACGTATTCTCAGGGTAATCAATCAACCCTCTATGGCTAATAAACAACAGGTTCTCATAAAAAAGAGGAGAAACTTTGATTTTATTATCCTCTATCCCCCGCACCTCAGAATTATTAGCACCTAAAGCAGATTCATCAGGAAAGTCAATAAAGTCTTCATCTTTACTACATGAAACAATTATTAAAGTCAACAAAATTAAAAGACCATTTACAACCTTCAATGATGAATTATTCTTGTCATACTTTTTCATGTTATCGAATCAACTTCGTTATCCTACCTGGCTTCCTGGTTTAACATCCTTCGTGGTTGTCACCACGCTGAGGCTCTCGTCAAAGTCGACGGCAGAGAGGATCATACCCTGACTCTCGATACCCATCATCTGACGGGGAGCGAAGTTGGCAACGAAGAGGATACGCTTGCCGACCAATACAGAGGGGTCTTCATAGAAGGCAGCAATACCACTGAGGATGGTACGATCCGTACCTGTGCCATCGTCAATGGTGAACTGCAGGAGTTTCTTCGACTTCTTCACTTTCTCGCAAGCCTTGATGAGTCCCACACGGATGTCAAGTTTCTCAAACTCCTCGAAGGAAACGGTATCCTTGATAGGAGCAGCCTGATAAGTAGCTGCCTCGTTTGCCTTCTTTGTAGCCTCAAGTTTATCGAGTTGCTTCTGGATGGTCTCATCCTCTATCTTCTCGAAGAGCAAAGCAGGCTCACCCAACTGGTGACCAGCCTTCAGCAGGTCAGTACTGCCTAACTGCTCCCATTCGAACGACTCGAGGTTCAGCATCTCACGCAGTTTCTTACTGCTAAATGGCAGGAACGGCTCAAAGGCGATGGCAAGGTTGGCGGTGAGTTGCAGACAGATATTCAGAATCGTCTCACAACGCTTCGGGTCGGTCTTCCATACCTTCCAAGGCTCACACTCTGTGATATAACGGTTACCGATACGAGCCAGGTTCATCGCCTCAAACTGGGCATCGCGGAACTTAAACTGGTCGAGCAGTGCCTCTACCTTTTGTTTCACGTCCTTGAACTCCTCCAAGGCCTGACGATCGACATCAAGTAACTCGCCGCATGCAGGAACGACACCATTCCAGTATTTTTTGGTGAGTTGTAAAGCACGGTTTACGAAGTTGCCATAGACGGCAACGAGCTCGTTGTTATTACGGTCCTGAAAGTCCTTCCAAGTGAAGTTGTTGTCTTTGGTCTCAGGAGCGTTGGCTGTCAATACATAGCGCAGCACATCCTGTTTGCCAGGCATGTCGACGAGGTATTCATGCAACCATACCGCCCAGTTACGGGAGGTGGAGATCTTATCGTTCTCCAGGTTCAGGAACTCGTTGGCAGGTACGTTGTCTGGCATGATATACTTGCCGTGTGCTTTCATCATCGTGGGGAAGATGATACAGTGGAACACAATATTGTCCTTGCCAATGAAGTGTACCAGACGAGTATCCTCATCCTGCCACCATTTCTGCCAGGAACCCCATTTCTCCGGCTCTTTCTCGCAGAGCTCAACAGTGTTGGAGACATAGCCGATAGGTGCGTCAAACCAGACATAAAGCACTTTTCCCTCTGCTCCCTCGATGGGAACAGGGATACCCCAGTCTAAGTCACGAGTCATCGCACGGGGCAGCAGGTCCATATCGAGCCAACTCTTACATTGTCCATAGACATTCGGACGCCATTCCTTGTGTTCCTCGAGGATCCATTGCTTCAACCACTCCTGATACTCGTTCAGGGGCAGATACCAGTTCTTGGTCTCTTTCAGCACAGGGGTAGAACCGCTGATGGTTGACTTCGGATTAATCAACTCCGTAGGACTGAGGTCACGACCGCATTTCTCACACTGGTCACCATAGGCTCCCTCGTTATGACAATGAGGACATTCACCTGTCACATAACGGTCGGCAAGGAACTGCTTGGCTTCCTCGTCATAGAGTTGGGCGGTGGTCTCTTCTACCAACTTACCCTCGTCATAGAGCTTGCGGAACCACTCGGCGGCAAACTTATGATGCGTCTCTGAGGTCGTACGACTATAGATATCAAACGAGATACCGAACTCCTGGAAGGAGTCCTTGATCATCTTGTGATAGCGGTCCACCACATCCTGTGGGGTAATACCCTCCTTACGGGCACGAACAGTGATGGGTACGCCATGCTCGTCAGAGCCACCGATAAACAGTACCTCCTCTTTCTTCAGTCTCAGGTATCTTACGTAGATATCGGCTGGCACATATACGCCTGCCAAGTGACCGATGTGCACACCACCATTGGCATAGGGCAGTGCCGATGTCACGGTCGTTCTCTTGAATTTTTTCTCTGCCATGTTTTTCTCCTTTTTTATTTTATGGCTGCGAAGGTACAAATTATTTTTGAAACAGCAAAATAGAAGAAGAAAAATCCGCCTCCTCCATCCTCCCTCTTCCCTCTTCAAGGGTTAAGCTGTTAAGGCAGGTGTTTAGTTTGGCTTCCCATAGGGAGTAAGTGCTATCCTGACAGGGGTGAAGTGCCTACCTAACAGGGATAAAGGGGCATTTCATCAAAAAGTGACTAGTACGGGAGTAGTTGCCAAACTACTCCCGTCTTGAAACGCCCTGTACCTTTGCCATCAAATGGCGAAGTTACTCCGTCTCGGCAAAAAAAGAATAAATTCTTTTGTTTTGCACTCAACTTTTCGTAACTTTGCACCAAACATCAAGAGCAGTCATCTTCGGATGGACTCGCCAACCGAGTTTTGGAAACCACGGTGGTCAGTACGATGTGGGAGCAATATTTATAAACTTCAAAACATTCCAAGTTATGCAACAGCACATTTATTACATCCAGTATGCTCTGCAATTCGCAGACATGCAAATTCCCGAGTTAGTAAACGCTTTCAACGCACAAGTACAGAACCGAGGCTGGTCCTCCATGCGTGCTTATCACGATCAGGCACTCATCGACGAGTTTCAGCGTCGAGGCATTGATGTTTCTGCTGTCAGCGATGGTAAAACAATATCCTTCGCCCATCCAGTAAAGTACGACATAGAAGAAAATCGCCTCGTCGCCATTAGTTGACACCTCTATATAATAACTCCGTCCTTGACAGTCTGCTCTTTGTCAGGGGCGGAGATTTGTTTATTCCATTGGCTTAATCATTGACTCGATGAAGGCGAAAGAATCAGATGCCTGTCCCTCCGATCTATTTGTCAAAATCTGTACTCCACTAAATCATACTAAAAAGATTTATAGTTGAAATACTCTCTTTAGTATAATCTTTTATATACTTTTCACCATCAGCCACAACATCACAAAAATCTTTAGTGAATTTTGCTGCACATATACACGCACTAACAATGATAGTTTTTGCCATATCCTTGTCAGTTTTTGCATTAAACATCTGACCAAATTGCAGTACTCCTAAATACGAAGGATGACTATGAAATGAAAAATAAGGATATAAAGCATTGAAATAGTTATGAGAAAAAAGCGATCCACAGTCAGAAAAGGGAACACTTTTAAAAGAAACGATAACAGAATCCTTCTTCTCAAATTTGTATCCACAAATATTGCTATTATCTTTATTTGCGGCCTTTTCTATAATCTTTCTTGCAGATTGGATTATATTCATTTTATCTAAGACTAAAACAATTTCATGCCTTAGACTTTCGATATATGTCTTTTCGTCTTCTTCTTTTTTTATATATATATCTTCAGGCGGATTTAAATTCTGCCTATTATTAAAGCCTCGGATTTTCCATAGCGTCAACAAAATGTCCCTTTCTTGTTCATTTTCTGTACTTATAAATATATTGTGATAAATAAAAGCCATTTCATATATTCCTCTTACAATAGAGGCCATTGAAGGAATATCCATAATGATAGTAGAATGTGGATTATTTGGTAAAACAGGTAAACCTTTAGCCAAGACTTGCAAAGATCTCAATTTTGTCATCATCATTTGTAACATACAATGTGACATGGCATCGTTTACATCCCTCTGCTCGTAATGATCTTCCCGCCACTTGCGTTGGATTATCCAAATTGTATCAATAATCTCTTGCAAGCATTTGTATATATCTATGTCTAATTGCAAATACATTAGTTGTTACAAATCAGTTTATCAATTATATCATTCATTCTTTGCCTATTAATTTGTCGCTCAAAACTTACAGGGAATGAAGGATTATCCTTGGTTATTTGTTCAAAGAATACTTTGGCGCAGTCAATCTTTGCACTTTCCTTTGGACGTAAATCTGTTTCTTGATTGACATCCTTAGTTTCAATAACAACATTCACAGACATAGTACCATCTTTCTTTTTGACAATATACATAAAGTCTGGTGAATAGGTTTCGTCTGTAATGGTTGGAATCCTGATACTACTATTTGGAATCTTGCCATACACAATTAACTCAGCGACATCAATCTTGTCTAAGATGTTAGTCTTTTCCAAGGGAGAATCATAGGCAATAGGCTCGTATAGATATTCAGCAGGAGCCTTGGAATCATCTGTTTTCTTTCCGATTCTTCCCATAACGACCTCATCTCTTACGCTTCCATCTTCTTTTGTAAGTGCAGTTGTTTTTGTTCGATAATTGGCCTGTTTATAGGAAATACAACCTCCTAAGTTCTTGATTTTCCAATCTCTGAATCTACCAATGAATTGAGACAGCGTCAAATCGTTTATCAGGTTCTTGTTAAACCCTTCATGCTTCTTTGCATATTCACAAATGGCTCTATGGATTGTTTCAATAGGAATCGCAGTTCCTTTGTTAGCTCGTTTCAGGAATTCGTTATAAGGAAGATCTCTTCCATAAACCAGATAGGTAACATTTGCTTCACTCACAACAGTTGCACCATCTTGATCAACTTGAATCTCTGAACGTTCTGAAGAAACAGACATCCTAGAGAACACACCCTCTTCTAAAATAGATGGAAGTGCTTTTTCTATCTCTTTATCAATATCTTTTTGATAGAACATCAGATATTTCTTATTAATTTCCTTCCACAGAGATTCAATCTTTTGATAATTGTCTTTGCGTATTTTGACCATTAATCGGTTATTCGTAGCATTCCTATCGATAACGCGATTCAGGTTCAGTGTATCAAGTTCAAATTCAGGATATTGATTCTTGAAATCCATCACCTTGTCATCAATGACAATAATATTGGATCCTTTCATAGTAACCAATCCCTTTTGCGTCAATTCCATTAATAATACCATTCGGTTGCCTAAACCACGCAGATTTGCAACACGATCAAGTTCATCGCCATTCAAAATGATGTGATTATTGGTCTTCTTGGCTATATCGCCATTAATCTCACGCACCAACTTATCAGCAAAATCCTTTTCCGTAAAGTCCACGATATAGTTGAGCATAAAGTCTTGACTGGTGGTTCTGTTTCCGTATTCATCCACAGGAAGACGCAATCCTCGACCAACCTCCTGTAATTTGCTAGTCTCACTACCACTGCTTCGTAATTTGGCAATGGTGAAGACATTCGGATTATCCCAGCCTTCTTTTAACGTCCACTTCGAGAACAGGAAACGACGAACATTCCATTTCCCTTCTTCGTTCTTAAACGACAGAAGTTTCTTTTTATTACGCAATATGTCATCCACCTCTTCTGCTATAGCCTCGTCACTGTCACTATTGTCCTTTGCGAAATAACCAGCACGACACCCTGCAATATCATTAAGGCTTGCTTCTAGATATTCTGTGTATTCTGGTGAGTTCTCACCATTCTTCAGTTCTTCCTTCAATTGATATTCCAACCAATTATCGAAGATATCGCGAAGCCATGCATTATTTCCTTCGTCATCACCTCGGAAAGAAACAATGTTATCAATAAAGAATAATGCCAAAGTCTTAATCTTGCTCTCACGATTAAACAGGACTCGTTCCGTTTCAAAATGGCGTTGTATAGCCATTCTTACCATATTTTCCTGATAAGATGTACTATAGATGTCTGCCGTAAACTCATCACCTACATGCTTCTTCTGGCCATTCGACAATTCCACCTCAGAACTACTGATACTACTAACTGTAACACCTGAGAGATGATCGCTCATGATACCCAATGACTCATCCTTGTGGAACTCAAAACGCTGGGGAGTGTGATCTTTCTTGGTGAAGTGCATAGTAACGCTCTCACGACCATTAATAGAGACCACTTTCACTTTCTCATTCTCAGAAGTGGTGGGATTGAAATGTTCTTTTGCAACTCCTTTAATCAAATTTTGGTTAAAAGCATCACACGCTGTCAAGTTATAGAGCAGATTCAGATAGTCTTTGTGAGTCTCTTTCTTCTTATTGATGGTTTCCGTTATCTCTGGGAATGTTGCACCAAAACGGATAATACATTGTGGGACCATTTCGCTAAGAATACGCTTATAAGTCGTATTACTACGTTCAAAGCGATGAGGCTCATCAATAATAACAATAGGATGAGTTGCCCTGATAGCATCCAATGGGCGAACAAAGCCTTGTACGGCTATGTCGTAGTCTTTCTTATCAAGGAGTTTCCCTTTTTGGAGTAACTGCTGATTGACTACTATGACATAGATCCTGTTCTTGTTCTGGCAGGAACCATTCACAAAGTCACGCACTGATGATGGGAAATAGTTATGCCCCTTTTTCTTTTTCTTCAAGGCTGATACTTCGCAAAGTTCTATCTCCGAACTATAACCCAACGTATCACGAAAATGACGTTGCACGTATGGATCGCTAATAAATTGCACTGCACCAGACTTTACGGGCAACGAATGTACCACAACCACAAACTTATTGAACCCATAACGCTTATGTAGTTCGTAGATGGAATGTGTATAGACGTATGTTTTACCCGTTCCTGTTTCCATTTTAATATCCAGGTTTAGTGTACCTTTTTCTGGCATCACCACCTTTCTATTATATGGTTTCATCTCTTGCGTAAAGAGAATGTTTCGAAGGTTATGTTCCGTTGTAACATCCTTATGGTCTATCCTTGGATTCTCGTAGGGTTTGACAGGAATATCCAGATGAGTCTGCTTAAAGACTTCTGCCAAACGGTCAACGGGTATCTGTTGATGTGGTAATCCTGCTTCAAGTATGATATCCATGTGGCTTAATATCTGATGTCAATGTTAATCTTAATCTGCTTCTCGCCTTCATTCAGCAATGGCAGGTTTTTCTTCAAGGCATCGGTAGTGCCGAAATTAAAGCTATAGCCAAAGAGTACCACATAATGGGGTCCCCAATCCGATTGCTCACCATATTTATCTACTAACGCTGTAACGGAATCATCACTCATACCTTCGTCAGTCAAATAGAGGTGGTCACCACATTGATAGGCAATATAGTCTGCCAATTGCACAGGCTTTAGTTTGGCATTCATACCATAGCCATCGTTCACTTTCCATGTCTCCAACACTGTCTCACGTCCAAACTCTTCCAATATATTATTGGCAAAGCCAGAAACTCGTGGGTCGAACGCTTCTAACTTATCCAGAACGTTCTCTGGAACGTCTCTTAATGTGTAGTGCTTAAAGCCTAAGTCACCATCAAATTTTGGATTCTCCTCACGAATCTTCGCAGCAGCCCGTTTGATACGTTCAAATCCTATATAATCCAAAGTATGCGGATAATTATTCTCTTCAAGGAAATCTATTACTTTTTGAACTTTAGGTTTATCTGTTTTAGGAGTTGTTTCTAATTTTAAGTCCAAATCAAGATTCAATTGAACAGCAATATATTTACGATAACCTTTTATTGAGTTAAGTTGCATAATTGCTTCGGCTGTCGTTCCAGAACCAGAAAAGAAGTCTACGCATATCGCATCTAAATCCGAACCAATGGAGAGAACTTTTCTGATAAGATATGAAGGCTTGGGAAAATCAAAAACTTCTCCCATTCCATATTTGCGCAATTCTGTTGACCCTTGCTCTGTAATCACTCCTGTCTCGTTCCATATTTCATCGTCATCATCATCGTCATCAGTCAATACAACATCTTCATACCAAATAGTTTTGGCTTTATATGTTCCTTTTCTGTATTTTTCATAAATACCATAATCGCCAGACTGTTTTTTTCTTGCAACAACATTACTAATCATACTATTAGCGTCAGTATTTTTCTCGAATTTCTTTTTACCCCATCTCCAACAACTTTCTTCATTTTGACTATTTAATGGGTAAACTTCTATAGTATATTTTGAAGAGGGTTCCAAACTTACAGGACAATATCCATTAGGATCTATTTGGCCCTTATCTACATATATCGGATAATATAAATTAGGACGATTAAACTTTCCGTACTTAGGATTTCGATTTCTTAACTCCCTTTCTGAAAAATCCCCAATATCGTCTTTCTGTATGTTTGCATCTAACTCTTTTTCCAATTCATAAATAATAGTAGACTCGCTATGAACATAAACCAATAAATACTCATGAGTTTTTGCAATAGCTTTATATGTTTGGCCTCTTTTATTTGATTGTACAGTTATCTGAGCCAAAAAGTTCTCTTCTCCAAATACATAGTCACAAAGTAATTTCAAATTTGCCTGCTCATTATCGTCAATTGAAATAAAAATAACTCCATCCTTGCTCAGTAGGTCACGTGCTAATTGTAGTCGAGGTGACATAAACATCAACCATGCAGAATGTGTGCTACTACCTCTTGAAGTCAGGTCAAGAATGCGCTTGGCTTCATCCTCGTCAATACTGAGTTTCTTTTCCAGTTCTTCTGGCGTAAAACTGAAATTGTCATTATAGACAAACCCATCAGAACCCGTATTGTAAGGCGGATCAATATAGATGCACTTCACTTTACCTGCATACGACTTCAACAGGTGTTTCAGCGCATCCAGATTGTCACCACTGATATATATGTTTTCACTATCCTTGTTCTCTGGCTTGCTGTTGTGCTCCAAATCCGGCTCTATTACCGTTGTCGTATCAATAGAGGCAATCAGGTTTGCATAATCCTTACCTAAGAAGTCAAGTGAATAGCCCTCATTGCTGATATCCACCTCATCCTTCATCATCTCCTTGAACCTTTCTATATCAAAGGCTCCTTCTGCCGTAAAGCATCCTGCAAAATATTCCTTTAAAGCCTCCAACTTTTTCGAATTTGGCTTCACTTCAGCGTTCTTATCAATTATCTGTTTTATCATTGTTACTACTCTTTATTAGTTCTACAAACGTGTCTGCTATTTCATCTGCTGTCATTGTAGCAGTTGTTAATGCTTTCCTTCCAGCAAGAGTCGCACTAAAATCCATCACTTGCTGTTTTGTTATATTATGCCAAATGGGCAATATCGTTTTCCCTTTTGTCATCTCTATATTGAACAACCCTTCTAACTCATATTGTGTCCATCCTTTTTTGATATAGTTTTCTGATAAAATCACAATGCCAAAAGTTGATCTATTCAGACCTTTATCGATTTGACTTCTCAAAGAATCACCCCATGTAATATTTAAGGAGTCATACCAAACTCTAATTTCTCTATCTCTTAAAGCGTGAACCAATTCTTCCACAAAAGGCTCTTTATCTTCTGAGGCATGTGAAATGAAAACATCATACTCTGTTTGATTAGTCTGATTATACAGGTTTGTCGAAGATGAATTTGATGCAAGAGCCTCATTTAATGATTTTGTTAAAGCTTCTACTTTTTGCTCATACATATCTTGTATCTTCTTTTGTTCAAGAAGGTTCTTTTTATTTTCCTTTTCAATTTCACGCTGTAGATCGATAGCATATTTTGCACGTTGAGATCTTTTGTCTGCTTGTTTTTTCTGCAAATCGGCTCTTTTTTGTTGTGCTCTGGCAATTTCTCTATTATATCCTTCAATTTGCCGCATCTTCATATTTGCAGTTGTTGCAGATGTATATTTAGTAATACTCTTTCGAGTATTTAGAATTCTCATAGACTTTTCTGCTTCTATTTTAGATTCTGCAGCAATCTTTGTTTCTAAATCAGCGATTTCTTTATCCAACTGATTTATTATATTCTGGTAGTAACTACTATTCATATTTTCTCAATGTTTTCTTTTTCTTTCCTAATCTCATCTAACACTTTCCCATTATATGAGAAGTACTTGGCACCTTGATAAGCTCCAGAAGTGTTGCGATGGTCTTCGGGCATGAAGGTGCCAACGAAGGGGGAGAGTTTATAGATACGTCCTTCGTATTCAATGCTGTCATCAGAGGCGACTTTCACAACAAGACCCGTAGGGTCAAAGGTGACTTGTTCGCCAATCTTAATACCACACATGGAGAACTTAAAGCGGGGGCGTTTCACTTCTCGCTTCTGATGTTCTTTGTGTTCGCTTTCCACGATAGGTTTGTTATCTTCATAGAGTGTCACTTCAGCATCATCTATCGTCATAGCAATATCACGGAAGATGTCGAGCGCCATCTGTGGTGCGACATTGAAGAACTCACGATTTTGGCGAATGCGCAGATCGGTGAGGCGATCAATCGTCTTATGCACCAACTTCTCCACCTCATTGTATTTCGTGGTTTTCATTGTGGCGAATATCTCGAAAGGCAAAGGAACGGCAGTATTATCCAGTTCCTTACTTCTCACGTCCACAGGGCGTGAACTCTTGCCAATCTTCACCCAATCCTCGCGAAAGCTGGGGTTAGTTAGTATGTAAACGTAGCCAGGTTCTTTGTTACTCATTGCCTTATTGGTTATTATTCTATTTCTTTGGTAACTTCGACGTGTCCTTTTGCATGTTTTTCTCATCTTTAGCTACACGCCGTTCTACCTTCTTAATATCTTCGGCAGGTGGAAGTTCCTCTGGCTTGATTCCACGCTGCCCCAGCATACCACGAACGCTGCGGTTGTTTTGCACATGCTCTGCGGTGATACTTGCTTCACCATAGAGGTCTTTCTGTTCCACATTATAATTAGTCATTTCCGTAGCAAGATTCTTGGCTGCAATCGTCAGTGTGGGCAAATAATCGGCTAAAGCACCGCTTTTGATACCAAGTCTCCGTTTCATTTGGTCAGTGGAGAGCCCACCAAACAGGGCGGAGTCTCCTTTGGAACGGATACGACCAAAGCCGCGATCATCCACTCCGCGCTGATAGATGTTGCGACTTAATTGTTTCTCAGAAACACGTAGCCGTTCACGGGTATTCAGACGTGCCACCTCGTTCAATCGCTCTTCTATGAGTTCTGTCTTACGGGTCTGAACAGCAAAGTAACTTTGTGCAAAAGCCACTTCTTCTTTCTTCGGGTCACCATTCTGTGCAATCAAATAACAAGCGTAACGGGTAAGCATAAAGTCTTGAACTTCGCGCTGAGCACCTTTTGCCAAAGCTATCATTTTCGTGACCTCACGAAAATGATCATCAATGCTGATTCCCAGCGTCTTACACGATTCCATAGCACGCCCAATGGCTACCACAAAATTCTCCCATCGGGCATACCCTAGCACTTGTTGTAATTCACGTGCATACCATACTTCTATATCATTTCCTTCGTCATCCGTTATTTCCTTTGCAATCAAGTCGAAGGCTGATTTATATTGCTGTATTTTCTGTAAATCCATATTTATATTATAAATTAGAGGTCATCAATGTGCGTACATCCACATTTAGGATATTGGCTGTTTCATTCAATTGTTGTATGGATGGCTGTAGCTTATTGGCGCACCATCTGGAAACGGTATTCTCTGACTTCCCAATCTTCACCCAATCCTCGCGAAAGCTGGGGTTAGTCAGTATGTAAACGTAGCCAGGTTCTTTGTTATTCATATTGTTATACTTTATTAATATCACTAACTATTTTATTACCGAAATAGTCGAATAAGAAAATTGGGAACGCATTAAGGATAGCAACTTTACATTCTCTTGTACCTACATATTTGGTAAGCTGATTATCATATATTTCTGACACCTCATCTTCGCGAATATCCTTTAGTGTCTCATCGCCCTTCTCAAGAAGTATTTCTTTTAGGACGGAAACTGTATCGACTTCCAACATTTCTTTTAGAGCATCATGAGCTTTCAGCTTGGTATAAAGGGAATATATATTGCTATTATATGTGCAGACAAAGGTATCCAACTTCTCTGGAAAGAAAAGTCGTTTGATAGACTCGAAATAAATCTTATCGTCTTTACCTTCAAATACAAATAGGATCATACTTCAAATGCCCCTCCTCTGAATAATTTCTCGATGTTATGACCAAATCTCAATTCTTTTTCTGTGCAAGCCTGCAGGGGTTTGATTTTGTTGTCCTGTAGAATGAAATTACAATCTGGGCGAAGTAAATCATTTGTCATAAGATATGTGTTGTGAGATGACGTGAATACCTGACAATTGAGATTGAACAATTGCTTGCAAACTTCGAAAGCCAGCTTAAAATGATAGAAGGCGTCAAATTCATCGATAAAGACAAATGAAGCATTGTTCATCTTCTTCAGCCAATAATAGAGAAGCTGTAGCGAAAGAGTTCCTGTAGAAGCAATGTCATCAAACAATACTGTTCCTGATTTGAATTTGCATGCAAGAAGCTTATCAGTTGGATTAGGCTTTACGAATATAAAGTCCTGACCACTAAGATTCTTAAGAAAAGCTGTAAAATCTTCCACTAAATTATTTTGGATGATATATTCATCTAATTGCGTAATGCCATTATCTAAACCTATGTATTCATTTGCCTTGAGGCTGCGGAACCATAACATAGAATTAACAAAATCACGCAAGAGAATAAGATAGTGCTTCTTGGATAGAGGATATGAAGTAAGCAGATAATTCACAATGGAAATATTGTTGGCATTCGCCTGAAGGTTCTTTTTGGCATCAGCATTGATTGGAAACTGCTCTTCGTCAAGTTCTAATTTATCAAATTCGCGTCTAAACGCATTCACACCATCAACTGACAAAGATTCAGCAAACAACATGCCGAGTATATTCTTGCCGTAACTATATTCCACTATTTGAGAGCCAAACTTGAAAGTGTATTCAAACAGCACTTTTCCTTTTGGATCTCCTCCATATGTATAGTCTTTATAGAAGTCCCCTTTCTTGTACTTTTGCGTCATGTGATAGACAATATCGAAGATTGCCAATGCAAAATTCGACTTTCCAGAACCATTAGGACCATAGATAATACCGTTCTTTACAGCACCATCTTTAATGGCATTGGTGTTAAACGAGTAATTACTGGGATGAGATAAATCCCACTCAATCCTTTCTGAAAAGCCTCGGAAGTTTTTTACGGCAAATTTGATAAGCATAACTATTTTCTTTGTTTATTCTGCTGCAAATATACAGATAAAAGCCTAATGTCCGTAATTTTTTTACGGAAAAATAACATTTGAACGCAAAAAAGAGGATTTCACCCAATCCTCACTACGCAAAAAGTCATATTGAGATGCGTTTTGGGGCTGTTTTTTGATGAAAAACGTGTTTTTGTAAAATAGAATTGGGCTTGCACGAGTTAGGCGGCACCTATCTATGCGATATGTGCCGCCTATCTTTTTTCCACTCAAAACGGTTATCTTTTGTAAGACCAAATGAATAGATTTGATACTAATCAAGAAATCTTAGAACACAATTAAAAACATATAGCCTGCGTGCGAACACAATGACAAAATGTTTGTTTATTGCATCTTGAACACGTAGTCGAAACTATAGGTACGCACGTATGCCACGCCATCCTTCGGCACCACCTCGTTCACCATCTTCTTCACAGGAATCTTCTGTATGCGCTGACCACTGTACTTGTCGAGGACAAAGAGGTTGTCAGGCTCACCGGTGAATCCGTATCCGCAGATGATGGAGTTGTCGACGATGGCGAAATGGGAGTTACAGGTCAAAGGCTGGGTGGTCCAGATAATCTCTCCGTTCTCCATATTGAAGGCGGTGATATAGCCAGTCTGGTAGCCTGCGCCATCGGAATAGCCGTTGCTGCCGTGGGCGATATACAGGATATTACCCTCGATGAAGAAATCGTTGACGCTCTGATAGTTACCCATCAGTGTCGTCTTGGGCGAGAACTTGAAGTTCTCGAAGTCATAGGCGGCATAGAGGGTCTCTTGTGCTTCGTCGGTAATGACCACTAATCCCGTATAGCCCCAGTGTACTCCGTAAGTGGTGATGAGATAGCCGCCTGTCCTATAGCGGAAACGGGGTCCGAACTGATTCATGGGTGTCTCCACACGCTCTTCACGAAGTGTCAGGTCGTTGTTCCTTACCCAGTCCTCGTCGTCGGTAATCAGGTTCTCCCTGCATGATACCTGTGTCAGTCTCACCTGTTTACGACTCATGTCACGCTTCAGCACATGACCTGTGAAATAGGGCGTCGGCATCTTTGTGAAGGTCATGTTCTGCACGTTATTCGCGTCGAACTTGCCGATGGCTGTCAGTTTGTAGTTGCTTTTGAAGGCATCGTCACGCTGCGGGTAAGTCACCAGCTGAGAGGCAGCTTTCTTCTTTTTAATGCTTTTCTTCTGCGCATACGATGGAATGGTCAGCATCATGCATGCCACTGCTGTCAGGAAAAGAGTTTTCTTTGTCATAGGTTTATTGATGATTGGTTATTTGTTTCGTTGGCAAAGATAATACTTTCTTTTGAAAATTTGATAAGTTGTGTATAAAAAAAGAGACCGGTAGGTCTCTTTTTTGTGATCCGTTTGGGGCTCGTCATCGTTTCGCAGAAACGCTTTCACAAAGCGAAAGCGACTGAAAGAACCCTTGGGTGAGAGCCTCCAAGCAACAAAAAAGAGGTCATAAAGACCTCTTTTCTGTGATCCGTTTGGGGCTCGAACCCAAGACCCCAACATTAAAAGTGTTGTGCTCTACCAACTGAGCTAACGGATCAACCTATTTGCTTGTAAGCAGGTGACAATTGTGGTGCAAACCGAATGCAGAAAACTTGTTTTTTGCTGAGGTGCAGCCCACAATCACAACGCATTTCTTGAAATGCGGTGCAAAGGTACAATGTTTTTTTGAATCTGCCAAATTTCTTGGGATGTTTTTTCTGTTAGCGCTCATGGAGGTGCCACACACTCATCACTTTACGACGGATGGCAAAGTAGTTGAGAAAGGCGACTAACAGATAGAGTCCGACACCCGTGAGCAGGGCAGGGGTAAGACTTGCCGCGCTATAACTGGGATAGAGCTGTCCGAAGAGTGGGAGGTAGTATCCACGCAAAGACAAGACGATGACGACGGATAGCACAAGTACCAGTGTGTTGAGGCAGATCGTCAGCAGGTGATAAGGACGTGCCACAGCCTGAGGGGAATAGCCTATCAGCAAGAGGTTGTCAATCTTCTCCGTGTTCTTCTGCAATAGCAGGAAGATGCTGAGCAGGAGGACGTAGAAGGCGAGCGCACTGATGATGAGTCCTATGGCGAGGACGATACTGGTGATGATACGCAGGAAGTGTGCCGTACGTGCCGTTTCAGTATCATTAGCCTCTGTCTCATAGCCTTTTGAGGCGAGGAACTCGGCAATCTTCTCGTCAGTAGGATTGCTGACGGCGACGATAAGTCGTGAGGGTTTTGCCTCACGGTCAGGTGAGAGGGTGGCATTCATCTCGTCCATGAATCTCTGAGGAACGAGGATGGTGTTGAGCCTCTTGGAGAAAGCCACGACATGACCCGTCAAGTCCTTGCTTCCTGCCGTTCCACGAAGGTGGAAGCGTATCTTCACCATCGAGACAAGGTCTTCGGAGAGGACGGGAAGCCCCTGACTGCTGGCAAAGCCGAAATTATAAAGGTTGAGGTAGTTGCGGGGCAGTACGATAGGTATCTCATGACTGCCAGGCTCCCATTTCCAACGGTAGAGGTCGATATCCATGAAGTCGTCAGGTACTGCCTCGAAGAACATCTCCGTAGAGAACTGTACGCCCAGTCGTTCGCTGCCAAGGGTGGCGACGACGCTGAAAAGGGAGGGCGTGAAAGAACCCACATTGCTGACAAAAGGCTGTTGGCGTACCTCGGCGATATCTTTCTCTGAGAAAGTCGGTGCCTTACCAGTCAGTGTGCGCATCGTACTCACATGTTTCGCCATCACCATCTGTCCTGGTTTCATAAAGCTGTCATTGCCTGTGAACATCGGGATGATGTCGGTGGCAAACTGGATGGCTCCCAGAACGATCGTCATACCACAGAGGTTGGCGAGCACGAAGCCCGCCAACTGTCCTGCGTTCATATGTCGGCTTAACAGCCGGTAAAGCAATCTGTTCACAGATGAAAGATTAAAGCTGCTCGATGAGCATATCCAGGAGATACTTGATAGGATCCTTGTCGGTATCCTTCAGCTTCACGATGAACTCGCCAGCAGTATCACTGGTGTCATAGAACTCAATCGTCTTGATATGGTCGCTAGCCATCTGTGCGGCACTACCGGCACTACGGTCAACCTTTCCGGCAATGTTGCTGATCAGTGCGATGTCACAGTATATATAAACGCGGCGTCCGCTGACAGCACCCTTGTCGAAACCGTCCTTCACCTCGGTGAAAGCACCATTCTCGCCAACAGCAATATATGTAGCGCCATCCTTGAAACCGAAGTCCATACCCTTCTCTGGCTTCATACCCTGTTCCTTAGCCATATCGGCAAGGCTGGCATCCTTCGTCTTCAGGTAAGCTCCAACCTCAGGCAGATCACCCTTGAACTCTCCTACGCCAATGGCGAAGTCGCCATCGATAGCCTCCAGGATCTTCTTGATCATGTCCTTCTGACCCTCTACGCCAGCCTGGGCGTAGAAACCTTTCTTGTCAAAAAAGTCAAATGCCTTCTTACCATTGATGTTGGTGTACATCATGAAAGCACCCTTCGGGAGATATTTCAGGTAGTCACCACTGATCTTTCCGCAGATGTCGGAAGACTCCTTGATAGAGTTCTTCCAAGCGTCAGACTTGGCGATGCACTCAAAGTAGAACTTAGCCTCACCCTTATCGGAGGAAAGACCGAGAAGAAGACTGAGGTCTTTCAGCTCAGCGCCCTCTGGCAGCATCTTCTTGGAAGCGGCATCTATCTGATCCTCGATAGCTCCCATAGGAATCAGCGCCTTGGCAAAGCCTTTAACATCCACGAGCTTGGCGAAGTCTTCGCTCTCAGCCATCGTGTCCTTGGTGTCGTCGCTCTTGAACTTAGCGATAATCTCGTCGAGACTATAGCTCTCAGAGGCAAAGAAAGTGGCATCGTCGAAAGCGATGACATTCTTGTCGACCTGCAGATACATGATACCGTCTTTCTCCTTGCAGCCTTCCTCGCCACCTTCCTTAGCGGCAGTATTGATAAGCTGGGCGAAGTCGTCCTTATCGAGAATCGTACCGATAACAGCGTTCTTCTCACCCTTTATAGTGAAGATGTAGATAGGCTCGCGCAGGTCAACACCAGCCTTGGCGGGATCCTCCACGATTTTCTTGATGAGGTCCTTGGTGTCCTGATTCTTGGCATTACCCTCTATCATCTCCAGCATTTTTTTCTTGGCTTCCTCGTTGTCGCCCAGGTTACTCTTCTCAAACATCTGCTTGATGTCGAGGCTGACAACAGCAGCATCGGCAGGGATGAACTTAGAGTTCTTAGAAGATTTTGCACACGATGAAAGTACGAATACTGCAATCAGCAGCAGGTACATCAGATTAAACTTTCTCTGTTTCATAATAAAAATCATTTTAGGGTTAAAGCATGATATTTTTATAAATCATGGCGCAAAGATAAGTAAAAAAAGTGGACTTAAAGGAGAATATGGAGTTAAAGGGAGTTAAAGGACGGAAGATTTATGTAAAAAGCAGTATCTTTGCACCCGTCATGGGCATTTTGTATATTGTTCCCACGCCTGTAGGCAATATGGAGGATATGACACTCCGTGCCATCCGTATCCTGAAGGAAGCCGACCTCGTGCTGGCTGAGGATACGCGGACATCAGGTATCCTGCTGAAGCACTTTCAGATTCAGCAGCACCTCCTTTCCCATCATAAGTTCAATGAGCATGGTACGAGTGCCGCTATCGTGGAACGCCTGCAGGCAGGACAGACCATTGCCCTGATCAGTGATGCCGGCACACCAGGAATCTCCGACCCGGGGTTCTATCTGGTACGGGAGGCTGTCCGTGCCGGTGTCGAGGTACAGACCTTGCCAGGTGCCACCGCCTTCGTTCCAGCCTTGGTGAGCAGCGGTCTTCCTTGTGACCGTTTCTGTTTTGAGGGTTTCCTCCCTCAGAAGAAAGGTCGCCAGACAAAGATACAGAGTCTCGCCGAAGAGGAACGCACGATGGTGTTCTACGAGTCACCCTACCGGGTGCTGAAGACCTTACAGCAATTCGCGGAGGTGATGGGACCGGACCGCCAGGTGAGTGTTTGTCGTGAGATCAGTAAGGTTCATGAGGAGAGTGTTCGTGGCACGTTGGAAGAGGTTATCGCCCATTTCACCGAGCAGGAGCCACGAGGGGAGTTTGTTATCGTCCTGGCAGGACGATAAGATGAAAGATGAAAGATGAAAGATGAAAGATGAAAAATGAAAGATGAAAGATTAAAAATTATAATCAGATGAAAAAGTTATTGATTTTGGCACTTGGTGCCGTAGCAGTGGTAGCCTGCAAGCAGCAGGGACCCAAGACAGAGGATTTGATGATGGCGCAGCAGGCTGACTCGCTGAACCGTATCATCCAGCAGAAAGACAATGAGATTAACGACATGATGGCTACCTTCAACGAGATCGAGGAGGGATTCCGTGCCATCAATGCCGCCCAGGACCGTGTGACACTTGCCAAGGATGGTGAGGGCTCTAACCGCACCCAGCGTATCCGTGACAATATCGCACAGATCCAGCAGACGATGCAGCACAACCGTGAGCTCATCAACAAACTGAAGAACCAGTTGCGTACCAGTTCCGTGAAGGGTGACGAGTTGCGTAAGACCATCGAGAACCTCGTGGCACAGATGGAGGAGAAAGACAAAGAGATCAACCAGTTGAAACTCGACTTGAAGTCTCGTGACATCCGTCTTGCCGAATTAGGTAATGAGGTGGCTGACCTCACCGTGGAGACTTCTCAGCAGAAGGCGGAGATCTCGCAGAAGACAGAGACCATCTCGGCTCAGGACAAGGCGCTCAATACCGCATGGTTTGTGTTTGGTACGAAGAAGGAGCTGAAGGAACAGCGTATCATCGAAAACGGCAAGGTGCTCCAGTCAAACTTCAATCGTGAGTACTTCACGAAGATTGATATCCGTGTCGACAAGGAGATCAAGCTCTATTCCCGTTCAGCCAAGCTGTTGACAGCTCACCCTGCTTCCAGCTATGTCCTGGAGCGTGATGCCAACAAACAGTATGTGCTCCGCATCACTAACCCACAACTGTTCTGGTCTACCAGCAAGTATCTGGTGGTATTAGTGAGCTAAACAAAGTCGGGCAGGAACGTCTCATAGCAATGCCTTCCATCAAGTATGGAAGGCATTGTTGTTTATATACAGCGTATGTCATAGAGATTTCTCGCGTACCTTATTATATTATATAGGAGCTTTCCCCCTTTTTCTCTCTATAGATCATTTTTTGCAATTTATCACAATAGTTTGGTACAGAAAGGAGGCAAAATGTTAAAAATGGACGCAAAAAGGCTGTTTTTTATAAAAATTATTTGCTGATTGTGAATAATTGTTGTATTTTTGCAAAATCTTGTGCGTGGACCCCTTCTGAGAGGGGCTGAATGTACGTACTTGATGTTGATGGAAACTTAAATAATAATATAAAATATTAACAAGAGAGTGTTTATGGAAAAAAGACTAACGATGTTTATGGCATGCCTTTTCCTGAGTTTAGGAATGGCACTTGCCCAGACTAAAGTTTCTGGTACCGTCATCTCTGGAGAAGACAATGAGCCAATTATTGGTGCTACAGTCTTGGTTCAGGGTCAGAAGACAGGTACTGTTACAGATGCCGACGGTCGGTTCACCATCTCAGTACCCTCCGGCAAGAAAATTGTAGTGAGTTATATTGGTATGGAGACACAGACAGTGGCTCCTAAGAGTGGTATGACCATTACGCTGCAGCCCAGTGCCGCCCTTGAGGAGGTTGTGGTAACGGGTATGACGCGTATGGACCGCCGTATGTTTACAGGTGCCACCGATAAGGTGAACGCAGAGGATGCCCTTCTGAACGGTATTGCCGATGTGAGCCGTTCTCTGGAAGGTCGTTCTGCCGGTGTCAGCGTGCAGAACGTGACAGGTACCTTCGGTACTGCTCCTAAAATCCGTGTACGTGGTGCCACGTCTATCTATGGTTCGTCAAAGCCTTTGTGGGTTGTTGACGGTGTCATCATGGAGGACGTAACGGATATCGACGCAGACGCTTTGTCTTCTGGTGACCCAGAGACGCTGATCTCCAGTGCTATCGCAGGTTTGAACTCTGATGATATTGAGTCATTCCAGATCCTGAAGGACGGTAGTGCTACCTCTATCTATGGTGCCCGCGCCATGGCTGGTGTGATTGTCGTCACCACCAAGAAAGGTAAGTCAGGACAGGCTCACATCAACTATACGGGTGAGTTCACTACTCGTTTGATACCGAGCTACTCCAACTTCAACATCCTGAACTCTCAGGACCAGATGAGTATCTATCGT
This sequence comes from Prevotella sp., assembly GCA_045117415.1. GTDB lineage: Bacteria > Bacteroidota > Bacteroidia > Bacteroidales > Bacteroidaceae > Prevotella. Next base: position 16,912 of record JBGUNO010000029.1, on the reverse strand, counting down.
GAGTTGCAGGATAAGGGTTGGTTGAATTTCAGCTCTGTTCTGAACGGCTCTGATTATGGTGTCTATGGTAAGATGTATGAGTTGATTAATACCTATAACCCAGAGACAGGTGCTTTCGCACTTGCCAACACAGAGGCAGCTCGTAATGCTTATCTGCAGAATGCGGAGTTCCGCAATACAGACTGGTTCTCTGAGCTCTTCTCTGGCGCTATCCAGCAGAACCACTCTATCAGTGTCAGCGGTGGTACGGCAAAGTCAAACTACTACGCTTCTATCTCTGCTATGATTGATCCAGGATGGTACAAGCAGTCTAAGGTAGAGCGTTATACCATGAACTTGAATGTCAGCCATAAGATTCTGGATAACCTGACCATTAACCTGATTGGTAGTGGCAGCTATCGTAAGCAGCGCGCCCCTGGTACGCTGAGTCAGGATGTCGACGTCGTTTCCGGTAATGTGAAGCGTGACTTCGATATCAACCCCTATTCTTATGCGTTGAACACTTCCCGTGCTTTGGATCCTGACACCTACTATCAGTCCAACTATGCTCCTTTCAACATCATGCATGAGTTGAATACCAACTATATCGACGTGAACTTCGTTGATACCAAGTTCCAGGCAGAGTTGAAGTACAAGCCCATCCCTGACCTCGAGCTGTCAGCATTGGGTGCCTTGAAATATACAACGACATCCCAGGAGTATAAGATCCTGGATGACTCTAACCAGGCAGAGGCTTATCGTGCAATGGGTAACTCCTTGATCCGTGATGCCAACAAGTATCTGTATACTGACCCGGATCAGTTGTACGCACTGCCTATCACCGTTCTTCCTAATGGTGGTATGTACAAGCGTACTGATAACAAAATGACAGACCTGAACTTCCGTCTGACAGCCAACTACACCCACACATTTGGTGGCAAGCACTATGTAAATGCCTTCGGAGGTATGGAGAGTACCAGTATCGAGCGTAGCCGCTCTTGGTTCAACGGCTGGGGTATGCAATATGCAAAGGGTGAGATTCCTTACTATGTATACCAGTTCTTCAAGAAGAGTCTGGAGGAGAATACAGACTATTATTCATTGAGTAATACGAACTCTCGTTCAGTAGCTTTCTTCGCAAATGCCACTTATGGCTTTGACAACCGTTACGTCATCAACGGTACCTACCGTTATGAGGGTTCTAACGCTATGGGTAAGAGCCACAGCGCCCGTTGGACTCCGACATGGAACATCTCTGGTTCTTGGAACGTAGACCAGGAGAAATTCTTCGAGAAGTTCAGTAAGGTGCTCTCTCACCTGAAATTGAAGATGTCTTATTCTTTGACCGCTACACCTCCTCCCACAGCTTATTGTAGCTCTACCAATGTGTTCATGGCATATAATCCTTATCGCGTGTTTACTCAGGATAAGGAGACGGGTATCGAGCTGAGCGACCTGGAGAACAGTGAGCTGACCTACGAGAAGAAGCACGAGTTCAACTTCGGTTTCGAGGCAGGTTTCCTGAACGACCGCATCAATGTAGCCTTCGATATCTATTCTCGTAGGAACTTCGACGAGATCGGTCCTGTTGCCACACAGGGTATCGGTGGTCAGATTATCCGCTGGGCAAATGCCGCCGACATGAAGTCAAGTGGTCAGGAGCTGTCTATCAGTACCACCAACATCAAGAACAAAGACTTCAGCTGGACCACCTCTTTGGTATATTCTCACTCTACGACAGAGATTACCAACCTGCAGAGCCGTGACCGTGTCATCGACCTGATTACCAACTTCGGTGGTCGTCGTGAGGGCTATCCTGTCCGCGCCTTGTTCTCTATTCCTTTCATGGGTCTGAACGAGGATGGTATGCCTACCTTCATGAATGAGGCAGGTGAGATCACCACTTATGACATCAACTTCCAGGAGCGTGATAAACTGGACTTCCTGAAGTATGAAGGTCCGACAGACCCGACAGTACAGGGTTCTTTCGGTAACCTCTTCAAGTGGAAGAACTTCACCCTGAACCTCTTCATCACTTACAGCTTTGGTAACGTCGTTCGCCTGGATCCTGTCTTCTCTGGCTCTTACAGCGACCTGAGCTCAATGACGAAGGAGTTCAAGGATCGTTGGATGGTTCCTGGTGACGAGCTCCGCACGAACGTTCCTGTTATCTTGAGCAAGGCTCAGTACGACAGCAACCGTTACCTGCGTTATGGCTATAATGCCTATAACTATTCTGACGTGCGTATCGCCAAGGGTGACTTCATCCGCATGAAGGAGATCTCCTTGCAGTATGACTTCCCCAAGACTTGGATTAAGCCGTTGAACAACCTCTCTCTGAAAATTCAGGCAACCAACCTGTTCCTGATCTATGCCGACAAGAAGCTGAACGGTCAGGATCCTGAGTTCTTCCGCTCCGGTGGTGTCTCTGCCCCTGTGCCCAAGCAGTTCACAGCTACACTGAAGGTGGGATTCTAAAAAGGTATAACATATATAAAGTAAAAAAGATATTATTATGAAGAAATATATAGGATTATCCATCATTGCCTTGAGCATGGGACTGACCTCCTGCAACGACTGGCTGGACAAGCTGCCTGATAACCGTATGGAGCTTCAGACAGTGGATGATGTCAAAGGCTTGTTAGTGAGTGCCTATCCACAGCAGCATCCTGCTTATCTGTTGGAGATGTATTCCGATAACACAGACGATTGTGTAGCTCCAGACTGGTCTGAGGCTGACCGTTTCCAGCGTCAGGCTTATAGTTGGGATGATATTACGGAGACTGGTGCCGATGAGTCACCACAGCAGTTGTGGAATTCTCACTATCGTGCCATCGCTTCTGCCAATGCGGCTATCGACTTTATTGAGAGCAGTTCTGACCAGGCTAAGTTCAGTGAGCAGCTGGGTGAGGCGCTGATGTGTCGTGCCTTCGCTATCTTCCAGTTGTCTACCGTGTTCTGTAAGGCATATAACCCTGCCACTGCGGAGACAGACCTTGGTCTGCCTTTCCCTATTCATCCAGAGAAAGTGGTAGGACAGGTCTACGAGCGTGGAACGATGAAGGAACTCTATGACCAGATTGACGAGGACATCCAAAAAGCACTTCCATTGCTGGGTACCTCTTATGATAAACCTAAGTTCCATTTCACACCTGATGCCGGTAATGCTTTCGCAGCCCGTTTCTACCTCTATAAAGGTGATTTCGACAAGGCTATCCAGTATGCTAGCAAGGTACTGGGTGGAAACCCTGCCGCCAAGGCTCGTGACTGGGACTATTACTGGTCTCTGAATGCGAACGGACAGGTTCGCCCTCAGGCTTATGTCAATGCCAACGAGAAGTGTAACTTCCTCTTGTTGCCTGTATATTCTGAGTGGGGTGCTATCCATGGTCCTTATCTCTATGGTGAGAAATATGCACACAGCTATCGTATCACTTACGACGAGGATATCTCCTCTCGTGGTCCCTGGGGTGCTGCCAACACCGCCTTCAAGACTTCTGTATGGAGCAATACCGCATTGGCTAACCTGTTCCATCGTACCGTTCTGTATCAGTTTGAGTACACAGACTTACAGGCAGGTATTGGTTACCCACATAGTGAGTTCCCTGTATTCACTACAGAAATTTTGCTGCTGGAGCGTGCTGAGGCGTATGCGCTGAAAGGTGACTTGCAGAAAGCTGTGGGAGATTATAACACGCTTCTCTCAGTATACATGAGAAATCCTAAAACCTATACGCTTACTCAGATTGTAGACTTCTATAAGCCTATCGCTTATTATGAGCCTACCGCTGCTACCGTGAAGAAGCAATTCAAGGCTCCTGTATATACGATTGATGCGGATGGCTCTGACCAGGAGACACTGTTGCAGGCTATCATGCACCTGCGTCGTATCATGACTGTTCATGAGGGATTCCGTATGCAGGATGTGAAACGTTATGGTATCGTTATCTACCGTCGTCAGACCAATAAGAGCTTTACCATCTCTGGTGTAACTGACACTATGGATACAAACGACCCACGCCGCGCTATCCAGTTGCCACAGGATGTAATCACTGCCGGACTGGAGCCTAACGATCGTGTGTTGGTAACCGACAAGGGCGAGAGCATCTACCAGGATCAGTCTTTGGATAATCCATTTGCTAATAAGGAGTAACAATAAAAGAAGACAAACATGAAAAAGTTATATATTTTACTTATGGCTGCTGCAGTGATGTTGAACTTCACTGCCTGCTCCGAGGATAAACCTGGTGGAGAGAGTATCTTCCCCACCAACCCCACGACGCAGTACGACCAGTTTGAACAGTGGCTGCTGGAGAACTTCACCTATCCTTATAATGTAGAGGTGCTCTATCGTATGAAGGATGTGGAGACGGATCATAACTATACGTTGACGCCTGCTGACTCCGCTAAGTGTGCAAAGCTGGCAATCATCGTGAAGTATCTATGGTTCGACGCCTACGCTGAGGTGGCTGGTCCGGATTTCGTGAAGACAAATGTTCCACGTGTCCTCTCCTTTATCGGTTCTCTTGCTATCGAGAACAACGGTACAGTGGTGATGGGTACAGCTGAGGGCGGTTACAAGATCACTCTTTACAATGTGAATAACCTGGGTACCAGCTTTGCTTTGGATGACTATGATGCACTGAACCAGTGGTATTTCACCACGCTGCACCATGAGTTCCAGCATATCCTGAACCAGAAGAAGCCGTATGATACCACATTCGACCTTATTTCTGAGGGTGACTATGTCAGTGGTGACTGGTATCAGTTTGATACTAATACGGAGGCACTGCCTAAGGGATTCATCCGTAACTATGCGATGTCAGAGCCTCGTGAGGACTATGCGGAGCTCTACTCTCAGTATCTGACCAACAATGATGCATTATGGGCTTCCAAGATGAAATCTGCTGGTACAGCGGGTCAGGCTATCATCAATGAGAAGCTGGCTCATATCCGCAACTATATGCGTGAGAGCTGGAATATCGACTTGGAGGAGATGCGTGCATGTGTTCAGCGTCGTGCCTCAGAGTATATGAAACTTGATTTCGAACACTTAAACTAATTCCAAGGTTATGAAGAAAGTATTTTTATATATCATGTTTGTAGCAGTGGGACTGGGACTTCAGTCTTGTCTGCACGACGACGATGAGGTTTTTGAGAAGTCGGCTGCAGAACGCATTGACGGTGTTCTTAACGAGACCATTCAGACATTGGAAGGTGCTCAGTATGGATGGGCTTTCAACTACTATATGGGCGTGGATTACGCTTATGGTAGCTTCACGATGACTGCTCAGTTCAAGAATGGAAAGGTGACTCTGAAGCAGCAGGGTTATACAGACGTCAATGATATTTATGTCGCTGAGACATCAACCTATAAGATGACCCGTGACCAGGGTCCTGTATTGTCATTCGACACCTATAATGATATCTTGCACTACTATGGTGACCCTGCCGGAGCCACAGCTCCTACGGATGTCACTGGCTATCAGGCAGACTTTGAATTCGTCGTTATGGGAATCAGTGAGGATAGTAACACCATTTATCTGAAGGGTAAGAAGTTTGGCAACTACATGACGCTTCAGCGCCTGGAGAAACCAAGCGATGAATATCTGGCAGGAGTGGACTATGTCACTGAGAACATGTCCTCGTATGCTGCTATGAAGTATAATGACGGAGCGATTACCGCTAAGTTCATGTATGGCGATAATTATACCATTAGTTATATCGACGAGAATGGTGAGAAAGAGACCCTGACGGTTCCTTATACTTTCACGGATGAAGGCGTCCTCTTCAACCAGCCTATTACCATAGGGGACAATGTTATTTCTGGTATCCATTATGTCGACGGGGCAGAGTCTCTTCCTTTGATTGACACAAAGGGTCTGTCTATCACTGTTTCTTACGATGCTGTTGATGTATTCCCAGCAGGTAACTGGTATATCGCTGCCAGCAATCTGGGTGAGGTAGCTGCAGCAGGCTTCAAGAGCTTCACTGATATGTGTAAGTCTAATGAGGGCGAGGATGTTGACTACGCCTACATTGGTACTTATGGCGGCGGTGGCTACGGATTCTGCTTCATGAGTGGTGGCAAATACAGAGGACTTGAGGTCTTTGACTTTGAGACAGAGGGAACAGATACTATCACATTCTCATTTGGCGGTAGTGTTGGTAACGGCGGCTGGTATCGTAATTACGATAACCTCGCAGATGCCACACAGCCTTTCTACACCACCTTCAAGTTGACGAGTGACGATGCTAAGAATCCTTCTTACTTCATCCTTACTGATGTGAATAATCCGGATAATGTCATCAAACTGGTGAAGGATGTAGTTACTTATCCTGCTTATAAATAATTTAACGAAGAATCATTATGAAGAAAGTATATAGTTTAATCGTTTTGGCTATGGGATGTCTTATGTGGACATCCTGTAGCAGCGACGACTACACGGAGAAAGTGAACTCCGTGCAGGTGGAGCTTGCCGAGACAACGATTGCTGCCGCGGGTGGCACTGCTACTATTCAGGTAACTGGAACAGGTATTAAAGCTACCTCAGCTGCCTCATGGCTGTCCGTTGCTGTCAACGGCAACACGATTGTGGCTACCGCTACAGCTAACCCTATGCGTGAGTCACGTGCTACTCATGTCACCGTTACTGCCAGCAATGGTGACCAGCAGCTGGTAAGTGTCATCCAGTATGGCGTGGTTCTCTCATTGTCTATTGGATCTTTAGACGTGAACGGCTCTACTCAGGAGTATGAGATTGCTGCGGAGACGACAGTGCCTCTCACTGTAACTTCAGATGTTGACTGGGTGATTGCTACCTATGACGCAGAGAATCACATTATCAATGTCACCATCATGCACAACGTGGATGAGAATCCTCGTGAAGGCCATATCACCGTTCAGGGCGAGGGTATTACCGAGACGATCACTATTAAGCAGGGTGGTATCGTGCTGGAAGTAGCGAAAGACAAGTATGTATCTACCACTAAAAAGGCTTCTAAACTCTCTATTCCAGTAATTCGTAGTATTGAGGTACAGGTTACTAGCGATGCTGACTGGTTAACTGCTACTTTCAATGAGGAGACGAACAAACTGGAGGTAAGTATTGCTGCAAGTACGGAATTGCAACGTACAGGTAATATTACACTGACTTCTGGCTCATTGACAAAGACTGTTACTATCGAGCAGTATGAGTTGTTTGGGCAATATTACCTCTTGTATACGGACGCAGAAACCGGTAAGACTTACTACTATGTGTCAGAACTGAACAGCAATGGCTTGGTTTATGACTATATGTCAGGTCTTACACTTACCTATCCGATGAAGCAGACAGGTGACTATGAGCTGACAATGGGTCCTGCAGGATCACCTATCGGTAGTTATTTAGATTCCTACTACTTCTTCCTTGCTTGGGGTAACCACGAAGGATATTGGTCTACCTATGATGGAACAGAGAGTGCTACAATGAATGTTGTATTCGAAGAGGGTGACCAGTACATTGATGAACTGACTGGAACATTCGGAGAAAGTGAAAGGGAGATTGATAGTTGGTTCATGTGGGGATGCAGCGGACCACAGTTCAGCAGCGATTATCATCTTGGATATTTTGACTGGTTGATTTATCCATACTTGTATAAGGTTCCTGAGGATGCTGGGGCACGCCGCAGCGCTACTTCTGCTATCCGTACAAGGGATGGTCAGGAGGCAATGCCTGCTGTGCTGAAGAACATCCTTCGTCCACGTGAGTTGAAGAGATAAAGATACATCTTGTATATGATAATGAATCGGGCAGGAATAAGAGTTCCTGCCCGATTTGTTTGTGAGATAGAAACAAAAAAAAGTGTATATTTCTTGATTATATATCCAATTATGTAGTATATTTTTCTACAGAGTATAAAAATAAGCGTTCTTCTTGATGTTAACTACAAGCAATGTATTAATTTTGTCGATTATAAAAAGTCAACCAATTGTATTTGTTTTATTTAAACTTAAAGCTTATGAAAAAATTTACTCTAATGTTATTATCAGCGTTGTTCGCTGTGTTCTCTTATGCTCAAGGACCTGACGCCAGCAAGTCAAGGTTAATGCTTGAACCATTTGCTCCTGTAAACAAGACAGTTTCTGTTTCGCCTGCAGAACTTGTTGTCCCACCGACAGGTGTGGAGGCTTCTGAGTATAGCATGAGCTACAAAAAATCAGCAACGGCAACAGAAACAATCTCTAAACCGATCAATGTGGCTGTTGATGGTAATGATGTATATTTCCAGGGTATGAGCCAATATCTCCCTCAGGCATGGGTCAAGGGAACGAAATCAGGTAATACGGTAACATTCCCCGCCATGCAAGATATGGGTGAATATGGATCTTATGGCTCATCTTACTTCTTCTATGGCGATGATGCTGTTGTCTTCACCTATAATGCCATGACTGAAACCTATAGTGCTGAAGGACAGGTTTTCGGAGTCTTAGGAGGTAAATATTATGATGGCAATTACTTTGATCCAGTCTTGGAAAAGGTAACAGAGGTTGCTGCAACCCCAGCTACCCCAACCATCACAGGTATTGAGGATACAAGCTATGGCGATATTGTCACGTTCCAAATTCCTACCGTAGATGTTGATGGCAATGGTATGGTTACTTCGAAGCTGTCGTATCAGTTCTTTGTTGACGATGAAAGTACTCCACTAGTATTTACTACTGATGATTTTCCCAAGTTGACAGAGAATATGACGGTAATACCTTATGGATTCACTGACAATTGGGATTTCTATAGTGATTATATTTATTTTAACATGCCTCATAGCACATGGAAGAAACTTGGTATTCAGAGCATCTATACGGGTGGTGGTGCCACCAATAAGTCAGCGATTTTCTGGTTTGCGATGCCAGAGTCTCCTGTAGAGGCACCTGTTGGTTTGACGACTGAAACCTATGTCTTCTCGGCTAATGCGATAGAAAATGGTAAAGAAACGGATGGTGCACAACCATACAGCATTCAGGTAAAGGTGGGCTTTGCTGGTAATGATGTATTTATTCAGGGTATAGCTGCCGATGTACCAGAACTGTGGGTAAAGGGTACGAAGAACGGTGCAGGTAAGTATGTTATTCCTGCAAACCAGTATATGGGTGATCTCTCTTTTTGGGGTTATACCTTCCCATATTATTTGACGGCTCTTAACTCCGAGAATGAGTTCGTAGATGTTGTTCTTGATTTCAATTCAGAGACCAACACCTTCTCGACCAATCAGACCGTGGCGTTAAATGGTGAGAAAGACGCTTTGGACTATTACCTGTTGTTCAGTGATGTTACTATTACGAAATTTAATGAGGTCGCAGCTACACCGGTCAATCCTGTTTACGAGAGCCATGATTTCTCACAGGAGCAAGGTTATAATAAGATCTATGCGAATATTCCTACAGTAGATAGCGATGGTAATCCATTGAATCTTGACAAGTTGTTCTATTCCATTTGGTTTGAGAAAAATGGGGCTCAGCAGGTTTATGTGTTTACAGCAGCACTTTATCCAACTGACTTTGATGTGGACACCAAAGAGATTCCATACAACTATGATGGCTATGATATATATAAGGGAGGTGAAATCATTTATCTTGAGGATGATCCTGCTGAGTTAGCTACATGGACCAAGGTCGGCATCCAGAGTATTTATTATGGAGCAGGCGAGCGTCATACTTCGGAGGTCGTATGGAGCGATGGCACCCCCACAGGTATCAAAGCTGTCAAAGTTGCTGAATCTGAGAACACCCAGCTCTACAACCTGAAGGGTCAGCGTGTAAACAGTGGCTATAAAGGCTTGGTCATCAAGAATGGTAAAAAGTTCGTGGTTAAGTAAGCAAAGAACCGAGCTTATTCAAATTCAAATCGGGAGAGACTCACAGGTCCTCCCGATTTACTTTTTCTTACAATTCATTTGGAAGTTTGGAGAATAAGGCTTGTTTTTACAACCTAAAACGTCAAATATTTACCGAAAAATAAGAAAAATGCACCTAAAAGTACAAATTTTAACTAAATTTCATTGTCATTTAAAAAATTTATTCTATCTTTGCAGCAGAGTTAATAAACATTATTCACTTAATTTGAATAGGATTATGAAAAAGATTATGATGATCGCTGCTATGATGATCGCAGCAGTTAGTGCAAACGCACAGAATGAGGTTGGTCAGATTACTCTGATGCCAAAGGCTGGTATTAACATCTCTACTATCACTGGTGACATTTTATACGATAAGAAGTCTAAGGTAGGTCTCGTAGCTGGTGTTGAGGCTGAGTACGGCATTGCTGAGAACTTCGGTCTTGCTTTTGGTGTTCTGTATTCTATGGAAGGTGCCAAGGCAAAAGCTGGTAGAGCTGCAACTGAAGGTGGTGAGATTGGTCTTGCTTTGGTTGATGCTAATTATAACCTTGACTACATCAATATCCCCATCCTGGCTCAGTACTATCCAATTAAGGGTCTTGCCATCAAAGCTGGTATCCAGCCCGCATTCAACGTACGTCACAAGGTTTCTGTAGATGGTAATTCACAAAACCTTGATGGAATTAAGAGCTTCAACTTCTCTATTCCTGTAGGTCTTTCTTACGAGTATCAGAGCTTTGTTTTGGACGCTCGTTACAACATTGGTGTAACTAAGCTCGTTAAGGATACTGATCAGGGTCGCAACAGCACCTTCTCTATCACTATCGGTTACAAGTTCGCTCTCTAATCTTAGAAGTTAGTTAAACAAAATAGTGCGCTCCCTTGCGGGGGCGCATTTTTTGTTAGTAGAAGAGTAACAACCCAGCTAAGGCACTATAACAGATCATATGGATGGGGTTGATCTTCAAGACTCCAGTACCGAAAGCTGTGGCAGCAAAGAGCGCACAACTGATATAGAACTGCCAGGGATTCTCTGTGGGTGTCGAGAAGTTATCGTGTGTACATAATAACAAGGTGGCAGCAGCAAGGAGTCCTACTACCGCAGGGCGAAGCCCTTGGAATACGGATTGTACGGGATGGGTGTTCATATACTTCATGAACATCTTACTGATCAGGATCATCAGGATGAGGGAAGGAAGCACCAGTGCAAAGGTGGCTGTCGCAGAGCCGAGGATGGCAAGGGGAGTACTATAGCCTGCATTGACGATGGCTGTATAACCGCAATAGGTGGCGGAGTTGATGCCGATGGGACCTGGTGTCATCTGTGAGATGGCTACGATATCCGTGAATTCCGAGGCGGTCATCCAATGCCATTGCTCTACGGTCTCGTTCTGTATCAACGACAACATCCCGTAGCCTCCTCCGAATCCGAAGAGCCCGATCTTAAAGAATGTGACAAACAACCAGAAGAATATCATATTTTTTCTTATTACGGTATAACGGTATAACGGCGTTTCGTCATTACGAAGTTTGAATTTTACCCCAGAGAAATCCTCCGACACCTGCTGTAATAATCACCCAGATAGGTGACACGCCCAACAGCCATATCAGTAGTGCCGACACGATGGGAATCCATATCGTGAACCAGTTCAACTGGGCTCGCTGGGCAAGACGGAAGGTGGGGACGGCTATCAAGGCTACTACAGCAGGACGGATGCCCTTGAACATGGCAGCAATGACGCGGTTGTCCTCAAACTGATGGAAGAAGATGGCAATGGCAAGGATGATCAGGAAAGAGGGGAGTGCCGTCCCTAAGGCAGTGGCAATGGCTCCCTGCGTCTTCCTTAACTTATAGCCAATAAAGATACTGATATTAATAGCAAACACGCCCGGACAACTCTGGGCGATGGCTATCAGGTCAAGCATCTCTTCCTTGCTGACCCACTTGTGACGGTTGACAACTTCTTCCTCTATCAAAGGAATCATGGCATATCCACCTCCAAGGGTGAACATGCCAATCTTAAAGAAAGTCTTAAACGATTCCCAATAGATGTTCATTGCTGCTCAATCCACTTACGAGCATTGACGAATGCCTCCATCCATGGGGTTACCTCATCCATGCGACGGTCACGTGGATACCAGGCGTTCTGCCAAGGGAAGATGGCGCGCTCCAAGTGGGGCATCATACAGAGATGACGACCGTCGGCAGAACAGATACCTGCCACGTCATAATCAGAGCCGTTTGGGTTGGCGGGATAACCATGATAGTTATACTTGGCAATCACGTTATAGGTACTCTCAGCCTCTGGCAGTGAGAACTTTCCTTCTCCGTGAGCCACCCACAGACCGAGCTTGTTGCCACTCAGTGAACCAAACATGACACTGTTGTTCTGTGGAATGGTCAGGGTGATGAACTCACTCTCAAACTTATGGGAGTCGTTATGCAGCATCTTGGCACCTTTAGCACCTGTCAATCCAAGCTCCACCATCAACTGGCATCCGTTACAGATACCAAGGGAGAGGGTGTCCTTGCGGGCATAGAACTTGTCGAGGGCCTCTTTTGCCTTGGGATTATAGAGGAAGGCACCTGCCCATCCTTTTGCGGAGCCAAGTACGTCGGAGTTGGAGAAACCACCACAGAAGACAATCATATTGATGTCCTCCAAAGTCTCACGACCACTGATCAGGTCTGTCATCATCACGTCCTTCACGTCGAAGCCGGCAAGATACAGACAGTATGCCATCTCACGCTCACCATTGGTACCTTTCTCTCTAATAATGGCAGCTTTCGGAGTACTCTGAGAACTCTGAGTTCTCCGAGGCTTCAACCCATACTGAGCGAGCGTGCCCTTGAAATCCTTGTTGAACTTCATCTCAATAGGTTGCTGCTTGTAATTCTCATAACGTTCCTTCGCCTTGCCATTGAAACTCTGTTTGCGATCAAGCAGATAGGAAGTCTTATACCAAGTGTCACGAAGGGCGTCGATATCAAAGGTATACTCTTCGTCACCAGCCTTCACGACGATGGAACGGCTATTTTCTACAGGATAACCGATCTTGGCATAGCCGACACCTATATCCTCCATGAACTCCTTGAACTCAAACTTGTGTTCATCGCTGACCTCGATGACTACACCAGGATTCTCTGCAAAGAGGGTCTTGACGATGTCTCCGTCAGTACAGAGGTCGTGCAGGTTGATATGCATACCTCCCTTGGTATTGGCAAAACACATCTCTAAGAGGGTGGTGATGAGACCACCAGCGGAGATGTCGTGACCTGCCATGATCCATCCTTTCTCAATCATCTGCTGAACAGCCATGAAGGCATCTGCAAAATATTCTGCGTTCTTCACTGTCGGCACGTCACTGCCTACCTTACCCAAACTCTGGGCAAAGGCGGAGCCACCCAGACGCTGCTCGTCAAAGGAGAAGTCGATATGATAGATGGAGGCATGCTTGTCATTGACAATAACAGGACTGACTACCTTGCGGATGTCAGAGACTTCACCACCAGCACTGACAATAACAGTACCTGGGGAGATGATCTTCTCACCATTAGGATATTGCTGACTCAGTGAGAGGGAGTCCTTACCTGTCGGCACGTTGATATGTAACTCGCAGCAGAAATCACTTAACGCTTTGACAGCTGTATATAGGCGGGCATCCTCACCTTCCTGACTACGACAGGGCCACATCCAGTTGGCGGAGAGGGAGAGGGAGTCCATTCCGTCAGCGAGGGGTGCCCATACGATATTCGTCAGTGCCTCTGCAACAGAGAGGACACTGCCTGCTTCTGGAGAAGCGAGCCCTGCCTGCGGGGCATGACCGATAGCGGTGGCAATACCCTTGCGACCACGATAATCGAGGGCTACGACGCCACAATCGCTCAAGGGCAACTGTATTTCACCCTGACATTGCTGACGGGCAATCTTACCAGTCACGGAGCGGTCAACCTTATTCGTCAACCAGTCTTTGCAGGCGACAGCCTCCAACTGAAGCACTCGCTCTAGATACTTTTGAACATCTGGTTTATCTTGAGAATAAGTCACATTCTCATACTTACGTTCTACAGTATTGTCACGCATGATGGTCTTGGGAGAGTGCCCGAACATCTGTGCTACGTCAAGGTCAAAGGGCTTCACACCATCTCCTTGTTTGAAGGAGAAGTGGGCATCACCGGTGGTCTCACCGACGACATACATCGGGGCACGCTCACGCTCTGCGATCTTCTGCACATGCTCAATATGTTTCTCATCAATAAGCAAACCCATGCGCTCCTGACTCTCATTGGCAATAATCTCTTTACTGGAGAGGGTCTTGTCACCAATAGGTAACTTCGTCATGTCGATCTCACCACCACAATCCTCTACCAACTCGGAGAGACAGTTCAGGTGACCGGCACTACCATGATCATGGATAGATACAACGGGGTTGGTGTCTTCTTCGCAGAGAGCACGGACGAGGTTATAAGCTCGTTTCTGCATCTCTGGGTTAGCACGCTGGATGGCATTCAGCTCAATACCATTGCTGTAACGACCTGTGTCTACGGAGGATACACTACCACCGCCGAGTCCGATACGATAGTTGTCACCACCGACGACCACCACTTTATTCCCCTTCTGGGGTTCTTTCTTCAGACAGTCGCGCTTCGTGCCGTAACCAACACCACCAGCCAGCATGATCACTTTGTCATAGGCGTATTTAGTGTCGTTAGGCTCTTGATGCTCAAAGGTCAGCACGGATCCGCAAATCAGCGGTTGTCCGAACTTATTACCAAAGTCGGAGGCACCGTTGGATGCCTTGATCAGAATCTGTTCTGGTGTCTGGTAGAGCCACTGGCGGACAGGAAGGATGTTCTCCCAGTCACGCTCCTCATCCTCGATGCGTGGATAAGCGGTCATATAGACGGCTGTTCCGGCAATAGGCCATGAACCGACACCACCACCCATACGGTCACGAATCTCACCACCGGTACCTGTAGCAGCACCGTTGAAAGGCTCTACTGTAGTGGGGAAGTTGTGGGTCTCTGCCTTCAGTGAGATGACACTCTCAATGTCTTTTATACGGAAATAGTCACTGGTCGACTGATCGGCTGGGGCGAATTGCTCTACAATGGGACCTTGGGCGAAAGCAACATTATCCTTATAGGCGGAAAGTATCTTGTTGGGATTCTCCTGGGTGGTCTTCTTGATCATTGCAAAAAGACTTGACTCCATCTCCTTACCGTCTATGATAAAGGTTCCTCCGAAAATCTTGTGGCGACAGTGTTCGGAGTTAATCTGGGCAAAACCAAAAATCTCTGAATCAGTCAGTGGACGACCATTCTCTTTCTCAATCTTATGGAGATATTCTATCTCCTCGGGAGAAAGGGCAAGTCCTTCCTGCTCGTTATACTCTTCCAGATTGTCTACGTACTTGATGGGCTCTGGTTGGATGTTAATCGTGAAAATATCCTGGTTCAACCCTTTGTACATACGCTGCAACATGGGGTCATGCTCTGCGCCCTCTGATTCAACAGGGAAATATTCCTCAATACGCTGAATACCTTTCAGTCCCATGTTCTGGGTGATCTCAACGGCATTGGTCGACCAGGGTGTCACCATCTCACGACGTGGACCGACATAGTAGCCTTCCAGTGTCTCTTCATTAAATAACTCTGCCTCACCATAAAGCCAACAGAGTTCCTTTACTTCATCTTGATTGAGCTGATGGTCTGCCTGTGTGGCAATCACGCTCTTTTGGGGGGTCTTGAAAAAGAGAATCATGTCTTTTACCTTATTTATTATTAATTTGTCTGCAAAGTTACGATTAAGTGAGAAGAAAACCAAAAGATTTTTGGGTTTTCTCGAACATGAGTACCTTAAACGAAGTTAAAGTTACGAATAAGTGCGTAAAATGCCAAATTTATTCAGGCATTTTCGAACGAGAGCGCATAGACACTAGTCAAAGTTACTTAAATTTATCTAAATAGACGCTCGTTTAGAGCGAAATAATGTATAAATCATTAACTTTGCACCCGTAATTCGTGTTTAATCAAAAGAAATAGAAAAGATGAGAAAAAGTATTTTAGTGATGACAATTGCTGCAGCTTCTATGTTGATTACAAGCTGTTCGTCGAAGAAAGAACTGGTGGCTTGTCAGGAGGAGAATAAAGCCCTTCAGACTAACTATACCGACACAAAAGAGAAACTGGCTGCAACATCGGCTCGCGTAGCAAGTCTTGAACAGCAGTTGAACCAGGCAGAGAAAGCTAACGCAGCACTCCAGAACGCACTCGATAAGAGTCTGTCGAATGCCAGCCAGAACAATGTCAGCATTGAGAAACTGGTTGACCAAATCAATGAGTCGAATAAGTATATCCGTCATTTGGTAGAGGTGAAGTCGAAGAGTGACTCACTCAACATGGTGCTCACCAACAATCTGACCCGTTCGCTCTCTAAGGAGGAACTAAAAGATGTTGATGTTCAGGTGTTGAAGGGTGTAGTTTATATTTCACTGGCAGACAACATGCTTTACAAGAGCGGTTCTTATGAGATTAATAGCCGAGCTTCTGAGACACTCTCGAAGATTGCTAAGATCATCAAGGACTATAAGGACTACGACGTGCTCATCGAGGGAAATACTGACGATGTGCCTATCAAGCGCGAGAATATCCGCAACAACTGGGACCTCTCTTGTCTCCGTGCTTCCAGCGTCGTACAGGCTTTGCAGAACGACTATGGCGTTGACCCGAAGCGTCTCACGGCTGGTGGTCGTGGTGAGTATAACCCTCTTCAGCCCAATACCTCAGAAGCAGGCAAGCAGCGTAACCGTCGTACGCAGATCATCATCACGCCGAAACTCGATGAGTTCATGGAGTTGATTGGACAGGCTCCTGATGAAAATTAGTCTTATATATATAATATAATAAGGTGTATCGGTTTCCGTATCTTGACTTAAATCAAGATGCGGATTTTTTTTCTTGTTTTATTGAAAAAATTCTGCAAAAATATTTGCTGTTTTGGAAATTTGTCGTACCTTTGCATCCGCTTTCGGGGAGACCCGTTGGTTTGGAGAG
>JBGUNO010000028.1:0-71551 GCA_045117415.1 Prevotella sp. | reverse complement strand
AACCACGATGCTCAGGGCGTTTGCGATGGGTTAGGTCTTTTTGAAGACCTAACCCAGACCTAACCCACCTGATGAAAAGCTAAAATTGACTCGAATACCTCCCATCTTTCATACTAATGCCTTCTTATCCCTGAAAGCAGTTGACGAACAGGTTAGGTGTGGGTTAGGTGTTTTCAAACACCTAACCCACTTCAATCCCTTTGTACAAGGGCGATTGCGGCACCTCGGGTTAGGACGTTAGGTGTTTTTGCGAAATGCTGAAAAATCTTCAGAATAATAAAGCCTCGCTCGGAGTAAATAGCGTGTTTTGACTCGTTTGTGGCTTACATTCGATGCGTTTGAAGGCTCCATTCACCTCGTTTGGAGCGTTCAAACTCTAATGCAAGTTTTAGTGCAAGAAAATGATTTCTTAAAATATTATGGCAACTCCTAAGATGTTACTTGAGATTGTCCGCAAAATCGCATAGTACTGTATTAACGGGATATTTATAGCTGTCAGCCTCTATCCAGAAGGTTTCCCTATGACCATCCTGGAATTGATACTCTATACCATACCTGCGTGGAGTATTGGAATTCAAAAACTCGCTGATGTTCCTGTCGTTAAGCGTAGACGGCTTAGGCTCAAAAGGTGTTCCGCAATGCTTCGTGAAGAAGTCGATGGCGGGACCTTCGTAGACACCACCGCAATCTATCCACACCACCTGATTGCCAACTCGTGTACCAATATAAGCCCACTCCAGACTATTGGCGTAGCCTTGGTTGCGCAGCCAACCCTTGCTGCTTTTGGCTATTCTGTTGTCATCGTCAAGCGTTACCTGCTGGGAGGATACTTTCACTTCCCTGCACTGACTTTTCTGCACGTAAGCCTCCATTACGCAAAGACCCTGACCGCCGTCGCAAATGTACACCAGATACCATCTGTTGACTTCTTTGATGACAGGGCAGATCTCTTGATAAAAACTCGGCATGTAATACTTGCTCATGTATTCTTCTTTTTTCCAGGAAAAAGTGACGGATGTAGAGCCGCCTTCTGCCCAAAGCGTGGCACTCTTTACGTTGGGAGCCTTCTTGAAAGAAGCACTTTTATTAACTTTTACAAACTTCTGCCACTGTGGAATCTTCAGTGTCACTTGTGCCTCAGCCTGCACTGCCGCCATCAGCAGCAATACAAACATTGATAATAATTTCTGTTTCATCATGTTTATTTTGTGCTCATCGTTTCACCTGTATATTTTGCTTCGTCAAAAGAATATGTAACGACACCATTCCCGGACTCTATTGTCGCTTCCAGACCATCCCTGTAGCCATGTGTCTGTGTACCAGCTACCATCAGTTCAATACTATCAAAGGACATAATCTTGTCAATCTCACGGTCTGTCAGTTTGTTCCAGTCTGGATTATCGCTATCGCCTATGCGACTTATGGGAACCTGCAGTTCACCATTATTAGACAGCAGGGAATATTCCGTATCGTCTGACCATACACGTGAATAATAACATTGTCTGCCTATGCAAACATTACCCTTGTTTTTCCCTATGAATATCCAGTTTCTCTCCGCTCCACAGTAAAACTCATAGTATGTGATAATACAATATCCTTTATATTTCCCATTTGTACGATTCTCGATGCTTACTCCTGCTTCACCCCAGCACTGTTTTACATAATTATCGTCAAGATTGGGAGAGGGTTTTACCTTACAGACTTTTTTTGACACATAACCAGGCTGTGGAAGAACGGCACCTTCTTTCAAGATACATGCATGATACCATTCTTCATTCTCATCAAGTACTAACAGATACTCTGGACTATTCCCTAACTTTGCACTCTGCGTGGATGGCTCCTTCCTGATATTAACGCTTTTAGATGTAACTTTAAGAACCTTTGTGAATTTTGGATACGTTAATTCTGTCTGTGCTTCACTCGTCATTTCCATTCCGACGACAGCAAGGAACAATATTAATAATCTTTTCTTCATAATTATATTTGTTTTAAGTTATTGCTTAGTGCAAAGATAAAGATTACTTCTGGAACAGCCAGTCGACTTCGCCGGAGGGACCGTTGAGGCCGCAGTCACGGGGCTTGATGTCGCTGGTGGTGAAGCCAGCCACCATGAGGATGCCCTTGGGGAGGTGCAGGGTCTGACGACCAGCGGGTAGGGTATACTGGTGGATATTCACCTTCGGCATCTGGACGATGCTGATGGCATTGGTGAGCAAGGGCTCTGCCTGTCCGTACTCATTACCTGTGGCATCAATCTCCAGTTTCGGGGCCTTCGCCCATTTGGGGTCGTCATCCTTGAAGAGACCCACGAGCAGTTTCACGGGTTTGTCGCTCTCAAACTCGATGGTGGTTCCTACGATGCGTGTCGTGTCACGATTGAGGACGAGTGCCTGCATCCCAACCAGTTCCGGGGCAACAGAGTCAACGGGCGTATCAGGACGGTTCTCGAAGATGATGGCTCCCTTCTTTAAAGTGATGAGTTGGGCGTTATTGTAGAGTTTTACCTTTGCGGGAGTGGCAGGCTGGATGTTGGTATCTGTCTGTGCAACAGGATTCTTTAATTTCTCGATATTTGTTTTTAAGGCATCCAGTTCATCCTGATAGACGACAGCCAGTTCACTCCATGTCTTCATCTTACCGCCATCGCCACCTACGGGGATGCGACGCTGGGAGGTCTGCATGGAGTTGGCATAGAGGTAGGCGTCTTGCGTGGACATGCTCAGTGTGTTCCACCAGTTCTGACTTTGTTCCAGATACTCTACGGCTTTTTCCAGATATTTGATGTCCTGTGACCATTTGTAGTTCAGTACCTGTTGTGCTGCCATCACTTTCCAACGGAAAGAAGCGGCGAACATACGGTAGAAGATCATGTCTTTTCTCACACGCTCAAACTCGTCGGCATGACGAGTCGGCTTTGCCATAGTGATGTTGACGGCATGTTCTGCTTCTATACCGTGTTGCACACACTGGTCAACGATATCCAGAGGAAGTTCCCCGACATGTTTTTCTCCTTTCCATTCTTTCTCCACGTACTCGATGAGTTTCTCACCCTGTGGTCCGCAACTCTCATAGAAACCAGGGTAGATGGTGTATTTGTATGGATTCACCAGCTCTCCCATCGTCATACCAAGCAACAAGGTCTGTCGGTTGCCCTCAGTGATACCGAAGCGGCGCAGGAGCTTGGGGGCAATCTCACCCGCTTCATCATAAGCCTTCAACAATTGTCCGGCGGCAATGGTGTCAATACCGTAATAGTCGGAGAGCTGTTGCTTCCAGTAGGTCTGGTCTTGTCCTCGGTCACAGTTCCATGCATAACGTCCCCAGACACGATACCACATCCAGTCGCGGTCAATCTGTAGCAACCGTTCTCCGTGAGGAAGCTTGTCTGCTGTATAGGGCCAGTCCCAGTAGGAAGCCTGTGGATAAAGATGCAGTCCCTTTGAATGATGAATCTTGTGCATCGCCTGTACAGCTTTCTGGGTGAAGGCAGGTGACGACCACCGCCACGGCTCCAGGTTGGCGAGGATATGTACATTATCAATATGAATCGGTGCTGCAGCGGCAAGCATACGATGTGTCTCACCCCAGGGACCACCAGGCTCATAGGTCGTCAACGACTCTCCCGTGTATTTGTTCATCGTATAGATGTTCGGGTAGAGTGGGAGGGAGGCTTTCAGCACAGCAGGTCCATCCGTGTCATGGTTGCGAAGGATGATAGGAGGCGTGTCCGTACGTCCTGACGCCCTCAGACCATCTTTGATACCAGGAATCACCGTCTCTGTCATCCATTTGATGTCATTATCGATACCCGACATCGCCTCACCCAGACAAACCAGGAATCCCACCTTCGGATATTTCTCGATGAAGGCAGCGATAGACTTACGGGTGTAGTCGGCAATCAAGGGGGTGATAGGACGGTTACGATCTTGTGTCTTCAGACCATAATGGTCAGCGAAGGGTTTGCTGAGGATGATATTATAGAACATCTGGATGACACGGATGCCACGGCGGTCTGCCTCGTCAACGAGGAACCCGAACATCTCCTGGTTCTGTTGCATCGTAGCATCATCCACCTCTGGCGCAAAGGGGTAGTCGTCGAGCTTCACCAGCGAGGCAAAGGGATGACCGTTCCAGAGATAGACCGTGTTCATATTGTTCTCTGCGAGTAAATCCAGATACTTGATCCATAAAGCCTTGTCATAGAACCATGGGAAGTTCTCGGGGGTATAGGGATATTCGTAGACACGATGACCAGGGAGGTAGACCGTCTTCTGGAGTCCTACACAGGCACCTCGCAGCTTCATCTGTGGCACCTCACTCTGTGTGGTCAGGGTGCTGAGCGTGGGGTCTTCCCGCAACAGCTCCAGTAATTTGTTGACACCATAGATCGCACCCGCGCCATCGTTGCCGATAACACGGACATGCTTGTCTTTTCTGAGAAGTGTGAACCCTTCAGCCTCACCGTTGCCAGCTACTTCAACAGACACGTTGAACTTACCTTCCTTACCTGTCAACAGACTGGCGGCATAGTTTGTCTGAGGACTCACGTTCTTGACTTTTACCTTCGCGTAGGTAACTGGTGTATATAACAAACACAGTGCGAATATCAGTTTCTTGATCATAGACCTATCTTTATTTCTTGTTTTGCGGGAATCTCTATTTCTTTCTCTCCAATCATCAGGGTTCCGTGTCCACCGTCACTATAGATGGTGACCTCCTGTCGGCTCATCGACACATGAATCTTACCAAAAGGTGTCGGAACATCACCTTCCATCCACTGTAAGTCTCCCAAGACAGGCTTGACGAGATACTCCTCATAGCCGGGTTTGGTAGGTTGCACTCCTAGGTAATACTTGCCTATCAGATAGATGGGACTGGCTCCCCAGGCATGACACAGGCTCTTGCCATAGGGTCGTCCATACATGGCGAGATGTTGTGTGCCAGTCTCTTCGGGATTGTATTTCTCCCAGAAGGAGGTCGCACCCTCATGGAGCATACCACCCCAGTAGTCACGTATCTCCTGCAAGACCTCTGTCTGTAAACCGTCAATGCAAAGAGTCTCCAATTCGTAGAAACGCATATAAGGTGTCGTGATGGGGTCAATCGCAGGGTTGAGCATGACACTCTTCATGATCTCATGACGCTCTTCCTCGTAGGCTAATCCATAGAGGATGGCAAACATATTGGGGAACTTGGTGATCTGTTGGTTTATCTGTCCCTCCTCGATAGCGTGATAATATGCTTTACGCTCATAACTCCAGAATGTCTGTTTGATCTTGTTGCGCAGTGACTCTGCCTTCACACGGTAGTCGGTCTTGACACCCAGGAGTTTGGCACAGACAGCCATCGTCTCCATTGCCTTCATGAGCAGAATCTGTTCAAAGCAAAGTGTTCCGCGTTTATGCAT
The DNA here is from genome assembly GCA_045117415.1 of Prevotella sp. Classification (GTDB taxonomy): domain Bacteria; phylum Bacteroidota; class Bacteroidia; order Bacteroidales; family Bacteroidaceae; genus Prevotella. The sequence continues at coordinate 66,144 of JBGUNO010000028.1, read as the reverse complement.
AGGGAAATCCACCCAATCCACGAAGATCCAATCGTCAGACTGTCCTTCTGCCATCCCGTCGCCGTTCAGTCGTCCTTCGACATAGTCCATGAGTGTCACCATGCGGGACCACATCTCACGTACGAAATCCAGGTCTGCCGTATACAGGTAGTAATCGTGGATAGACTTAAACCAATAGAACGTATAGTCCATGATGGTGTTGACGTGTGCTGTCACGGGGTCTTTGCCTCGTAACTGACGAATGGTACGCTTCACACATTCGGTATCGAAGCGGAGATAGTAGTTCATCAGGTATGACTGGATGGCATCACCACTCCATGTCCAGCGGTCACGCTTGATACCGTCCATAAAGAACTCACGGGTGGTGAGATCCATGGTATAGGCTGCGGTGTCCCAGATGTTGTTCAACAGCTCGTCAGAACAACGGAAAGAACCACTTCTCTCTTTCTCCAAGGGAGCATATTCGAAATCCATTAGTACCTCTTCGTAGGAGGCGTTCTGCTCTGTCTCAATATAGACATAGCGGAAAGCCTTGCTGTCACATATCTCACAAGGGGACTGTCCCCCTGTGAGGATGTCGAGCGTCTCACAGTGCTCCTTGTCCATTGCTTCTTCGGCACTTTCTCCATAATAGATATGGATACAGCCTTTCAGTCCTTTTACCTTCAGATAACCGAAGGTCTCTTTCCCGAAATCGTAGAGGATACCGTTTGTTGTCACGGCATGCCTACAAACAGGACGCTGTTCGCTGCGCTCTAGCTGGTATTGTGAGGGTGGTGTATCGATGGCGTCGAAGTTCCACGAAGCGGCAGGTACATAGATGCCGGAGCCATGGGCAATACCGTTCTCGTCAATCCATATCTTGTCCTCGTAGGTGGCAAGCCAGGTGGAGTCAGTATGGATGGTGGTCCCTTCGATGAAGAGGGCAGGGGGCGTTGCCTGGTTCCACACCTTGAGATTCAACTTATGTTTACCTTGTGGTACAGTAAAAGTCTTGGGTTGTCCGAACTGCAGTTTACCATCCAGCATGAGATTAAACTGTCCCTCACATGCAATGGTAATCGTCTCTTCCCTGTCGAGGTTGAACTCACGGGAGAACTCCACCGTTACATAGTGTGAGTCCTGTTTCCAAAATGGTGGAAACATCGCACCGCGCTCAGTCCGTCGGTTGTTGAAGATGTTACCCAGCCATATCTCAAAGTCGCCAGGATACCATATCCAGGTGCTTTTTAGTGGAGCGTTGAGCGTTGAGCGTTGAGAGTTTTCTGCCGCCATTGTCTACTGTTTATTGTTTATTCCTGCGGCAGTCTTAATGCTGTCGCTGACCTGTGGTCCGTTATTCTCCCAGACATTGCCGGGACCGTTGGCATTCTGGAGGTACTTGTCGGAAGGGGTCCAGTTGTCACGGATGATGATGTTGGATGACCCTTCGTCGGTATAGAGGTAGAACCAGTGATTCGGGTCGTGTACATAACTCGGTTTGGCAATGTCACGCACCACATTTTCTGATATGACAGTACCGGGCTGGTTACCGAGGGTATAGATGCCGGCACAGTCGTACATATGCTGGGCATAGTCATAGATCAGGTTCGCATGTACCTTATTGTCCTTCATACAGACGAGGTCACGGTTCCATCCCCAACCTAATGAGATTCCCGTATAACTGACATCATGGATGGTGTTATGCTCGATGGTGATGCCGCTGACATAACCGGCAGCGATGGCAACACATCCCCAGTCCTCGTTGGTGATGTCATAGAACTCCGACTGCTCGACGGTTTGTCCGCTACATACCTCCCGGAAGTCCACAGGCTGGTAGGGAAGATGGGTCTCCAGTCCCTCTGGTGAGAAAGAGCCGCATACGTAGCCGTTCATGGCGATGTCGGTAAACGTACAATGGGTCGTCGTGCCGCGACGACAGGCAAGGACGTAGTCAAGACCTGAGCCGCCGAGGTGCTCGAAGCGGCAACCGTCGAAGTTGATGTCCTCGGTATAGCGCAGTTCCACAGCAGCATCGGCACGTCCCAGCCATCCTTGGTTGTCGAGTTTGTGGTTGTTGGGACGGTCTATCTGCGGACGCAGTTTATAGGCTTCCGTCAGATACATACCCGCCTGCAAGGGCACATGTCCTTTCTCAGACGGACGCATCCAGGTGGTATGACTGAAGGTAACCCCCTTGATGGTGATGTTACGGACGGGATGCTCTGCAGAACCGATGATATCCATGAGTGTCTCGATGACGGGTACAACGGCATCGCGGATGGTCTCACCGTTGCGAGGCATATAGTAGAGCTTATGCTCCCGGATGTCATGATACCATTCTCCTGGCTCGTCAAGCAGTTCCTTGGCATTTGTCAGATAGAACGGTGACGGATATCCTGTGTCGGGTGTCATTGGAGAGGGCCACGGGTGCTTGAACTGTATGTTGGCCTCTGGGTCGTGAAAGCGGATGGCGGCAGAGTCACCTTGTATCTTGATGCTTTTGATACGCAGATTGGAGGTACACCACATCTCGTGCAGAACGAGTTCTGCATATTGAGAATTGAGAATTGAGAAAGGAGAATTGGCTACTGCCTTTTTGGGAACCCACAACACTTGTTTTTTCTTATCGTAAGTCATGATGCGGTGCATCTGTTCGAAGTCATTCACATCACGAGCCCTGGTTGCTTTTTTCCCATTGACCCATAACTGGCGGAAGTCGATGGGACGACCGTTGAAGTCGGGAACGTCAGCCACCAGGAACTTACCTTTTTTCCTCCAGTCCTTGATCTCCATACCGCCGCTGATGACGGCGTTCTCTCCCAGTATCGTCAGTCCACTGTCCTCCGGGCGCAGCCGTAGCGGTTCATAGAGATAATAGGTTCCTGCACTCAGGTGAATCGTCACAGCCGTTGCCTTTCCTAACCTCTTCGCCTCACGGGCCTTCTGTATGGTCTCCGCCAGGGAAGAGTCTGGTGTTATATAAAAGTCCGATGGGGACGCATATGCTGATGCGCCCCTCATCAATAGACCTAATAGGATGATGGTGATTATTCTCATAATGTTATCGTGCTAATGGCAACCAGAGAGACATGTCCTGGATACCCCGGTTGTCCCAGGCATAATAGGGAATGAGTCGTATCTTCACTTTCTTTGGAGTAACGGGACGTACCTCTCGATAGAGTGTCTGGTTGTCCCATTGCTCATGATTCACAAGGACGGCCTCACCTTCCAGTACCGTCATCTCATGACCATAAAGGGTCATCTTCTGTTCCGTAAACTGGATGTCGGCAGGAATGGCAATGTCGTTGATGCGATAGCCGCCCTCGATATCCTCACCTTCGAGACAGTATACAATGGGACCGCGCTGGACGGCAATCTGATTCTTCGCCTCCTCGACCAGCGGATTCGCCTCTATCAGTCGGGGACGCATGTCGAAGTTGATCTCGATGACATCCCCTTTCTTCCATTTACGGGTGATGTCAAGGTCTGTTGGTTCACCGTTCACCTTCACCGCATATTGTCCTGCCCAGTCGGGCTTGTGCAACTTGATGGTCGACAGGTTCTTGGCATTCTTGATAGTCAGCGTGACCTTGCCGTCCCACGGGTAGTTAGTCGTCTGTTCCACCTCTAGGTCTTTGGTCTTCAACACGTTCTGTCCGTAGAGGTTGACGTAGAGCGTGTTTCCATTGACAGCATATGCATATTCCTGTGCCTGACAGAGCGTACGCAGAGTATTCGGCGGACAACAGAAACAGGTGATGTAATGCTGGCGGTGTTTGGGCCATCGCATGACATAAGGAAACTCCTTCGTGCGACGCAGTGCCTCTGTATAGAAGAAGTCCTTGCCGTCGAGGGAGATACCCGAGAGGATACCGTTATACAGTTCGTTCTCGATGTTGTCGATATACTTGCCGTCACCCGTCGTCTGGAACATACGCCAGGAGAAGAGCATCATGCCGATCTGGGCACATATCTCATTATGGGCAGCCTCCTGCGGCAACTGGAACTGTCGTCCGTATGCCTGGTGAATCTGTTGGATGGATGGCTGGTTGTAGGTGGTGCCATCAGGTGACACCCCGTCGTAGAGCGCACCGCATCCTCCCATGATGTATATCTTATGCTGGATGATGTCATCCCAGATGGCGGAGAGGTTCTTCATCAACTGTTCCTCACCCGTCTCCGCATAGAGGTCGGCAACACCGGCATAGAGGTAGTTGGCACGGACAGCATGACCCATCGCCTCATACTGGTCGCGGAACTTATGACGGTCCTGGTTATGATCCTCACCGTTCGTCACACTGTCACGGATGGCAATGAGACCTTTAGCCAGTGTCAGGTATTTCTCATCACCCGTCTCACGGTACATCTCCGCAGCCCCCATATAGTGGGAAGGGCAGATGGCATTACGGGACAGCTCCGCAGCGTCGTTGGTTAGGAAATTATAGAGGAAGTCAGCGGCTTTTTTACCACAGTCAAACAAGGTTGTCTTCCCAGTGGCACGCTTGTGGATGATACCTGCCGTCATCAGGTGTCCGAGGTTGTAGGTCTCGAAGTTCAGACGGGAGGCAAAGGCATGTTTCTGGTCCTTGCCGATCTCGATACCTGCAGCGTTCTCCGTATTGGCATGCGAGTCGATGCCTGCATTGCGTTCCGAGATGACGACGGGGGTATGGATGTAGCCATCGGCACGCTGGGCGAGTGCCACCTGCTCAATGAACTTGTCCATCAAGGCATCAATCTTCGGGTCCTTGGTGATGGCATAAACGGTGGCACATGCCTCCAGCCATTTGTACATATCACCATCGTGGAAGGGAGGACCGTGGTGCTTGCCTTTCACCGTTCCTGCTGCCACCTCGAAGTTACGGAAACCATTACTGCCGTGCAGCCCCATGTCATCGATGATCTCCCAAGGCGTGTTCCAGGTGTTCCACATATCCCATATTCCTGTAGTGGAAAGCATGTTGAAACGGTCGCCCCAGAAACCGCCTGTCCACTGGACGGCTCCCATCGGGGTGTTCTTCATCTGCGCCTGACGACTGTTACTCATGTCTGTCAGTCCTTGTGCCGTTGCTGCAGTGGTGCAGCACAGCATCATGGCAATGATCATTTTTCTCATATCTTTCCTCCTCTTGCTTTGATTCGTTCATACCATGCCTCACGCTCCTTCACAAGGTCATAGCCTCGTTTGGTCAGGTAGTTGTTAATACGTCCTTTGTATTTCCCGAACACCTCATGTTTCTTCTTCGAACTCTCTGCGTCAATAGCTAGTTCACGTGCCTCCCTCAACCAGGCGATGATCTGTGCCTTCTCCTCATCCTTCAGGGTAGGAATCATGTCGCAATGTGCCTCGTAGGTCACCTTCAATACGTTGAAAGTCATCACGTCCTTGACTCGCTCTATCTCATGCGGTTTTAGGTACATCGACAGGTCGGCATCGAAGCCGAAATGTGAGCGGTACAGTTTTGAGTCACACAATGCCTCGGCGAGTTTCTTGTCCGTTTTCTTGATGGAGTCACGCTCGGCATAGATATCATTGAGCTTGAAATAGCGGTTGGCGATGATATTGACGACATTCTGCCCCAGGGGAGTCCATGTGATCCCCAACTCATCGGTGGCTTTCTGGGCACGTCCGATGATGGTCTGTACATATTGAGGGTCACGTCCTTCGCTGTCGAGTTTGACGGCAGCCGCAGGGTAAGAGTTGAATGTCTCTTTCAGACAGCGTACATTCGCTCCATAGTTCATTTTCACATTCCGTACCATCTTCACGTCACGGCTCCGTTCTACGAACAGCCATCCTTTCCAGTTCATCTCGTCAAGGGTCTGTTTGATGAGTGGCAGGTTGATAGCGGAATCATTACAGATCCACACACTGTCTGTGTTGGAGGCATGGATGGCACAGATATTCTTGGCACCCAGTTTTTTCATGTCCTTGGCGATGTCCCAGCCATTCTCTATGATGGTCTGCCACTTATAGAAGATGGCAATGCCGTCGCTTTTGATCTCTTTCAACAGTCTCAGGTTACCAGCAGCATCTAACGGGGTGTCGATACCAACTACCTTACCTCGTGCTTTTGCAGCCTCTCCGATAGCATGCAACCGACTGACAATCTCTTTCCGTTTCGCCTTGTCCGTAGACCAGTCGTTACCGCTTCCGCCCAATGGTAGAAAGGCGACTTTGACATCCCCCATGATATCCATGGTATTGAAACAGTCGTCCATCAAGGAGAGATAGTTATCACGCTGTGTGAGGTCCTGTCCGTAGAAACCACTCATGGCAATAGCGCCCACACGGATACCTAGACTGTCGGCAGTATGCTTGAAGAGGGCGGCAGCTTCCGGCTCCCGTATCTTGTTGTCGAACATCTCACGCTTGCCCAGTCCTCCCATGTCCATCTCTATACCATCACATCCTAAGTCCTTGGCGAGTTGGAACTCACCCAGCTTCTGACGTTTCAGTACCATCCAGTCACAGACTCCTACCTGATAACGCTCTTGAGCCATCAGGGTGTCAAGGCATGACATACCACATGTCAAGATAGATAAAAGTAAAATACGCAGTTTGCTCATATTTGATTTGTTATTTAGTTCAGTGCTAACGACTGGTGGATAGCAACAAATATCCGCATCTTCAGCTCATCCTTTTCTTCTTGGGAAAGGGGTTGAAGAGGCGGGATCAAAGAATAGAGTCGTTCTTTTTTCTTGTTCTTTCCTTTTGTTGCCATTATCTTCTTTTTATTAAAGACGGAATAATGGCAATGGTGTAACCAATGAAGGAACAGGGGCTTTTATACAGCTTGTTTCATCTGTCCAGCATATTCGCGGAGTCGACTGATACTACGATGCATCAGGTTACGCACACTCTGGTAGTTGATACCCATGATACGACAGATATCCTCATATTTACGATGCTCGATATAATAGAGATTGATGATCTGCCTCTGGCGGGGTGACAACTTCTCAAAGAATTTCTCCACGTTATTCGTGAGTTCCAGTTGTCGTTCCATCCGTTCCTGGTTATACTCTTCGTATTCTGCGAAAGCTTGTATGTTAGTATCGTTGATCTCGTCGCCTGTCATCTTCCCGTTACGACGGAACTCATCGTGGATACGGTTGCGAAGGGAGATAAACAAATAGTTGTCCACATTGTCTATCGGACCCAGGTTCTCCCGTCTGGTATATAACTTTACAAAGACATCCTGTATACAGTCTTTCAGCATCTCACGGTCTGTTGTGAAACGGGAACCGAAGGCAAACAACTGGTCAATATGTTTGTTATAGAGCTGTGAAAAGTCTATCATCTTAGTAGTTTGTATTTGAAAGTAGTTCGTTGTCAACTGCAAAATTAATAAATAATTTTGGTAAACAGCTACAAAACGGACATCTTTTTCTTTTTTTCTTAATTTTTAATACATTTCACCTTTGTGCGGGATGGAGCCAATAGAGCTTATTCCCCTTGCTGTCATTAGGACGGAAAATGTCCTGTAAGCGTGCTCCTTTCTGCAGAAGGGAGATATCACCCGTCTGCATGTCAATGGTGTAGATGTTGTATTTCCCAGATGCAATCGACAGACTCGTCTCTGAGGACTGTGCATATACAAGGTAACCTTTCTGTGGGGCGCCCAAGGCGATACAGTTGCTGTCCTCAAGGGGCTTCATCTGACAGATGTCTTTCAAGAGTTGAGCGTTGAGCGTTGAGCGCTGGGCGTTAAGTGGGATGTTGGGAAGGGAACCGCCAGCCAAGAGGATAGCCCATCCGTAGGTGGGATATTGCTGGGAGAAGAAGGTCACAGCCTTCTCCGGGTAACGGTTACGATACTCAGCAACGGAACGGTAGGCTTCCTCAAATCCTGTCTTTCCCACCTTGACCTTACGCATCCACTGTCGTGGTGCCAGGTTACGGCCACCCTCAGGAGCCCATAGACCGTTAGTGTTGTAATGCCAGTAGCGGATGTCGATGATGTCAACGACCTTACGCAGTTCCGGATCAGCGAGGATGCTGTCCTGTACGTCCTTGGTACAACTGAGGGCTATCAATGGATGATGACCAGTCTCTGCCTCCCATTCCGCTATCGTCTCTAACCAGAAGCGGGTGAAGTGCAGCGGTCCTGTATATTCCGCACTGATGGAGTGTATCACGTTAGGTTGGTCTTTCATCTGTTCCAGACACATGCGGATATACTGCTTGTGCAGTGGACGGAGCACAGGGTTCTGCTCGTTATAGAACTGTTCCGCCATGAAGATACGCTTATCGCCAGCGAAGGGCACAGGCTCTGGGAAGTCTGTGTGATTGATATTGTTGACAGGTCGCCAGGGACAGTCTACCCAGTGGGCACCCGCCTCCAGGATGTTATGCTGGAAATAATGCTCGTTATAGAGGAGGATATACTGACTTGCCGCTTGATGGGCAAAATCATTCAGACGGCTCCAGTACCAGCGGTTGGGTTTGGTTAAGTCATAGCGTGACAGTCCGTCCCATGCTGTACCTTCACCAGAGCGGGAGAAAGGTAGTTCATAGAAAGGTGCCCATACGTCACCATCGGCACGACGGACACGTTCATGGTCTGTCCTGCGCAGGTCATACCAGAGTCCGTAATTATGATATAAAGAACTATAACGATTATTAGCTAAGTAGTTGACTACCGAGTCGATACGGTCTGTCCATCCCATTCCCTCTCGTCCTGGTACGAAACGTGTGATGGCAGGTTTTGCACCATGCTCTATGAAGTTGTCCTTCACTCTTCCGCTCCACCAAGGGATGGCATATTGGTTACCTGTCACCAACATCCCGTCAGCAGTCAAATATCCGTTGACAATCGCATATCGGGTTGGGGTGTGGGGATGGTTCTGAGTGTGTTGGGGACGGTTCTGATGATCCGTCGCCGCAAGGCGGCTATGATCAGCAGAACCGTCCCCAGGGAGGAAGGGAATACTGTCGAGCCACATCTCCAAGGTGAGTCTCGGCTGGGTCAGTGACTCCTGTGCCAAAGCCATCGCCTGTTCTACTGTTGGCGAACTGGACGCATTGGTAGGACGGGGGAGGATATATGGTTCGAAGGGTAGTTTCCCTAATCGTTTCTCCAACTGGTCGTAGAACAGGCTGCGTGGTGTCACATGGTCGTTACTGCTGGTCCATTCTCCATTACCAGTGAGTGTTCCCCAACAGCCATGAGCACTGGAACGGTTGTCGGCATCCGGGGAGTAGCAGGAGAGGGTAGAGGCGGTACACTGCCACAGCATTGAGTTTGCCGTGTTCCATCCTGTCCCGAACTGAAACTGTTCCAGGTTTGCGAAACGGATATCGCCGCCATCGATATTGACGATGTCGAAGAGCAGTCCTGCCGCCCATGATCCGATACTGCCACTAAAGCCCAAAGACTCCTCACCCTCACATTGTACGAAGGCGTTAGGACCTGCGGCACAGTAGCCTGCGGCAAAGTCGTGGATTCCCTGACGGGAGATACAACGCTGGAAGAGCGTCTGTTGTCCACGAGTCAGGAACACTTGTCGTCGCCACCCTCCTATCTCTGAGACGGGATGGTGGGCAAGACAGTCTTCTACTGTGATACGACTAGTCTGCTTCTGTACGTTGACGGCAGAGCCTGCCAGGTGTTGGAATATCACCCTGCGTACCCATCCGTCGCGTACATTATTTATATAAATACCATCCCAGCAGTGGTCCTCATCCTTGGCATTCCAAGCAGCATGCTCAGCGTCGATCGTCAGGTTCTCCACACCACATTCTGTGATCTCTCCTTTGTTGTAGTCATTGACCACGAAAGCTCCTCCGTATGTCTGGGAGAGGGTCGTGGTGACAGGAGCGTCGATGGTGATCGTCGTCCCGTTGATGGCTGTGATGGTGCGATCCCAGGTGATATCGATATCCGTTGCCTTCCAACCCGTATAGTCGAGTCCGCCACCGAAGTCATTCATCTTCAGCGACGCGATCCACTCGGTGGTACTGGGACGCTGGATGTTGATACGGCTGCCCACTTGCAGTCCTTTCGTAGACTTCAACGTGAGCTGCGTACTTCCTGCTGGAACTTTCTCGTTGACGACGGCAATGGCGTCACCCTCTGGTTTACCAGACTTACCTTCTATATAGATGGCGGCACCACGATCGACACCCATCTTCATGAGGATGGTCTTCTGCTTGTCGACACCTCTCAGCACGATACCGGATGTCGTGATACGGATGGCTTTGCTGATCTTGAAGACACCCTCGCTGAGCAGGATACACCCTCGATAGCCGTTCTTGTCAGGCTTCAACAGTGCCACCTCGTCTATCGCCTGCTGGATACGACTGCTGCAGTCGCCTTCCTGCCATACCACATACTTGGTGACGGGGACGTCTGGTATTGCCCGCTCAGAGGCATGATAGCCGCAGGTGGAGTAGTCCATAGGGATATATACTTCCTTCTTGGGTTTGGGAGCGGCAAACAGGTTTACTGACACGATGCAAGCAATTAACAGGGTCGTTAAGCGTGAGATATGATACTTGTTCATCTTTGATGTTGTTTTAGCGATAGTAACTGCAAAGATACGATTATGTGAGCAAAAAACCAAGAGAATCTTGATTTTTTTCGAGCGTGAGTATCTTCGGATTATTCCAAAGATATGAAGATTTTGTGAATCTTCCAAATAAAACAATAAAAAGATATTGGTGACGTGTCTTTCCAGCAAAAATGCCTAACATTATTGTGGGAGATGCCTTCAGTTGAGTATGAAGATGCCTTCTGTAGGGGTAACAGGATAAGGGTATAGGGGTGTTAGGTACGTCCTTCGAGGGAGTTAGAAGCATCCTTTCAACCGTTTGCCTATAGCCAAACGACTGAACGGCTCCAGCCAAACAACTGAACGCCTATAGCCAAAAGCAAACCACTCAAAAAACAGTCGCTGTCTGGGTAGGGAGATGGTAGTAGGGTGGTAGTGCGATAATTTCAATCCCACTACCCGTCTGCGCCCTTTGTACATCGGCATTTGAGCCATTTGGGTAGTGCGATAGGGGGATTATTTGTTTTTTGTAGCAGGATTGTAGCACCATTGTAGTAGGATAAATCACAATCGTGCTACAGGCTCTTCCCTTTATTTATCGGCATTTCATCCACATTGTAGCAGGGATAGCAGGATTAAGCAGTGGATATATAAAAATCGGATGCACCATGGTGATGCATCCGCTTGATATGCGAGAATGATTGTAGGTTATTCTGCCAAGGGGTCGAAAGTGCCGAAACCGCCATTGAGATAGTCATCCCAACCAATAGTCTGAGTAACGTGCTTGTTTGAGTTTTGTGCACCCGAAGAAAGTCCCAAGAAATAATACTTTGGACGGAATGTGATAGATTCGTCATTTTGGGCAGCATCACGAGGGTCGCCTTTCTTCTCATCGATAGTAAGGTTTGCAGCATACCATGTCTGCAAATCAGCTAAAGTTGTATTATCACGTATGTCTGCCGATATCGGGCGTGAAGCTGCTGCGGCCTCCTCATAAACAGACATCACCTGTGAAGCTTTCTTGACCGTCATAGGCTTTTTGGCATCAGGATGCGCTGCATTCCATTCGTTTGCATAGGTGGTTGCTGCTGTCTTTAAAGCGCTAGCCAATACGGGATCGTCGTTCCATAAAGTACCGCCCACACCATATTTGTTAGCTACACGGATATCCAATCTCTCACGACGCTGCTCGTTCAGTTTCGTAATTCCAAGCCATTGGTCAGTACCAGATGCCCATCGACCAGCTAGTTTCCAAGTATCAGGAGCATTGTTCGCAAGTTCAGTACCACCATCGTACAACATCCAGCGACGTAGGTCGTCGAAGCGTTTGCCCTCATAGGCGAACTCTACTAAACGCTCATAAAGGATGGCACTCATTACAACATCCTCGCCAGATAAATTCCATTCAGGAACTCCTGCGCGCAGGCGAACCTTATTAAGATAGTACTGAGCTTCACCTTCACCAGTTCCAGAATGCTTTGCACCACAGGCAACCTCGGCCATGTTAAGTAAAACTTCCGCATAGCGTAGCTCAATGAGTGATGCACCGGAGAAGAATGGTCCGGCTCCTTTTGTAGCTTTGGGGGCATAATCATAAAGAGGAGATGAGTTGACATCAAGGTCATCGGATTTCTTACGAACATATACACCACCGCTGCTAATATTGTCAGAGGCATATGAAGTGCCACTAGGATCGCCTTCATCTGTCTTGCTCGTATACCATACATAACTCCAAACTACATAGTCTCTTCCTTGGTTATAGGATGGGTTGTGGCCATCACGTTGTGTGGGATCACCACTATAAGCCCATCGGAAACCTGGGAAGGCAAATGTACGGTTAAAGCGTGGGTCACGATTGATGAATGGAGCCTGTTCATCAGGAGATGATGTGGAGTGAGGCAACTTGCTATATGTTGTGATGTTAGCGGGGACTTTACCATCAGCCATGGGGAACAAGTCTACAATCATCTTGCTGGGACGCTTTCCTCCACCACCAGTATTAGACGGACGTATGCCACGCTCCCAACTATTATTCTTTTGATTATCTAATCCATCATCGCTGGCAATCTTATTATAGAGAGTAAAGAAGACAGCTTCAGGGTTCTGACCAGCTACAAGGAATTGTCCTGCGAAGTCACTGCCATTTACATTAGTTGCCGTTGAATAGAGACCATAGCTCTGGTTGATTTCTGCCATATCGGTTTTCATCTCTTCATAGGCAGCTTGCCAACGTGCAGCATCATCTTTTCGATTAAACATAGGACTACACCAAAGAGTGAGGACACGCCCCTTCAATGCTAAGGCTGTGCCAGAAGTGATGCGACCATAATCAGAGCCGGTCATACTCTGTCCTTTTAACAACTCTGCAGATTTACGAAGGTCTGTTAGAATATAGTCGAAACAAACTTTCGCACTCTTTCGCTCAAAGTAGGTTCCTTCTTCAGGAGCAGGGGTACCTTCAACGATGGGAACACCACCATACCACTTAACCAGATTGTAATAACACCATCCGCGGAAGAAATAGCACTGTCCGAGTAACACGTTCTTTTGTTCTTCTGTTAATGTGCTGTTTTCAATACCTTGGATACAGTCGTTGATATTACGGATACGGCCATAAACAGAAGCCTGAATGTTGTTGCTCTGATTCATAAAGAAGTCAGGGACACTTATCTTTGTATCAGAAGAAATGGAGGACAACTCAATCTCTTCGTCCACAAACTTGCTGAATCCATAATACTCTTCGGTAGAACAACCAGCTAAGTCGTTGGAGCCCATGGAAGGGTTGTTCCACGCTAAATCACCGATAGTGGGAAGACACCAACTGTAGACATCGTCCACACGGCTTTGTGCACCTTCAAAGTAGTTGTATACTTCGTCAGTCACATTGTCATAGTTTTTCTTGTCCTCTAGGAACTTATCACTACAAGCAGAGAATGACATGAGGGCAACACAGCTGAAACTGATATATTTAATAGTATGTTTCATATTTGTTATGCTTTAAAATTAGAACGATAGGTTAACACCAAAAGTCCACTTACGCAGATTCGGGTATGAGCCAAAGTTTCCAGCCATTGGGCTTGTAAACTTTTCAGGATAGGGGTTGTAAAAGTTAATCAAGTTCTGTCCTGTCACGTTTACACGCACACTCTGTATACCGAATTTTTTAAACCACTTAGAAGGCAGGGTGTATGCAATGGTCAAACGGGTAAGTCTTACTTGAGCAGCGCTGATGCGCCAGAAACTTGAAGTCACACTATTAATACTTTGATAGGCTAAACTTGGATAAACAGCTTCATGATTCATTTTCTGCAACAAGTTACCCTTATCATCGTAAATATCCTGATAGACATACATATTGTCAGGATTCCAGAAAGAAGGAAGATTATAGAACTCGATATTACTTCCTGATGCTACACCCAACGCCTGGCTGGGAACTGTTGTGTATCCGCCCCAGTTAGCGTTGAATTGAGTAGTGAGTGAAATGCCCTTCCATTCAGCTCCCACATTCATGGTAAAACCATAGATGTTACCACGAGTTCCTAACTGAACTTGATCAAGGTCTTTGTCAACAACACCATCAGGCGCATCATATGTTCCCGTTTCTTTGTTGTATTGTCCTCGTACATCTTTGTAGATCAACATACCTGGACGAACCTGTCCTTTCTCCAGTCCCATATATGTACCATATTTGGGAGTCCCGTCATCGTTAAAGGCTGGATTTCCGTCCGCATCCTTTTGACGCATATATTTTTCAAAGTATTCGTCAATGTCATGGAAAGTGCGGAACATGCCAAGACACTGCATACCCCAAAGTCCCATGTCAGTACGATGCCCATAGGTTACAGAACGATAGAGTTCTTTCGGGTCAGTAGCCCAGTCCATGTTGAGAACTTTGTTGTCTGAATATCCTGTGTTGATACCAATTCGATATTTGAAGTCTTTACCAATCTTATCGCGCCATGTGAGCGAGAGTTCCCAACCCCAGCTGTTCATTTCGCCACGGTTGACAGAAGCTGATTGTGTGCCGATGGTGCCTTCAATATCTTGAGAAAGGTTAAGAAGCATCTCACGGTTCTTCTCATAGTAATATTCTAATCCAATGGCCAAGCGGCGATTGAGAACTTGAAGATCAAGACCGATATTTGTCTTGTAGGATTTATCCCAGTGGACATCCTCATTGACTGCTGAATTGTTTTTGTTGATAGTAATTCGACGGCCGGAATCCTGATTCCATCCAAATACAGTTCCTCTATTAGCGTCCTGAGCATAGATTTTCATCCATTGCCATGCGGTCAAGTTGTCGCGACCAGTAAGACCCCACGATGCACGAATCTTCAAGAAGTCAATCCACTTCAGCCACTTCACCTTCTCGAACCAAGGTTCCTCACTGATGACCCAACCGGCAGAGATAGCTGGGAAGGTTCCCCAATAGTTCTCTGGAGCAAACTTGGTAGAAGCATCTGAACGAAGCAGGAATTCAAACAGATAACGGTCCGCGTACACATAATTAATTCGACCGATGTAGGATAGTGTTCCGCTTTCATATTTTGTGAATACGGTGTGCTGATCACCTGTGGCAGAGTTGGACTGGCCAGTAGTAAAAGGATAAGGTTTGTCAACCTGTCCCATAAGATATTCGCTTTCTGCCTCTGATTTCTCAATAGAGAACAGAGCACTGATATCATGTTGGCCAAACTTACGCTGATACTGAGCAGTAAAGTTCATCTGGTAGTTGTCGGTGCGAGTGGTAGTACGATATAGCATGTCACCATTATTCAAACTCAAAGGATTGAAATTGGTGGGGTCGGTATAGTCAAAAGTAGGATCATCACCAGCTGTCGGAGTGTAAAGATGCATAGCACTTCCATAGCGTTGCGTCATGGAGTAAAGGGTGTAAGATGATCCATACTGATTGGTTTTGTCATTATTAATACTCTTAGAATAAGAGAATTTCAACTTCAAACCATTCAGTATTTTGCTCCAACCGAAGTCATAACTGATATTTGCACTAATATTCATGTTTGACGTGCGGTTCTTGCTATAGTCGCCATTATTTTGCAATACTGCAAAAGAATAGTTCTGGTTTTGCTCTTTCAAAGAGTTGCTGATACCATAAGTGGTGATATCGTAGCCTTCAATATCCTCTGGAATGTAACGAGGACGGGTCAACATGAGATTGTAGTCTTTCTCATCGTTGGTTCCGCCGACCTTCAAAAGGGGCTTGTCTTTGGTTCCGTAGTCACCGCTTACATTCAATCCGGCAGATAACCACTTGCTTATTTTTACTTCAACACCCGCACGATAATTCCAGCGGCTATAGTCTAACTTACCTAGATTACCATCTTGTTTGAAATAGCCGAGACCAGCGAAATAGTTAACGTTGTCAGTAGCACCGCTGACATTGACCGAATGCTTCTGTGTGAAACCAGCTTTCCAGTACTTGTCCAGCAAGTCGTAGTTAAGGCTTTTCATAGCTTCTAATTCGTCCACTTGATAGAGTCCTGTCGTATGGTTCAAAGAAGTCTTGGTGGGGTCAGCTGCAGCAATGGCATTATATAAGCGTCCATAATCGTATGCACTTAGCATATTGGGTCTGGCAACCTCGTTTGTAAAACCAAATGTACCACTGTAGCTGATGCGTGGAGCTCCCATCTTACCCTTTTTCGTTGTAACCAAGATAACACCGTTAGCAGCACGAGCTCCATAGACGGCAGCTGATGCATCTTTCAGTACTGTAATGCTCTCCACCTCAGAAGGGTCGAGGTTGTTGAAAGCCTCAGCACCAAGGTTCTGATAAGCGTTACCCACCTTTACATCGTTAGGATAGATATAGCCATCGATAACGAACAGAGGCTGCTGGGCGGTAGAACCGATTTCTCCCAAGGAGTTAACGTCACGAATGCTCAAACGGGCATTCTCACCAGGACGGGCATCACCGCCTGATACTGACAGACCATTGACCAAGCCACTCAGTGAACTGGCAAGTCCACCATTGGCAAGATCCTGAACATCGTTCATCTCAACAGTGGCAACAGAACCTGTCAAGTGAGCTTTCTTCTGTGTGCCGTAACCAACGACAACCACTTCCTCCAGGGTCTGCTTGTCCTCTTCTAGTTTCACAGTTCCACCAGGATTGACAGTCTTGGTCAGGTAGCCGATGTATGAAATGGTTACTTTCCCACCTTTAGGAACGTCAATCTTGTAATTACCATCAAAATCAGTGATTGTAGCTGTCTTTGTTCCAGCCACCGTCACTGTTGCGCCGATCACAGGCTCATCTTGCTCGTCGAGCACGGTACCTGTAAAAGTTTGATTCTGTGCTTGCATAGGTAATGCACATACCATCACCAATGCAAGGAATAAAGTCTTAAAAATATTCTTCTTCATAGCTATTTATTCTATTAGTATTGATGATAGAATTATTATTCTTCTTTAGGAAGCCAACGTGGGTCACCAGTCTGATATTGTAGTTGTTCCAAACCAGAAGGCTGAAAATTAGCATCAGTCAAATCTCCTTCAGGATTTTTCAGTCCGGGATCAGAAGTCAGCACAAGCCCTCCTGTCAAATCATAGTCAGCCCAGTTTGTTTCTGAAGCACCGTCTTTCCAGTATGTGTTATTGTTGATAACACAATTATCATAGGCAGTTGATTTAGATTGTCCCAGAATACGACGAACAATACCTGCAGCACAATTAAGCCAAATGTTGCTGACAATATTAATCTCTGTATAATTCTTACCCTTAATGCCATCATAGTTACACCACTGGCTTGAGCCCATGTTATAGAATGTGTTGTTATAGAAGTTTACAGAACAAGCTGGAGATTCTGTGGGATAGCCAGCGCGATCAGGACGCCCTGCATTATCATATTTGATGAAATAGCCGCGATTGCCATCACCTGTATTCCACATGGTTGATTTCTGGATAGTAATATCTTTAATAAAGCCTTTTGACATATAGATGTAGCCTTGAGCAGACTCAGTTTTGGAAATGTCAAAGTGACATTGACAATTGTCAATAACAAATGTCTCTATACAATACTTCAAACCGTTATCGTAAAGCAATTTGTCTTGTATGTTGTCAAAGTCACATCCTGTAAGAGTAATCTGCGATTGGATATTATAATAGTCGCCTTTTCCTGTAGCACCCTTAATCGCCTCGTCAGGTGTTGCACTTAAAGTGATAATAGACTTTTTACCATCATCACATAAAAACTTGAGGTTTTCCAACGTAAACGTGTTGTATGTTATAAAAGACGCTGTTTCTCCAAGCGTGATTGTTGGTTTGGTATTTTCATTATCCGAACATAACGTTACTTCATAGCCTTCAAAGTCTACAGGACCTGACATTGTATATGGAACGTTTTCATTGAAATAGTACATAATGGGACAAAGAGTACCAAAGTCGGCGACAATCTGCTCAATGGGATTTTCTTCCATGAACTTTGTAAAGTCTACAGACTCTTCACCTTCTTTAGCTGCCACGGTTACCTCAATCAGATAAGTGTCCCAATCAAAGGTAGTGGTGGTTTCTGAAGCAGGGTTCTTCTCTGCCTTGTTCTCTGCAGATTGAACAATGACACGGTAGTAGGTCGCATTCAGACGGGGAATGCCGACATAGGGATTGTGTACAAGTGAGTCGGAGACAATCTGCTCACCAGTGACATCACCATTAAATGGAACAGTACTCTTGTAGATGGTTACTAAATAGTCGAGAGCACCATCTACTGCTTTCCATGAAACTGTTTGTGTGGTACGGTCAGAACTACTCTTAACCTTAAAGGTACTACCATCTGGTGCAGCTAGCACATCACCAGACGTAATCGTTCCAACAAACGACTCTTCAGTGAAGCCGTCTTTAGCACACGACGTTGTCAGAAATGCTGCTGTACCTAATAGCAGACATCCTAGCCACGTCCATGCAGAGAGACGTTTCCTGTTTAAATTAGTTTTTTTGTTCATACACTTAGGTTGTTAAAATTATACATGTATAGTTTATTGTAGTTTTCTTAAAAGACGTTACTTTTATTAAAAAGTAATCAAAGGATTATCCGAAATGTACCAATATGCGGAACACCTTACCAGGATCAGCTGCCCATTGCTCCATAGCTGCGGTGGCTCCCTCAGGAATCACCTCGTTACTGATGAGGCGGTCTACAGGACAAGTACCACGCTCCAGATAATGGATGACCGCACGGAAGTCAGAGGGCTGTGCATTACGGGAGCCTCTGATGTCGAGCTCTTTCTGGACGAAATACTTGGTTTGGAAAGACACCTCCGTCTTTGCATAGCCGATACATACCACACGACCGGTGAAGGCTACCTCGTCGACAGCCATTTGGTAGGTAGAGGTACTGCCTACTGCCTCGATGACCACGTCGGGACCAAAACCAGAGGTCATCTCCAACAGACGGGCATGGACATCCTCTGTCTTGGTGTTGACGACATAGCTGGCACCCATCTGCTTGGCAAGGGCGAGTTTCTCATCGTCGATATCTGCGGCGATGACGGTAGCACCACGCTGGGCGGCACGTACCACAGCTCCCATACCAACCATGCCACAGCCAATCACCATGACGACATCTATGTCGGTAATCTGAGCACGGCTGACAGCATGGAATCCCACACTCATCGGCTCTATCAGGGCACAGGTGCGAGGGGTCAGTAGTCCTGCGGGAATCACTTTCTCCCACGGCAGAACAAGGTACTCACACATGGCACCCCATCGCTGCACACCTAATGTCTGGTTATGCTCACAGGCATTGACCCTGTCATTGCGGCAGGAAGCACACTTACCACAGTTGGTGTAGGGATTGACAGTCACAGTCATACCGGGTTTCAGACCCTCTGGCACATTCTTGCCAATCTTGACGATCTCCGCACCAACCTCATGTCCAGGAACCACTGGCATCTTCACCATCGGGTTGCCACCACGGAAAGTATTCAGGTCGCTACCGCAAAACCCTACATACTTCATCTTCAACAAAACATCATCATCACCCATCTGGGGCTCAGGGATGTCAATGACCTTCATCACAGAAGGCTCAGTAATTTGAATTGCTTTCATATCTAATAACTTCAATTTTTCAATACAATCGGAACATTCGCTCCATCATCTGCCATTTCTCATCACTGGTAGCACCCTCACGGCATTGCTGGAACATCGCCATATAGTCTTCCCACTCTTGTTGGCGGGGTAGGGTGGCTAGTTTTTTCATCGCTGTGTCCCAGTCGAAGTCAAGGGGTGTCTCCACAATCATGAACAAACGGTTGCCCAAGATATAGATTTCCATCTCCAAGATACCTACAGAGCGGATACCATCCAGTATCTCTTTCCAAGCCTCAGGCTCACTATGGCGACGGCGATACTCAGCTATCAACTGAGGGTCGTCCTTCAAGTCCATCGTCTGGCAGTAACGCTTGACGGGCTGCTGATATTCTTTTGTCTGATATCCGTTTGTCATAGACTTCTCTCTTGATGCATTCTGTAACCGTAGACGGTAACGATAAGGAAACAGATAAAGGGTAGTACGAAGGAGGCATTAGTAGCAGGGAAAGACTCAAAGACAGTCTTCTGGTCAATGATCATTGCCTGCAACGGGGGAAGTACGGAACCTCCGAGGATTGCCATGATCAGACCTGCTGCTCCAAATTTCGCATCATCACCTAAACCATCGAGGGCGATACCATAAATGGTGGGGAACATCAGCGACATACATCCACTGACACATACCAGACAATAGACACCGTATCTGTTCTGGAACATGATGACACCTATTGTGAAAAGCATGGCAAACACACCGAAGATGGCAAGCAACTTGGCAGGCTTCAACCACTTCATGAGGAAGGTGGCAATGAAACGGGAACAGATAAAGAACAGCATGGCATAGATATTGAAACGCTGTGAGAGGACTTCTGCAGACTGCTCGTCCAATCCCTCTGCCATGAAAACCCTCGTGCCATACTGGATGATAAACGTCCAGCACATAATCTGAGCACCCACATAAAAGAACTGGGCAATGACTCCCTCGCGATAGTATTTCAAGGAGAAGATACGCTTCAATGTCGGCAGGAAATGAATATCGTGACTTTGGTCACCATTCTTCGGCATCTTAGCGAAGAAGATAATCAGGAACATCGCCACGATCACCAGTCCTATAATTAAATAAGGTGAGATCAGGATATTCAAGTCTGCGTCTTTCATTGCCTCAAATTCCGCATTCCCTAACAACGCACGGTCGTCACTACTCATCGGATTGAGTTTTGCCTGAATGAAGTTCATAGCAACAAACATACCGATGATAGAACCACAGGGGTTGAAACATTGTGCCATATTCAGTCGACGGGTCGCCGTCTCCTCTGGTCCCATCGTAAGGATATACGGATTACATGAGGTTTCTAAGAAGGAGAGTCCGCAGGTCATGATGAAATAGGCAATCAAGAAACAGCCATAGAGTCCGATACTCTTGGAGGGGAAGAACAATAACGCTCCTGTGGCATAGAGTCCAAGTCCCATCAACACACCCGCTTTGTAGCTGTATTTACGGATGAAGATAGCAGCAGGGAATGCCATACAGAAATAGCCACCATAGAAAGCAACCTGTACCAAGGTACCGTCTGTCACACTCATACGGAAAATCTTGGAGAAAGCCTTCACCATGGGATTGGTGATGTCATTGGCAAAGCCCCATAGTGCGAAACAGAATGTGACGAGGATGAAGGGGATGAGATAGCTCACCCCGTCCTTCGTTATCAGGGAATTGTTCTTACTCATACCTAAATGATAATATACCTTTATTATTTATAAATAGGTCCGAAGTTGGCACAGGCACGATAGTCGGCACCCTCTTTGTCCATACCGAAGGCATTCCAGCATGATGGACGGAAGATGTCCTTGTCGGCAATGTTATGCATGCAGACGGGGATACGCAGCATCGCACAGAGTGTGATAAGGTCGGCACCCACATGTCCGTAGCAGATAGCACCGTGGTTGGCTCCCCAGTTGTTCATCACGCTATATACGTCCTTGAAGGCATCCTTCGTTGGATCAAGACGTGGGGCAAACCAGGTGGTAGGCCATGTGGGATCGGTGCGTTTGTCGAGGATGTCGTGTGTCTTGGGATCCAACTCTACCGTCCATCCCTCTGCCAGTTGCAGTACTGGACCGAGTCCTGCTACAAGGTTCAGACGCAGCATCGTCATCGGCATACCGCCCTTTGTCACGAAATGACTCGAATAACCGCCACCACGGAAATAGTCACGGTCGGCAGGCATCCATGAGGTAGCCTTCAGACAAGCCTCTGTGTCCTCGTTGGTCATCTCCCAGAAATGTTTGATGGTGGGGTTGCCGTCCTTATCGGTCATGGCACCTGTAGCGTCGAGGGTTGTGGCACCACTGTTGATGAGATGGATGAAACCTTGTGCGGCACCGCCTTCTGGACGTTTGCCAGCGACACGTTCCACAGCCTCAGGGCTCCAATAGGTGCGGATGTCAGAGAACATCACACCCTTGTTGGTGAGCAGGTGACCGAAGAGCATTGACATACCGTTCAGGAAGTCGTTCTCCGTAGCCAGTGTATAAGCCTCACGGGGACCGTTCCAGTCGAAGGACGTACACATCAGTGACTCGGGGAAGTCAAAGTTGGGTTTGTAGTCTGTCCACTGACGCTGTCCCTGTACACCAGCTGCAATGGCATTATGTCCGATCGCCTCTTCCTTATAGCCCATCTCGAGCAGTTTCTTAGAACCTTGCATCAAGTCGCGGATAATCATCATCGTCTTCACAGTGAACTCCCAGTCAGCGTCTTTCTCCTCACGGTTCTTACCCTTACCCTTACCGTTGAATGTCGTCATGGGTACACCCGGGAACAATGGGCGGTCCTCGTTATAGTCGTGACCCTCATTGGGCTTGCAGTATTTCTCCACCCACGTCATTGCCTTAGCAAATTCGTCTTTGTCGTAGATACCGAAATCGACGCGGCGCAGGATCTCCACCAGTGACACATACTCGGTACGCATACCCAGATATTGCTGCAGGAAGTCGGCATTGACAATAGAGCCGGCGATACCCATACAGGTGTTGCCCAGTGACAAGTATGACTTGCCACGCATCGTTGCCACAGCCTGGGCGGCACGGGCAAAGCGCAGGATTTTCTCTGCCACGTCAGCAGGAATGGTATTGTCATTCAAGTCTTGCACGTCATGACCATAGATGCCATAGGCGGGCAGTCCTTTCTGTGCATGGGCGGCAAGTACGGCAGCCAGATAAACAGCGCCGGGACGCTCTGTTCCGTTAAAGCCCCATACAGCCTTTGGGTATTGCGGGTTCATGTCCATGGTCTCGGAACCATAGCACCAGCAACTGGTAACGGTGATGGTGGAACCGACACCCTCACGCTCGAATTTCTCAGCACAGGCTGCCGACTCACCGACACGTCCGATGGTGGTGTCGCTGATGACACACTCTACTTTGGAGCCGTCACCATTGCGGAGATTGCTCTCAATCAGGTTCTTTACTGCATGAGCCAATGCCATGGTCTTTTCCTCAAGACCTTCGCGGATACCTCCCTGACGACCGTCAATGGTGGGGCGGATACCGATTTTAGGATAGTTTGTCATATTCTTTATTTGTTTTAGTTTGTTTATTCCTTAAAGTAATTATTCACTCATGTTCTTGACATAAGGAAGATGAGGTAACTCGCCAAAGCCAAAGAAACGCTTGGCATTCTCTCCCAAGAAAAGTCGTTTCTCGTGTTCCGATAGTTCTTGTGTTTTCTGGATAAAATCATACGACATCTTATAGGTGATGGCGGTGATGGTACGGGGATAGTCGCTGCCCCACATCAGTTTCTCCATACCTACCAGTCCTGCGGCTTCCTTGATGGCGTGAACAGCAGAGGGGAAAGGATAGAACTCGTCGTTGAAGAGCCAGGTGATGCCACCGCTCTCGATGTAGACATTTGTATGACGTGCCAGTTTAATTTGCTCCAACCATCCCGGACGGGTCACCATACCGAAATGCCCGATGGCGATTCTCAGCTTCGGACACTCCTGGATGATTTCCTCCATCTGTCCTACCTGTGCGTCACCATCCATTAATTCGATACCGAGGATCTTTCCTTCTTGTTCCAGCAGGTGCATCATCTGCATCATCTCATCGTTGAGAAACTGCTGGGGCAGTCGGGCAGCAGGCACTTTGATACCCTTAAACTCTTTGGTTAGTGCCTCTGCGTGTTTGATGAATCCCGGGTGACGGTAGTCTGCCATACCGAATGTGAAGAAACGGTCAGGATAGTGATTTTCCACTTGTCTCAGATAACTATTCTGGAGCCCGTCGATAAACTCCTGAGTCACCACCGCTGCTGCCACTTGTGCATAATCCATATTACTTAGGAAACGCTCCGCCGTGTTCTGACCGTCTGTCATGAAGGGTGGCAGCATCTGTCGCTCTTCACCAAAGAACAATGAGCGGCTGCGGTTGGACTCCAGCTGATAGATGGGTTGTCCGTTAACCGATGTGTCTTGGTTCAACCACAAGTGACTGTGGGCATCGATGATCAAGAGTTCTTCCATCTTACAAACATTTGGTCACCGATAATCTCTTGTACTTTCTTTACTAACTCCTCGTCCATCGGCTCGTTGACATATTGGATGTTCTTCAGCACATTCTTCGGATTAGCACTGCTGAACAGCGTTGTGGCGATGCGCGGATTCAGACTGGTAGAGAACTGGATGGCAAGTTTGTCGATAGGGTAGCCTTGCTCTTCGCAATAGGCAGAAGCCTTGGCACAAGCCTCTTTCAGCTTCTTACTGGCAGGGTGCCAATCAGGTGCACCACGTTGTGACAACAGTCCCATGGAGAAGGGGGAGGCGTTGATGACGCCCACACCATGTTGCTCAAAAAAGCCCAGGTAGTCCGCTAACAACGTGTCGTTCAACGAATAATGGCAGAAGTTCAGAATACTCTCCACGGTACCCTCTGGCGCATGCTCTACTATCCAGCGCAGGTTCTCGGGTTGTAAGTCTGTGATACCTACATGTTTAACGATTCCTTTGTCACGTAGTTCCACCAAAGCAGGCAGCGTCTCGTCTACGATCTTCTGCAGACCACCATCCATGTCGCCTTGGAACTCCACATCATGGACATTGATCAAGTCGATATAGTCGATGTTCAGACGCTCCATACTCTCATAGACACTCTCCGTGGCACGTTTTGCCGAATAGTCCCAGAAATTCTCTCCGTCCTTGCCGTAACGTCCTACCTTCGTGGAGAGATAGTATTTGTCGCGAGGGATGTCCTTCAGTGCTTTCCCTAGAACAGTCTCAGCTTTCAGGTGTCCGTAATATGGTGACACGTCAATAAAATTGATACCGTTCTCTACGGCAGTGAACACCGCCTGGATGCCCTCGTCTTCCTTGATGCTATGGAAGACACCACCTAGTGAGGAAGCGCCAAAGCCCAAGTTTGACACACGCATCCCTGTCTTTCCTATCTCGTTGTAAACCATGGTTTGTATTAGTAAATTTAGTAGTTTATTTGTTTACAAAGTACAAAGTTACACATTTTTTTTAAATAAACATATATTTTTCTTAAAAAATTGTTGTCGAAGTGAAGGAAGTTGTTTTTTCCTCTGAAAAATTTGGTTATCAATCCCTTTTTCCCTATCTTTGCAGACATCATTCAAGAGCCTTAAATGAATAAGATGAAAACTAGACTGCTGTTCTGTAGATGGATGTTGTCGATTCTATTGACAATGCCTTCTGCTATTCATGCTGGGGAGTCTGACCGTTTGTTTTTGGTTCATGACGTTTCTGAGGGGTTGGCGGATAACGCTGCTCAGGTAATCAGATGTACGAAGACCGGTCGTATGGTCATCTGTTCCATTGGACATATCAATTTCTATAACGGTTCCTCATTCAACCATATTGATGCCAGTCCGGAAGATAGTTATGAATTGCCGAAATATGAAGGACATTATCATCTTTATTTCGATAAAGCTCATCACCTATGGCTGAAAGACAAATATCAGGTGACTTGTGTCGACTTGATGACAGAACGTTTTATTTCTGATGTGCAAGGTGTCTTCCATGAGATGGGCTTCAAGGGGAAGGCGGATGATCTGTTTGTGGACGACGACGGTAGTGTGTTGATTTTGACAGGGCAGAAACTTTTTAATTGCCAAAACAAAAAGTTCTATCCTGTGAGGAAAGACAAGAAACTACAGGATGTAGATGTGTATAAGGATCAGTTGCTCCTGTTGTTCTATGATGACAGCAATATGGAGGCTTATAACATCGTGACAGGAAAGTTGGTGTACACGAAAACGCTCCTTGACCAGCGTCAGGCAGCCAATTATAAAAGGTCCTCTGTGTTACTCTCCTATAAAGAAGGGTATTATCAAATCCGTAATGGTGAGCAGCAGGAGTCTGTGTTGATTCATATAGACGCCTTGTCGGGAGAGAGTAAGGTCTTGATGAGCCAGCCCTACCATATGAACAACATGGCTATACATGACAGTCTTTTGTATATCGCCTCTCAATATGGTTATTGGACATACCATCTAACTACAGGAGAGAAACACCATTATGCGACGCTGACGAGTACCAAGTATCAGCAGATCCAAACGGATATTAACGATATCGCCTTCGACCTGCAGGGCGGAATGTGGCTCGGAACGCAGAAGAAGGGGTTGCTTTACTCGAAGCCTTATAAGTCCCCCTTTAAGGTGTATCCTATAGATAGTCCTTTGGCAAAGAGATATAAAGAGATGCTTCAGCGGAAAGCAGACCAGTCCAATGATTCCCTGCCTCGCCGTGTCAACTGTATCTATCAAGACAGTCGCGGATGGACGTGGCAAGGCACCTATATTGGACTTAAACGCTTCAAGTCTTCTCATGACTCGCATCCATTGTTGATCAATAACAGCGATGGTCTGAATAACAACGTGATTCATTCCATCATAGAGGATAATGACCACAATCTATGGGTGAGCACGAGTAATGGCATTTCCTGTCTGGTCTTTGAGAAAGACTCGTTGATGAGGGTGGTCAGTTTTGATGAGGATGACAACATACCCGTGTGTTCTTTTGAGAACGGGCTTGCCATGAAATTAGAAGATGGGTCCATCATTATGCAGTCGACAGACCATATTGTGAAATTTGACCCTGCAGCTTTCCATACGACCAAGCGGATAGATATCAAACTTTATCCAAAGCTTATCCGACTGTCCGTAAACGGGCGTACCATTCGTCCCGGGATGGAGGTAGATGGGGATGTGATCCTTGAGCATGCCATCACCCGCACCAGGGATATTAATGTGAATTATTATCAAAACAATATCTCATTGTTAGTCACGGGATTGAATTTCTTCCGTCCTTCACAAACCTACTATCGGATACGTGTGAAGGGTTACAGGAACGAGTGGGAGGTCTTCTCGATGCATGATGGTACAGGAAGGGTAGATGAAAAGGGGTTGCTTCATTATCCAATCGTCGGTATTCCTCCAGGAAAATATCAGATAGAGATACAGACCTCTATGAATCCCGAAGACTGGGCGGTGGAGCCGTTTGTATGGAATCTGACCGTTAAAGAGCCATGGTGGCGTATGACTATTGTATACTTGATATTAGGATTACTGTTATTGGGGATGCTGATTGCCAATTTCGTGTTCTACAATAGGAACACCCGTATGAAGCTGAATCGTATGAATATTGAAAGTGGCACCATCAAACGTATCAAGGCTTTTGCAACCATGTGTGAGAACATGCAAGAGGATGAGTTGTCTCCCTCGCCGGATGCAGATATCAGCTCAGTGGATGCAGATGATGCTTTTGCTCATGTGATGGTCAAGGTGATTCCTTATGTGAATAACGGCTCGGTCGTCCATTCCATGTCGGATCTGGCAAAGAAGGCACAGATGGATGTGAAGACGTTCTATGAGTTGATGACATTTCATCTTTATCGATCACCCAATAGGGTTGTCTTGACACTTCGACTGCAAAGGGCAGCGGACATGCTCCTTCATACGGATAAGAGTGTGGATGTCATTGCCGAGGAACTGCATTTCTCCTCAACGAACTATCTGATAGCCAGCTTCTATCATCAGTATCATCAAACCCCTAACGACTATCGCGCGTCTAATCCCCGATAGCCTACCAGTCGCCACGTGCGACCTCCCAGTTCTTTATAATACACCAGTGCCTGGTATTTGTTGCGGGTCTGGAAGAAGTTACCTTCTGTGGGTGCCGTATTCCCTTCTTTGTTGACATACTGATAAGAGTAATAGCCCTGTTTCTGCATGATCTGGGTCTGGTAGCACTGTCTGTCGGCATCATATTGCATCTGATAGGCTGTCTCATCCGCATTGTTCGTCCATTGTCCATGCAGGAAGATCTCTCCGCAATAGGGAGCCTCGATCGTGTAATTCACCCATACGTAATCACAAGTGTAGGCACTCTCTGACCAATCACTGTTACGAATGTAAAAAGCGCCGTTGGCAGACTCATCAGTGAGGTAGTTGCGACGTGCCGTCGTGGTGAAGGGATATGCCTGATAGTGCTCCCCGTCCCATATGATACGGTCGATACCCATGGTTGGGTGACTGACATCCAGGATCTCATACTTATGGAATTCGTTGCCAGCTTCAAAGATGAGCTCTCGCTGATGTTCCCATCGTTGTCCTTGATGGTAGGTGTATGGCGGGCGTGGATTGATACGTGCCGTCTGCTCATTCCAGTTTTGCATCACGACGGTATAGATCTCGTCGTCGGGACGTACCACCTTCAAATCCTTATACTCCAATGTCATGTCCAGTTGCTGGTGGCTCTTGTTGACATCGATATCCGTGTTCGTCGACATACTTAGTCCGATATTGACGATTGGTTCCACGACATAGAACTCTGCATCAAGCACTTTCTCGTTATCATGATCCTCATCATAGATGGTGAGGCGATAGTTGCCGCTCATGCGGATCCTGCATTGCTCATTGGGAATCCTGAACTCGTAGTGTGTGTAGTTGACGGTGGTGTTCAGGGAATTGAGATAGTTGTCAATAGGGTAATCATTGAATCCCTGCAGCCAGTCACTCTCAAAGATATCGGCAGATTCTGTCCAGTCTGCCTCACAATGGGTCAGATGACAGATATAACGATGGGCGTCATGCGACAGTTCGTCGAATCCAATATGAAGGACATCCCCGCTTCCCAACTCCATGACAGGTCTGTTCGTCCAGTCGTTATTGACGATGGTTGTCAGTGTCTTGACCGTTGGTGAGTAAATCTTATTATCAGCCTGCACTGTTAGAGCTGCGAGAAGGATAGAAAGCAATACATGTCTCATTGCGTGCAAAAATACAAAATAATTATCAAAATGCTTTGTGTTTTGCTTGTTTTTTCGTAACTTCGCAGGCAATTATGAAGAAGATAGGATATATTATAGTTCTGGCAGTCATGGTATTGACTGCATATTCTTGTGGTAACAGGAAAAGTGCGGCAGACTATGAAGGGATGATAGACAGTATACGCAGGGCAGAAGCGGAGAAGGAATTGTTGAAGCCTTCCGCGTCTGATCCTATGAGGGCTTACTTTGATTCTCTCGCCATGATGTCCATGCCCCTGAAATATTCTCTGGAGTTCGTGGAGTATCTCCCGCAAATGGAGAAGGTGCCGGCAACATACAACAGTCGCTTTGACTATGAGAGTAATGTTGACCTGTTGGCTGTTAAATTACCACCCCACGGGCATTATCACATGATGCTGGTCGCAGAGAAGCTGGACTCTACCAATGTGTCGCTCTATCTCTGTACGATGAATCAGGAGTATGTACTGGTAGACCGCCTGTGTATCTACGAGCAGAAAATAGAGAACAGAGACGGACGACTGGGTGTGATGCGACAGGATTATTATGTCACGAATCAGTATGAAGTCACGCTTGTCAGTTACTTCCGTGGTGAGGATGACGAAGAGGAGTCAGAGGTGGCAGTCTGCAGGTATGTCATTAACAAGGAAGGTAATTTTGAAGAAGTCGTTGTAGAGCTATGATAGAAGTGAAAATCAGTGACGCACAGTTACGTGAGGCGGTCCATGAGGGTATGGATGCTTTTGTCAGTGTCTTCGTCAAGGCGATCCGTGAGGCAATTGGCGATGCGTTGACTGCGGAGACGATGGCACAGTTGAATGCCGACCAGATCACGTTGCTGGCATGGGACACGTTGCATGAGGAAGTCATGGATGGTGGATTCGTACAGTTGATACACAACGGCTATGGACCATTTATCTTCAAGAACCCGTTTGCCAAGGCTGTCAAACTATGGGGCTTGCGTGACCTCTCCAAACTGATATATGAGGCGCATACCCTTTATCTGAAACATCATGAACAAATAGAGCTGGATTGTACGGAAGAGGAGTTTATGGCTTTGTTCGAGCAGTTTCCTGCCTTCGACGACATGGATGATGAGTTTGTGGAGAATGAGGAGGCGTGGACAGCGCAGATTGCCGAGTATATAGACGGTCATCTGGAACAGTTTGCTCAGATAGTATAGATCAGGAAATGAATAAGGACGAAGAGAAAATCAGGAAGAAAAGTCCTGTACAGATACGCAATAAGAAAGCCTCGTTTGAATATTTCTTCATAGAGACATTGACGGCGGGTATCGTCTTGACGGGTACGGAAATCAAATCCATCCGTCTTGGCAAGGCGAGCTTGGTGGACACCTATTGCTTTATTACCAATGGGGAGATATGGGTGAAAGGAATGAATATCTCTCCCTATTTCTATGGCTCGTATAATAACCATGAGATGAAGCGGGACCGTAAGTTGTTGCTGACGAAGAAGGAGATACAGAAACTTCATGCCGCCACTAAACAGACGGGTTACACCATTGTGCCATTATTGGTGTTCATTGATGAGCACGGTCGTGCTAAGATGGATATTGCACTCTGTAAGGGTAAGAAGGAGTTTGACAAGCGTCAGACACTGAAGGAGAAGGAGGATAAGCGTGAGATGGATCGCGTGAGGAAGAGCTATTAGATGGCTGGTGGCTGATGTATGATGGATGAAAAGGGAAGAATAAAGAGTGAGAAGTATTAACGATATTATCAAGGAGCGGATATTGGTACTTGACGGTGCTACGGGGACGATGATCCAGGGTTTTCATCTGTCTGAATCTGATTTCCGTGGACAACGCTTTGCCGACTTTCCCTGTCAGATGAAAGGCAATAATGACATGCTTTGTCTGACTCGTCCGGATGTGGTGGAGGAGATCCATCGCAAATATCTGAGGGCAGGTGCTGATATCATCTCTACCAATACATTTAGTTCACAACGTATCTCACAGGCGGATTATCATCTGGAAGAATATGCCCGTGAGATGGCTTATCAGGGAGCACGCATAGCCCGTCAGTGTGCTGACGAGTTTTCCTCATCAGAAAAGCCTCGCTTTGTGGCTGGTAGTATAGGGCCGACCAACAAGACTTGCTCGATGTCGCCAGATGTCAGTAATCCTGCGGCACGTGAACTGACCTATGATGACTTGTTGGCTGCCTATAGTGAACAGGTCGACGGTCTGATAGCGGGTGGGGTGGATGCCTTACTCATAGAGACCATCTTCGACACACTGAATGCGAAGGTTGCCATTGATGCGGCAATGACAGTGATGCGACGCTATGGCGCAGAACTGCCTGTTATGCTGAGTGTTACCGTCAGTGACCTCGCTGGTCGTACCCTCAGTGGTCAGACCTTGGAGGCTTTCCTCGCCAGTATCAGTAGCTACCCTATTTTCTCCGTGGGACTTAACTGCTCCTTTGGAGCCGTTCAGATGATTCCGTTCCTTCGTCAGTTGGCAAGGAAG
The DNA here is from genome assembly GCA_045117415.1 of Prevotella sp. Taxonomy (GTDB): domain Bacteria; phylum Bacteroidota; class Bacteroidia; order Bacteroidales; family Bacteroidaceae; genus Prevotella. The sequence continues at coordinate 34,823 of JBGUNO010000028.1, read as the reverse complement.
GCACCTTATTATATTAGTGCCTATCCGAATGCGGGACTGCCGAACTCTATGGGACTCTATGATGAGACTGCTGAGTCGATGGCTCCCCAGATGGGACGGATGGTTGACGAGGGACTGGTGAACATCATTGGTGGATGCTGTGGCACGGATGAGCGTTTCATTGAGAAATACATCCCATTGGTTCAAGACAGGAAGCCTCATGTTCCTGTACCGAAGCCACAGACGATGTGGCTGAGTGGTCTGGAACTGTTGGATGTCACTCCTGAGGTCCGTTTTGTCAATGTCGGCGAGCGTTGTAACGTAGCAGGAAGCCGAAAATTCCTCAGGCTGATCAAAGAGAAGAAATATGAGGAGGCGATTACGATAGCCCGTAAACAGGTGGCGGATGGTGCCCTCGTCATTGATATCAATATGGATGACGGACTGTTGGATGCCAAGACGGAGATGGTGACCTTCCTTCGTATGATTGCCGCAGAACCGGATATCGCCTCTGTTCCTGTGATGATTGACTCGTCCGACTGGAATGTCATCACGGCAGGTCTGAAGTGTATACAGGGAAAATGTATCGTCAACTCCATCTCTTTGAAAGAGGGAGAAGAGGTGTTCATTCAGCATGCGAAAGATGTGATGCGTTATGGTGCAGCCGTTGTGGTGATGTGTTTCGACGAGCAAGGACAAGCGACTAGTTATGGGCGACGTATTGAGATAGCAGAGCGTTCGTATCAAATTCTTACCCAGCGTGTTGGAATGAATCCGTTAGATATTATCTTCGACCCGAATGTGCTGGCTGTAGCAACAGGAATGGAAGAGCATGATAGTTATGCCGCAGACTTTATCAAGGCAACAGGGTGGATCAAAGAACACCTTCCTGGATCACATGTCAGCGGTGGTGTCAGTAACCTCTCGTTCTCATTCCGCGGCAACAACTATATTCGTGAGGCGATGCATGCCGTATTCCTTTATCATGCCATCCAGCATGGGATGGATTTCGGTATTGTGAATCCTGCGACGAAGGTGCTCTATAATGATATCCCACAAGACCAATTGTCGGTGATAGAGGATGTGATCTTGAATCGTCGGAAGGGGGCTGCGGAGACACTGACGGAGTTGGCGAACCGCTTACTGGAAGAGCAAGAGAATAAGAAGGACGGTTCTCCTGACTTATCATCGCAAGGTGATGCTAAGAACCGCCCTCAGGAGGAATGGCGTTCCGCTGATGTGGACCACCGTTTGCAACATGCACTCATCAAGGGAGTGGGGGATTACCTGCCACAAGATATTGAGGAAGCACTGCAACAATACCCCAAAGCTGTTCAGATTATAGAAGGTCCGTTGATGACGGGTATGAATGAGGTAGGTCGTTTGTTCGGAAGTGGTAAGATGTTTCTGCCGCAGGTCGTGAAGACCGCCCGTACCATGAAACAGGCGGTGGAGATTCTTCAGCCTCATATTGAACAGCAACAGGAGGGTGAGGGCAGGAAGGCTGGAAAGGTATTACTTGCCACGGTGAAGGGAGATGTCCATGATATCGGAAAGAATATCGTTGCCGTCGTCCTTGCCTGTAATGGCTATGAGGTGGTGGACATGGGTGTGATGGTCCCTGCTGAGCAGATTGTGCGCAAAGCCATTGAGGTAAAGGCGGATATCATAGGACTCTCAGGACTGATAACTCCTAGCCTGGAGGAGATGGTGAATGTGGCACATGAGATGCAACGGGCTGGTCTGGATATCCCTATCATGATTGGTGGTGCCACGACGAGTGAGTTGCATGTCGCCTTGAAGATAGCTCCCGTCTATGGCGGTCCTGTGGTATGGATGAAGGATGCCTCACAGAATGCCTTGGTCGCAGCCCGCCTGCTGGATAAGAAAGAAGAGCAGAAGGTAGAGCGGGAGTTGGATGAGAAATATCAACATCTGAGGGAGAAATATGAACAGGAACAGCATGAGCTTCTTTCTCTCGATGAGGCAAGAAAACAGAAGAAAAACTATTTTGAGATATGATAAAGACGATTGCTTTTGACTTAGGGGGTGTCATTATCACCTTAGACCAGTCGCAGGCTATCCAACGTTTTAAGGAGATAGGAGTCACCGAGGTGGAGAAATACCTTGACCCCTATGCACAGACTGGTATTTTTGGTGATTTGGAACATGGACTGATTTCTGCTGAGGATTTCCGTAAGGAACTTGGAAGGTTGACGGGAAAGGAGTATACCGCAGAACAATGTGCTTATGCCTGGCAGGGATACGCCAAGGAGGTTCCTCAACGGAATCTGGAGACTGTGACACGACTGCGTCAGCAGGGCTATCGGGTCGTATTGCTCTCAAATACCAACCCGTATATGATGGAATGGGCGATGAGTCCTGCATTTGATGGAAAAGGACATGCTCTTGGGGATTATTTCGATCATTGCTATCTAAGTTATCAGTTGAAGATGATGAAACCTTCTGAGGAGATATTCCGTGAGGTACTGCGTCAAGAACAGACATCTCCACAGGAGGTCCTTTTCGTTGATGATGGTCCTCGTAATGTTGCCAGTGCCAGTCAGATCGGTTTCCGCACTTTCTGTCCTGTGAATGGCTCTGACTGGACGGCGGAGATATATAAGTATATAGTGTAGGGTTTAAAGTTTATAGTTATGAGGAAATATATTATTGGGATATTATTGTGCTTGGCAGGGGGACTGCATGCACAGACCTATCAGGTTCCAAAGCGTGAGTTCCGTGCTGCATGGATACAGTGTGTCAACGGACAGTTCCAGAACATCGGAACGGCGCAGATGCAACAGACGCTCACTTATCAGCTTGACGAGTTACAGAAAGACGGTGCGAATGCTATCATCTTCCAAGTACGTCCTGCCTGTGATGCCCTTTATCAAAGTAATATTGAACCATGGAGCCATTTCCTGACAGGTGTACAGGGGAAAGCTCCCTATCCCTACTGGGATCCGCTTCAGTGGATGGTAGACCAGTGTCACAAACGCGGCATGGAATTGCATGCATGGATAAATCCCTATCGTGCTAAGACGAAGTCTGCCTATGCACTTGCTCCTGGTCATATCTGTAGGCAGCATCCGGAACGTGCCTTTGAGTATGATGGGCTGATGATTCTGAATCCTGCCTTGCAAGAGAATCGTGACTATATCTGTACCATCGTGGAGGATATCCTGAAACGCTATGATGTCGACGGACTGCATATTGACGACTATTTCTATCCTTATCCAGTCCCAGGAGTACCTATTCCCGATTATGCGCAGTTTAGCGCCAATTCCCAGGGCTATACCAATACGGGGGACTGGCGTCGCCATCAGGTTGACTTGCTTATCGAACAGTTGAATGAGACAATCCATCGTGTGAAGCCTTGGGTGAAGTTCGGAATAAGTCCCTTCGGCATCTACCGTAATCAGAAGAATGACCCTCGTGGTAGTAAGACGAATGGTTTGCAGAACTATGATGACCTGTATGCTGATATTCTCCTGTGGATCGAGAAAGGATGGGTTGACTATAACGTACCTCAGCTATATTGGGAAATAGGACATAAGGCGGCTGATTATAAGGAGCTGATACGCTGGTGGAATGACCATGCCTCAGAACGTCCTTTGTTTATCGGTGAGGATGTGGAGCGTACTGTAAAGAATGCGGATCCACAGAATCCAAAGAGTCACCAGTTGCCAGCCAAGATGCAGCTTCATCAGGAGAATAAAGGGGTACAAGGTACTGTCCTTTGGTATGCGAAGGCTGCTGTCGATAATATCGGTAACTATGGAACAACCCTTCGTAATGTCTATTGGCGTTATCCTGCCCTCCAGCCATTGATGCCTCATATTGACCATAAGGCACCTGGTAAGGTGCGCAAACTGAAAGTCTTCAATATGGGTCCTCAACAAGTGCTGATGTGGACTGCCCCCAAGTGGAAGACATGGGGAGATGAGGCAACAAAATATGTTGTATATTGTTTTAAGCGCGGAGAGGATATTAATATCAATGACCCTTCCCATATTGTTGCCATCACCACAGACTGTTTTTATGAGATTCCCACTATGTTGGCAGAGGGAAGGTATGTATATGTTGTGACAGCCCTCGACCGTTTGCAGAACGAGAGTAAGGGGGTTAAGAAAAAAATAAGGTTATAAATCTTATTGGTTGTCTATCTTGACAATGACAGGTGCCTCCACCTCCCGTCGCCATGTCTTCAGGTAGGTAAACCACTCTTTTGCGGAATGATAGCCGAAGGTCTCATTGGCAGAGGTGTAGTTGACTTTATATGCCATATGCTTGTCGTTGACCTGTAATACGAAAGCATAGTTGTCTTTGTTGGCAGGTTCCTCGCTGACGATATTCTTCTGAGGCACCAAGACGGCAAGTCCTACCGTCTCACGTTTCCATTTAGTGGTATCGGTGGCAGGGTAGTCTGCACCCCAGCAGGCTCTCAGCCCTTTTTTATCAGAGAACTCCTCTGAGCCTTTCACATTGATGACACCTGTAGAGAATCGATAGCCGCTGACATCTTTGTTGAAGAACACATCGACATCCGTGTCACGATGACCGGCATATTGCGTGTAGCGGATGGTCATGTTGAGAGGGATGCGTGGAACATTGCTCGTGGGTGCTTGCCAGCCACGGTCGACGAGCTCGACAATGGTGCGAAGTGGTCCATAGCTGATAATACGCTGTGTCCTGCTTCGTACTGGTTCGATATGAGTGGGCTTCTGTCCGTCCCAACCACGGAAGGCACCCAGTCCGAATGTCTGTCCGACCCATAGCACATCGTCCCCATAACCTTGTGCTTTCTGCTCATCATTGGTATAGAATTGGGTGTCCTTGAGCTCCAATCGCTGATAGTATTTCCCATAGAGGTCGAGTGTCTGACGGGCATCGAAATAGATACGGATACCGTTTAGCTCACTCTCGAAATCCACACCATGGTGGTGCTGGATATGGTAGGCATCAGCGGCATCGCCACGAACAGTGATGGACTCAATAAAGTTGTTCTGGTTGTTCTTGGTCAGTTTCTTGTCACTGGTATTCCGCAGTACCATCTCCGTAAACACACGGGCAGGATAGGAGCGAGGTTCCCCAGTCTCATATAGGGTGACAGTATATTTCTTTTGTTCCTTTTTATTTAAGTCTACCAGAAAACACAATTCGTCGAAGGACTCATCCTGATCGAGATCGTCCAACTGACAGGGGATTTCCTGTCCATTGACGGTAACTAATGCCGAGCGCACCTCACCATAGGGTTTGAGACTGATGACAACAGGCTGGTCTTTTCGTTCCGAACTGATAGGGTTGCTGACCATGACAGAAACGATGTGGCTTGCCAATGCGGTGATACTACATATACACAGCAAGGAAATACAGATTAGTTTTCTCATAGATGCTTAGTTTGATAGAATGCTTGTATGCTACTTGCAAATTTCACACAAATAAACGAAAAAGACACCATATTGCACTTTTTTTTATCTTTTTTAGGTTAAAATTTGGTTTTTAAAATATTTTTTAGTACTTTTGCATCGTTATTTAACAGAATTAAAACATTTATTTGCCACAAGAGACGTGCGTAAGATCTATTTTCTGTTCGTTATTTTGATGCTCATATGTTTTGGCTGTGAGTGGCATTTGAAGTCAAATGAGAAGACTTCAAACGATAATGGCGTGACTATAGAGCGGTACGATCGTATAGAAAGTCTCTATCTGACAACAGGTGATTATTCTGCCCTCCTGCAGATGAACAAGTCGTATCCGATGCAGACGCGAACCTTGATAGAGGATGTGTTGCGTATTGGAAAGGTGAACGAGCCCGATATCAATATCAAGTTCTTACAGTTCTTTGGTGACTCCATCCTGCAACAGCTTATTAATGATGTTCAGGAACAGTATGCCAATATCGACGATATTAATAAAGAGATGACGGACGCCTTCCATCATCTTCGTGAGGCCATCCCGTCATTGGAGATGCCTCAGGTTTATTCACAGATAGGATCTTTCGACCAGAGCATCATTGTTGGTGGTAATTATCTTGGTATTTCTCTGGACAAGTATCTTGGTGCCGACTATCCTTTCTATGTGGAACACTATTCTGAAGGGCAGCGCCGCTTGATGACTCGTTCAATGATTATCCCAGATTGCCTGAGTTTCTATTTGCTCAGTATCTATCCGTTAAAAGTAAATGAACCGACTCAGGAACAGCGGAACCGTCACATGGGAAAGATACAATGGGTTGTTAACCAAGCGACAGGTCGTCGTGTCTTCGATAATAGCCATGTGGCGTATGTGGATAGTTTTATGAGGCAACATAATGATGTCAGTGTTGAGCAGTTGCTTATCAATACCCACTATTAAACTACTGTAATCATGAAGAAAATCACTGTGTATCTGCTGCTGATGCTTGTACCCTTGGCAGCAAGAAGTTTAGATTTAAGATCCATCACCAACGGACAGTATCTGCCTGAGGGTATTTCTGGAGTTAACACGGCATCTGATGGTGAGAGTTACACACAGTTGGGAGAAAATGGTAAGACCATCGTCCGCTATTCGTTCAAGACAGGAAAGGCTGTTGAGACTCTTTTCGATGCCAAAGGAACGAAGGTCGAGCGTATCAGTGGCTATATCATGAGTCCTGATGGCAAGCGGATACTCATCGAGACCAACCGTCATTCTATTTACCGTCATTCCTTTACTGCTGATTATTATATCTATACCATTGCGAGTCGTAAAATGGTACCGTTGTCGGCAAATGGAGCGCAGCAGACCCCATTGTTCTCTCCCGACGGGACGATGATAGCCTTTGTTCGTGACAATAACATCTTCCTTATCAAACTGCTCTACGATAATGCAGAGAGTCAGGTGACGAAGGATGGTAAGAAGAATGAGGTGATTAATGGTATTCCTGACTGGGTGAATGAGGAGGAGTTTAGCAACAACAGAGCCATGGTGTTCACTGCAGACAGCAAGAAAATCGTCTGGGTACGCTATGATGAAAAGGCTGTCGCTGAGTACTCCATGCCACTATATAAAGGGTTGAGTCCAGAGCATACAGAGTTTGCGGAGTATCCAGGTGCTTATTCTTATAAATATCCTGTGGCTGGTGCCGACAATGCCAAGTGTACGGTTTGGAGCTTCGATATCGCCAGCAGACAGACTCGTCAATTACAGGTTCCTGTGGATGCAGACGGTTATATCCCCCGTATCAAGATGACGAATGATGCCACCAAGGTGCTGGTGTTGACGTTGAACCGTCATCAGGACTGTCTGCGTGTCTATATGACCAACCCGCTGTCAACGGTTAGTCAGCTGCTGATAGAGGATAAGACCTCGAAATATGTCAAGGAAGAGTGTGTGAGTCAGTTGATGGTGACAGACAAATATATACTCCTGCCCAGTGAGCGTGACGGATGGATGCATCTTTATCTCTATAACCTTAACGGACAACTACTACGTCAGGTAGAACAAGGCGACTATGAGGTGAGTGCCGTCTATGGTGTCGACGATCAGACAGGAAATGTCTATTACGCCTCTCATCAGTATGGTGCCACTGACCAGCGTGTCTTTATGGCACAAGCTAATGGTAAGACGGTTTGTCTTACGGACAAGGCAGGATGGAGTAGTGCTGTCTTCAGTAGTGACTATAAATCCTTCATCCATGTATGGAGCAACCTGAACACACCTCCTGTGGTGACACTCTGTAACAGCAATGGGAAGGTGGTTGCTACACTCGTTGATAATAAGGAGTTGCGAGAGAAACTAGCGAAGGAACAGTTAGGATCTCGTGAGCTTTTCACACTGACGACTTCCGAGGGTGTCAAACTCAATGGCTGGATGATTAAGCCTGCGGATTTTGATGCCTCCAAACGTTATCCTGTCATCATGTATCAGTATAGTGGCCCTGGCAGCCAGCAAGTGAAGGATGCATGGAATATTGGGATGAACGGTCAAGGGGCTATCCTCGAACAGTATCTCTGTCAACAAGGTTTTCTCTGTGTCTGTGTGGATGGACGGGGAACTGGTGGACGTGGTGCCGACTTTGAGAAGTCTACTTATCTTCGCTTAGGTGAGTTGGAGGCTCGTGACCAGGTGGAGGCAGCATTATGGCTGGGTAAGCAGTCATATGTGGACAAGGACCGTATCGCCATCTGGGGATGGAGCTATGGAGGCTTCAATACATTGATGTCAATGTCAGAGGGGCGTCCCGTCTTCCGTGCCGGTGTAGCTATTGCTCCTGTTACCTCCTGGCGTTTCTATGACAGTATTTATACGGAGCGTTATATGCGTACCCCCAAGGAGAATCCTAATGGTTATGACCAGAATCCGATCAGTCGTGCCAGTCAGTTGCACGGGACCTTACTGCTCTGTCACGGTTCTGCCGACGATAATGTACATCTGCGTAATACGGCAGAGTATACGGAGGCATTGGTACAGGCAGACAAGGACTTCCGGCAGTTGGTCTATACCAACAGGAATCATAGTATCTATGGCGGTAACACCCGTAACCACCTGTTCCGACAGTGTATTGATTTCTTGAAAAAGGAAATGAAATAAGAAAAGCCTCTCAATTCGAGAGGCTTTTAGTTACTTAGTAGTTCTCTGCTTTTACTTGGAAGTAAGCCTGTGGGTGGTTGCAGACGGGACACTCATCGGGAGCTTTCTTGCCGACGACGATATGTCCGCAGTTGGCACATTGCCAGATGACATCACCGTCCTTGGAGAACACGCGCTCCTTTTTCACGTTGTCGAGCAACTTGCGATAGCGGGCTTCATGCTCCTTCTCGATGGCGGCGACGCCCTCGAACTTCTCGGCGATCTCGTCGAAGCCTTCTTCGCGGGCTTCCTTCGCCATACGGGCATACATATCTGTCCACTCGAAGTTCTCACCACCCGCTGCAGCCTCCAGGTTAGAAGCGGTATCCTTGATGGCACCACCCTCTAACAGCTTAAACCACATCTTAGCGTGCTCCTTCTCATTTGCGGCAGTCTCCTCGAAGATAGCGGCAATCTGTACATAACCGTCCTTCTTTGCCTTGGATGCCCAGTAGGTGTACTTGTTACGGGCCATCGACTCACCAGCGAAAGCCTCTTGCAGATTCTTCTCTGTCTTTGTTCCTTTCAGTTCTTTCATAATCGTATTTGTTTTAATTAGTAATATGTGTCAGCGAAGTTACGAAGAATATCTGACATTACCAAACAAAAGTTGTAGAAAGTTATTCAGACTTGAACAAATCCTTGATACCACCGATACTTCCTAACAGATTGGTAGCCTCGTAGGGGAGGTAGACCGTCTTGGTCTTGTCGCCCTGTGCCAGCTCTTGCATCATCTGGATATACTTCTGGGCGAGCAGGTAGTTGGCAGGGTTCGTACTCTTGCCGACAGCCTCGGTAATCAGCTCGATAGCCTTTGCCTCAGCCTCAGCCTTGCGGATGCGAGCCTGTGCCTCACCCTCGGCGTGGAGGATAGCCTGTTGCTTCTGGGCGTCAGCACGGTTGATAATGGCGGTCTTCTCACCCTCAGAGGCAAGGATCTCAGCAGCCTTCTCACCTTCGGAGGTCAGAATCTGTGCACGTTTGTTACGCTCTGCCTGCATCTGTTTCTCCATAGCGTTCAGTACTGTTGAGGGAGGTACGATATCCTGCAATTCAACACGGTTGACCTTCACACCCCACTTGTCGGTGGCATCGTCCAGGACGGCACGCAGTTTGGTGTTAATGGTATCACGAGAGGTCAGTGTCTCATCGAGTTCCAATTCACCAATGATATTACGCAGCGTCGTCTGAGTCAGTTTCTCGATAGCGTTGGGCAGGTTCGATATCTCATAGACAGCTTTGAAAGGATCCACAATCTGGAAGTAGAGCAGGGCATTAATCTCCATCTGGATATTATCCTTCGTGATCACGTTCTGTGAAGGGAAGTCATACACTTGCTCACGCAAGTCGATGGAGTTAGAGTAGGCATAACGTCCACGGTTCAGGACCACAATCTCTTTGGCACGGTCGATGAACGGGATGATGATGTTGATACCAGGGTTAAGGGTGGCATAGTAGCGACCCAGACGCTCGATGATGCGCGTCTCCGACTGAGGGATGATTACAAGTGCCATCTTGGCGAAGAGAATCACCAGGACTACGATAGCGATAAGTACGTAAGTCATAAATTCCATAATTCTTTAGTTTTTTATATAGTTATTATTGTAGTGACTATAGGAACTATAGATACTATAGTATCTCCACAGTGATAATCGTACTTTCACGTCCGATGACACGGACCGTGGTACCAATGGATATGTCACTGTCGGCTTGGCTGACAGCTTTCCACATATCGCCGTCGATCTGCACATAACCATGACCGCCGGCAGGAATGGTCTCTGTCACTTTTCCCGTACGTCCCAGCAAAGCATCGGCATTACTTGGCTTGTTAGGTTCATTCTTATGCAGATAGCGTAGTGCCACAGGACGTACGAACAGTACGCTGAGCAATGAGAAGATGGAGAAGATAAGCAACTGCCAGTAGATTCCCAGTCCAAGTACTGCGGCGATGATGCCGAAGACAGCACCGATGGAGAAGCAGATGATGAAGAAGTCACCTGACGAGAGCTCCAGAATCAAACAGATGATGGACACTACCGCCCAGACCTGCCACATGTTTGCAATCAAATAGTCTATCATAATCATTAATTTTAGTTTCGTTATCTCAATAATCCGTTATTCCGATTTAAATTGACAAGATGAAATCATCCCAGTCCTTTGTGGACCCTTTCTTGCCGAACACCTTGGTATAGAGTCGACTGCGGGTGGAGGCGACACTCTCCTTGCTATGTGCTGTGAGAGTAGCGATATCCTTAGGAGAGACACGTACTTTGATGAGAAGACTCACGTAGTAGTCTTGGTGACTCATGTTATAGAGACTGTACAGTTTCTCCGTAAAACCGGTGTATACCATATTCACCACCTCGGCAAGTTCATTCCAGTCTCCGTTGTGCATGCTCTGCCCCTCATTAATATATTGTTTGATACGCAGGTATATAGGTGAGGAGAAAATGGTGTTCACATCGTGCTCACGTTGCTCAATGACAGCCATCTTCTGCATAGCGTGGATATTGTCCAGACGGCTTTGCAGCAACTGTATCTTACGTCGGTGGTATTGTATCGTCACCACAAATAAGGTGATGTAGATGACGGCACAGATGACGAGCAGAAATATTTCACGATGGGTGAGTATCATATCGCTTTTCGTTTTTGTTGATGCAAAGATACGAAATAAAACAATAGTCTCCAAGAAAAAGTGTTTGCAAAAGTGTGCAAAAGGTACATAGAGAACTTTTGCGAATCAATTCTCAATAGTTAATTTTCTATGATCGACTTTTAATTCTCAATGAAATATCGTATCTTTGCAGCATCATGGCAAATCTGCTGGGTATTTTCCCGTTGCTGTTCCGTGCTCGCCGTCCTAGTAAACTGGACAACATGCGAGCCGTGAATATTCCCTTCTGGATTCGGAAGGGCTACGAGGGGATGACGTTTTTCGGACATATCATCACTCACAGCAAGGAGGAGGCAGAGCGTTTCAACAATTGTTGGGATGAGATGAAGAATCACGAGATGATTCATCTCTATCAAGCACGTTCGACCCACGACTCATGGATTTGTTTCTACTGGAAATACATCGTCTATTGGTTGAAGGCATGCCGTTACCGCAAGCACCTCAGGAATGCCGGCTATCTGTTGAATCCTTTCGAGATGGAGGCTTATGGTCACATGTATGACCTCCATTATCTCGACGACAAAGATAGCGGCACCACAGAGTGGCGCCGCTATGCGGATATGTCGCTCGAAGAGCGATTTGAGTGTTATCGTCGTTATACCGGTATACCGTAATGCCGGTATATCGAAGAAAAATTACAACGCCTTATACCGTTCGCTCTGCGACCGGATCAGTTCCTCGTCGTCGAAGTAGTTGATGCGCATGGCGGCACGTACCTCGTCCATCGTCTGTGCTGCCGTCTCACGGGCCTTCTCCGTACCTTTCCTTAATATATTATAAATCTCGGGAATGTCCTGTTCGAACTCATGACGACGCAAGCGGATGGGTTCCAACATCTCATTCAGTATCTGATTCAAGAACTTCTTGCACTTCATATCGCCCAAACCGCCGCGACGGTAGTGGTCTTTTAGTTCGTCGAGGTTCTGGTATTCAGGTAGAAAGTTGGCAAAGTCTTCTGGCTTCGAGAAGGCATCCAGATAGGTGAATACCGCATTACCCTCCACATGCCCGGGGTCGTTGAGGTTGATATGCTCAGGATCGGTGTACATCGAGCGCACCTTCTGCCATACCGTGTCGGCATCGTCAGAGAGGTAGATACAGTTGCCGAGGCTCTTCGACATCTTCTCTTTTCCGTCAGTTCCGGGGAGACGACGTGCTGTAGCATTCTCGGGCAGCATGATCTCAGGTTCCACCAATACAGGGGCGTAGGTGGCATTGAAGCGGCGTACCAGTTCGCGGGTTACCTCCAGCATCGGCTCCTGGTCTTCACCGACGGGTACTGTTGTCGACTTAAACAGGGTGATATCCGCAGCCTGACTGACGGGATAGCAGAAGAATCCCAGTGGGATGTTTGCCTCGAAGTTACGCATCTTGATTTCCGTCTTCACCGTCGGATTACGCTGTACACGGCTCACCGTGATGAGGTTCATCAGATAAGTCGTCAGTTCTGCAAGTTCTGCTATCTGACTCTGGATGAACAACACGCACTTCTCCGGGTCGAGACCGGCAGAGAGGTAGTCGAGAGCCACCTCTATAATATTCTGTCTGATCTTCTCGGGGTTGTCGGCATTGTCAGTCAAAGCCTGTACGTCTGCCATAAACACAAACATCTTGTCGTAGTCGCCAGCCTCTTGCAGTTCCACGCGTCGGCGCAGTGAACCGATATAATGTCCTAAGTGCAGCTTACCTGTAGGACGGTCACCAGTCAATATAATCTTTCCCATTGTCTTCTATTTTTTTAAAGTTCGGCAAAGTTACAAACAATTTGGGACATAGCCAAATTTTGTATCATGAAGTTTGTTATTTCAGAAAGTCTTTGTACTTTTGTGCTTCAGTATGACAGAGGACCAGATAGCATCGAAGAAGGCATGAATTATCATAACAAAGTGCCTCAAATTCAGGGGCGTTTTTCGTTTTTGTTTGCTGCTGGACGCAAATGAGCGAAAAGAGAGGTATTTGGGTAATCTGCTCATACATAGAGAGTTATCTGTTTGAGAAAGGGAAACAGGAGTCAGAAGACAGGAGTCAGGAGGGTAAAAGTGCCGTTTTTGCCCCTGTTTTTCGTGTAAAAAGGTGCCTCCTTTCGAGTCGTTTGGAGGCACCAAACGGGTAGTTAGGTGCCGACTAACCATCCGTTAGATGCCGCCTTTCTCATTTTTTGCTCCAAACAAGCGTTCTGAAAGCTCCAGATTTTCTAGAAGCTCCAAAAATCCATACACAATTTTCGACCAATTTTCTTGACATATTGCTTTCGTTCTAAAGATCTCAGAGTTCGATGATCGCATAGGGAAGGGAGGCTATCCATTGCAACGACTGGTACATGAAGTCGGCAATGAGGGAGAGGAAAGTGGCGATGAGGCTGAGGTGGGTGAGCAGGAACAACAGTGTTCCGATGAGGATCAGGTAGGCACAGGGAATGACGACGAAGTTGCTCAACAGGAAATAAGTGGAGAAACGGTGGAAGTAAAAGGCTATCAAGGGAGACACTCCGATCTGTGCTGTCAACGAGACTGCCGTCATGCCCCATAGCCATCGTACCACTCGATGCTCCATCAACCATTGTTCACTGATGAGTCCGTAGAGTGGAGGATAGAACACCAGAATAGCGAAGACAGCAAGGAACGACATCTGGAAACTGACTTCGAAGAGGGCATGGGGGTGGATGATGAGCATGACGATAGCCGTAAAGGCGAGTACGTTGACACTCATCTTCTGGCGATAGCCCAAGGAAAGGAGTCCATAGACGGTCAGCATGGTGGCGGCACGTACCACACTGGGCGTCATGCCCACTAGGAAGGCGAAAGCCCAGATGGCGAGGAGGGTAAGTATCTGACTCACCATGCGCCAGCGATGGTTACGGATAAGGAGGGAGAGTACCATATATATGATGCCGAGGTGCAGTCCACTCAATGCGAGGATATGTCCTGCCCCCGTGATGTTAAAGACCTCCTTCGTCTCTCTGGTCAGCATCGACTTGTCTCCTAACGTCATGGCGGAGATGATGGCGGATGGTTTGTCGGGGAGTGTCTGCAGTTCTGCCACGAGGTGCATCCGATAGGAGAGCATCCTTTCACCGGCATTTTGTATGGCGGGAATATCAGGCAGCGGATGCTGGATCAACCAGCAACCCATCAACAGCGTCGTCAGATAGATAAAGAAGGTCTGCCAGCGTGGGAAACGGTGAAGTAGGAGAGACAGGATGACGGAGGTTGCCATCAATGCCAAAAGCAGCTCTGTTTGCAAGGAGAGCCAGTAACCCGTCACGATGCCTATAATCAGACAGATGGCGATAGGAAGTAATGGAGTAATGAATCGTTGATGTCGCATGTCCTTTATGTCACGTATTGTTCGATGAACTGGTCTTCGGAGATAATCGGGATACCTAGTTGCTGGGCTTTCTGATTCTTGCCGGAAGTCGAGGTCACATCGTTATTAATCAGGAAACTCGTGGAACCGCTGACGGCAGAAGCCACCTTGCCGCCCTGCGACTCGATATAGGCTTTCAGCTCATTGCGGTTCTTGTAGTGATGGACATCACCCGTGATGACGAAGGTGAGACCTTCGCATCGACTGCCTGACGGTTCGTTGGAAGCCTGTGTGACCGTGATCTTCTCACGCAGATGTTGGTAACGCTGCCTGTTATGCTCGTCGCGGAACCAGTTGACGAAGGAGGCAGACTTCTCGGGACCGATACCGTCGATATGGGAGAGAATCCCTTCTGCCTCCCCCTTGCAAGGGGAAAAGTCAAGAGGTGCGAAGAGGTCGCCTTCGACGGCAGGCTGTGGCTGTGTCATAGCGACAAGTTCGTCTAATGGGTAGGCACCTAACAGCCGCTTGCAGACATCCATGCCGCACAAAGGGATGTTCAGGGCATAGAGCAGCCGGTGTGCCTCCACATTCGCGGAACGGTCGATGCTACGCATGATATTGGAGGCGGACTTCTCACCGAAGCCCTCCATGTTGGCGAGTTCACGGATATGACGGCGCAGGTCGTAGAGGTCGGCATACTCGCTGACCCAGCCGAGGTTGATAAACTTCGAGAGTGTCTGTTCAGAGATGCCGTCGATGTTCATGCCCTCTTTCGATACGAAGCGGGCGAACTTCTTCAGTTGTTTGGCAGGACACTCCGTATTGGTACAGTGAAGTGTTTTTGTGCCACTTGCCTCACTGATACGTATCTCCGTTGCCGCATGGCAGACGGGACACTCATGGGGAATCTCCAAAGTGCCTTCCGTACGGATGACCTTGATGACCTTCGGGATGATCTTGTTCGCCTTGATGACACTGATCTCCGTACCTGCACTGCCTATACCTAATCGCTCACACTCACTGATATTACAGAGTGAGGCGCGTTTCACTGTCGTGCCCTCCAACTCTACGGGACGGAAGACGGCAACGGGGGAGATCGTACTGGCGGCACACGACCATTCTATCTGTTGCAATACCGTGTCGGCAGACTCGTCCTGCCACTTGAAGGCAAGTCCTGCCTTGGTGGCATGATGTCCCGTGACACTGCCCGTCTGGGCATATTCCGTATCGTCATAACAGACGACCAGTCCGTCGACGGGGAAGGGATTCTGTTTACTGGTGACTTTTTGGGTGAAAACGTTGATAACACTTTCCACAGAACTGAGTGAGGGTTCTTCGACATACTGGTGCTCCACCGTCTTGAAGCCTTGGTGCTCCAGCCAGTCCATGCGTTCGCCCCACGAAGTGATATCCTCGTCGGTATGTACCAAGGTAAAGGGAATCCATTGGATATGCCGTTGTTTCACTTCCTCCACGTCCTTCAGGGTCAGTGAGCCGGAAGCGAGATTACGTGGATTGGCATAGTCCTCACCACTCTCGATGAGAAAGCGTTCGAAGTCGTCATAGCTGATAACAGCCTCTCCACGGATGACGGTATGTCCTTTATCCTCAATCTGTTGTGGTATACCGTTGATGGCTTTTGCGAGATGTGTGATATTCGTGCCGATATGTCCGTTGCCCCGTGTCACTACCTTCGTCAGCATACCGTTGTCATAGGTGACGACCAAGGTCAGACCGTCCAGTTTCCAAGAGATCCAGATGGGCCGTCCTTCCGCCCACTTCACCAGTTCGGCGGGTTGCTTCGTCTTCGCCAGTGAGAGGGCAGCGAACTCATGTTCCTCTTTCTGACCAGTGATACTATCCTCCGATACTTTCTGGGTAGGAGAGTCGGGCAGGGTAGTACCCGTCTCCTGCTCCAGTCGTCTGAGTTCGTCGAAGCGAGCGTCCCACTCATAGTCGGTCATGCGCTCGCCCTGTCCGTTATAGTATGCTTCAGAAGCCTCGTTCAGCTCCCTGACGAGTTGTTGCATCCGTGATATCTTGTCGTCTACCATATTTATAGTATTTATGCCTGCAAAGATACAAAAAATAAAGATTAAAGATGAAAATTTAAAGATTATTTCGTACCTTTGCCTGCATGACAGAGAAATTTGAGTTTACATCACAGGAAAAGGAAGATATCCTCTCGCTGTATAACCACATCAAGCAGGAGATTGGTTCGTCACTCCTGGAGGGTGATGAGGAGAAGATGCGTCAGTATCTGACGGATTATATCGAGCAGAACCATATCCATCGTGATGTGTTCGGCTTGAATCCGATGCTGCTCAGTTTCCAGACCGCCTATCTTGTAGTCGAGGAGATAGGCTTGAAGCGTGATGCTGTTCTTGCTGTCCTGTTGCATCCTTGTATTGAGGACGATTATCTCACCATCGAAGTGGTCAAGTGCGAGTTCGGGGAGTCTGTCGCCCGTATCCTGCATGGGCTGCAGCGCATCCAGGAGCTCTATAAGAAGAACCCGGTCATTGAGACGGAGAACTTCCGTAACCTGCTGCTCTCTTTTGCGGAGGATATGCGTGTCATCCTCATCATGATTGCCGACCGTGTCAACCTGATGCGTCAGATCCGTGATACAGGGCAAGTGGATGCCAAGCGTGAGGTCAGCGAGGAGGCTGCCTATCTCTATGCGCCCCTTGCCCATAAACTGGGACTCTATAAGTTGAAGTCCGAGTTGGAGGACTTGTCGTTGAAGTACTTGGAGCATGATGCCTACTATCATATCAAGGAGAAACTGAGTGAGACGAAGAAGAGTCGCGACGCTTATATCGAGCGCTTTATCCAGCCAATCAGTGAGCGTCTCACAGCGGCAGGTCTGAAGTTCCATATCAAGGGACGCACGAAGTCGATACATTCTATCTGGCAGAAGATGAAGAAACAGAAATGCGACTTCGAGGGTGTCTATGACCTCTTTGCCATCCGGGTGATAATCGACGCTCCATTGGAGAAGGAGAAGATGGAGTGTTGGCAGGCCTTTGCCATTGTCACGTCGATGTACCAGCCTAACCCGAAACGCCTGCGCGACTGGTTGAGTGTACCGAAGTCGAACGGTTATGAGAGTCTGCATATCACCGTCCTGGGACCAGAACAGAAATGGGTGGAGGTACAGATCCGTACGGAGCGCATGGACGAGATTGCCGAGCGTGGCGTTGCCGCCCACTGGCGCTACAAGGGCGTAAAGGGGGAATCGGGCTTGGACGAGTGGTTGACGAATATCCGTTCGATGCTGGAGACCTCTGACGGTCTGGAGGCGATGGATCAGTTTAAGATGGACCTTTACGAGGACGAGGTCTTCGTGTTCACACCGAAGGGTGACTTATATAAGTTTCCCAAGGGAGCCACGGTCCTTGACTTCGCCTATCATATCCACTCCAAGATAGGAAGTGCTTGTACGGGTGCCCGTATTAATAATAAGGTAGTGTCGCTCCGTCAGGTATTGCAGAGTGGCGACCAGGTGGAGATCATGACCTCCTCTACACAGAAACCCCGACAGGAATGGCTGAACATCGTCAAGACCTCTCGTGCGAAGTCGAAGGTTCGTCTTGCCTTGAAGGAGACACAGGTCAAGGAGGCTCTTTTTGCCAAAGAGACGTTGGAACGGAAATTCAAGAATCGTAAGGTGGAGCAGGAAGAGTCTACCATGCAGCACCTCATCAAGAAACTGGGCTTCAAGGAGACTAGTGATTTCTACCGGCAGATTGCCGACGGTACACTCGATGTCAACCATGTCATCGATAAATATGTGGAGATACAGCATGACGAACAGCCTGTCACGGGTAATAATATCGCCCAGAGTGCTTCCGACTTTGTCTTAGACGACTCTCAACTCTCCACATTCAACGCTCAACTTTCCGACGACGTTCTCGTCATCGACCAGGGCATGAAGGGTGTTGACTATCAGTTGGCACGGTGCTGTCAGCCTATCTATGGCGATAAGGTTTTCGGCTTTGTGACGGTCAGCGGCGGCATCAAGATTCATCGTGAGGATTGTCCCAATGCTCCTGAGCTCAAGAAACGTTTCGGTTATCGTATCGTCAAGGCACGATGGAGCGGCAAGGGCTCGTCACAGTATGCCATCACCCTGCGTGTCATCGGCAATGATGATATCGGCATCGTCAACAACCTCACCAGTATCATCTCCAAGGATGAGAAACTCGTGCTCCGCAGTATCAACATCGACTCGCACGATGGTCTGTTCAGTGGAAATCTCGTCATCATGATTAACGACAACACCCACTTGGAGTCTCTTATTAAGAAACTCCGTACAGTGAGGGGTGTTAAACAAGTAAGTAGGTTATAGTAGGTGAGGTGTCACTTGATTAGAATCTCAAGTTGATACCCCCCATAAACGTTGCTCGTGGCATGGGATAGCCAAGGTTGATCTCGTAACTTTGTGCCAGCAGGTTTTCCCCATGCAGCCAGAGCGTGAGGTATTTTGTCAAGGCATAGTTAACGGAGGCATTCAGCAGACAGAAGTTCTCTTTCTGTTCTGCGTCACCGACAGCAGTATACAACCCGCTGATATATTGCAGTCCTGCCACGACAGACCATTTGTCACAATAGTAATTGGCACCCAGGAATCCTTTATAGGTAGGAGCGGCAATGACAGGATGTTCCATGTGCAGCAGTGAGTGGTTGGTGTTCACTGCCCAGTGGCTGCTGATGCGCCAGTCTGCCTCCAGCTCCATACCATAGTTCTTAATCTCCCCCGTGTTGACATTCATACGGTTGACTGTCTGGATCATATTATCACCTTTTATATAATAGAAATTGGCACCATAGTTGAAGGCTCCCAGACGATGTTTCCATGACAGTTCGTAATTCCACAGACGTTCTGGTTTCAGCTCCTCATTGGATGGAGGGTAGAGGTACATCTCGCGCATCGTTGGGTTACGGAATCCTTTGCTCACCATCGCTTTTATCTCACCTGTCTGGATGGGTCGTACGACGACACCTGCCTGTGGAACCCATTCCGTACCCACTACAGAATGATGGTCAAGGCGCAGTCCTGCGTCAATGGTCAGCCATGAGGTGAGGTCTTGACGGAAATCCACATAGCCTGCTATCTCATTGCGATAGCTCTTACCACTTTGTTTGTTAGGGGTGTCGAGCACCTCGCCAGTCTGTTTTGAGGTATAGTAGGCATAACCATAGATGTGCTGGTAGTCAACGCCGATAGTCAGTCGGTTACCCTCAAAGATTTGTGCGCCCTGATACCATGAGACACCTATCAGCGCGTCTTTCGAACGGAAATAGCGTTGGGTGGGCTGGTCGGGATTTGACGTCCCGTCGTCAATCTTGTGTCGCCCGAAATTACTGTAAACGCTCAGTGCTCCACTGGTGCGGTTATAGTGATTCTCCAGAGCTGCAGAGACCACTCCGCGGGTGATCCACTGGTCGGCGTCATAGAGAGGATTGCTGACAGTGCCGGGGTATGAGGCGTTGAAGTGGGTCAGGTTAGCATCGATATAGGTGTTCCAGTGGTCACTGATATCGTAACCTAGTTTCAGGTAACCTCCATACTGTTCAAAACCCATACGGGGACGGTGGTTGTCAGTACGACTGTATTGCGCTGACAGGGTGGAGGAGAACTTACCGCTCCGTAACTGGTTGGAGGCTTCTGCCTGTATAGTACCATAACTGCCTGCTCCGAGGTCGATAGTTGTCTTCACTCCGTTTTCACGCATGGAACGGGTGACGATATTGAGTACTCCACCCATCGCATTACTGCCATAGAGGACGGAGGCAGGACCGCGTAGCACCTCCACACGCTCAGCCATCAAAGTCTGGTAACTGTCAGCGATGGGGTGTCCGTAAATACCGTTGTATTGTGGGTGACCGTCGATCAAGACGAGCAACTGTCCTGCGCCTCCTGTAATACCACGAAGGTTAATACCGCCAGCGGCTCCTGTGGATACTGCATAGCCCATCATGGAGCGACTGGTGACGAAGAGTCCAGGAACCTGTTGCATCACTGTCGGTAATACCGATGTCTGGTGTTGCTCTGTCAGCTTCTCCCGGTCGATGACGGTTACTGTCATTGGCAAATGACGGATATCTGTAGCGTTGCGTGTTCCTGTCACCACAACTCCTTCCAACGACAGGGAGTCTGTGACATCCTCTGCCACAACAGATGTTGAGCACAAGAAAGTACTCACCATTGATAGTACTAAAATATTAATTTTCTTCATCTTGAACCGTTTAGTTTTTGTTATTTATTTTCTGATGTTTACATTCATTACAATTCTTAAAACTTTTAAATATGGGTACAAAATTACAAATAATTCATGAAATATCCTTATTTTTGTACCATAATATTTATAAAGGATCTGATTACTTCAATTTGTCTTATTTGAGTAGTTTTTCGATTTGTTTCTCGGTGGCACTTGGTATAAGCTTCATGAGATGCTCCGCCATGCGCTGGTATGATTCCTCGGGTGTCCACTCGCACTGACTAGCCTCACGTCTTAACAACTGTTCCGGGGTGGTGAGTAAAGCCCATCCCCATCCGTACTCATTATTATGTTTGTCACGTGGATAGACGAAGTCCTCTGTGACGATACGACATGCCATCTGCAAACGGGTGATATAGCCGTCGAACTTGCTACGCATTTTGGGACCGGTGAAACCACAGGCAGCACGCAGCTCACGTGTGATCATACTGCCTTGTTCCTGAAGCGTCAACAAAATGGCTTCCTCAATACTGCCCTCAGCAGGTGCTGGGGTTTTGCTCCTGCGATAATTACAGAAGTCGGGCCACCACTCCCGGCTGATAAATCCTGCCTTGCCGGCAAAGAATTTGCCATATACGCAGAAGCCTTCTTGCACGATCGGTCCTTTCCATTTCCACAGAGGCCAGTCCCAGCCACCATCAGGACGTATCACGTAGCGATTGTCCTCATCCACCAGATCCTCTGCCGAATACCCGGTAATGCCACTCTCCAAGAGTGGAAGGAACCCAATCTGTTGGATGCACTCCATCAGTTCCGGACAGGAGTGGATATAGCCTGTAGCCTTGTTCTGTTCTTGGACGTTCTTGAAATAGTCTGTCAATGCATGGGAGTGTTTAATGCTTGTCATCATATCGTTCTTTTATTTCTACGTGCAAAGATATAACAAATTTTTTAATTGACAAGCAACCTTTTTTTATGTAAATTCATAAAAAAATCAATCAGTAACTGATGGGTAGCTTCATACCGATTGATGCCTCTATTCCTACTGATTATCCTATCAATCTTGTCTGAAATCCTATCAATCTTGTCTGAACACACAAAAAAATGGTCTGTACTATTGTGACATTGACTATTTTTTGTACTTTTGCAGCCAATATTTCGTGATGAACAATAAATAGTTGCGAATAATTAACATTTTAAGATTAATATTTATTCACTAAACAATTTACAAAAATGAAGAAATTTCAAGCAATGATGGCTGTGGTGCTGGTAGCATTGGCAGCATTTGTAGTAACTAGCTGTGGTAGCGACGACGACAAAGACAACAACAGGTATACCATTGAGACCTCTTTGAAGATTGATGAGCCAGGCAACCTGACAAAAGAAGAGTGTGAAGCGCTGATCATGCAGTGTAAGCAAAAGTCAAGTACCTCTGATCGTGCTAATGACGATGCTGCAGAAAAGGCAACACAATATGCTGCTGAGTTGATCGCAGAGGGCTTTGAGATTGATAAGGCTCAGGGTTTGTACGGAGACGCTGTGATGACATGTACTGTTGAGTGCAAGCGCGTTAGCAATAATCAAAGAGTTGCTATCTACTATGTTACCTATAACAAAGGTGTTATCACAACTACCAACGGTAAGAATTAATTATTTATAAGAAACAGAAAGCCCGAATGTTTGTTCGGGCTTTTTTTATGCCTGTAGGTTAATAAAAAGCAAAAAAAATCCGTACTATAATTGTAATATGGATTTTGTTTATAACTGTGTAGGTGGCTATTGATAACATGTCATGGGTATGGTGATGCGGATATTTTCCTTCGCAGTCTCTGGCTTGATAGCTTCTTCATAGGGAAGGGCAGGGGGATTGATGCACTCAACTTGTGAGAAACCGGCATCTAACAATTGTTGGTAATCATTGATACGACCGGCAATGAGTGTGACAGGAACATGATATTGTTTCGCTCGCTGGAGAATACCATAAGGTAATTTGCCCATGAGTGTCTGACTGTCGGCTGCCCCTTCGCCAGTAATCACTCTCTCTGCCCCTTCAAGGATGTCGTTGAAACGAACAGCGTCGAGAAGAAGGTCAATACCTGGGCGACAGTCTGCGTTTAGGTATTGCAGGAAGGCATAACCCAGTCCTCCGGCAGCCCCGGCACCAGTCATCTCCTGACGGTCATAGCCAAAATGGAGTGCTGATTTCTCCGCAAATTGTCTGGCACGTGCATCGAGGGCAGTGACCATTTCTGGGGTGGCTCCTTTCTGGGGTGCGAAGACAGAGGCTGCACCATATTCGCCACATAGTGGATTCGTGACATCGGAGGCGATAGTGAAATGGATATCCTCTAGTTGATGCACCTCATCCCATGAGCCCCCTTTTGCGAAAGCATCAATGATCGCTCGCAACATCCCGATACCACAGTCACTGGTACCGCTGCCACCAAGTCCTACAATAATCTTTTTACACCCACGGCGTACGGCATCCACGATAAGCTGTCCGGTACCATAGCTGGTAGCTACCATTGGATTACGCTCTTCTGGTGTGAGCAGAGTCAGTCCACTCGCTTTGGCGATCTCAATGACCGCCGTATCCTCTTGTTTCAGATACTGTGCCACGATAGGACGCATTAGCGGGTCTCTCACAAGGACATCCACCAACTGTCCATTTGTTGCTGACAGGAATGCATCCAACCATCCCTCGCCACCATCACTGACGGGAACCTGTATCACCTCCGCATCAGGCATTTTCTGGAGGATGCCCTCCGCAGCTGCTTGATTCGCTTCCGCGGATGTCAGACACCCCTTGAACGAGTCTATAGCTACGATGATCTTACTCATATTGATCCAATACGGCACGACAGCCCTCCAATACATCGCGCCAGGTTGCTTCAAAGTCACCAGTGTACCACGGGTCGGCAACGTCGCCAGGTCGACTGGTATAGTCCATCAGCATCGTGATTTTCCCTTCAGGATCACCACCACAGATGTTCCGCATGTTTCGGATATTCCAGGAATCCATACCTATCAGTAGGTCATAGTGGTCGTAATCTGAGCGAGTCATCTGACGTGCCGTCTTTCCTTCACAGCTGATACCATGCTCTGCCAGTTTACGTCTTGCAGGAGGATAGACGCGATTACCTATCTCCTCTGTCGATGTTGCTGCCGATTCAATCAGGAAAGAGTCTTCCAGACCTGCCTTTTCCACCAGGTCCTTCATGACAAATTCTGCCATCGGGCTACGACAGATATTCCCATGACACACGAAGAGTATCCTGTGTTTACCTTTATTTTTCATAGTGCTTGGTGATCTTTATCATGATTAGTGGAAGTCGGCGACGTTGAGATCCTCACGCAATTTCTTGGGGAGCGCATGGCGGTTGAGAAACAGATAGGTGGTGTTCAGTGTTATAAAGTCGCGTGACATATACCAGATACCCTCATATTGTCCGTATTTCCCCCATGAGTTTTTTACTAGGTAGTAGGGCTTTCCTTGCTCGTCAAGAGCTTTTCCGTAGATAAGCATCACATGGTCGTATGTGAATTCCCAGTTATTCCATTGTTCTTGACGCAATTCTTGAGTGGGGATGACACTGTCGGGTAACATAGCAATGCCTGTACGTGTGAAATTCCCTGATACATCGCCACCCCATGCCACCGTATAGCCTGCGTCCAGTGCTTTGTCGAGCACCTCCATCAATTCGTTGATGGGAAGATTGTAACTGGGTTTCAATCGCCATTTGTAAGGAGCCTCGATAATAAACCACTTGTTGAAAGGATGGTGTGTATAGCTCGTCAGACTGACATAATCCTCGAAATCAAGTCCAAGACTTTCTGCAAAAGACTTTGGCGTGTATGTCTTTCCTTCATAGACAAACGACTGAGGACAACGACCGATATAGCGCTCAATGACCGACTGGACACTGTCTTGCCAATGTGGTAAAGGTGTCTTGGCATCTTTCTTGATAATACCTCTTACCGTTTGCTCCAGCTCGGGGAAGAATACTTTGAAGTTAGCCAGGGAGTCTCCTGTCAGCGATCCTGGTGCCGGCATAGCTTCCTCTGGACAGATGCCGTGCTGGCGGATGACTTCTAACACGTCATCGCACGAGCCTCCCTCAGAGATCTGACTGTAACCGTGCATGCGGACATAATGTGTGGCACAGTCCATATAGTCTTTGTTGACTGCGAACATCTCACACAGATTATAGGTCTTGCCCGTCTTTCGTAATATCTCACTCTCAAAATATCCTAGTGTGGCATACGCCCAGCACGTTCCACTCCGGTATTGGTTCTTTACGCTTGTTATAGGCAGTTCCTTTATAACCTTGAAAGATTTTTTCTCTTCCGAGTTTTTTGCACCTTTCTGTAAATGCTCCTGTGCTGACGTGCTCATACAACACATCAGGCTGATGACAAATAATGTGATCTTTCTCATTGATTTCTTGTTCATTAACTATTGGTCGCAAAGATAATTAAAAATGTTATAATTTGGAAGAAAGACAGTTGTATTTTCTTTTTTTTTTCTTATTTTTGCAATGAATTTTATTTTTGTTGTCCAATTCAATATTGGAACATCAATATGAATACATTCCACAAAACAATGAAACTATGAGAAAGAAACTGTCATGGCAGTTATCGCACTCGGCTACAGGGCAGAGGAGCCGAATCGTCCGGAGAGAAAGTCTCTTGATGAAGTTGTTAAATGTTTCTGATAGGAGACAGAAGACAATTAGACTTAACGAAGGCTTTGAATTCCCTCAAATAGGTGTCAAAACAGTATAGCAATGAAAAGGGTAATCATTCTTTTATTGACAGCCCTCGGGCTTAACACAGCATGTAGCCAGAATTTTGAGAACATGGAAGTGAAAGAGTTTGCTGAATTGATAGCAGACTCCAACGTAGTAATTCTCGACGTGCGAAAAGCCGAGGAGTATGCCGAAGGGCATATCAAGGGAGCTGTTCTAATCGACCAGTTCCAGAGCGATTTCGTGGAACAGGTCAAGACAAAACTACCGATGGATAAGACCATTGCCATCTACTGTCGTAGTGGTCGTCGCTCCGCCAATGCCGCAGGCAAGTTGGTAAGCCTTGGCTACAAGTGTGTGAACCTCAAAGGTGGCATCATCGCATGGAAAGAAGCGAATATGCCTGTGATCATCGAATAAAATGTGTGAACCATTAATCATTTCATTACTCAATGAACTTGAGGAATGCTTCTGCCTGTGTCTTTAGCGAAGCATACTGTTCTTCTGTGAGAATCATGCGGCCTTCAGTCCAAGCCTCTAGATTCAGCACGATGCCTGTCTGTTGCTTCATCACGTCGGCCTTGATGAATGTAAGCAGCTCCGTCAGTTTCTCACGGCATTTCGCCGTGGCCATTTTGCCTCCAGCACCAGTCAGAGCGACTTTCTTTCCGTTGATGACTGTTGGGGTCTCGTAGTCGCCAGCCTTTATTGGACGTGAGAGCCAGTCGAACAGATTCTTAACATGGCCGGGGTAGCTGAAATTGTATTCCGGCGTGAACACCCAGATGCCATCGGTCTCCTTGACAATGTTTCTCACCCGTCCTACTGCCTTCGGTTCAGGGAACTCAATGTCTTGATTGATAAGTGGAACATCCGAATATTCCAGATACGTCACTTCGGCTTGTGTGCCGATTATCTTTTTTGCTTCTAGAGCAAGTTGTCGGTTGAAGGATTCTTTTCTCAACGAACCAACGATAAAAAGGATTTTCTTCATAAGTTCTTCTGTTTTGTTCCCTGTATAATATATTCTTTTTTCATAATTTTATCTGTTGACGCTGCGAAGTTACGAAGAGTTACCGAAAATACCAAATTTCTGAGAAAAACTGCACATAAGTTAGCACGTACCTTTCTCCCTAATTCTCAATAGCCTTACGACACTTCTGTTTTTCTTTCTCTGTCAATTCTGGATGCATTACCGTGTCACCTCGTTTCTCCGCCTCCTCTTGCATGATGCCGAGCATCTGCGAAATCATTCCCTTCTTCCGAGGACTTCCGTTTATGATCAATATGTTCATATCACTGTAATCCCTATCATTTTAGTCAGTCCGTGAAAGCGCAAAGTGGAATGGTTTGTCGAAATGACGAAGCGAATAGTAGGTGACTGAGGGATGCGTCAGATCCATCACCATCGTCCAAAGCGTACCGCCTACGATGGCACCTTTTTCGGGCAACTGAGTTACCGATGCGATAGTTTCCGTCAGTTGGTCTGCGTTCATCACGCCGCCAGCCGCGTTGTATTGCTCCATCAGTTTCTCGTGACGGTGATCGCTCTCATGCAGCCCCACCTGGAACTTCTCCTCGCACAGGTAGTGGTTAGTCACGAAGGGCGACTCTGTCACCACCATCTGATTATCCACATACTCCACTGCCACACTTCTGCCCGTAGCATCAGCCATCGAGAAGTGATAAGCCGAACCTGGGTCGGAATTCATGTCAGAGGCTTTCAGCAATGCTAGGGCCTCGTCGATGTTGGCCGCATTCTTCAGCAGATATTGCACGGCAGTCGTTGTGGTCAGGTCTGGTTTGCTGGTGTTCTGACGAGTCACCACTTTGTCACCAGCATCGAGAACGGCGATTGCTAATCCTTTCTCGTTCAGTCCGTCCAAGGCCAGGAACAGTCCTGTCAGAGCCATATACTGGTTTTTGAATCCCTCAGGCTTGTAGTCCATTCCCGACGTTCCGTCGCCTACCCGTTGCCTTTCGCCGAAGCCGAAGAAATCAGTAGAGAAGGTAGTGATGGACTCATAGCCTTCATCAGGAATGGTGTGCATGATCAGAGCTGTACCGTAAGGATAGTCAAAGTTGCGGGCCATCATCACGCCGTCCTCCGGTGTCTTGACCGTCAGCGTAGAACAGCCCACGGGCTTGACAGGCACATTGATGCTGTCGGGCTTGAAGTGCCCCTTCGACAAGAACTCCATCACGTAGCTGGCCAGTACGCTGATATCATTGCATCCACCGCGA
The DNA here is from genome assembly GCA_045117415.1 of Prevotella sp. Classification (GTDB taxonomy): domain Bacteria; phylum Bacteroidota; class Bacteroidia; order Bacteroidales; family Bacteroidaceae; genus Prevotella. Next base: position 7,047 of record JBGUNO010000028.1, on the reverse strand, counting down.
GCCATCAACTCCTTGAACCCGTCATCGCCCTTGTACTCCATATAGTACATTCCGTCGTCGAGTTTTACGCATGAATTTGCACCTTTAACCAGCGCTCCAAACTCTATCCACACTAACACACCTGCGACTATCACCAGTCCCAGCACACTCAATGCTAATATTTTTACTTTATTTTTCATTGTAAATTTTAGGATTCTATTTGTTTTCCTTTGTTATTCTGAAAGTACAGCGGTCGCTTCCCCTGAGAATTGTATTCTCAATCTGAACATCGAATTGGCTGTCCGGTTCAAGTTGCGACAGAATATATAGAATGCTCTGGCGTGAGCACTCACATTGCTGCGGATGGTTTCTCAACCCACATTTAACTTTAGGGCACGAACATTCCAGATAGCTCAGTTCATAAACCTTTCCTGGCTCAATCACCCTACCCGTATAGGACTTGTTGTTGTACCCTTCCGTATAGATCCTGTCAAAATCACCATTATACTTGGCATATATTTGCTTATGTATCTGGAGAACATAATCTTTTACACATTCGATGGCTTCTTCTCTATAGCGCATACCTTCCAAATTTCCCTTCGCCTCGGCGCAGTTTTCCCAAATAACGCCAACCTTTTTGCAGGTGTCCTTATCTGGGCAGTCGCCACAAGTCTCGTAGCCTTTGGCTACTACACATTTATGAACCTCGCACATGTGGCTGCAGAAGTAGAACTTGATGCCATCCACACGGCATCCTGTGCAATTAATGCTCTCAGGCGTAATCTGGTCGGTGTGGTTCATCTCGCACCATTTCTTCGCAACCTCGACGCGCATCTTGTCGTCGTTTTTCATCGTGGCGATGCGAGCCTCACAGGTCTCGCAGTTGATGCCACAGCATGCTATCATTTTATTCATAATAGTATTTTAGTTTCCATAGTTATTCATAATACTTTCTTCGCTCCAGGAATCAGTCTTACCAACCATGTGAGCACATACGAACAGATGGTGGTGATTATGCCGATGAACATAAACTTTCCAAAGGCACCCATCCAGATGCTGTCGGTGGTATGTTGCAGAATTATCATCAGCAGCAGATGGAAGATATAGGCACCATACGACTGGGCGGCACACCATTGCCAAAACAGACTGTCCCAGTTTCCACATTCTCGGAATAACCATATCAATCCAAAGCAGATGAAGACGCACAAAAGCGATTCATAGATACCAAACCACTCAGCGACGAAATCATTCCAAGCTCCGCCATCGCGAAGATAGATGCCCAAAGCCAAAAGACAGCCAACCGTTAACGATAGTGCTCCAGTGGTATTACCCATCTTTTCGAGCCATGCAAATCTTCGTGCCAGAATGCCGATAACGAACATCATGACGTATTGCAGATAGTGGGCTGGCTCCATAGGCAACGGGATGATGCCAAAGGGCCATATCCAATGATCCTGTGGGCTGACTTGACGGATGAAGTAACTGCCTATGCCCATGATGCCACCAAATATCAACAGGCCGATGATGGTAGGTCTCGATGAGCACTCACCATTGATTGGCTTGCAGCATTGGCGTACCAAGGCATAAATCAAACAGAACACCAGCAGACTCTCGATATACCACATGTGTCCAATCTCCGGCTTGCCTGATAAAACAGAGATCAGTCCACCCATCAGTAACAGCGGGATTCCCAAGCGGATGAGTTTCTTCTGTACGAAAATCTTTGCTCCCTGCTTATCGAAACTTGTGGGTACGAAATAACCTGAAATCAGGAAGAACAGTCCCATAAAGAAGGCAGCATTGACGGAGAAGAAATGCCATATCCAAGGCATAAACTCGGCAGGATTACTGGGATGGTAAGCCCAGTCGCCACCATCGCCGTATGCCTGACCAGCATGGTGGAATATCACCAACACTGTCAGGCACACCTTCAGATTATCCAGATATAAAAGCCGTTTCTTATTCATTTCTATTCATTAGACGTTGCAAAGGTATGAAAAAGTTGCAGCCTCCGCAAACTTTTGGGATATTTTGCATGGTTTTGTGACGAATGTCACTGTTTTTTTGTACTTTTGCAGTTAGAAACTGCGAACCTGCTCATGCTCAGCCAATCATGCGAGCATGTTGGTACTCATTTAATCGCAGCTTTGCAGCTTGAAAGCCACGAATCCCTCCCTGTCTCGCACAGCAACATGGCACAGGTCAAGGCTGCAATTAAGCGAGGGTAGTATATAAACAAACCTAACAAAAGACTAAGATTATGAGCTTACAAGACCAGAATTTAATGAAAGTTATCATCCTTATTTTCGCCCTCCAGTTTTGCACGACCATCGTACGGGCGCAGTATAATCAAGTGAATGACATCCCATATAGAGACGCAGCAGAGGGCTATGCCCAGGAACGCTGCAAACTCGACGTGTATTATCCTACGAATGAGATAGACGCTCCCGTTGTCGTCTGGTTCCACGGTGGCGGCATCGAGGGCGGTGAAAAGCATATCGACCCGCAACTGAAGAATTGCGGTCTCGTGGTTGTGGCAGCTAATTATCGCCTGCTGCCGAAAGCTCATATTGACGACATTCTCGACGATGCTGCGGCAGCCGTGGCCTGGACGTACAAGAACATTGCGAAGTACGGCGGCAGCAAGCGCAAGATATTCGTGGCCGGTCACTCTGCCGGTGGCTATCTACTTGACATCATCGGACTCGACAAGCGCTGGCTGGCGAAGTACGGTGTCGATGCCGACTCGCTTGCGGCTCTCGTGCCGTTTAGCGGTCAGTGCGTCACGCACTATAACATTCGCAAGCAGCAGGGCATCAGTCCCTTGCAGGCCACCATCGATCAGTATGCCCCGCTCACCTATGTCCGTCCCGACGCACCGCCTATCGTCATTATCTCCGGTGACCGCGAACTGGAACTCTTCGGGCGCTACGAAGAGCAGACCTACTTCTGGCGCATGCTGAAGCTTGTAGGTCACAAGGACGTGACACTCTACGAGATGCAGGGCTACGACCACGGCGCTATGCCGTTCCCAGCCTACAAAATCCTAAAAGACCATATCAAGCGGCTGACAGAAAAGAACCAAAAATGAAAGATAGCTTGCTCATCTTGTCCTGTTTTTAATATTCGTAGAGTTTGATGTGGAGGATTTTCCATTCACCAACGCCGATGCGGGCGTGACGACCTTGATGGGTCTGGTCACCGTTATGGCGACGGATGTATTGCATGGTGCCATCATCGGTAATAGATACTTCATCAACGGAAAGGAGACCAAGACGTTTGCCCTTAAAGAGTGTAGGGTTGAGAGTGTAGAGTTGAGAGTCGGCACCTGCTTCGGCAAAACCATCCTCGCCTAATGTCTTTTGCTGCTTCTGTTGTTTCTCTGTGGGTGTTTTGAAGTCGACGACAACGCCGCTGCCAGCCAATAGGTAGTCGAATTTGCCAAGACGGACGAGCATGGCACCGCCTTCAGTCCATGTACTGCCGTCGGTGGCTCGTGGATCCCAAGGGAGGGTAAAGTAGTGGCGGCAGGTCATCACGACACCATTATCATCGATGACGCGTTCACGATCCTCTTGGTCGAAGAGTAGGCCCCATGACTTCAGTTGAGAGTTCAGAGTGTAGAGTTTAGAGTTGGCTGCCGTCAATTGTCTTATGAGTCCATAGGCCTGTGTGACGGATTCCGTTTCCTTTGGACTGGTCTGGTCGATGGCGAAGGGCGAGAACCCCAGAGCCTGATGTTCACCGAAGGCATAGAGGGCACGGACGCCGCTGTTCTCGCAGCAACGGCTCTCAGGGATGAAAAGACGGTTTTTCACTTTCCCACCATCTTGTGGCCTCAATGGCATTGCATACTGTGCACACCACGATTTGAAACCTGTGTCGTAGATGTCCGGGGCGAGAAGGTCGATGCTGGGTGCATCCTCATGCCAGAAATCAATCAGATGCGCCAATGGTCCTGCCGAGGGATATTCGCCAGGACGGCGCCCGCGACTGTTCATGGCGGCATTCACATAAAGCGGCATGTCATGAATCTCGCGTGCAGCCTTGGCAAGATGCTCCACGTAGCGGGCATAGCTCAGTGCCATGAACTTCTCGTCAGCATATTCATCGGTGCCGTAGCGCTCTGCCCAACGTTCTTTCTTGTATGCTTTCTCAGCCAATGGAGAATGGTCGCGTGCCGACTCCAGCATACCGATTTCGTTTTCTATCTGCATCATGATGACCACCTCGCGCTGCGGATCTTTCTCACGGATATGCCGCATCAGTGCCGAGAATGCTTTCAGGTCGGCCTGTAGCACATTATCACTGAAACACGAGGCAATCTCCATCTGCTTTCCATCGACAGTCATTGCCCGTGGAAACCGCTTCGTGTCCTGTTTGAACCAGCTAGGTGCATAGCATGACATCGAGTTTTTCCACACGCCAAACCAAAGAAACACCACATGCAACTGCTCCCGTCTCGCCACATCGATGGTGCGGTCGATGAGCGTGAAGTCGAACTTCCCCTCCACAGGTTCCATCAGTTCCCAATAGGCTGGTACGAGTACTGTGTTCAGGCCTAACGCCCGCATCCGCGGCATCACCTCGTCGATATCCTCTACCGACGTAGCGGCAGAATTGCTCAACTCGCCGCCAAGGATAGGACAAGGCAACGAAGAGAATCTGTCATCTGCAATGACGCCCTGCATCGTGACCAGTGCAATAAGGAAAACAATCAGTTTCTTCGTATTCATAATGATTGTCTAAATCACGGAATGACAGCGATCTGTGATCATCAGTAGTATCATCTTATCAGAAGAATTTCACGATGTCGTCTAAGTCCCTTCTCTCTGGACGCTTAGGTTCTTCTGCCCTGTAGCCGAGAGCAATAACAGCCATGACGGTCTCGTTTTCTGGAATCGTGAAAAGCTCCCTCAACTTGTCGGCCTCACGCATGCCCATGATCAGCGTGTCGAAGCCCATGGCCCTCGCTTTCAGAATCAGGTAGCAGTTGCTCAGGCCGTTGTCGTAAGCTCCCCATCCGTCGCCGACCTCGTTGGTCTGATTACCTTGGAAGAAACCCGACTTACCCCGTTCAAAGGTAGAGACGATAAGCACGGGCGCATTCTTGATACGCTCCTTGTTACCGCCAACCATATCCTGAACAGCCAACAGCTTTTCCTGACTAATAGCCACGTAGTATTTCGTTGGCTGTTGGTTAGCCCATGATGGAGCGTCCTGTGCCGCCTTGATCAGATCGCGTACCTCGGCTTCTGAAATCTTCTTTGAAGCATCATAGTTGCGGACACTGCGACGTGAGGTTAATACTTCGTCGAACGACGGTGATGTGATGGCTGCCGACTCTGTTTTCTGATAGCAGCCTGTCAATGTAGACAGTGCAAAGAATGCACCTAAAGCAAATTTCTTATTCATCTTAAAATCGTTTGATGTTGTTGGTAACTTTTATAATTAAATACAAAACTTGGGACAAATATAGTGAAAAGTCAGCATTTATTTGTATTTTTGCCATCAGATTTAAGAAGAATTCAATTTTATTGCAATTCCTTCTTGCAAGGCATAGTCCAAGCGAGCTTGACTCTGCTCTTGCTTCGAGCGTCATTTGTGAATATAAATAACTAGACTTATGGACAGAAGAGATTTTATCAAGAAAGCAACGATGGCTGCTGCAGGAGCGGCGGTTGTCTCGCTCCCCAGCAAGACGAAAGGTCTGCATTCATGAACTTTATCAGGTAAACTCACAAAAAACGATACGATTATGAAGAAAATGATTTGCTGCCTCATGGCAATGATGGGCGTGCTGGCTATCTCGGCACAAAGGTTACAGGTAGGCGAGTTTGGCTCGGGAATGAGTGTTTATGACTTCAAAGTAAAGGACGATGTTGGTCAGGAGGTACCGCTCTCTGACTATAAGGGAAAGGTGCTGCTGATAGTGAATACCGCTACACGATGTGGATTTACGCCACAGTACAAGGAACTGGAAGCATTGTATGAAAAGTATGCAAAGGATGGCTTCGAAATTCTTGATTTCCCATGCAACCAGTTTGGACAGCAGGCTCCTGGCACGATCCAGGAAATTCACCAGTTCTGTTCGGCTAACTTCGATATTCAATTCCCTCAGTTCGACAAGATCGAGGTGAACGGTGCCAACGAGCATCCGTTGTATACTTTCCTGAAAGCACAGAAGGGTTTTGGTGGTTTTGACATGAACGACCAGCGGGGAAAGATGATGGATAGCATGCTTCGCAAACAGGATGCCAACTACGATAAAAAGAGCGATATCAAGTGGAACTTTACGAAGTTCCTTGTATCACGCGATGGACGGGTATTAAAACGCTACGAGCCGACAGATAAGATGACCGATATCGAGACAGATATCTGCATGGAGGTGAACCCTGTCCTAAACGCCATCATGGCACGTCGCTCCATTCGCAAATACCTCGACAAGCTCGTAGAGCATGAGAAATTGGAGACCATCGTAAAGTGTGGTATCAATGCTCCCAGCGGCATGAATCGCCAGCCGTGGATTGTCCGCGTGGTGGAAGACCAGAAACTGATTGCCGAAGTGAATGAGGCAGCAGGCAGGAGCCTGTTTTATGGAGCCCCCAGCCTTATCTGTGTCTGCACACCTGCCAATGGCGGTGGTGAATTGGATGCTGGATTGCTTGGTGAGAATATGATGTTGTCAGCACAGTCATTAGGTTTGGGAACTTGTTGTCTTGGTGGACCTGTGCGCTTTCTGGTTTCGAACGAGAAGTGCAAATTCTTCCTCGAACGCCTCGACATTCCTGCGGACTATAAACTGAACTACATTCTTGCAGTGGGTTATCCTAACGAGCAGCCAGATGCTAAACCCCGCGATGTTTCAAAAGTGAGATTTATTAAGTAGAAGGTCAGTATAATTATAAATGATGAAAAACTCAGTATTCATTCTGGTATCTGCTGTTCTTTGTGTGATGAGTTCATGTAGTCATGCTCACCCAAATGATATCGTTGCAGAAGGTGAAGTACCTGTAAGACTCGCTGATTCGTATAGCTTTACAGAAGGGCCTGCGACAGATGCAAGGG
>JBGUNO010000027.1:0-4188 GCA_045117415.1 Prevotella sp. | reverse complement strand
TCGTTATAAAGGCCCTCTGCATATCGGACGGCAACATGGGCACCCTTGCCACCATTAGTAACCATCTTAAAGAAGGCATTGGTAAGTACCTTATTGTCAAGTAGTATATGCTTGGTGGTGTTAGCAGGAATGGTAATAGGTTTCCATGCCTTATCGCCCAGTTGGTCTTCCTTCACCACCAACTCAGGTATCATGGTTGGCATGAGCTGGTGTTCGTCGAAGTTATCCTTACATCCTTTCAACATGCCGGCATTGATGGCAATGGCATTCACCCATTTACTATCAGCAACATTCATATCTATCAGCTCACCTGGGTTAAGAGGGAAGAAACCTATAACATGCTGCTCTAACTGGTGGTAACGGTTCAGACGTCGCACTTTCCATGTAAGGTCTGTCTTGAGTTTTGCAGACTCCTGATCTGCTCCGCTGATGATAAAGCCCGTCTGCATGGAAAACTGGTGAACGGCACGCTTCTCACCGTCGTTCCAAACGATAGCCCTGACTTCGTTGTCACCCTCCTTGAGGAAAGGGGCGAGGTCTACAGTCTGGTAGAACCAATGTTCTAAGTCGCCTAGTGAAGGACCAAGTGATGTCAGCTCTCCATTGATATAAAGCTTATATCGGTTGTCGGCACTGACGTTGATCACAAATTTCTCTGGCTTGGCAGCGAGTTTCAGTGTTTTCTGATATTCATAGACACCATACTTTGAGAGGTCTTCGCCTGGCATGGCAATCCAGTAAGCCTTCCATGGCTTGCACAATACTGCGTCTGGCTGCTGTGCAAATGATGCTGCAGAAAACCAAACTATAAAATTCAAAATGAAGAATAGTCTTTTCATCTTTACAATAACTAAATCTATTTCAAACTATGACATTTTTCCGTTACTATATCGTTCTTCAAAGTGAACGAGGCTTCCTGTTGGAAGTTACGGCTCGAGTTACCCACCTTTACGATGTAAGTTCCCTTATCAGCTATCCATGACGACTGGTCTGTATAATAAGAGGCCAGATCGTCGGCAGAGAGTGTGAAGGTAATCACCTGTTTCTCGCCTGGCTTCAGAAGCTTGGTTTTAACGAACCCCTTGAGTTCCTCCGAAGGCTTCTCTTGAGAGGCTACTGGGGCAGAGAGATAGAGCTGTACCACTTCCTTACCTGCCACCTTGCCTGTATTCCTAACTGTCACCGTTGCTGTCATCTTATTGTTGAATGTCTTAGCATTGAGCTTCAGACCCGAAATGCTGAAAGTAGTATATGACAAACCATAACCAAACGGATAGGCTGGTTCCACATTCTTGGTATTGTGATAACGGTAACCTACGAAGATATCGTCATTATACTCACAATACTGAGGTTTCTTAGCTGGCAGTCCGGGAAAGTCCTTTGCACTGGGTACATCCTCATAAGCCTTGGGGAAAGTGATGGCAAGCTTACCGGAAGGACTCACCTTACCGCATACCACATCGGCCACCGCATTGCCTGCCTGGACACCCGGAAGCCATGCTACAAGGATAGCATCTACCTTGCCTGCCCATGTATAGGCATCTACGACACCATCTACGTTAAGCAACACAACAACTTTCTTACCCTTTGCATGGAATGCTTCAGCGGCATTGGCCAGCATGGCCTGTTCAGCCTCCGTCAGCTTATAGTCTGCGTCAACCTTACGGTCTCTTCCTTCACCGGCTATTCTGCCTATGGTAATGACAGCAATGTCATTTTTGGCAGCCAACTGCTGAAGTTCATCCTTTGTCCATAAGCGCTCAGGTATAGCTTCTACTTTCTGGATAATCTGTGTACGTGGAGGAAGCTTAGCCTCTTCTTCGGCAATATATTTAGTATGAAGGTCAACAAGCTGTTTGTTAATATTGAAACCTGCTGTCGTGAGTCCCTCTGCTATCGATACATTGTGTGCGCTTGGAACCTCACCAGAACCCGTACCGCCAACAATGGTCTTATAAGAATAGTTGCCGAGCAGGGCTATTGACACTCCCTTCTTCAGAGGAAGAACAGGCTCATTTTTCAGCAGTACCATACCCTCTGTGGCTGCATTTCTTGAAACCTGTGCATGAGCCTTCAGGTCTGGATTATTAGAGTACTTGTATCCCAGGAATGAAGGACACTTGACCACGAGTTCCAGGATGCGCTCGATGTTACGGTCAACCTCCGCCATCGAGAGCGTACCATTGGCAATGGCCGCCTTAATCTGCTCCGTCTCGTTAGGACGCCCCGGCATCATCAGGTCGTTGCCCGCAGCCACCTGAGCCGCAAAATCCTTACCGGCAAACCAGTCTGTCGTCACCATCCCCTCGAATCCCCACTCATCGCGCAAGATGGTGGTAAGGAGATACTTCGACTCAGCCGTGAACGTTCCGTTCAGCTTGTTGTAGGAACTCATTACCGTCCAAGGTTGGGTTGTCTTTACTACATACTGGAAAGCACGGAGATATATTTCCCTCAGGGCACGTTCCGACATACGGGCGTCAATGGAGGCCCGTCGTGTCTCCTGATTGTTGGCAGCAAAGTGCTTTACCGATGTACCTACCCCGTTTTTCTGTACGCCCTTTACCATGGCAGCAGCAATATGTCCCGTCAGATAAGGATCTTCTGAATAGTACTCATAGTTACGTCCGCAGAGTAGGTTACGCTGTATGTTCATTCCTGGTGCCAGGAGAATGTCAACACCATATTCCTTCGTCTCGTTACCCATGGCATTACCAACCTCCTCTACCAGTGCGGTATTCCATGTAGATGCTAATATGGTGCCTGTAGGGAAGGCCGTCGTATAATAACGTCTTGTCTCACCACTGCGAATGGTGTCGATACGCAGGCCCGCAGGTCCGTCAGCCATGATGATGGCAGGTATGCCTAAGCGTTCCATACGTTGCGTCTCACCAGCAGCACCTGGAACTTTGCCTTGTACACTACCTGTAACAGGACCGGAACCCGATGCCGCAGGCATTCCGATGCCATGCAGGAACTCTATTTTCTCGTCAAGTGTCATGGCCTTGACAACATCTTTTATGGTAGCTTTCGTAAGCTTGGGCTGAGCAGAGACACCCAGTGTCATCATGCAGGCAGCAGATAATAATACAGTCTTAAGATTCATCATGATAGTTTATATGAGCGTTTTAGATTATAATTTCAACAGACGTACCGGTCCGAGAATACCCTGAGCGGCAAGTCCCGAGTCCTTCAGCATCTTGAACAGCCGGTCGCGGTCCAGGCCTCGCTTCACAAACTCGTTATACTTCGAAGGAGTCACCTTGACGGTAATGGTATTACTGCCCTTTCTCAGATATTGTGTTACATCGAAGAGGAAAGGTGCAAACACGCGTTTTCCAACCTCCTGTCCGTTAACAGTTACCTCCGCACTATAGCATACCTTTCCTAAATCGATGTAATATTCTGCTTTCTTGTCTTTCTGTATGTCAATATCGAATGTATATGTAGCTTCTTTACCACAGAATTCCAGCGTCTCCATGTCGCGCCAGTCTGCTATGGCCTCATTTACAAGCTTCAGTGAATCAATGGTGATTTCTGCATTCTTGATGCTTGCCACCTCCACAGCCTTTGAATAAGCAAAGTTGTTGACCTTGTCAGCAGTCTTTTCCGCCTCCTTTATCTTCTGGTTGGTACAAAGAAGGAATGCTGTTGAGAGCGGGCCGAAGTACTTCATTATTCTTCCCTTGGCATCTTTGGTCGCCTCGACGATAACCCCGTTTTCCGGATTCATCCAGTAGGCGTATGCGTATTTCTCGTCTGCAAGGAAAGTAACGTCTTGCCAAGATTCACTTTCGTTCCAGTAGAACTGTGCTACAGAGCCATCGTCCATCATACGACGGGTCTGACGCATTGTCGGAGCATTGTATAATGTACGCACTGGCATTGTGAGCATTTGAATCCAAGAGGACAGTTTGCCAATACTACCGATGCACTTGACGTTGTAAAACTTCATCATGGCCTTTACAGTCTCAGCAGTAAGACGGTCGTTCTGCTCGTAATCCTTATACGAAGGCTGAACCGTAGGTGCCTCACCCATGATGACGATGTTGCCACCCTTCTCTGCCACAGTCTTGAGATTCTGCGCACTGGCAAGCTGTATGAATGGCGCATGGTAGAGTATCAGACCCTGATACTGGTTACCGCGTACATCGAGTGTGTTGCCCTTTCCGTTACGCAGCGCCTGTA
>JBGUNO010000026.1:0-109291 GCA_045117415.1 Prevotella sp. | reverse complement strand
TACCAACCAGATGAGACCATTCGGCTGGAAGTGAAAATTGAAGACGAGACAGTTTGGCTGACACAAGCCCAAATGGCAGAGTTGTTTGGCACAGGCAGGCAAGCTATAACCAAACATCTACAAAACATCTATGAGAGTGTTGAGTTAAGCAAAGAGGCAACAAGTTCCATTTTGGAACTAGTTCGGCAGGAGGGCAACAGAAAAGTTAAGCGTAAGATTGAGTTTTACAATCTGGATGCAATAATATCTGTGGGATTTAGGGTTAACACTAAAAGAGGTATTGAGTTCCGCCAGTGGGCGAATCGTGTGCTAAAAGATTACCTGTTAAAAGGTTATGTTGTAAATACAAGAATTGTTGCACTAGAACAGCACTCTGCCAAGCAGGATGCTGAAATACAGGAGTTGAAGAACAAAGTAGACTTCTTCGTCCACACGTCTTTGCCTCCTGTTGAGGGCATTTTCTTTGACGGACAGATATTTGATGCCTATCGCTTCGCCTCGGATTTAGTCAGGAAGGCAAAAAGGTCTGTCGTATTGATAGACAACTATGTTGATGACACGGTGCTTTCGTTGTTGGACAAACGGGCAGACAATGTGACGGCAACGATCTACACACAAAATATCAGTCATCAACTACAGTTAGACCTTATTCGCCACAACGCCCAATACGCTCCTATAGAAATAAAGGCGTTCAATAAGTCGCACGACCGCTTCTTACTGATTGATGATGAAGTGTACCATATCGGTGCGTCTCTCAAAGACCTGGGAAAGAAATGGTTTGCCTTTACGCTACTGCATGATATCATGGCATTGGAGTTACTAATGAAGATATTGTAAGATTCAACCTCCCCCGTCCCCTCCTTGCTTCTGGTTCAGGGTTCTTCGACGAGCGAAGCGAGTTGAACTCGATTACTTTGCGACGCAAGGAGCAAACTCCTTCCTCTGCAAATCGTTTCAAAGAAACGATTACTCGCCAAGGCGACTCTTAAAAAAGGAGCACTAATGTATCTGTGGGAATAAAATCTGTGCGATCTGTGCAATCTGTGTGACATTTCCTTTCTACGTAAACGTTTTAGGAAAGTTTTTACGCAGAATATTTTGTTGTTACAAATCTTTTTTGTACTTTTGCGGAGTATATGCGATACTGCACATGCAGTGAAGCAGAACTTTGTGGGAAAAAATTGAAACTCTTTTTGTATATCGATACCTGAGAGTGCTTCCCCATGGACGAAGACAATAATATTAATTACTAATTTTAAAACATAACAAATTATGAAAAAAATCTTTACTCTATTAACATTACTGCTATGTGCAGTAACGAGTTCGTGGGCGGATGATTACACTCAAATTCTGTTGTATGATGCTTCAAGCTCAAGTATTACTACAACACCATCTGGCGACTATGTAACACTGACGGGGGTTAGTCAGGGTAGTGGAGCTTCTAAACGTGGCATTCAATTTACGGATGCGATTGCTACAGACAAATATATCAGTGTAACACTTCCCTCAAGTAAAACGCTTGCTGCAGGAGACAAGATTATTATTACCCATTATCAGTCTGGCTCGGCTAGTAGCCCAAATAACAACTACGGAACGTGTATCTCTGCAACAACATCAACAACAATAGCAGCTGGTTGTACATTTGGCATACCAAATTCTCAGGGAAAGGATGCTGCTTCCGTTACTTATACTGTCACAGCTAGTGACGAATTCGTAGGTGAGTCTACTTTTTACGTTCGTGGATTCTCTCCAAGTAGCTCCAAATCATCCTTTGTACAGAAAATAGAGGTTCAGAAACCTTCTGATACCCGTCCCTCTCTGACATTGTCTTTTACTCCTGACAATCAGTCTATTGGAGCTGGTGGTACATTATCAACATCTTTCAGCATTTTGACAGATATTTCAAGTGAGTCGACAAAATACTCTTCTGTAACATATTCTTCAACCGACGAAGCCATCGCTACAGTTAATTCTTCTGGTGTTGTTACTGGTGTAGCAGAAGGAACAACTACAATTAAAGCTACCGTTACAGCAGAAGCAGATGCTACGTATAAGACCACAACAGCTTCCATTACAGTCAATGTGATACCTTCACAGACCAAGGATCCAAATATGGTTACACCACCCAGTACTCTTGATTTAACTGATGCTTCTGCAGCATCTGCTTTACTTAATGGTACATGGCATGAAAAATATGGTCACCCATTATTTGGTAATGACGGTAGTAATAATTATATGGTCTATCCTCTGGTTGCTGCATACTCATCTGCTGGTACAACAGAAGGACAGACATGGATAGGAAGTTACAGTTTAGGTTCTAGTTCTGATAGTTGGGATGCCACAGGTGTTTTTAAAGGAAGTGCTGCATATAATATGACTGAGGTAAAGAGAGCTAATTTAACTTCTGGAAGTGTACTTTCTTTCCGTGTAAAAGGAGTTAATAAGGCGCAGATACTTGCTGATACTAGAGGAAGTAGTAGAAAGGTATATATGTCAGCATATGAAGTAGACGCAGGTACTCCTGCTTCAACAACTTTTGTATATGAGTCATTTTCAACTTCCAGCGGCACAAATGAAACACTGACATTAAATCTTGATGCTGAGAAAGAATATGTTATAGCACTTACTAGTACAGGTGGTGATGTCCGTCTTTTCGAGATGGCACTCTTCTACGACGAGTCTGTTGGATTGCAAAATGTTCCCGTTGGCGCTACTGGTTGGTCAACATACAGTACAGACAAGGCTCTTGACTTCACAGGTTTAGAAATTGAGGCTTATCAGGTAACTGGAGCAAATGTTGCCGGAACTGCTGTAGTAAAAGAGAAAATTACGGGTACGGTAGCTGCAAATACTGGTCTGTTGGTTAAGGGTACTGCGGGTAAGTCCTATGTCGTTCCTGTTGTGGCTAGTGGAACAGACTACTCGGCAACTAACAAGATGAAGCCTAACGTAACAGCCAGCACAATATCTGAAGGTACAGGTGATAATGTCAACTATGTACTGATGAACAACGGTGGCACTGCTGAGTTCCAGTGGATTGGCAGCGAATATAGTGCTAATTTGGGTGCCAATAAAGCATATCTTACACTTGCTAACGGGCCCAAACCAGGCTCTGGTTCACGTAGTCTCTCTATTGATGGTGACGTAACTGCTATCAAGAATGTCAAGGTAGGCACTGAGGATAATGTCTACTATGACCTGCAGGGTCGCCGTGTGCTCTATCCTACAAAGGGTCTCTATATCGTGAATGGTAAAAAGGTTATCCTGAAGTAAGAGGTAAGATGTAAGAAGTAAGATGTATAATTATAATAATATGTAAGAATTATGAAGAAACAATATATTAATCCCACGATGGAAGTGGTGAACATTAGAATAGAGAATCAAATCTTGGCTGGCTCTAAATTTGGCAGTCAATATACTGGTGGTATTCCAGAAAGTCGTCGTGGTCGGTTTTACGAAGACGACGAAGAATAAGCACTTTGAAGCATAAATAGGCAGTTAGAGGGTCCTCCGACTCTCTAACTGCTGTTATAAACCAAGACATAACTTAACATAATAATTCAAGACAAATGAAGAAAATTAACGCTTGCCCTAATAAGTATTGGGACGGCATGGGCGGCAGATGAGACTATTCTGTCATTTAGTGACGGAACATTAACTGGCGCAACAGCAGTATATACAGCAAGTGGTACTTTGGAAAGTGGTAAGTACAAATTATCAAGTTCTGATGCTTCGGCAGCAGAAAAGTATGTGCAGTTAACACTTAATTCTGGGACATTCCAAACAGGTGATAAAATCAGTATTACTTATTATGCAAGTAAAACCGATAAAGTAGTAAATCCAGGACTGTTCTTTGGAACAATAACAGGTGATGTGTTCACTTCTGCACTGACATTGCAAGCAGGTGAAACAAGTGCTGGATCAGGTTCTCCTGCCACAGTGAACACCCTTACAGTGACTGCTGAAGGCAATGGAACAAACGTCCTCCGCCTGACACGTTATGCGGGAGGAACTGCTCTGTATATTACAGCTCTTACCATCACTCGTCCAGCAGCTACTGCTCCAACAATCACCACCGATCTTCCTACTACGGCAGAAGTGAAAGTAAACGTAGCTCGGGAATTCTCTATCACGGCTACTGGAGCAACAAGTTACCAGTGGTACACATGCGATGATGAAGATAAGACGAATCCTGTTGCTATTGATGGTGCTACTAATGCAACCATATCTTACACAGCAACTGCTGAAGGTCCGACGTTCATCTACTGTGTAGCAACAAACGCTACCGGCAGCACTCCTTCTACCGTATGTCGCGTAATAGCTACTTATGGTCCCACGATCACCCAACAGCCAGCGAGTGCAGAGTATGTAAAGGGATATGCAGCTACTGCTATGCATGTAGCTGCTACAGCTTCTGCAGGTGAACTTTCTTATCAGTGGTACCGTTGCGACGACACTAATAAGAGTAATGCTTCTGCTATCAGTGGTTCTTACGCTCAAGTTGCTTCTTATACTCCTTCAACAGCTGTTGCAGGTACATTCTATTACTTCTGCAGAGTGACAGACAGCAAAGGCTCAACAGATTCTAATGTTGCAACAATCACCGTTACTGCCGCTGTGGCTCCTACCATCACAGTAACAGGTACTCCAACAGGATCTGTCGTAAAAGGCACAGAAGTGACGCTGACAGCTACGGTGACTGGTAATCCCGCTCCTACCATCAAGTGGTTTAGCAATACTACTGCAAGTACTACTGGCAGCGATGTTAGTCAGGTTGCAACAGGCGAGAGCTATTCTCCCTCTACCGCAACAGCTGGCACATACTACTACTTCGCTCAAGCTGTTAACACTGAGGGTAATGCTACTTCAAGTATTATCACGCTTACGGTGACAGATTCCGATATAGATCGTACGGGTTACAACACCTATTATGTTGCAGAAGGCGACAAGACGGTTAACGGCGCAAAAGTGCTCTGTGACAACATCACGATGGAATATCAGTCTAGTGGTACGTTTGATACAGCAGGAGAAGATCTTATGGTTAATGCTCTTAATTCCAACTATGTGGCTTCGATAAAAAGTGGATCAAATGGTTGGGGTGTAGAGTTTACACCGTCTACTGATGGCACATTGTTAGTTGGTGTTATTGTAAATGGTGATAAAACCTTCAGTATAACCAATGTGACTTCGTTCGACTATCTGGATAAAGATGGTAATCTTGGTACGAATGCATCTGACTCATGGAAACCTAAGGATAAGTTCTATGGCATCGTTGCTATTAATGTGGTATCAGGAACAAAGTACAAGTTCTCCGTTTCTGGCTCAAAGATGAATCTCTATGGCTTTGAGTTTGTGCCCAGCACAAGTGGAGATGCTATTCTTATCAGCAAATACGAATGGGCAACCTTCGTATCCGGCAAGGCTCTTGACTTCACAAGTTCTCTTGCGAAGGCTTATGTAGTGACGGGTCATACTGGAACTGCTATTGCGAAGAGTAACGACGTGAAGAAGATTCCTGCCAACACACCGCTGTTGCTGAATGCACCTAAGGGTTCATACATTATTCCTGTTACTGCTGAGCCAGGAACCATTACTACCAACATGCTGAAGGCTGGCACTGGCGCTGCTATTAGCGCAGAGTCTGGTAAGACGAGATATGTGTTAGGTGTTGATGGCGATAATGCTCAGTTCCAGAAGATTAATGCAACTCCAGCAACTGTAGCAGTAGGTAAGGCATACTTGGAGTTCGATGAGGAAATTGCATCTCGTACTCTTGACTTCGGTGGTGACGTAACAGCTATCAAGAACGTCAAGGTAGGTACTGAGGATAACGTCTACTACGACCTGCAGGGTCGCCGTGTGCTCTATCCTACAAAGGGTCTCTACATCGTGAATGGAAAGAAAATTATTATTAAATAATGTATAGGAGGAACTGAATGATGAAAAAGACATATATCAATCCTACCATGAAGGTGGTAAACATCAAAACGAATACTCAACTGCTTGCAGGATCACCTGGTTTGAGTGGCGAATACGGAGGCGGTACTATTCTCTCTCGTGAATTCGAGGACTTCGATGTCTTCGGTGCTTTCAATGACATGAATGACCTGCAGGATCTCTTTAAAGAGTAACGTGTAGGATCATATACTCTCAATAGCCACCGCATCAGGAAATGTGGTGGCTATTTTTGTCTCTTTTATTCTTCGTCTTGTATAAATCCAATTTTCTTTCGGGGCTTTGGGTCTTTTGACTGCAACTCAGCAAGAGCCGTACTAATAGCATCAAGTTGTGCCCTCGTCATCTCATTAATATCGTTCTGGTCGGCAAGAATCTCATTCATTTCATCACGTAACGCCTGTATTTCCTTCTGCCACTCTCTATTTGAATCAGGCTTTGTTTGATAAACAATATGACGTAAAGAGATGAATGCGCGCATAATATCTCGATTTACACTGATGGCAACCTCAGATTTCAAAACACTACTTAGCATGGCAACTCCCAATTCTGTAAATGCATAAGGAAGGTAACGAATGCCTCCACGCCCTTTGTTTGAGGTAACAATTTGTGACCTCAAACATGTAGAATCTTTCAAATCTCCTGATTCTAAAGCCTCTTCTAAGGTAACAAAATGTGACCTTGAAGAAACTTGAGTCGCTTCATCCTTGGTTAGACGGAACATGAAATCATCACCCTCAAACCTTTTATAGTTACGTTTTACTGCTTGATTGAGTGCTTTAGTCTCCACTCCATACATCATTGCTATGTCGCGGTCCAGCATCACTCGCTGCCCACGAATCTCATAAATCTTGTTTTGTATCTGCTCTATATTCTGTTCCATAACATCTGCAAAGGTAGTAACAAAATCTCTATCAGGTTTTCAAATTTTTCTCAATTGCTTTCGTTTTTGTCTCATCCTTCTGAGGATTGAGTTAAATACTAAAAAATGTCACAGCCTCACAAGGGGACAGTCCCTCTGTAATCATCAGCCTTCAGCCTTCCGACATCAGACTTCAGACATCAGCCTTCAGCCTTCCGACATCAGCCCTCAGCCATCCGACATCAGACTTCAGACATCATTCCTCTTTCCGGAGCTCGTAGGATTTGTAAAATTTCTGCCCCGCAGGGGCATTCCATAAAAGGAGCACTAATGTATCTGTGGATAATAAATCTGTGAGATCTGTGGAATCTGTGTGACATTTAATCTCAGGAAAGAATGCAAACGTTTACGGAAGTTTTTTGCAAAAAAAGTATTGCCGTATGAATCTTTTTCCTTACTTTTGCAATCACAAAACAAAACAGAAAGATTTACACATTGAAAACATATAGCTACTAATTCAAATCAAAAAGGAGCCATGCGTGATGTATGGCTCCTCTTTATTTACGTACTATTGTTAATAAACGCAAACCAATGTTATAAAATATGTAAAATACCAAAGAATGATAAGGGGATGTACAAATTATCGCTATCTTTGTGTTTTAGAATAATATAGATTAATTTAAATAACCAATAACTGATAATATGAAACAAGATGAGACTTTTGTAAAGGGTGGCAATAACCCTTATGCACGTTCCCATGGTGGTCAACGTACAGGAAGTGAGACTTACATCCCAGGTATGAACGACTATACGCCAGGTAGTGCGCCACAGGCAGCAAGCCCGCAGGCAAAACCCAACACCCCCGTGGTGGGCTTCTTGTATTCCATCTCCCGCAAGGGTATTGGTGAGTACTGGCCCCTGCACCTGGGTACCAATACTATCGGCAGGGCAGACGATAATGACATCTGTCTGAAGGAGATGTCAGTGTCGAGCAAACATGCCACCCTGAGTATCAAGCAGATGAAGAGCACCCACAAGCTGATCGCCAGTATCCGTGATACCGGCTCGAAGACAGGTATGTACCTGAATGATGAGGAGCTGGACTATGAGAACCATTCCTGTAAGTCGAATGACATCATTACGGTGGGTGCCAACTATAAGCTGCTGCTCCTGTTGATTGACGCCGAGGAGTATGGTCTCTCCGTCGCCGAGGAGTTCGTGGAGGACAAGGACGCCGCTCCCGCTCCCAGCGGAGCGCCCTTCCAGGCAGCCCGTGGCGGCTTTGGCGATGATGCCACACAGAATAATTTCCGTCCTTACAGCGCAGATCACCGTAACGTGGATACAGGTACGGTAGACCTGAGTGGCGCCGGCTTCGAAGAGCCTGGTGGGACGGAAATGATGTAAGACTAATCTACTGATAATACCATGTCTTTAATATATATACAAGGAGAAGAGGAAAAACGACAACATATACACTATGAGGTAGACCCGGAGCTTCCTTCGCTGGGCGAAGGTGGTATGGGACAGGTGTTGAAGGGCGTCAGGGTGAACGAGTCGAACGGACTCCGTCAGGATGTCGCCATTAAGTTCTTGTTCGAGGACCTGCCTGCCCATGCCATCGAGCGTGCCAAGCGTGAGGCATCCATCCAGATTCATAACGAGAACCTGGTGGAGATGTTCGGATTCATCGAAGTGGTGGAGAACCCTGACAGCGCACGCCCCGTCAAGCGCTACCATGTGGTCAGCGAGCTGTTGCAGGGTGTGATGCTCTTCGACTTATTGAATGGGAAGACAACGGACAAGAACGGCAATGAGGTGCCTTTCGCCCAGGAGCTCTATAGCAAATACCAGAACGACCGCTTCGGCTTTGCCGTCTTCATCGTGAAGAATATCCTGTCGGGTCTGATGGCACTCCATGACAAAGGCTATATCCATCGTGACCTGGATCCGAGTAATATCATGATCACCACAGACCGTAAGGTGAAGATCATCGACTTCGGTATCGCCAAGCGGTTGGACAGTCTGAACACACAAGACCAGCAGTTGACCAGTACGGGGCAGTTTATCGGCAAGGCAGCCTATGCGGCTCCAGAGCTGGTGCTGGGTGATGTGCATAACCAGGACAAGACGACGGATATCTATGCCGTGGGTATCATGCTCTTCCAGTTTATCACCGGTTCCATGCCCTTCGAGGGAACGATGGCGGAGCTCATCAAGAAACAGTTGAATGAGAAGATCCCCCTGAAGATGATCCCTTATAAGGCAGTGCGTAACATCGTTGCCAAGGCGACGGCAAAGAAACAGGCTGACCGCTACCAGTCGGCAACGGAGATGCGTGTGGACGTGGAACATCTGTCGAAGGCGGATGCCGTACCTTCTGCCACCAGTGCAGGACAGGTCGTCGCCACTATCGCTGATGTGAAGAAGGGTAAGGGCAAGCTGATCGGCATCGTCGCTGGTGTCGTGGTACTGCTGGGTATCATCCTCGGTGTCGCACTGAGTGGCGGCTCGAAGGAGGATGCCGAGGAGAAGCCACAGGCAGAAGCAGTACAAGAGCCTGCCTTTGACGTGGCTGCAAGTTTCACGACGGCAAAGGACAAGCTGTCGAATGCCGCCACCATCCAAGAGGGTGTCAACCTGTTGAATGAGATCGCTGACAAGCATAGTGGCGACGAGAAGGCTGCTGACGCCATCGCACTGCTGGCTGCCCTGACACAACCCGAGGATGCGGAGATTAGTCCTGATGAGGTCAAGGAGTTCAGGTCGCTGACAGCGAATGTCGTCAAGCGTGATGCCAAGAGAGCCCATCAGCTGGCGGAGAAAGCCTATAAAGCCAATCCGCAGAGCTATAAGGCAACCTTCGAGCTCGCCACGGACTATCTTGCCGGTGCCATCCGTACGGGTGACGCTAACGTGCAGGATGTCGCCAAGGCAGTTAAGTTGTTTGAGGAAGGCATTAAGTTCGCCCGTCTGGGTGGTGACAAGGAGTATGTGGACTTGTATACGACACGTCTGGAGCAGGCTCGTGCCCTTGCTGCCAGTGAGTAGCGTATATATATAATAAGGTGTATGCCGGGAAAGGTAACGAGAAAAGGAAACATCATCTACTTGAACGCCTATGGGCGTTGGTATCAGTATGATGAGACGCGTCCGCCACTAGGGGCGGGAGCCATGGGGGTGGTGTATCTCGGACAGGACTGTCAGACCCATGAGCCGATAGCCGTCAAAAGGGTTGTCGACCGCTATGCCAATAATCCGGAGGTGCGCCGCAGGGCGCATCAGGAGGCAGACCTGATGTTCAGTCATCCTAACCTGGTGGAGATGCTGGGCTGTTGTGAGCTGGACCCCTACCGGGGACCGATCTTCATCATCAGCCGTTTTGTGAAGGGGGAGAACATCGACAGCTTCATCAACGGGCATGTCCGTTCGCTGCCGAATGCGGAGCACCGTATCTGCGAGCTCTTCCTGCCCGTCCTCGACGCCCTTGCCTATATCCATTCGAAAGGGATTATCCACATGGATATCAAACCCTCGAATATCATGATGGAACAGGGACGTAACGTGCGACTGATGGACTTGGGTATCTCTGACGTGACAGAGACCATCAACAGCTCCACATCGGGGATGATGGGAACGCCCAAATATGCCGCTCCGGAACAGTTCTCGGATGTGGCGAGCAAGCCCCAGCTCACCTCGGCAACAGATATCTATGAGGCAGGCATCACCTTGTATGAGTTGATTACCAAACAGAACCCGTTCTCGGCAACGACCATCGCGGAGGCGAAGGAGCTGCACCATGGGATGGTGCTCCCGCAGGTGCCTGGCATCTCGGACTCCGTCTTCGAGGTGACACGCAAGGCGACAGCCATCCATCCCTCTGACCGTTACCAGAACGCCAGCGCGATGAAGGCGGCACTGAAGGCGGCACTGCCTCCCCGTAACTTCTCGAAGTTCGACAGGTTTATGAAAAAAGTACAAGACAGCAACGTGTCTGTCATAGCTAATATTCTTAAGAAATAATATATGAATGCAATAAAGACAGCCATGCCGTTCGCAGGCTATTGGGACACCCGGCAGGGTGGACGCCCTGAGAACCAGGACTCCTGTGGTTTCCTGGATACTGACAAGGGACTGATTGCCGTGGTCTGCGACGGAATGGGAGGTGGTCCTGCAGGACGACTCGCCTCCACCATCGCCGTTCAGAAGATTGTGGAGTATGTGGTCAACGCACCTCAGGACATGCCGCGTACACAGATGGTCGCCAATGCCATCGAGTATGCCCATCAGTCTATCCATGCCAAGGTGGCTGAGACACCAGCGGTAAGGGGGATGGGCTCTACGGCTACCGTGGTACTGATCAACGACCAATCTGCCATCCTCGGACATGTGGGCGACAGTCGTATCTATCAGTTCCGCCGGGGTAAGAAAATATTCCGTACCGCTGACCACTCGATGGTGGGAGAGCTGGTGCGTAACGGTACACTGACAGAGGAGCAGGCAAGACTGTCGTCACAGTCGAATATCATCACCAAGGCACTGGGGAGTAAGTTGTCAAACCTTGCGGAAGTGACAGAACGCCCCTATGAGAAAGGTGACCGGTTCATGCTCTGTACGGACGGCATCTGGGGAGCACTCCCTGAGCCGGAGCTGACGAGGAAAGTCGCCAAGACAGCCTCTCTCTCAGGAGCCGTCGACGGCATCGTATTGGATGTGGATGAGATAGGTCGCAAAAACGGTAACAAGCATGATAACCTGACCATCGCATTATTAGAAACAAAGAAAGATTCATTATTAAAAGAGAAAATGAGCAAGACAACATTACGAACGCTTATCGCACTGGCAGTGATCTGCCTCGTGAGTATCATCCTGAACTTCGTGCTGCTCTTCCAGCAGTCCTCCGTGAAGAATGACAGTGGGATGGAGGCACTGCTCATGGAGAACGAGGCAAGGGGAAACCGTATCAGGAACCTGGAGGACAGCATCAATGTGCTGCTCGGGCATGTGGCTACCTCTAAACAGGAGGCTGCCGATGCTACCATGAAGGTGGCGAAGGAGAAAGAGAGCCAGGCAGAGAAGGCAAAGAGTGAGGCGGAGCAGAAGGCTAAAGAGGCTAAGGAGGCTGCCGACCAGGCGAAACAAGCCGCCAGTCAGGCTCAGGCTGCCGCTGACGCCATCCAGAAGTCACGCAGTGGTGTCATCGCACAACTGACGAAGATCAAGGACATGCAGGAGAACTCCGAGCGTAAACAGTTGCGTACGACAGTGGCAGAACAGTTGAAGAGTCTTGCCGCCAAGGATACCAAGAACAAGACGACCTATGACGAGGTGAGGGAGAAGCTGGGCAATAAGGTTGCCACGGAGAACTCTGACAAGAGTGTGGGTCACTATAAGGCTTTGATATCAAAGCTCCAATCAATTAAATAACGGATAGCCTATGAAAACAATCACAGTAGGACGCGGAGAGGGCTGTAACATCGTCGTCGACGACGAGATGATGAGCCGCCGTCATGCTATTATCAAAATTCCCACTTTCGGGGGTATGGAGATTGTCGACATGAGTAAGAATGGCACCTTCGTCAATGGTGTCCGTCTGCGCCCCAATGTTCCATTCCCTATCACCCGTAAGGATGTGGTGAACTTTGCGGATGTCCACCAGTTGGACTGGTCGAAGGTTCCTGACCCGCTGAAATATTATAAAATAGGAGCGATGGCTGTGGGAGGACTCGTCGTGCTCCTGTTGGCGATATTCTTGTTGAAGAGTCTGCTGAGCGGTTCCAAGGAGACACCGGTGAAGCCTGCCGTCGAGCAGGTGGAGAAACCTGTCCAGGCTATAGAGGCAGAGCAACAGCAAGAGTCGACGGAGGAGAAAAAGGAGGAGGAGACGACTCCTGAGGAGAATGCCCCTGAGGCGACCGCACCTGAAGGCTCTGAGAGCACCGCTGCCAGTAAGGACGACGAGGTGATTGACGTCTATGGCGCTGCCCGTGCCAGCAAGAGGAAGCGTGAGGCGGAGGAACGTGCCCGTCAGCAGAAGGCGAAGGAGGCTCAGAAAGCCAAGGAGACTCAGAAACAGCAGGACAGCAAGGCACCGTCCAACAACAAACCATCTGGCAAGAACAATAATAAAACAGTCGTAATGTAACATAACTAAAAACTTAAGCATATGAAAATTATCAAAATTGGTAGCTCGCAATCTTGCGACATCGTGTTAGACAGTAATTATGTTAGCAGCCTGCATGCTGAGATGACCATTCTTGACGACGGACAGATCATCCTGGAAGACAAGAATAGTAAGAACGGAACCATGGTCGGCAATAAGCGTATCGAGCCGGGCAAGGAGGTGAACGTACAACGTGGCGACCGTATCACGATAGCTGATACGCCATTGGTATGGGCAAAGGTTCCCGTAGCTGAGAAACTGACAAACTATAAGTCGGTGTATAACATCGGCTCTAACTACCGCAATGAGATTATCCTGAACAGCCAGACGGTGAGCCGCTTCCACGCTTCTGTAAGGATTGGCAAGGACGGCAAGACGTATATCCATGATAATGGCAGTCGCAACGGTACGATGGTGAATGGTGTGAAGATTGGTGCCAACAAGGATGTCCGCATCAAGAAGGGGGATAACATCGTCTGCGGAACAGAGGATGTGACCGAGCAGATCATGGCACTGATGCCCAAGACGAACATGACCATGATCTATGGTATCGCAGGGGCAATAGGTGTGCTCGCCCTGATAGGTATTATCTTCGCCCTCTGGCCTAAGGGAGAGCCAGAGCCTGTCGCTGTGGTAGCCAACGACTCCACCTATGTCGCTTCCTCCACACCATCCAGTGTCTCTCCGGAGAAATACCGCAACACGGTGGTCTATGTCGGTGCACAGTATCACTATATCGCTGAGTTTGAGGATAACCCGATGCCTGACACCTGGAATGGAAAGATTGAGGATATCGCCGCCCAGCAGCCTTATTGTGCCACGGCATTCTTCCTCGACCGTAAGGGCTATATGGGTACGAACCGTCATGTCGCCGTGCCCTGGGACTATCGCTCCAAGGAGGAGGACAACTGGATTCGTGAGCGTATCGAGTATCGCATAGAGCTGATGCGCCGTACTTGTATGTATATGCAGACTGGTGATGACAGACTGACGACCAGCAACAAGGGCAGGGACTTCTCCATGCCTACGATGCAGGCTTTCGCACAGACTGACCTGTTCAAGGCTATCAACAGTCATATCCAGAAATTCGGTGCTGGATGGAGTGGGGAGCTGAACAAGATCATCGACCGTCTGAACCGCTCTCGCTACGAGATATCTGGTGCCATCGATTATATCACTGTTGGTTATGCGGGCAGAAACTACACACATCTGGATGAGTTCCAGCGTTGTGACGTGGTGGCTGACTCTAAGGACAAGGATATAGACATTGCCCTTCTGCAGTTGAATGACAAGAAAACACCTCAGGAGGTCGAGATGGTATTCAGTCCAAGCGACTTCTGCACGGAGCGTCTGGTTCCCCTGAAGGACAAGCTCTTCACGATTGGTTATCCTGCTGGTCTGAACTGGGCCCTTGACAGGAAGACGAAGTCTCTGGAGCCAAGTATCAAGGAGACCAAGTGCAGCAAGGAGCCTAGCAAGTATGACTTCGAGTTCCAGGAACAGTCTGTTGGTGGAAGCAGTGGCTCTCCTGTCTTCAACGAGAGTGGTCAGCTCGTGGGTATCCTGTGGGGCGGCACCAGTGTCGCCGGTGGCTTTACCAAGGCTGTACAGGCTAAGTTCTTGAAGAAGATTTACGATGAAGAAGCTGTTCAATAATGAGATTTAAAAAAGAGTTTATCCTATTACTGACGTGTCTTGCCCTGCCTATGGTGGGGCAAGCACAGTCTGCCCACTGGGCGGTCAGTCCCATCTACCAGTCTGTCACACGCTTTGCCCCGAACCTGTTTAAGATCAAGACGGCGATGAGCACTGGTGTCTGTGACGAGGAGGAGAAATGGGTGGTGTCACCTTCCATGGACTCTATCACGTGCTTGACCAATGGATATGCCCTCGCCATGACGAAGAACAAGGACAGATACCGTATCGTCTATGTCGTCAAGGAGAACGGTACCCGTGCGTCGCTGAAAGAGGAGGTGTATGCCAGTGAGTTCCCTTATTTCTCCGATGACCGCTGTGCGGTGGTGAACAAGAAAGGGAAATATGGATTTATCGACCCTTCAGGAAAACTGGTGATCCCTTGTTCTTATAACGCTGCCGTCCCCTTCCAGAACGGGGTCGCCCAGGTGGCAAAGGGAAAGGGCAAGAAAAAGGGTGATTTTATAGAGATCAACCCTTCCGGCTCTGTCGTCCGTACGATCGATCAGCTGAATAAGACGGATGTAGGATTTGTGAACAAGCCGTATGAGGCTCCTGATGATCCGTCTTACTCACGGTTTATGGACAATAAGGAGTATGGCTATAAGGCAGGAGGCACCACGATCCTCCCTGCTCAGTTCGAGGAGGCGGAGAAGCCCAGTGACGGTCATGCCATCGTGATGGTCGACCATATGTATGGGGTGGTGAAGTTCAATACCGCCACTATCGACTGTCATGTCAGTGAGTCTGGCGGACAACTGAAGGTGGAGGCGGAGATTCCCTCCATTTGGGAGAATAAGGCGGCGACATTAACCCGTATCGTCAATGATGCCTCCCGGAAAGAGTATCAGATGGAGGGCACCGGTACGGAGCGTACGCTGACGACGAGTGTGTCGAAGGAGAGTGGCAAGAGAGTCTATGAGCTCGCCTGTAACAAACTGGTCCTATGGCGTAGTCAGTACAAGGTGGAGAGCTCCAAGGGAAAAGGTTCCCAGGGTGGAACGGGTATCACGGTGAGTGCTCCTGCCTCTGTGAAAGCCAACAAGAAAGGTATCTGTGCCGTTCCTATCAAGGTCGTTAACCGTGGTAGCTCGGAGCGGTCCATCAGTATCTCTCTCAGTACTGGTCAGAAGAGTTCTCTGAAGGTAGGTGCGGGAAAGACGGGCTCTGTGACCGTCAATGTCCCAGTGACCAAGAAGACCTCCTGTACGATTACGGCACGTGGAGGTGGCGTGTCCAGCTCATGCTCCACGACTTTGAATCCTGCCATTGTATTGTAAAGAGAAAAAAAGATGATGCGAAAATTCATAAGTTTCCTTTTATGTCTGGTGTCCTCTTCCATGATGGCACAGCAGAAGGTGTATGATAAACTGATCCTCATGGACGGAGATATCGTCGAGGGATATATCAAGGTACAGCATCCGGGGAAGGACCTGGTGTTCTCGGTGGACGATCAGGAGAGGACCTACTTGTTGGAGGACGTACTGGCGATAGAGCGTGTCAAACGTGCCGCTGACGATCTCTCAGGACTCAATGATATTATTGAGACAAGGGATGGGGAGACCTATAAGGGACAGATCTTCAAGCAACTGGTGGGAAAGTCTGTTTACCTGTTGGATGACAACGGGGTAGAGCGGATTATCAAGAACGCTGATATCGCCTGCCAGAAGAAGGAGAAGCTCAACCAGGCACAGGCGCTGGTGGAGCAGACTCCCTTCCTGGATGTGGTGGTCACACCGACAGGTAGCTATCAGGGTGTTATCGTTCTTCAGGATTATGGAACGGATGAGACGCCCAGCTTCCTGTGTGTGGAGGATGCCGACGGTCAGCAGCAGATGGTGGAGATTGCCTCGATTACGGAGATGCAGCGTGTCCCGAATGACCAATATGTGCTTGTCAAAGAGTTCAAGGTTGGTGCCGGGGAGGTGTTCTTTAACAGGAACCTGGCAGAGGCATTCAACGGTGACGCGGACAGTGATGCCGTCTTCAAGGTGGACCGTGCGACATTACAGGCTCCTGTCGTAGACAGCCCCCTGGTCATAGAGATGATGGACACACCAGGCAATCAGCAGGGAATACTCATCCGTGCTGACGCACAGACCCAGAAGAAGAAGGAGATATTGTCCTTCGGCTATAAGGAGATGGTCATTTCTCCCATCCGTCCAACTTCCACGACGACAGTCAAGGAGACACTGAGGATGGAGTTCATGGTGTCACCGGGCTTCTATGTGTTCTTTATCCCACAAAGTAAGAAGGCTTACATCTGTGAGGTAAGATGAGGATAGAACCCATCGCTTTTTTCCACTCACCTTTTACGACGAAATTCGGAATACCACGACAGAGTGGGATTGTGAGTGAGCTGAAAGGGACCATCCTGTTTACGAAAGATTATGCGCAGGCTGAGGCACTGCGTGGCTTGGAGGAATATGACTACCTGTGGCTGATATGGGGTTTCTCGGAGCATATGGAAGCAGAGAAACACGCCACGGTACGTCCACCATTATTAGGAGGGAATGAACGGGTAGGCGTATGGGCTACCCGTTCTCCTTTCCGTCCTAATAACCTCGGACTCTCCTCCGTGCGTATCCTTGCCATTCATCCTGAGATTCCGAGTATAGAGGTGTCTGGTGCTGATCTCATGGACGGCACTCCCATCTATGACATCAAACCCTACCTCCCTTATGTCGACAGCCATGCTGAGGCACGGGGTGGCTTCACGGATACGCATTCATGGAAACGACTGGACGTGGTGATACCCGACACGGTCCGTCCATGCTTCGATGAGGAACAGTGGCGGGTGATAGAGGAGATACTGTCTTTAGACCCTCGTCCCCATTATCATGAGGATGACCAGCGTACGTACGGCATGCCCTTTGCCGACAGGGATATCCGCTTCAGGGTGAGTGACGGGGTGTTGACAATTGATAAGATACTTTAATTTCTTTTACAGAAAAAGGAAGAAAAATTTGCATGGTTGGAGAATAATCAATATATTTGCAGCGAAATAATGAACGTAGAGGAAAAAAATCATGTTAGTTGCATTTGTCATTGTCTTGATGGCTCTGCTATGCTGTTTGTGGTATATCAAGACACTAAAAGACCGACTGAGGGAGAATGCCAAGACAGAGAAGATGAAGAAGGCATTCCTCCAGAATATCCATCATGAGATATGCGTACCCCTGAAAGCTGTGAAAGACTTGGCGGGTATGGTAGGGAAACAGGACTTGTATCTCTCGAAGAATGAGAAGCGTAATATCTCCGACCAACTGACTTATAATGCTAATCTGGTGGACACCTTGTTTGATGAAGTGGTGATGTTCTCCGAGAACGCCTATGAGGAACACCAGCTACACTTGGAGTCATTCAGTCCGAATGCGCTCTGTCGTCGTTGCCTGGAAGCCAATATGTTTAGTATCTATCACCGGAAGGCGGTGAAACTGAACTTCAAGCGTGAGCTGAATGATGAGTTCTTTGTGAAGAACGACCGCCATATGGTGGAACTGGTGCTTAACAAGCTGATATTAAACGCTTGTCGTTTCACGGAGGCGGGTGAGGTATTGGTAGGATGTAATACCAGTGAGCACACAGACCAGTTGACTTTCTTTGTGGAAGATACAGGAAACGGGATTCCGGAGAACCGTCGTAATAAACTCTTCACGTGGTTTGAGGAACCGGAGGAGATGGCTGATGAGGTGGAGCTTGACTTGAGTATTTGTTACCGTATCGCTACCAAGGTAGGGGGAGCACTCTATATGGACGAGAACTACCACCGTCGCGGCACCCGTTTTGTGTTCATCCTGCCATTGAGGCATTCTTAATCTTCGGAATCCTCGGAATCATCAGCATGATCGAGTCGATCCCGCCATAGGTATTTGCGGGTCTCATGGACGATGATACCACTGAGTGCCAATAGGGATATCAAATTGGGAATCGCCATGAGGGCATTCATACAATCGGCAAGGTTCCATACGATATCCAGTTGCATCACACTTCCTATGAATACCACAATGACGAAAGCGATGCGATAGGGGATGACCCAGCGGCTCCCTTTGAGATATTCCATCGCCTTCTCGCCATAATAGCTCCACCCTAGAATGGTGGTGAAGGCAAATGTCAGCAGTCCGAATGTCAGCAAGGGCTCTCCTACCACTGGTATCTTGGAAAATGCCATGTGTGTCAGCACAGCACCGTTGCTGAACGAGATGTCGGGATAGTGTAACACACTGCTCACAATCACAATACCCGTCATGGCACAGATGACCACCGTGTCCCAGAAGGTACCACTGCTCGACACAAGTGCCTGACGGACAGGGTTACGTGTCTGAGCCGCTGCGGCAACGATAGGTGCGGAGCCCAGTCCCGACTCATTACTAAACAGTCCTCGTGCAATACCATAGCGGGCTGCCGTCATCACAGCGACACCTACGAAACCACCTCCCGCCGCCTGGGTGGTGAACGCAGACATAACAATCATCTTGATGGCAGGCCATACAAAGTCGATATTGACGAAAATGATATAGATGCAGCCCATGACGTAAAAAAGTGCCATCATGGGCACTAGGGCAGAGCACACCCGTGCTATGCTCTTCACACCACCCAGTATCACCGAGGCTATCAACAGGGCGATAATAGTTCCCGTGATATAGGGTGATATGGCATATGTCTCCTGGGTCACAGTGGCTATGGCGTTCGCCTGTACGGTATTACCGATGCCAAAGGCGGCAATTGCCGTAAAGACGGCAAACAAAATGGCGAGCCATTTCCATCTCAGTCCGTATTCCAAGGCGTACATCGGACCCCCGATGAACTGCCCGTCAGCTTTCTTCTTACGGTATTTGATGGCTAGCAGACCTTCCGCATATTTCGTGGCGATACCGAACACACCTGTCAGCCAGCACCACAGCACGGCACCAGGACCTCCCAGAGCGATGGCTGTAGCCACTCCGATGATGTTACCTGTGCCAATAGTGGCAGCCAGAGCGGTAGCAAGGGAAGCAAACTGCGATACGTCACCTGTTGCCTCCGTGTCTTTCTTGACCGAGAGGCGTATCGCCTTGAATATAAAGCGTTGGGGCACACGCAGTCTTATCGTCAGATATATATGTGTTCCCAGTAACAGGATGATCATGGGCCATCCCCATAGCCATCCGTTGAGGTCTACAATAAATTGATTGAGCAACTCCATCTTTCCCTATTCCTTATACTGTATTCTCACATGTCTGAATCCCATTCCCTGCATGACCTGGCGTACCTGTCCCTGACCATTCTGCGCCGCGACTTGCAGGTTCTGGCGAGTCAGTCCACGACGTAGCATCATCTGGTAGGCTCTGCGAAGCATCGCCTCACGGTCTTTGGCTGTCCAGCTGCCACTCTCATAGAAGCTCCTGGTACGTGCCTCGTCTATGAAATCGTGGTCAAGGAGACAGATCTTGGGTAGGGTGATCTCTATAGTGTCACCTCGTGCCACTATCCATCCTGGCTCAACCTGTTTGAGATTGACACCCAGGCGCATCGTACCATAATAGATCCTTACCAGATGGTCATCGGAGAAGAAACCGTGACGGACGGTGTCCACCATCTCCTCGTCGCTGATGGAGAGGAACTCCCATTCTCCTATCTCCTTGATGCTTTGTATCTGCTGTGGAGTGATGTCTATCCGCTGGTCGGCACTTATCTCCAGACGTGTGGTCTTGATGTCACGATAGATCCACCCAACCAGGAGCACCAGTAGGATGAGTCCTATGCCGATGGCAGACAGTCTCAGTAGGTTATTGTTTCTTCTCATGTTCGATATCCAGATGAATAAGTGACTGGAGGTCACGTAACCCATATTCCTTACGGAACTGGATGATGATATCCTGTTCCTGATAGCCCAGTTGTCTGATGATTGGCACCAGGACACGCGCCGCATTCTCCTGGGCTGTGTGGAGGATGTTCAATTGTGGGATACTCTCTATGATGGCAGCACGGCCTTGCCGCTCATAATTCGTCATCTCCGCATCCGTGAAATGGGAACGTACCAGTCCTACATATTCCTTGATGTTCTTCTGGTCAATCTTCGAACTGGTCATGACCACCTGAGGGTCGGGCAGGGTGATGATCATCTTCCCATCAGTCTTCTCAACGTTACGTTCAGAGAAGTCACTCATATCAATATATGCCTTTAGGGTCGCATCCATCGGAATGGCTATCTTCCGGTCTCCCAACGGCATCTTGAAATTGAAGTCCTGGGCAAGGAAAGTACCTTTAAGGCGAATCACATCATCGTGGGTCACTATCTTGTGAATCTTGTATTCAGTAGTATAGATACGGGAGCATTGCCGGATATGGGTAATAAGGGATGGAAGCGTGTCGGCAGGAACAGCCACGATCTCTTCCTCTTGCTGTTGATGACAACCGCAGAGACTAAAGAGGATGATGGCTAATATGAGGGTATATCTTGTCATTTTACATGCTATTGGCTACAAAGATAGTTAAAAATTATCAAATTGCTATCGTTCTCCTCTTTTTTTTAGACTTCCATTAAACTTTTTCTCTTCTTTTGCGTCAGAATGGTAACAATAGACTTAATGAGCAAAGAGACGCTCTCAACCAGAATACACAAAAACTGCCCCTTTTTATTTGCTGATTTCCTTTGTGCTTTGGGAAAAATGTAGTACCTTTGGCGTCCATGAGACAACAACATTATACGGGTCTGACGGATGCGGAGGTGTTGGAGAGCCGCAGGAAGCATGGTCGCAACGTACTCACTGAACCGGAGAGGGTGTCGTTGTGGAGACGCTTTCTGGAGAAGTTCTCTGACCCGCTTATTATCATCTTGCTGGTGGCAGGTGTCTTGTCAGTGAGTATCTCTTTCTATGAGTATTTCGTCTTGCGGGAGGATACTACCGTTTTCTTTGAGCCCGTGGGGATCTTTATCGCTATCCTGCTTGCTACGGGACTGGCTTTCCTCTTTGAGGTGAAAGCCGATCGTGAGTTTGCGATTCTCAATCAGGTCAATGATGAGGAACCCGTTATGGTCATCCGTGAGGGACGAAGGTGTCAAATCCCTAAATGTGATATTGTTGTTGGCGATATTGTGTTAATCAATACAGGTGATGAGATACCTGCCGATGGACTGTTACTGGAAGCTGTGTCAATGAATGTGGACGAGTCGACGCTGACAGGAGAACCGGTATGTTATAAAAGTGTGGAAGAGCAGGATTTCGACCCCGACGCCACCTTCCCCACCAATCAGGTATTGCGTGGAACGAAAGTGATGGAGGGTCATGGCGTCTTCCGAGTTCAGGCTGTTGGTGATGCCACGGAGAATGGCAAAGTCTATGAGGCGGCGCGAATTGATGACAGTGTGAAGACACCGTTGAATGAACAGTTGGACCGTCTGGGTATTCTTATCGCGAGGGTGAGCTATGGTATCGCTTTCCTGGTGATTGTCGGTCGTGTGATGATGTTTTTTCTTCATTACGACTTTGAGTGGGTGCATTTCGTGTCCTACGTCCTGCAGACAGTCATGATAGCCGTGACATTGATTGTCGTTGCTGTTCCTGAGGGGCTTCCTATGGCAGTGACCTTGAGTCTTGCCTATAGCATGCGTCGTATGTTGAAGACCAATAACCTGGTGCGGAAGATGCATGCCTGTGAGACCATGGGGGCGGCTACCGTTATCTGTACGGACAAGACGGGAACGCTGACACAGAATATCATGCATGTCTATGAGACCTGTTTTGAGGCAGAGGGACAGCAGAACCTGCATCTGGTCTGTCAGGGGATCGCAGTGAACACGACCGCGTCATTACAGATAGATGAGGGAACATCACCAAGGGTTCTGGGTAATCCAACAGAGGGCGCCCTGCTCTTATGGCTGCATGACCAGGGAGTGGACTATCGTGCCTTGAAGGAGGAAGTGGTCTATGAGATGGAACTCCCATTCTCTACAGAGCGTAAACTGATGGCGGTGGTTGTCAGGACGAATCAGGAAAGAATCCTCTATGTGAAGGGTGCTCCAGAGATTGTCTATGGGAAATGTGTGCTGTCTGATCAGAAAAAGAAGGATGTTCAGAGACGCTTGCTGACCTATCAGGAGCAAGGGATGCGTACATTAGGATTTGCCTACCAGCGGTTGGATGATACGGAAATGCCGATCGCAGGACAGCAGTTGGTCGCTGACCAGATGACCTTCCTGGGTGTGGTGGCTATCTCTGACCCCGTCCGCCCCGATGTGCCGCAAGCAGTCCGTGAATGTATGGAGGCGGGTATCGCCGTGAAGATCGTGACGGGTGATACCGCAGCCACTGCCCGGGAGATTGCCCGTCAGGTGGGACTGTGGTCGGATAGTGATACTGAGCGTCAGTTGATAACTGGTCCGGAGTTTGCTGCCTTGTCAGATACGGAGCTACTGGAACGGGTGATGGACCTGAAGGTGATAGCTCGTGCCCGACCGATGGATAAGAAACGATTGGTGGAGGCGTTGCAGTCGTTAGGACAGGTGGTCGCTGTAACTGGTGACGGTACCAATGACGCTCCCGCCTTAAAGGCGGCTCATGTAGGACTCTCCATGGGGGATGGAACCTCGGTGGCAAAAGAGGCCTCGGACATTACTATTATTGACAACTCTTTCAGTAGTATCGGCAGGGCGGTCATGTGGGGACGTTCTCTCTATCGGAATATCCAGCGTTTTATCCTGTTCCAGATGACCGTTAACGTGGCGGCATGTCTGATTGTCATGGTAGGTGCCTTCATGGGTACGGAGGTACCGCTGACAGTGACGCAGATGTTGTGGGTTAACCTGATTATGGATACTTTTGCAGCCATGGCATTGGCATCCCTGCCACCATCCACCTCGGTGATGAAGGAGAGGCCTCGTGACCGTCACTCTTTTATCATCAACCGGGAGATGGCAAGGCAGGTCATAGGAGTCGGGTGTACTTTCTTTATAGTGCTGATATTCCTTCTTTACCATTATGAGAGGAACGGGTGGTCGCTTTATGAGCAGAGCTTGTTCTTCACCATCTTCGTCATGCTCCAATTCTGGAATATGTTCAACGCCCGTGCCTTTGCTACGGGAGAGAGTGCCCTGAAGATAAGGGGTTGTCGTGGTTTCCTGCTGATAGCCCATCTGGTGTTTTTTGGACAGCTCCTGATTGTCACGGTGGGTGGCAGGATGTTCAGTGTGACACCTCTGTGCTGGCAGGACTGGCTATGGGTTATTGGTGCGACATCTGTTGTGTTATGGTTCGGGGAAATCGGTCGCCTGGGAATAAAAAGATCCGTCAACCAAAGAAAATAACCCCTTTTGTTCTTATTTCACCGATTTTTTTGTATCTTTGCAACATTATAAAGAATAAGAACAGATGAAAACGAACAGATTCTATTTCTTCCTGGTTGTATGCCTCGCCGTGACATTGATGGCTTGTGGCGGAAAGAAGAAGAGTGACAATATTATCACAGAGCGTGCGGAAATCCCCAAGCCACAGGAGCCTGTACGCCTACAACCTTATACTGACAGCAGGGATGTCAGTTGGATAGGACGTTCCTATCATCTGGACATCAACCGCCAGCCCAGTGACTCCCTCCCGATGGTTAAGGATGAGATTGGTCAGCAGTTTGTGGATAACTATATCACACTGGTCGTCTCTCGTCAGGATGGCTCCAAGTTTTATAGTCATAAGTTTACCAAGAAGGATTTCGACAAATATCTTGATGATGACTATCGGAAGACGGGTATCTTGGAAGGACTGGTGTTTGACAAGACAGAAGGAGACTGGTTGGAGTTTGCAGCCAGCGTCAGTCATCCTCAAACAGACGAGTATATCCCTTTGATCGTCCGTCTCTCACGATTGGGAGAGATATCTATCAAGCGTGATTCTCAGATGGATACAAATGCCATCGAAGAGGAGAAAGAGGAGAAAGAAGAGGAAGGCGTTTAGCCTTTTATTCCTTTCCAGAATAAAAAGATGCCCATTGTCGGGAGAAGGTCCTCATGTCTGGCATGATGATATCCGCTCCCTTACTCTTTAGTTCCTCATCGGGTAAGGGACCGGTGTTGACGGCAATCGTGAGACATTTTGCGGCAACGGCAGCCTGTACCCCCAGAGGAGCGTTCTCTACGACAATTGTCTCCCATGGTTTAGTGCCTACCTTCCTCATACCTACCAGATAGGGCTCTGGAGCGGGCTTGCCATGTGTGACATCGAAGCTGGTGACGATCAGGTCCTGTTGGATCAACCCATGATAATCTGTCACTAATTTGTCTAATAAGGTATGTTGCCCACTGCCTGTCACGACGCATATCTTTAAACCGTCAGCCTTGATTTG
Organism: Prevotella sp.; assembly: GCA_045117415.1. GTDB lineage: Bacteria > Bacteroidota > Bacteroidia > Bacteroidales > Bacteroidaceae > Prevotella. The sequence continues at coordinate 84,302 of JBGUNO010000026.1, read as the reverse complement.
TCGCATGAGGCTCTCAGTACCTTCCATCTTGTGGGCAGGGGGACATTGACTGAAAAGAGATGCTTTGATTTCATAAATCCGCCGCGCCTCCTCATCACTGATCTCACGGTTCCATTGTTGGCGCGCTTTCAGCTTAATCGTCTCAACTCCTCGCATGCCCTCATAAAGATATGCCTCACTTTCCTCCATTTGTATACCGACGGAGCTCATCGCCTGATGCCATGAGCAGGCATGGTTCGGCATGGAGTCATAAATGACCCCGTCCATATCGAAAAGCACGGCTTTCGGACAAAACTGTCTGAAGCCGTGCTTTGCTAAGTATTGCTGAATTGCTTGCTTCATGATTCTAGATAGTCTAGATGATCTAGATGCTCTAGATTATTGCTCTTTGGCAAGACGCTCCTTGATGGCTTTTGAGTCAGCCTCATAACCGGGTTTGTCAAGCAGGGCAAACATATTCTTCTTGTAAGCCTCCACACCAGGCTGATTGAAGGGGTTCACACCCAATACGTTTCCGCTGATACCACATCCGATCTCGAAGAAGTAGATCAGTTGTCCAATATAATACTCATTCAGCTTGGGAACACTAATCCGGATGTTGGGAACACCGCCGTCCACATGGGCAAGACGGGTACCGAGCTCTGCCATCTTGTTGACTTCGTCCACTCGCTTGCCAGCCAGGAAGTTCAAACCATCCAGGTTCTCCTCGTCCTCAGGGAACAGCAGTTTCTTCTCAGGCTCCTCGATAGAGATGACCGTCTCGAAGATGGTGCGCTCACCGTCCTGAATCCACTGACCCATGGAGTGCAGGTCGGTGGTGAAGTCTACTGAAGCGGGGAAGATACCCTTCTTGTCCTTACCCTCTGACTCTCCATAGAGCTGTTTCCACCACTCACTGACGAAATGGAGCTTGGGCTGGTAGTTCACCATGATCTCAATCTTCTTGCCATTGCCATAAAGGGCGTTACGAACGGCGGCATACTGGGCTGCCGGATTCTCGTCGAAGGCAACATCCTTTCCACATGCCTTCTCCATGTCCTGAGCACCAGCCACCAACTGCTTGATGTCAAAACCAGCGCAGGCGATAGGCAGGAGTCCTACTGGAGTAAGAACAGAGAAACGTCCACCTACGTTGTCGGGGATGATGAAACTCTTATACCCTTCCTTGTCGGCGCAGGTACGGGCAGCACCACGCTTGGCGTCTGTGACAGCTACGATGACTTTCCTCGCTTCTTCTTTGCCACGTTGTGCCTCACATTGCTTCTTCAGCAGACGGAAGGTCAATGCGGTCTCTGTTGTCGTACCCGATTTAGAGATGTTGATGACGCCAAACTTCTTGTCCTTGAGGTATTCTGTTAATTCAAACAGATAGTCCTCACCGATGTTGTTACCTGCAAAGAGGATGGTGGGGTTCTTCTGATCCTGAATCAGCCAGCCGAACGAGTTGCTCAGTGCCTCGATAACGGCACGCGCACCTAAATAGGAACCACCGATACCTGCTACAACCACTGCCTCGCAGTTGTCGCGCAGCACCTTGGCGGTAGCTTCAATCTCGTCGAGGAAAGCGGGAGTAATCTCTGTGGGCAGATGCAGCCATCCTAAGAAATCATTACCAGGGCATGTGCCATTTTCCAGAGCCTCTTGGGCGGCTTTTACTTTCGGCTCGAAAGCCTTTACAGCGCCTGCTTCCAGGAAACAAGCAGCCTTTGTGATGTCAAGTTTAATGTTCTTCATAATTGTTTATTATCTAAATGAATCTGTTAGTAGTTTGATTTCAATCTGTGGGGAGATACGTTCATACAGGATGTTGTAGACCGCATCAAGTATGGGCATGTTGACATGACAGTGACGGTTAATCTCCTTCATACACTTTGTTCCAAAATAGCCTTCTGCGATCATCTCCATCTCTATCTGTGCGGATTTGACGGAATAGCCTTTGCCAATCATCGTTCCAAAAGTACGGTTACGGGAGAAATTGGAATAACCCGTCACCAGGAGGTCACCCAGGTAAACACTGTCCACGATATTACGCTCAATGGGGTGTACCACTTTCAAGAATCGTGCCATCTCCTGTACGGCATTCGCCATGAGTACTGCCTGGAAGTTATCACCGAATTTCAAACCATTACAGATACCAGCAGCAATGGCATAGACATTCTTTAATACAGAGGAATACTCAATACCAATCACATCGGTTGATGTCTTGGTCTTGATATAGTCACTGCTCATAATGTCTGCAAAAGCCTCTGCCTTTTCTCTGTCGGCACATCCTATCGTCAGGTAGCTGAGTCGTTCCAATGCCACCTCTTCCGCATGGGAAGGTCCTCCAATGCAGGCAAGGTTCTCATAGGGGACATCATATACCTGATGGAAATATTCCGAGCATACAAGGTTCTCGTCTGGTACAATACCTTTGATGGCGGTAATGATGAACTTGTCGCGGATACGGGTCTTCAGTTTCTTCAGGTGACTCTTCAGATAAGGAGATGGGGTGACAAAAACCAGTGTGTCATACATCTGCACGATCTTGTTAAGGTCACTGGAGAAGAATAGCTCGTCAGTATTGAAGCGGACACTCATCAGGTAGGCGGGGTTATGACCAAGGCGCTTGAAGTCGTCAATACGATCGTCACGACGCATGTACCACCCAATGTGGTGAGTATGTCCCACCACAATCTTGGCAATTGCCGTAGCCCAGCTACCACCGCCAATGATGGCTATTTTCCCGCAGTTGTACATGACAACAATAAACGTTATACCATAGACGTCAGGCTTGTGCCTTCTCTATCCATGCTGCAATGTCATCGACAGAGGGCTTCTGCATGTCGAGCTTGTATTTCTTGACGATGTCTCCAATCTTCTGCTGCAACCCTTGTGCCTTCTCGTCCTTGATGTTCTGAACGAGGTTGAAACCAGCCTTGCGGAGCACGGGAACCCACTCTTCGGGGACTCCGATCTCTGCCCACTCGGCAACAGTGCTCTGAGGAATCTTCTTCTCAGGTTTCATCTGGGGGAAGAACAATACTTCCTGAATGAAGGTCTTTCCTGTCATCAGCATCACCAAACGGTCGATACCGATACCGATACCGCTTGTTGGCGGCATACCGTACTGTAAAGCACGGAGGAAATCCTGATCGATGATCATCGCCTCGTCGTCGCCCTTGTCAGCGAGCTTCATCTGTTCAATGAAACGCTCCTCCTGGTCGATAGGATCATTCAGCTCTGAGTAGGCGTTGGCAAGCTCCTTACCATTCACCATCAGCTCGAAGCGCTCGGTGAGTCCGGGCTTAGAGCGGTGCATCTTGGTAAGCGGTGACATTTCAACAGGGTAATCGGTGATGAAGGTGGGCTGGATGAAGGTACCCTCGCAGAACTCACCAAAGAGCTCGTCGATGAGCTTTCCCTTACCCATCGTCTCGTCAACATCCATGCCTTTAGAGAGACAGAATGCCCGAATCTCCTCCTCACTCTTGCCATTGCAGTCGAAACCTGTCTTCTCCTCGATAGCCTCGAGGATGGGCAGCCGGCGATAGGGAGCCTTGAACGACACGATGTTACCATCAATCTCGCGCTCGGGCTTACCGTTGACAGCGATACAGATGGTCTCCAGGAGCTTCTCTGTGAACGACATCATCCAGTTGTAGTCCTTATACTGCACATATAGCTCCATACAGGTGAACTCTGGGTTGTGGTTGCGGTCCATACCCTCGTTGCGGAAGTTCTTGCCAATCTCGTAGACACCTTCGAAACCACCCACGATGAGACGCTTTAAATAGAGCTCAGTGGCGATACGCATATACATATCCTGATCAAGTGCATTGAAGTGGGTGATGAATGGACGTGCAGAGGCACCACCGGCAATCATCTGCAGGGTAGGTGTCTCCACCTCCGTGTATCCAGCCTCGTCCAATACTCTGCGTAATGTACGGATTACTGTGGCTCGCTGCAGGAAGGTATCCTTGACTCCCTCGTTAACCACCAGGTCGACATAACGTTGGCGATAACGCAACTCAGGATCGTCAAACTTATCATAAGCCACACCGTCTTTGTATTTTACGATAGGTAGTGGCTTCAATGATTTCGATAATAAAGTCAACTCTTGTGCATGGACGGAAATCTCACCGGTCTGGGTGCGGAAGACAAAACCCTTGACACCAATAAAATCACCGATGTCCAGTAATCGTTTAAACACCTTATTATATAAGTCTTTATCTTCCCCGGGACAAAGGTCATCGCGGGAGATGTATACCTGTATTCTGCCTTTGCTGTCCTGAATCTCCGCAAAGCTTGCCTTACCCATGACACGACGGCTCATCATACGTCCTGCGATACATACCTGGCGCTGCTCGTCATCGTCCCGGAAGTTTTCAAGGATATCGGTAGAGAAAGCGTTTGTCGGATATTCTGCTGCAGGGTAGGGGTTGATACCCATCTGTCGCAGTTCCTGAAGACTCTCGCGTCTTCCAATCTCCTGTTCACTGAGTTCTAAAACGTTCATATTGTTTTTCAATTACTATTATAATGGTTGCAAAGATAGTGCAAACTGAGTGAAAAACCAAATTTTATTTGAGTTTTTCCAAGGTGCAGCCTATTTTCGCTGGATTTTATTCAGCAAAGATACTAAATTATTTTGAGATAGTCTCCTTTTTAGCTTTTTTTTCATTATTCGGGAAGCAGTACATTAAATAATTGCTAAAAAAGCGGACAAAATTTGGTTGGATGAGGATTTCTTTTTATATTTGCCGAATTAAATATTAATACTAACACATTATTATGATAGATAACAATTTTAAGACCAATGTCATAGGAGTGGATATCCGTGTTGACAGGACGGTTTATGCGTTAGTCAATATACGAGGTGAGGTGCTGGCTCGTGATGAGATAGTCACTTCGGATTATCCTGTTATCAGTGACTTTGTCACCAAATTGTCAGAAGAGATCGTCTCATTGATGGAGGCAAACGGAGGTTTTGAGACTGTCCGCTCCATAGGTGTCAGTGCTCCGAGTGGAAATTTTCATACAGGATGTATTGAGAACTCCCCGAATCTTCCTTGGAAGGGAATCGTGCCACTGGCAGCGATGCTGCGTGACCGTATGGGACTGGCTGTTGCTGTCGATAACAATGCGAATGTGATAGCGATGGCGGAACATGCTTTTGGAGCTGCCCATGGTATGAAAGATTTTGTGTTAGTCAACCTTGGAAGTGGAATGGGTAGCTGTATCTATAGCAAAGGAGTGATTTATCAGGGAACGAATGGGTTCTCAGGAGAGATAGGTCACACGACATATATTGCTGGAGGACGTCAGTGCGGTTGTGGAAAACAGGGATGCCTGGAGGCATATACCGCATCAAAAGGGGTCTTGCAGACTGCTACGGAGGTCTTGGAAGAGTATGACACTCCTTCCTTGATGCGCCAGGTCCAGCAGTTGACAGTGAAGCAGATTATAGCGTTCTGCAATGAGGGCGACCAGTTGGCGATAGAGGTGATGCGTCGTACGGGACATGCTTTGGGAGTCGGTCTTGCCAACTATGCCTCTTTGTTTAATCCCGAGGCGATCATTCTTTCCGGCTCTGTCTCCAAGGCGGGAAAGTGGTTGATGGAACCGGCTGATGAGGCTTTTGAAGAGCATGTGTTCCATAATATGAAAGGGAAAGTCAAGCTGGTGTGCTCTCTCTATGAGAATTGGGAACTGATCGTGTTAGGAGCCAGCGTACTTGCTTGGAACGTGAAAGAATATTCTCTTTTTAAATAATAGAAGACGACGAATCCATATGAACAATAATATCATTAAAAGACATGTAGTAGGTGTGGATGTAAGTACGGACCTTACGACTTATGCCATCGTGGATTTGCAAGGTGGGATACTGGCGAAAGAGACATTCTCCACCTCTGATTATCCGAATGTGAATGAATATGTGTCGGTTCTATGTGAGAAAATTTTCGCACTGGTCGAGCAACATGGTGGCTATGAGAGTATCCGTTCGGTGGGTATCAGTACACCAAGTGGTAATTTTATCACAGGTAGTATGGAGAATGCCTCTAATATGCCCTGGAAAGGACATGTTCCATTGGCGGCGATGTTACGTGACCGCTTGGGACTTGCCGTTGCCTTGGGTAATGATGCACATGTGACGGCAGTCGGTGAGATGGCTTTCGGAGCAGCTCATGGCTTGTCGAATTTCATCGTGGTGACCATCAGCCATGGCGGACTTGGCAGCTGTGTTTTCCTGAATGGTCATCCGCATCTGGGTGCGGAGGGCTTCGCCGGTGAGTTCGGTCATATTTGCATCTGTGAGGATGGTCGCCAGTGTAGTTGTGGTCATCGGGGGTGCCTGGAAGAATATGCTTCAGCCCGTGGACTGGTACGTACAGTACGGGAGATTATAGAAGAAGGAGGGAAAGACAGTTCCCTAAAGGACTGTGAAGAGCTGACTCCTCAGCTGATTGCTGTTGCCTGCGAGCAAGGTGATGAGGTTGCCATAGAGGCTTTCAAGAGGACAGGACGTGTCCTGGGCAGTGCCTTGGCGACTTATGCGTCATTGGTCGACCCGGAGGCGATTATCCTGACGGGTGACATGACAACCTACAGTAAGTGGATGATGGATGATCTGAAAGAGTCTTTTGAGGCGAATATCTTCCAAAACCTTAAGGGTAAGGTGAATATCACCATCTCTCCATTGAACAATGGTGAGCGTGACGTGCTTGGGGCTAGTGCTTTGGCATGGCATGTAAAAGAATACTCCTTATTCAAATGAAATATTTAACTAAATAATTATAATACTTTCATGGAAGAAGAAAACATCAAAACACGCGTTGTCGGAGTTGACATTAGCAATGAGCTTACCACTTATGCGATTGTCGATATCAGGGGTAACATTATTGCGGAAGACAGTTTTGTGACAACAGACTATCAGGATGTCAACACTTTCATATCGGCGTTAAGTGAGAAAATCGTTTCCTTAGTGGAGGAACATGTCGGGTATGAGAAAATCCGTTCGGTGGGAATCAGTTGTCCCAGTGCCAGCTTCATCTCTGGGAATGTTGTTAACGCACCGAACCTGCCATGGAAGGGAGTGATCCCCATGGCTGCGATGTTACGGGACCGGCTTGGGTTGGCTGTCGCCCTAGCGAATGACGCCCATGTCTCTGCCCTTGGTGAGCATACCTTTGGATCGGCACATGGTATGAAGGATTTTATCGTGATCAATATCGGAGTAGGCTTAGGCAGCTGTTTCTTCTCTAATGGTCATGAGCATCAAGGTTATGAGGGGTTTGCCGGTGAGATAGGACATACTTGTGTGGTCGGTAATGGTCGTGTCTGTGGCTGTGGTAAGAAAGGATGTCTGGAGGCTTATGTGGGAGCTAAGGGAATTATCCGTACGGCACAGGAATTAATGGAGGCATCCAGTGAGCCCTCTTTGATGCGAGACTTGGAGAAACTGACACCTCGTACGATTACGGAGTGTTGTAACAAAGGAGATGCCATGGCGATAGAGGTGTACCGTCGTACAGGACATCTGTTCGGAGTGGGACTTGCCAATTATGCCAGTATCGTCGATCCACAGGCGATTATCTTGACAGGTGGTATCTCTCATGCTGGTAAATGGTTGGTGGACCCCACCCGAGAGTCTTTTGAGGAAAACGTATTTGGTAATATGAAAGGCAAGGTGAAGATTATCGTGTCACAGCTCAACGACCGTGAGCGTGATGTCTTAGGTGCCAGTGCCCTTGCCTGGGAAGTTCCTGAATATTCTCTTTTCAAATAATGAACGTAGAAAGAATCAACGAGATTATAAATGCGAAACCCAATTTGAGTACTGCCCTCGGGATGGAGTTTATCTCCACACCCGAGGACGATACTTGTATGGCGCGGATGAAGGTGGATGAGCGCAACCGTCAGCCTTTTGGGTTCTTGAGTGGCGGCGCCTCCCTTGCCCTTGCGGAGAATGTGGCGGGAGTGGGGTCCTCCGCTTTGTGTGCTGACTGTGCCTGTGTGGGCATTGAGGTGAGTGGCAGTCATGTAAGGGCGGTCAGTGAGGGTGACACCGTCACTGCTTATGCCCGTTTACAGCATCGTGGTAGCACACTTCATGTATGGAATGTGGATATCAAGAATACTGCGGGAGAACTGATCTCCACTGTCCGGGTGACTAATTATATTATCAAGAATCATAAGTAATATGTCGAGTTTCGCCCTCTTCCGTTTGCCGTATCAACAGCAGGTTACACTTGTCATGCAAACATCGGGTGAACCACTCGAAGTAACGTCTTGTATGGAGCTGAGCGGGAAGACGGGATTTGTGGTAGCTCCTTTCGCTCTTTCCGACGAGCGTCCTATATTGGTGATCCGTCCTGATGTGGTGACACATGAGATACCATGGGACCAGTTGCAGGTAATGCCTCATGATGTATCACCCTCTGCCAATAGGGACCCGAGGATGGACTATCATATCGACTTTTCCAATTTCCATGCTCATCTGGAGAATCACGACTTTGTCAAGTTGGTACTCTCACGGAGTATCTTCATCCCTGCCGACAGTACGGTGTCACCGATCACGCTCTATCAGCGTGCCTGTGCCAGTTATCCCCGTATGATGATCATGCTGGTATCGACTTCCCGCAGTGGGATGTGGCTGGTGGCAACTCCTGAGATTTTGTTGTCGCGTGGAGAGGAAGATTGGCAGACTGTTGCTTTGGCTGGTACGATGCCTTTCAGCGAGGAGGTGTTATGGAGCGATAAGAATATCCAGGAGCAGCGTTATGTGGCGACCTATATCATAGAGCAATTGGAGCAGTTCACGTCTGATTTCAAGGAGACGGGACCTCGTACTATCCGTGCTGGTCATCTTGCCCACCTGCGTAGTGACTTCCAATTTCAGTTAAACAACAGTCAAGGTATCGGAGAACTGATACAGGCACTCCATCCCACACCCGCTGTTTGTGGTTTACCCAAGCAGGACGCTTTCCGTTTTATCCAGTGTAACGAGCATCATGACAGAAGTTATTATAGTGGGTTTATGGGACCGTTGCAGGTGAATGGAAAGACCAACCTCTTTGTCACCCTCCGTTGTATGGAGCTCTTTGCCAACGGTTATCAGCTCTATGCAGGCGGTGGTATTCTAAAGGATAGTCAGGAGGAGCAAGAGTGGCAGGAGACGGAGATAAAGTTAGATACCATGCGTAATATTATTAATAATGTATAGCAATAAGGAAAACGTAAACATACTCACCGCCTTGTTGGTGGCTCATGGCATCCGTCATGCGGTGGTATGCCCGGGCAGTCGTAATGCGCCCATCGTGCATAACCTCAACGAGTGCCCGGATATCCAATGCTGGCCAGTGACGGATGAGCGTAGTGCTGGATTCTATGCGTTGGGCATGGCGCAGGCTTCTAACAGTCCTGTCGTGGTTTGTGTCACCAGTGGTACGGCATTGCTCAATCTTGCCCCTGCTATTGCTGAGGCTTATTACCAGCATGTACCTTTGGTGGTTATTTCTGCTGATCGTCCTCTACAGTGGATAGATCAGTTAGATGGACAGACCCTGCCTCAGCCCGATGCCTTGGGACATTTTGTGAAGAGGGCTGTTACGTTGATTGAGCCTCATAACGATGAAGAGCATTGGTATTGTAACAGGCTTATCAATGAAGCTTTGATTGATGTATATGGAAGGGAGAAACAGCCTGTTTATATTAATGTGCCAATTTCAGAGCCGTTATTCCAGTTTAATGTAGCACAATTGCCTATAGAACGCGGAGTAGGGCGTGCACAAGGAAAGGTCAATCATCAGGATATAGCCTTTGGTGACTACAGTCCTCTTCGTGAATTTTGGCATGCTAAGCGTCCTATGGTAATCGTAGGACAAAATCGGCTCTTTTCGTTGGATGATATTTCTACGTTGTCCAAGCATGCTGTGATATTACATGAGTCTATTGGTTGTCATGAAGGTACTTCGCATTTTGATGAGGTACTTTATGCCATGGACAATTCTGAAGAATTGCTACCTGATTTTGTTATTTATGGTGGAGGAACGCTTGTTAGTAAGCGCCTGAAGTCTTTTCTGCGAAAAGCAAAGAATGCTTACCTCTGGGAGTGTTCCCAAGATGGTCAATTACATGATACCTTTATGAATGCCGATGGTGTCATAGAAGGGAAAATCGATGATGTTTTAGAGTTATTCAATGATTACTTAGAAGATACATCGTATTATGAAGTGGCTTATGATGAAAAGCTGGGAACACTGTCAGATACGTCTGAATTTGTTGTTTGTTGGGAGACTCTTTTGTTAAAAGCGCAAACCTTGGCAGATCAGTACGTCCCTTCATATTCTCAAATGGCAACAGTTAAACACTTTGAGCATGTTGTAGGATTGTTGGATTGCTCCCCCGCCGTTCATTTTGGAAATAGTTCTGCCGTTCGACTCGCAAATATCTATTCCAAGGGTTTTAATTATTGCAATCGCGGAGTAAATGGCATTGAGGGCTCGTTGTCGACAGCGGCAGGTTTCTCCTGTGTGACGGATGTGAAGGTCTGTTGCGTCATTGGCGACCTCAGCTTCTTCTACGATCAGAATGCGTTGTGGAACCAGAACCTGCGTGGTAACTTCCGTATCCTGCTGATGAATAACGGCAAGGGCGGTATCTTCAATATGCTGAAAGGTTTGGAGCAGAGTCCTGCCCGTGATAAGTATGTCGCTGCCGAGCATCATACTTCTGCTGCAGGGATATGCCAGCAGAACAATATCGTTTATATAAAGGCGGAGAATATGGAGGAGATGGAAGAGGGCATCGGTCGCCTGCTTCAGGAAGAGAGTGACCGCCCGATACTCTTGGAAGTCTTCACGGATGCCGCAGAGGACGAACGGGTATTCAGAGACTATTATTCAGCAATCAAAAATATAAAGAGATAACTATGGCACAAAGAGAATGGAAAGAAATCAGGAAGTTTGAGGAGATCCTCTTCGAGGAGTATCATGGCATTGCCAAGATCACCATCAACCGTCCCCGTTATCGTAATGCGTTTACCCCTAAGACGACATTGGAGTTGTCACAGGCTTTTGCCCTTTGCCGGGAGATGCAGAATATCCGTGTGGTGTTGTTGACAGGTGCCGGCGACAAGGCATTCTGCTCTGGTGGTGATATGCATGTGAAGGGACGTGGCGGTTATGTTGATGACGAGGGCGTTCCCCGTCTGAGTGTCCTCGATGTACAGATGCAGATACGCCGACTTCCTAAACCTGTTATTGCGATGGTTAATGGCTATGCCATCGGCGGCGGGCATGTGTTACATCTGGTGTGCGACCTGACGATAGCCTCCGAGAATGCTATTTTCGGACAGACAGGTCCGAAGGTAGGCTCGTTTGACGCAGGTTTCGGTTCCTCTTATCTGGCTCGTATTGTGGGACAGAAGAAAGCCCGTGAGATATGGTTCCTCTGTCGTCAGTACTCTGCCAAGGAGGCTGAGGAGATGGGGATGGTCAATAAGGTGGTACCTTTCGACCAGTTGGAGGACGAGTGTGTCGCCTGGGCGGAGGAGATGATGGAACGTTCCCCCATCGCCCTGCGTATGATCAAGGCAGGACTGAATGCCGAACTCGACGGACAGGCAGGTATCCAGCAGTTGGCTGGTGATGCCACCATGCTCTATTATTTCCTCGATGAGGCTCAGGAGGGTGGCAAGGCGTTCTTGGAGAAGCGTAAGCCCGACTTCGAACAATATCCAAAGATTCCATGAAAATAGATATTGAGGAGCGAGTACTCCATTTCAAACAGCCGGCAGGAACTTCCCGTGGGGTCTATACTGAGCGGAAGATTTGGCTGGTGAAGATATCCGACGGGGAACGTGTCGGGATAGGGGAGTGTGCCCCTTTGCCTAAATTGAGTTGTGACGATATCCCTGATTATAGTGAAAAGTTAAGAGCGAAGGGTGAAGAGCTCGTTGCCGCCCTTCAACAAGGCAATGCCGCCGTGTCGGCATTCTTCGAGTCTTTGCGTGACTATCCCTCCATGCTCTTCGGATTGGAGACAGCACTGATAGATGTCAGATGTAAGATGGAAGATGGAAGAAGTTTGTTGTTTGACAACGCTTTTTCTCGTGGTGAAGTCGGTATCCCCATCAACGGACTGGTATGGATGGGCTCCTTCGAGGAGATGAGGGAGCGCATCGAACAGAAACTGGCACAGGGTTTCCATTGTGTCAAACTGAAGATTGGTGCCATCGACTTCGATGCCGAACTGGAACTCATCAAGAAGATCCGTGAGCGTTTCAGTCTTCATGAGGTGGAATTGCGGGTGGATGCCAATGGGGCTTTTCCTTTCGAAGAGGCTCTTTATAAGATGGAGCTGCTCTCGCAATTTGCGTTACACTCCATCGAACAACCTATCAAGGCAAAGCAATGGGCAAACATGGCGGAGCTCTGTCGGGAGTCACCTCTGCCTATCGCATTGGACGAGGAACTGATTGGTGTCAACGACCCTGACCAGAAACGGCAGATGCTGAATATCATCCGTCCTCGCTACATCATCCTGAAACCGTCCTTGCATGGGGGGATGATGGGTGTCCGTGAGTGGATAGACATCGCTAATGATATGGGTATCGGTTCTTGGATCACCTCAGCCTTGGAGAGTAATATCGGTCTGAACGCCATCGCACAGCTGACGGCAGATATCTATGGTCCTCATATCCGTATGCCACAAGGGTTGGGGACTGGACAACTTTTTACGGATAATATCCCCATGCCCCTGGAGATACGAGGGGAAAAACTTTGGAGAGTTCATAGTTGACACTGAAGGAATTCCTTGAAGAGTGGAATAACTCTTCGGAAACAATACTGGTGCATACCAGTGGGTCGACAGGCAAACCGAAACCAATGCAGGTGGAGAAACGACGCATGGAGGCCTCGGCACGTATCACCTGTCAGTTTCTTGGACTGAAAGAAGGTGATACCGCCCTGCTTTGTATGCCCCTTGATTATATCGCTGGAAAGATGATGGTAGTGCGTTCGCTGGTTTGGAGCCTTCATTTGATGTGTTTGGAGCCTTCAAGTCACCCGTTTGGAGCCTCCAAACACCCCGAATGTAACGTCCCCATAGATTTCGCGGCAATGGTACCCATGCAGGTATGGAACACACTACAGGTACCAGAGGAACGGGAGCGGTTGATGCAGGTCCGTCACCTGATTATCGGAGGTGGTGCCATCAATAACGAGTTGGCGGAAGCGTTAAAGGACTTCCCCAATGCTGTGTGGAGTACGTATGGGATGACGGAGACGCTGTCGCATATTGCTTTGCGACGACTGAACGGTCCTGAGCGCAGCGATTGGTACACACCCTTCGAGGGTGTTGAGGTATCATTGAACGAGGAAGGTTGTCTCGTCATCCATGCTCCTGCCGTCCACGACGGTCTCTTGGTCACTAATGATATCGCCGAACTGTCACCTGTCAACTCTCACTTGTCACCTAACCAATTCCGCATCCTCGGCAGAAAGGATAATGTCATCTGCTCAGGGGGCATCAAGATACAGATAGAAGAGGTGGAGCGACTATTGCATCCGCATCTCCATGAGCCTTTTATGATTACTAAGGCACCAGATCAGAAACTGGGTGAACAGGTCGTCCTGCTCACCCAGTCCCACGATATACCTGCTGTTCAGGATATCTGTCGTCAGGTGTTACCCAAATACTGGCAACCCCGTCAATACCTTTCCGTTGACCATATCCCTCTCACAGAGACAGGCAAGCCTGCCCGTGCAGAGGCAGAGCGTTTGGCTAAATTGTATTAATCAAGGAGCTATATCGTTCATTTTCCTTAACCTCGCAACAAAAAAGTTTGTTATGGGGTTAGCATTTCGAACGACTGAAGGGTATTACTATAAAAAGACGTGATGGAAAGACATGAAAGGCTACGGGTAGGCGCGTCAGCGGGAATGGGAGAACAAAGGTCGGGAATGATCCAAAGGCTGTTCAAACAGCACTACGCCAAGATGCTGAGGGTGGCACGTACGATCCTCTACGATGAGCAGGAAAGTAAAGATGTGGTCAGTGACATCTTTGAGAGTCTGCTTCATGGACAGACAGAACTGATGCCTGACACAGAGGAGCGTTACTTGCTGACGAGCGTTCGTAACCAATGCTTGAAACGTATCCGCCATCAGGAAACAAGGCTCCGCTTGGAGACTTCACCTGCAGAGAAACCGTCTGATGCAGAGGATGAAGACGAGCGCATAACCGACATCGTCGAGTTTGTTGTCAGCCATCTGACAGAACAAGAGCAACGCATCTTCCACTTTCGTTTCACTGAAGGGTATAGCTATGAGGAGATCGCTTCTTCTGAAGGCATCAGTCGCGTAGCTGTATGGAAACATCTTTCACACGCCTTGAAAGAAATCAGGAACCGTTTTAATCCGAAAGGCTTATGAAAAAAAACTACCACAACAAACAGCTTTGCCGCGATATGCAGGAAGAGCCCGACAAGTATTCCGACCAAGAGATAGAGGAAATGATGGACGATCTTGACCAAATGCCTGACGTTGATGAAGCATGGCAGCAGTTCACTCAGCAGCATATACTCTCAGAACGTCCTATTCATACGTGGCGTAAGATCGCAGCCATACTCATTGGCATATTAACACTATCAGGTATTGCCATCGCAGCAGTTCAAATGATGCGTCAGTCCCAGCATGAGGAACAGCCTGTAACAGCGGTAGAAAAGCCTCAGTCTGCAATCATCGTATCTCAAACCCTTCCAGCTGATACCATCGTCAAGTCTGGACCTGTCGTTTTTGACAATGTCCCACTCGATAGCATTGCAAAGGACATTGCTACCTATCATCACCTTGATGTGGACTTACAGAATGAAAGGCAACGGGTAGGCGCGTCAGCGGGAATGCAGGCCAGTCAGCTTCGTTTCTATTTCGTATGGAATCAGGAAGAGAGTCTGCAAGAGGTCATAGAGAAGTTGAATATGTTCGAACATGTCAATATGGCTGTAGAGAACGGAAAACTGATTGTCAGATGATGAAGCACTTCATGATGCCCCTTATTACCCTGTTCTGTTTCATAAACGTTCAGGCGCAGAAGATTACGCGCAGTTATGATAATGTATCAATGTCTGAGGCTTTGCGTGACCTCAACGAGCAATCGCGGGACTATACCATCAGTTTTATGTACAATGAGTTGGAAGACTTCCGTGTGACCACTAATATCAAGCATAAGTCTGTCACAGATGCTATCATGCAGATTGTCGCCTTCTATCCTATCCGTGTCGTGAAGCGTGGAGAGCATGAGTTATATGTGGAATGTACCCACAAGACAAATCTCCATCTGACAGGCACCATTATCGACGAAAACCGCCAGCCTGTGCCCTACGCCAATGTTTATCTGCTTCATCCATCAGACTCAACCGTCATCGGTGGAGGCGTGAGCAACGAGGCTGGCGTTTTTGTCATTCCATACAATCAGCCAACCGTTCTTGCCCGCATTTCATACGTCGGCTACAAGACCGTTTACAAGCTTTGCAACCAGTCTGAAGTGGGAACAATAAAGATGCAGCCTGATAACTACACACTGAATGGTGTAGTGGTGCAAGGTGAACGTCCGAAGGTAGTCTTGCAGGGCAATTCGCTCGTGATGAATGTGGAGGGAACGGTGATGGAACGAATGGGCACCGCCGAGGATGTGCTCTCGCGAGTGCCTACCATTTCAAAGAAAGGAGATGTGTTTGAGATTCTGGGGAAAGGGGTACCGTTGATCTACCTGAACAATCGTAAGTTGACTGACCTACAGGAACTGAGGAATATCCTGTCGGACAACATCAAGAACATAGAAGTAATTCAGAATCCTGGTGCCCAGTATGACGCATCGGTCAATGCTGTTATCATCATTCACACCAAGCGCACAGCAGGCGAGGGTCTCGGCGTGGAACTGACCTCATGGAGTCGCAAGGGACATGGTTATGTCAACAATGAACGGATTAATCTGACCTATCGGAAAGGAGGACTTGAACTGTTTGCCAACCTCTTTGGAGCTTACAACAAACGGTGGGAGAAAGGCGGCTTTGAGCAGACCGTTTTTGCCGACACATTATGGTCTGTCAATAACCGTCATCATTCTACGGCGTATAATCCTTATCTCGAGGGACGCGGTGGCTTCAACTACCAGTTGAACGACAGCAATTTCTTCGGTGGTTTCTATCAGCACACTTACGACTATGTGAAGACCTTCAACGACAACGCTGATGACCTGCTGGCTGATGGCTCCCCCTATGACCACTTGCATAACAGCGGGACCCGTCGTGAAAGGAATTCCCCCAAACATTATGCAAACTTTTACTATATAGGAAAAGTTGGGAAGTTCTCTATTGACTTTAACGCTGATTACACTTCCTACAAGAGACTGGGCCGCAACGAGCAGCAGGAACTAAGCCGCAACTACGAGAACCGCGACGTGAACACCGAGACTCAGACGCACGGTCGTATGGTTGCTGAGAAACTCATTGTGAGTCATCCACTGTGGAAGGGTCAGTTGTCTGTGGGGGAGGAATATACCAATACTCGATGGAACAGTAGTTTTGAGAATACTCAGGGATATATTGCAAACAGCGACAATGAGCAGCACGAGAGCAATATGGCTCCTTTCGTCGAATTGCAACAGCAGTTAGGACGCCTTCGGTTGCAGGTGGGTTTGCGCTATGAACATGTATCGTCTGACTACTATGTCTGCGGTCAGCGTCGTAGCGACCAGAGCCGTACCTACGACGATCTGTTCCCATCCGTCGCCCTATCCACTTCTATTAAGAAAGTACAACTCTCCGTCAGTTATTCCAAGCGTACGAACCGACCCGCTTACTGGCTACTGAACAACGACGTGATATATGAGAACCGACTGAATATGCAGAAGGGAAATCCCTATCTTCGTCCTGTCAAGTATCACAACCTGACCGCAATGGCTGTGTGGAAAGGCTTCTATCTGACGACTAACTTCTTCCATTGTGTCGATCCCTTTCTGACCGTGGTGGAGAGCATGGAGCAGGACAGCAAGGTTAATGTTGCCACCACCAAGAACTACAATGATTGCGACTGGCTCATCGTCACCCTGGGCGCACAGAAAAGTGTCAGTCTGTCGAATGGCGTAACATGGATGCCGCAATATAATGTCACATTTATGAAGCAGTGGCTCACGACAACCTTTAATGGTCAGGACAAGCATCTTAATACACCGATGCTGTCGCTGCAACTTGGCAATGTCGTCTCGCTTCCACACGACTGGCTCCTACAGGCAGACTTTAATATGCATACCCACGGCTATACTGGTTCCAACTTCAGAATCGAGACCACCAATGCCATGCTCTCACTCAGCGTCAGCAAGGACCTGTTCAGGCGTCGCCTCAACATCAAACTTACTGGCAACGACCTCTTCAACCAAGGTGCGAGCTACGGCACATACTACTTCAACCATATGAAGATGACGAAGACAGAGGACAACGACTCGCGCTGCGTTACCCTCTCCCTGCGTTACCGTTTCAATGTCACACCGTCGAAATACAAAGGTACAGGTGCGGGTAATGCAGAGAGAAACCGACTGTAATTTCACTTCCCTCGGGATTTGATCCTTGAGCGCATACTGCGGACGGATGTGCGCTTCACATTGAGGGCGGCAGCGATGGCTTCATCATCGTAGTGTAGGTCGTCTTGCATGATGAGGAATATGTATTGTGCGGTGGAGAGACCTCTGTATTTGCGCTCCCACTCCTGCCATCGCTTCGGGCGCAACTGGGCGAAGTAGTCCACCAGGCATAGCTGCTCCTTGGCGGTGGCCTCAGCGATGCACTGGTGCTGCTGTAGTTGGCTGTACATCTGCGTGCCGATCAGTAGTGCTCCAGATATGCGCTCCATACGGCTTTCCATTTCTTCTTTCATTCGTTCCATCTCCTGCCCGTTCTCTTGACCGTCCTTCTCCTGCTGCTCTATCTTCGTGCGCAGTTCGCTGATACGCTTGGTGTCCTCATCCAGTCGAAAACTCAGCCTGTGCATCTTCTTACGGTGCCATCTCATGCCAATTCCAATGGCGAGTACCACTAATACGATCAGAACGATAATCAACCCCTGCATCCATGATAAGCGATGGTAGAAATCTTTCGTCTGCCGCACCTCATCAAACTTCTGTTGCCACTCAGTCATTTGCATGAGCTGATTGACATGCTCTATAGAGTCTTTGTACAATTTTACAAGTCTTCTTGCCTCCAATGCCTGCTCATGACTGCCCGTCAATTCATAGAGTTCTGATAGAAGTTCCATGCTTTTCATGCGAGTCTTTTGGTCATTGCCTGCCATCCCCACTTCTAATTCTGCCAGTCTGATGGCCTTCTCATATTGTCCTTGGGCTTTCCTTATGCGGGCCAATGTCAAGTTTCCTAAAGAGCTGTGTGTTTCCATCCATGCTCCATCTCTTGTCGGGAAGCATATATTGACGTAGGCGCCATTTCCCTCCCACTTCTTTATATATTCCTCAGCCTTTGCAGTATCACCCTTCTCCTCATATATCAATGCTATGGTGCTATATATATTAGCCAGCAAGTCCTCGCTTGCATATTTTTTCAGTTTAAGACATTTCGTCAGATAGGTGTATGCACTGTCCTGCTGGTTCATGTCTGCGTATGCTGTGGCACACATGAAAAGACTCCTTAGTATCATCATACTATCTTTGAGCTCGATACTGCTGTCGAGCCATTTATGTGCATATTTCAAGGCTTGCGGATGATTATTGATGATGATGTTGACATAGTGTAGCCTGTTATAGATGTGGTTTTTCAGTTCCTCATCGTCAGCTGCTTCCGATATGATCTCTGCCACTTTGAAGTCTTTGACGGCATCGGGTAGATTACCAAGTTTAGACATCCTGATAACACCACGATAAAGATAGGCTCGACCACGGTGCCAGTCATCACCATGCTGGTTGTAGTAGGCTATACAAGCAGATATGAGCGAGTCGTTATCAATCATTCCATAAACCTTATAAATCCCATTGGTCTTGGAGACCAGTATCGTTTTCAGCAGTCCGTATTCTGCTTTGTCTTTCTCTGTCAGGGAGTTCATGTGTACCTTCGCTAAAACGACTTTGGCTGATTCTGGATTTTCTTCTAACAGCTCCCAGACCTGTCTTAGCAGGGGATGCTGCTGCTCAGTACATCCGAACATAGCGGTCAAGAAAGCCAGTAAGATGAATAGTTTTTTCATATCAATGATTATTTGCCTGCAAAATTACGGCTATTTCATCATATTAGCAAGCCTTTTTATGTGTTTTAGCAGCTTTTCCCCGTTCCTCTCAGCCACTTTTTTCTTCGTTCGTTTCTGTCCATCTTACTTGTTTTCAATACTTTAGGGGCAAAAAGTATGCAACACCCCCAATGGCGAATTCCCATTCAAATCCTTGTGCAGTTCGTAGATTCGACCTAACTTTGCCATCGCATTAAGTCAAGCAAATCACTAAAAATCAAAACGATTATGAACAAGAAAACTATTATGACGATGATGCTCGCCCTCGTCACAATGACGGGGCTGGCACAGACAAAGACAGCAACTGTTACTGGTTATTCACCCGCACTGAAAGACGGCACGTTGGTGCTTGCCGGTACTGGCACTATTGGAAATGTTGTAGACACCGTACAAGCCGGGCGTTTTGCCTTCACTCTACCAGTAGAAGAACTCTCTAGTGGTTTTCTCTCTTTTATGGGCGAAGGCTGTCCCAATTTTAATTTAACCCTCTTCCTGCGTCCAGATGTGACCGTTAATGTGACGGGTAATGACAGTTCCTACCCTTTTTGGAAAGTGGAGAGTCCGCTGTCTGAACAGCAGACTCAGAACCGTATGATGGAGTATTGCCGAGATGTAATAACAGAATTAATACAGAAAGACTTGGCTCATGCGCCTTGGGCAGAGAGAGAACCTGTTGAGATGAAATATATGAAGCAACAAATGGACATCCTGCCATCACTACCAGTAGATGCTGCCACAATCCGTGCACTATGGGGCATAGCCATGACAGCAAAGAATACCAAGGATTTCCCATACATGGAGCAATTAAAGAAATTAGAAAAGGTAATAGCTGCCCGTGCACCTAAAGGGTTTGAAGAGACATTGGCAGAGATACACAACTATGTCTATTCACCACGTGTCTTGAAGGTGGGGGAAGAAGCGGTGGATGCTGAACTTCTCGACATGCAGGGGCAGAAGCATCATCTATTTGAAGCCTTTACCAATAGCAAATATGTGCTGCTCGACTTCTGGGCCATTGGCTGCGGTCCTTGTATGATGTCTGAGCCAGAGATGAGAGAGGTCTATGAGAAGACGATAGTGGGCACCAGTCGTCTGAAGGATAAACTGGAGATTATCGCTATTAATCAGAATAAGCTCTCAGAATGGCAGAAGCATGAATTCAGCAAGCGTATTGTTGGGAAGAACTGGAATAACGCCATGAAGGATATCAGTAGCAGATACTGTGACATCGGTGCCATTCCTTATTATGTACTGATTTCACCTGACAAACGTATCGTCTGGAAGGCAATGGGCTATCAGCCAGGAGATTTTATGGGACTTGCTGAAGCCCTCAACGGTCCCAGACAGGACAATAGTTCCAATCTCCAGTTCGCTATCCGGAAAGTCGAGACCAAAGCTAGCGGTACCATTATCAGTTTCCGCTATTATGCAAAGAAAGGCTACTGGTTCCGTATTGCCAAAGACTCCTATCTCACAGCTAATGGTAAGAGATATAAGTTGACAGCAGCCGATGGTATCAAGCTCGACGTTGATAATTATACTGAGATAAACGCCTTTACTGCCAAGGAAGAGTACATAGGCGAAATAAACTACAGCGATTTCACGCTGACTTTCGAGCCGTTCGACACCATTCCCGAAACCTTCGACTTCATAGAGGGTGATGTACAAAGTGCCTTCGTCATCCGTAATATTACATTGTAACTTATGAAATGTCAAACCACGTAAATTTTTAAAAGCAACTGACAGGGGTGTTTTACGAAGGCGGCACCTTCGCAGGCAGGATGTGCCGCCTTCCTATTTCGAGGTGGTTTGTCGGTAGGAAACGACAGGTTTGTCGGTAGGAAACTACCCTTTTGTTACCGACAGATTATTTGTGAATTTGGTTGTTTGTAATATTATTAGTATATTTGCAACAAGATTACTAAGTAACATTAACAGCGAAATATGAAACAGCCTACATCTGAACGTGTTTTGAGTAATTCCCGTGAGCGTAAAGTCATCAAACTTGACTCAGAGGACAATGACACCAACACTACTGATGCCGCAGGAGCTTGTCTGCAATTCCACAGACTACCGATGAAGCCGGAGCCAGCCCCCACAGGTAAGTACCGTTGGTATCATATCCGTTTCGAGGGTGGCCTTGGAGGACAATCCGATGTTGACATCAACAAAGGACGTTGCAGTGCCGTCATTCCCGCATGGGCTCTCCTTGCCGCAGTCTATAACGAGTATGACTTCCATCTTGCCAGTATCGAGGTGGGAGAGTCAAATGCCTCTATCGCCACTACCGCCGACCTGATTGTCTGTGTCCGTTCTGGTGAGGCTGCTGAGTTTGTCAAAGCCCAGGAGGAGAGTATCAACGAGTGGTTGCGTGATGAATATGGAGCGAACGATCCCCATATACACTGTACCATCGAGAAATGCGACAAGCGTGAGACGGTCATCCCCACAGTCACCTTCGAGGCACTGATGAGTTGTCTGGAGCAGATTCCGCAAGGGGTTGTCAAGATGAGTGAGACGATGAAGGATGCTGTGGAGACCTCGAATAATGTGGGACGTATCAGTACGGAGGGTGACCATCTCCTCGTCAGTACCCAGACCCGCAGCATCATCGATGCCGACATGCGGCAGCTCAGTCAGGACATCGCCGACACCTTCGCCTCCTTCGGTGGTCAGTCAGAGATAGTCTGACGGCACCCGCATGACTATCTCTGATGGAACAGCTCAGGCATTTGAGGTAACAGAGCCTACGGATGTAGTGGCGTGAGCGGGTAGATGATGTTCACGATGAGGATGTTGGCAGCGAGGATGATGATGTTCATCAAGATACCAATACGCATGAAGTCGCTGAACCGGTAACCACCAGGACCATATACCAGCATGTGGGTAGGAGAGCCGATAGGTGTGGCGAAGCTACAGCTGACACTGATCATAAGGGCGATGAGGAAGGTATATGGATCATAACCCAGTTTCACTGCCGCCTCGTACATAATCGGGAAGAACATGGCACCCGCTGCCGTGTTGGAGATAAACTCCGTGATGAAGGTACCCACCAGACAAATCGCTGTCATGACGACAAGCGGGTTGCTGCCACAAACATCCAGGATGCCAAAGGCAAGGCGCTCGGCTATTCCCGTTTTCTGAATGGCAAGTCCCAGCACGACACTACCAGCGAACACCATCAGTATCTCACCATTGATAGACCTGACAGCCTGCTCTGGTGTACAACAGCCGATGAGGAGCATGATGGCGGCAGCGATAAAAGCACATTGCAACAAAGGCATGATGTTAAAGGCTGACACAATCATCATCGCCAGCATGACGATGGTCGAGGCAATGGTCCTCCAACTGATGTTAGGCAGTTGCAGGTTATCAAAGAAATGGAGTTCCGACGACAGCTTCTCGGTATTGATAACCAGATGTGGGGGACACTCCAGGAGTAAGGTGTCACCAGCCTGCAGTATCACCTGGCGGGGAATATTGTCAAGGCGTTTCCCTCTGCGGGCGACAGCCACCAGTGTCATGTTGTTGTCACGCTCAAACGAGTTTTCCTCGATGGTAGTGCCTATCAGGGGACTGCCAAAGGTGATATAGGCGGTGCGTAGCTGACGGTTCTTGTCCAGTTCATCCAAGGAGAAAACATGATGATTGGCACTCACCAGTCCGTGTGTCTTTTTCAGTTCCAATAACTCGTTGATCTGTCCGGCATAGACCAGATGGTCACCCCCCAGGATGAACTCTTCTTTGGTAACGGGGGACGGCACATTGTCAAAGTGGTAGAACTCCAACAGGGAGCCACCCTTGACTTTGAAGAGTCCTGCCTCTCCCAGTGTCTGACCGATATACGGATTGTCTGACGGTACCAACAACTCAACGGTATATTCTGATGTCGCCTCGAAGGCTGACTCTGGCACTTCACGCTCTGGTAACAGCTTCTGCAAGGCGATGACAGAGAGTATTCCGACGAAAAGACAGAACAGTCCGGGAATCGTTGTCGCTAACACGTTCATCGCTACCCCCGTCTTCTCGGCATACAGTCCGGAGATAATCAGGTTCGGAGGAGTACCGATCAATGTACAGATACCACCCAGTCCTGATGCGTAACTAACGGAATCAACAGTTTGGAGGGTGATATCCCTAATTTCTTTGACCACATCTTCACGATGTTGACGAACATGGCGACTACCGTGGTGTTACTCAAGAACGAGCAGAGTACCGCTACGGGGAGCATCAGTCTGGCTACCGCCTTCGTATAGGACTCAGGTTGTCCTAACAGGTTCTTGGTAATCCACTGCAGTACCCCTGTGTAAGTCAGTCCCGCGACGACGATAAACAATACTCCGACGATGACTACCGATGTCGAGCTGAAACCGGAGAAGGCCTCTTTCGCATCCAGTACCCCGTGACATACAATATACCGACAGCACATATGAACACAAGGTCTGTACGTATCTTGGTACAAAGGAGGGTGGTGAACAACCCCAATACTGTCACAATAGTTATCCAAGCCTGAAGATTGAATCCCCAGAGAAGTTCTGTTTCCATGGTAATTGGTTGTGTTATAATTTCAGATACTCGCGGAAATAAGCGATGATGTGATCCAGTCCTTCATCCAGTTTGACCTTCGGCTCCCATCCTAACTCCCGTTTCGCTACGGTGATGTCCGGACGGCGCATCTTCGGGTCGTCACTGGGCAGTGGACGGAACACGATCTTACTCTTACCACCAATCTTATGAATGACCTTCTCAGCCAGTTCGAGCATGGTAAACTCGCCAGGGTTGCCCAGATTGACAGGACCCGTGAAGCTGTCGGCAGTATCCATCACACGGAGCATACCCTCAATCAAGTCACTCACATATTGGAAAGAACGGGTCTGCTGACCGTCTCCATAGATAGTCAGGTCCTCACCACGCAGTGCCTGGACGACAAAGTTGGATACCACACGACCATCGTTGACTGCCATACGGGGACCGTAAGTGTTGAAGATACGGATAACCTTGGTACGTACATTGTGCAGACGATGATAGTCGAAGAAGAGCGTCTCGGCGACACGCTTACCCTCATCATAGCAGGAACGTAGTCCGATGGGGTTCACATTACCCCAGTAGCTTTCTGGCTGTGGGTGTACGTTAGGGTCACCATAGACCTCACTGGTCGATGACTGCAGGATCTTAGCCTTTGTGCGGCGTGCCAGTCCCAGCATGTGATATGCACCGAAGAAACTCGTCTTGGTGGTCTGTATCGGGTCTGTCTGGTAGTAGATAGGAGAGGCAGGACAGGCGAGGTTGTAAATCTCATCCACCTCAGCCCAATAGGGGTTGATGACATCATGGCGCACCAACTCGAAATTGGGTTTCCCAATCAGGTGCCATACGTTCTCTTTAGAACCGCTATAGAAGTTATCGACACAGATGACATCGTTGCCCTCATTGACGAGGCGCTCACAGAGGTGGGAGCCAATAAAACCTGCTCCACCAGTAACTAAGATTCTCTTCATGATTGTTTTATGTTTTATAAGTTTTTGCAAAGATACTAATTTTTCGGATAACACCAACGGTTTTAGAAAAAAATATAAGCGGGACACGTCCTCACGGATGAGTCCCGCCTTCGGTTGTTAGCAATCTAAATAGGTAGTAGTATATTGTATCAGGGATTAATATTCCCTGTAAAAGTCTAATGCTTCCTTGATCTCCTCCTCTGTAGCTGTCTGGTTGATGCGGATGTCTCCGATACCACCTAACAAGGTGAAGTTGATCCCTGAGCCCTGGTTCTTCTTGTCGTGATGCATAAGCTCCAGAAGATAAGGATAGTCATCACAGGTGATCGTCATACGACCATAATGCTCCTTGATGAAGTTGACGGTCTGTCGCATCTTATCCTGTGGGAATCCCGTCTTGACGCAACAGAGGTAGAGTTCGACGACCAGTCCGTAGGCGACGGCATAGCCATGAAGGACAGGCTTGTGTTTCAGCGCATACGACTCGAAAGCGTGTCCTGCTGTATGTCCGAGGTTCAGTGCCTTACGAAGCCCTTTCTCCGTAGGGTCCTCTGTGACGATATGCTGTTTGACGGCAACACTCTTGGCGAGGAGGTGGGATAGATGGTCTATAGTATCTATAGTGCCTATAGTTCCTATAGTATCTATAGGGTTATTGAGCAGTTCTGCCCAATGCTCTTCGTTGTCAATCAGACCGTGTTTGAGCATCTCCGCATAGCCGGAGAGGATATTCTCATGGTCGAGGGTACGCAGGAACGTGGTGTCGATGATGACACAATGGGCGTTGTTGAAGACCCCGATCTCGTTCTTCAGACCTCCGAAGTTGATACCTGTCTTACCCCCCACGCTGGCATCCACCATAGAGAGTAGGGTGGTGGGTATATTAATATAAGGTATACCACGTTTGAAGGTGGAGGCTGCAAAACCACCCAGGTCTGTCACCATACCGCCTCCCAGGTTGATCATGAGGGAATGACGGGTGGCTCCTATCTGCTGCATCTCGCTCCAGACATGGGAGAGTGACTCCAGCGTCTTGTGGGTGTCTGTGGCTCCAATCGTGATGACCTGCGCCTCCCGCATGCAGCTGAGGTTACTGACCACTGGCAGACAACAGTCACGGGTGGTCTCGTCGACGAGCACCAACAAGCGGTCGTGGGCACATTCACTCACGGCTTGCTCCAGCGTCGTAGGCAGGTTTTGGGAGAATATAACCTTTTGTGGTTTCATTGCGGTTGCAAAATTACTATAAAAATTGTAAATACATCTATAAAAGTGTGGAATAATTGTCAGGAATATATTATTTTTGATTTATATCGTTAAACTTTTCAACAAAATGGACGTCCAAAAGACATAATTTGTACAAAAGAATGAAAAAATTATTGCTGTTTTTGCTCATGACAGTTTTTGCTATACAGGTCATGGCACAAAGGAATATTACTGGTAAGGTGATAGAGAGTGACTCTCAGGAACCTGTAGCACAGACTACCGTCCGACTCTTGAAGCAGGACAGTGCGATGGTGACAGGGTCACTGACTGATCTGAATGGTCATTTCCGTGTGAAGGCTCCCGCTGCCGGTACCTATATCCTGCAGATCACTTGTGTGGGCTTCAAGGCATACACCAAGACGATAAAGGTGACAGCCGATAAAGACATAGCTCTGGGAACGGTGGAGATGAAGCCCGATGCCATTATGCTGAAGGGAGCGACGGTAACTGGACAGGCTGCCAAGGTAACCTTGAAAGAGGACACCTTTGTCTATAACGCCTCAGCCTATCGTACTCCAGAGGGGTCAGTGATAGAGGAACTGGTACGCAAACTGCCTGGAGCACAAGTGGATGATGATGGCAAGGTGACCATCAATGGTAAGGAGGTGAAGAAAATCCTCATTGATGGTAAGGAGTTTATGACTGGTGATACGAAGACCGCCATGAAGAACCTGCCGACCTCTATCGTGGAGCGTGTGAAGGCTTACGATCAGAAGAGCGACCTTGCCCGTGTCAGTGGTATCGACGATGGTGAGGAGGAGACCGTGCTCGACTTTGGTATCAAAAGGGGTATGAACAAGGGCTTTATGGTGAATGCCGATCTGGCGGCAGGTACCAGAAAACGCTATAGTGGACGTGTCTTCGCAGGTATGCAGAGCTCTGACTTGAAGATATTTGTCCCATTGAGTGCTAACAACGTCAATGATATGGGTTTCCCTGGTGGTGGCGGTGGTCGCTTCGGTGGTGGCAGACAAGGACTGACAGCTACGAAGATGGCGGGCTTTAACCTGAACTACGAGAAGAAAGACCTCCTGAAACTGGATGCCAGTATCCGTTGGAACCATCGTGACGGGGATGCTGTCGTACGAAGCTCTACGGAGAATTTCATGACAGGTTCTTCCTCTACCTTTGGCAATAGCTTAAACAGTAATCTCTCCAGGAGCAACAGCTGGGATGCCCGTTTCCGCTTGGAATGGACACCTGACTCGATGACAAATATCATGATGCGTCCGCAGTTTAACTACAACTCCAGTGACGGACTGAGTGAGGGACTGTCCCTGACCTTTGACGAGGATCCGTATAAGACGGTGACAGACCCTCTGGATGCTGAGGCGCTGCAGATCTTGGTGGACAAGGGTATCGTCAAGAACAGAAACTTTAACAACTCGATATCCTATAGTGACTCCAAGAGTGCAGGCGGATGGTTGCAACTGAACCGCCGGTTGAATAACAACGGGCGTAATATCACCCTGCGCTTCTCTGGTAATGTGGGCGAGGGAACGAGTAAATCGTTTACCAATAGTCTGGTAGAGTATTATCAGTTGCTGAACAAACAGGGAGAGGACTCTACCTATCAGGCGAACCGTTATGCCGTGACACCTACCAAGAACTGGAACTATGGGATCCGTGCCACTTATAGTGAGCCCATCTTCCGTCAGACTTACCTGCAGTTCAGTTACCAGTACCAATATAGCTATACGAAGAGCGACCGTGCGACGTATGACTTCAGCCAGTTCCCTGCGGATTTCTTTGGTATAACACCCGTCTATCGAGGATGGGACGATTATCTTGCCTTGTTAGGCGGAAATCCGTTGGAGGGTTTCAGGGATGACGACCTGAGCCGCTTCTCGGAGTATCGTAACTATACCCATACGGCAGAGATCATGCTGCGTGTCGTCCGTAAGGCATATAACTTGAATGTGGGTTTCCAGGTACTGCCACAGCGCTCCCATTTCACACAGGACTATCAAGGGGTTCATACGGATACAGTCCGTACGGTGACGAATTTCGCACCGACTGCCGATTTCCGTTGGAAAATCTCCCAAGTGAGCCAGTTGCGGTTTACCTATCGTGCTAACAGTAGTCAGCCCTCGATGAGCGACTTGTTGGATATCACGGATAATAGTGACCCGTTGAATGTCCGGAAGGGTAATCCTGGGTTGAAGCCATCTTTCACCCAGAACTTCCGTTTGTTCTATAATAATTATATCCAGAGCCATCAGCGGAGTATCATGGCACACTTGAATTTCTCGACCACCAGAAACGCTATCTCCAATATGGTGAGGTATGACGAGAAAACGGGTGGGCGTATTGTCAGACCAGAGAATATCAATGGAAACTGGAACACGTTTGGTATGTTTATGTTTAATACAGCCGTCGACTCCGCAGGATTCTTCAATGTCAACACGTTTACGACACTCCGTTATAACAATAGTGTGGGTTATGTGAGTGTCAACAGGAATGCTGACTCTGAGAGGTCTACAACACGTACGACAACCTTGGGTGAGCGTCTTGCGGCAAGTTACCGTAATGAATGGTTGGAGGTGGAACTCAACGGCTCCTTGGAGTATATGCATGCCCGCAGTGAGTTACAGAGCAATAACAACCTTGATACATGGACATTTTCCTACGGTGGTAGCCTGCTGCTGACGGCACCATGGGGCACTCAGTTGTCAACCAGTATGAATATGAACAGTCGTCGAGGCTATAACGACAAGTCGATGAATACCAACGAACTGATCTGGAACGCTCAGTTGTCACACTCTTTCCTGCGTGGCAATGCGCTGACCCTCTCACTCCAGATGTATGATATCCTGCATCAGCAGTCGACTTTCAGTCGAACGGTAGATGCCATGCGTCGCAGCGATACCGAATATAATGCCATCACCAACTATGCCATGTTGCATGTCATCTATCGCCTGAATATTTTCGGAGGAGGCAGCAACAGAGGTCCTCAGGGTGGTCCCGGAGGATTTGGCGGTCGTCATGGCGGAGGCTTCGGTGGTGGACGTCCTGGCGGTGGTCGCCCTGGTGGCGGCTTCGGAGGTCCGAGGTTCTAAGATAAGCTAGGATATAAAAAAGGCACTCAAAACTGAGTGCCTTTTCTGTTGGTTGTTATTCTGCTTTCCGGTCGTCGATATTTTCACCCTCCGTGGGAGCTAAGTCCTCCTCAAAATCGGTGATACCCGCTGTAACAAGGATGTCATACCACTGGAGCAACTTTTTGATGTCACTGTTATGGACACGTTCCTGATCCCACTCAGGCAGTACCTTGGTGAAATAGTCGTGCAGCTCTTTGGGAGATGCTTTCTTGTAGTTGACACTTGCGGTCTTTCCTTTCTCCAAGTCACGCAGGGAAGCAAGCACTTTCATCAGAGGCACGTCGTCTGTCTCTGTGAACATGGCGATGTCAGCAAGTGAAGTGATACGGTCTGTACCGAAAGCCGGCATACGCTTGCCTGTCCCGTCAAGTGCCTCTACGATGAGGCTGTTCTTGGAACGTGATACCAGTTTGTAAAGTCCCGGTTTTCCCGAGATGGCTAAAATAGTCTGTTTCATATTGTTTTCTTTTTTGTTATGTTGTTTCGATGTTTCGTTATTTCGATATTTCGATATTCCGATGTTCCGATATTTCGATATTCCGATGTTCTGATATTTCGGGGATTTGCGCTATCTGTGCGTCGATATCGGCTTTGCCATCGTTAATAATCTCGTAATGGGCACGCTTTCTTACCTCTTCCTGTGGTAGTTGGCGTTGCATCCACTGTAGCACTTTCTCCCGGGTGATATGGTCACGCTGCATCACACGGTCGATACGTACTTCCAGAGGAGCGGTCACCACGATGACTTTGTCTACTAACCGGTAGATGCCTGACTCATACATAATAGCACTTTCCATCCATGTCATGCCACTCTTCTCGAAGTCCTGGAAGACAGCAGGATGGACAATAGCGTCTATCGCCTTGGCATGGTCGTCACTCTGCAACAGAAACTGTGCCACAGCGGCTTTGTTGAGCGTACCGTTTATATAAGTGTCACACCCGATGAGTGTCGTCAGCTCCTGCCGTATCTTCGGAGAAGTGCGGATGAGCCGCTTGGCAGCGGCATCACAGTCATAGACCTCAATCCCATAGCGAGCCAGTCGTCGACAGACAAAACTCTTGCCAGAGCCGATACCCCCAGTAATCCCTATCTTCATTCCACTTCCTCTATGAGATAATCCACTTGTTTGAGGGGTAATGTCGCCCTGCTGATGCCTTGAGGAATCTCCTTCAAGTAGATGTTGCACTTATCTGAAGGGCGTTGACTGATCTCATTATAATCGGCAATCACGGTGAAGTCGTCAGGACGTAATGTGCGGAACTGACTGACACCTGTGACAAAACGGATACTGATCTTAGGTGGGAAGGTGCGCAGCACTTTTCCTGGTGGCATATTAATCGCCTTGATAGTTACACCATCTATGCTCTCTTCTGTCAGTACGTCCGTATAAAAACCGATACGCAGTTGTTCTGGGACAACTTTGACATCCTTGGGATGGGAGGCTTTGCAATTGACGATCAGGGTGTCTCGGAATCCTACGTAGTTGAGGGCTTCAGTATAGATGGCGCTGATACTATCCAGTTTCTCCCTGGAGGAGTAGATGTCCACACTGTCTGGCCAGTATTGTACGTGGGAGATGAAATAGAGTTGCTCAGGAATCACCCGTCCTGTCCATCTGACAGGTACACGCTTCCGCTCACCATTATTATAAAAGAACTCGACACGGTCCGGTTTCACGGAACTGATATGGGTCGTCATCTCTATTTGCTGTGTGATCAGTCGTTTGAGATCAGACGAGGACACCATACCATAGCCGTTTCCTCTGTCATAGTTCTTATACGAGATATTGATGTTGCGGTTTTTCTCGTAGAGGTATCTGATGAGGATCCATCCTTTGTCGCGCATTATCACCCGAAGGGTGTCTGTCTCGTTGGAGGTGAGCACCACATTCTTGGGAATACTGACAATCTTCATGGTGATCTTGACTTCCTTTTCGTAAGTCTCATTCAAGGTCAAAATCAACCAGAAAACGCCCGACAGGATAAGGAAGAATGTGAAAACCAGGAATTCCCTGCTCGTCCTGTTGAACAAGAAACGCCTGATATACACTGATATTCGCCGTGTCTCCACCTGTCCTCCCTTCTTATCTCTTATTTCTCACCTCACGCCCCTTCTGGCTTACTTTTGCGTCGGTGTGCTTGCCATGTCTTTAAAGACAGAGCCTTTGTCAACACGGATGATCACACCGTCGGCGATCTTCACCTCGATGATACCCGTGGCAAGGTCGATTTTCTTGACGGTACCATAGATACCACCGCCTGTCACCACAGGAGTACCCTCCGTCAGCGAGTTCTGGAATTTCTGGATCTCTTTCTGACGCTTCTGCTGAGGTTTGATCATGAAGAAATACATGATGGCAAAAATCGCCACCATCATAATAATAAAACTGGTCATGCTGCCACCGCCTTGGGCGGCTTGAGCAGCGAGAATCATTTGTGTCATTTTTTTATTTTGTTATTGTTGTTTTGTCGTTATACCGTGATACCGTCATACCGTTATTACGTCCTCTCTTCCATGTGCTTCAGTAGTTTTCCGCTCTCTATCAGATGGTGGGCGATAGCGTCCAGCATACCATTGATATAGCCGCCACTACGTGGGGTGGAGTAAAACTTGGCAATCTCCACATACTCGTTGATGGTTACTGATACGGGAATGCTGGGGAAGGTGAGCATCTCGGCAATGGCAATCTGCATAATAACGATGTCCATATAGGCGAGACGGGAGAAGTCCCAATTGCGTGAAGCCTCCGTCATGTACCGCTGATAGTCGTCAGCGTTCATAATCGTGGCACGGAACAGTTTCTGGGCATAGTCCTTGTCCTCGTCACTGCTGTATTCTGGAAGCAGCTCTTGTTTCGAGTGCTGTTTCTCCTCAAAACGCTTGATGGTCTTTAATACAAAGGTGTCCACCACCTCCTTGTCGTCATTCCAATAGAGACTCTGTTCTTCCAGAAGGGCATCCAGATCGTTGTTGTCTTGTATCAGCGTGCGATAGATCTTACGCCACAGCTCACGGTCTGTCTCATAATCGTCCTCTGCGGACTCCATGTATTCTTTGTAAACCTGACTCTCAATAATCATGTGGTAGATCTTCTTGAGAAATTCCGGCTCGTCATCCCAATTCAATTTTTTCGTTTCCAGAAACTCGTTCAGCATCTTGTTCTCCTCCAGTTGAAGCGCAAAACGGTTATAGGCGAATTTCTGTGACGGCATCTCCGTCCCTTCACGCTTTGCTCTCGACTGAGCCACCTCCAGGTAACGGCGTGACTCTCTGGTAATCGCAACAATGAGTGCTAAGAGATAATTGTACAGGTCATACGCCTTTGAAAGACTGAAGAGAAGCTCTTTCTCCGCCGTCTCAATGTTCTTGTTGCCGTTTTGGTAGTAGGCATAAGTTAACTGGACTACCTTAATTCTTATTAACTCGCGATTAATCATATCCTATTAGAATAGCTAGTTTGATACTCTTATCAACTGCAAAGGTACGAAATAAAGTGAAAAGTGAAGAGTGAAAAGTGAAAAATTTGCTCCCGCACCCATAAATTTGACGATTTTTTTGTATGGTTGGAGTTTTTTTCGTACCTTTGCACCCGCTTTTCGCATCGTGTGATGGTGAATTAAGCACAAATGTATAACTTAATTTAGAGTAACACAATTTATTATGAGAGAAATTAGTGTAAACGGTCAGAAGCGTGCCGAGACAGGTAAGAAAGCCTCAAAACTGCTTCGCAAGGAGGGTCTGGTACCCTGTAATTTGTATGGTGAGACAAAGGGTGAGAAGGGCCTTCCTGAGGCATTCTCTTTCGCCGTTCCAATGGCAGAGATGCGTAAGGTGATTTATTCTCCTCATGTATATGTCGTAAACATCACTGTTGATGGCAAGGAGCACAAGGCTATCATCAAGGAGCTCCAGTTCCATCCCACGACAGACGCCCTGATTCACGCAGACTTCTATGAGATTAACGAGAAGAAGAACATCACTGTTGGTATTCCTGTGAAACTCATTGGTCACGCTCAGGGTGTGCGTGATGGTGGTAAGCTCCAGTTGCAGATCCGTAAGATCAACGTTACTGCTCCTTATAAGAATATCCCCGAGCAGCTTGAGATTGACGTGACTACTTTGGAGCTCGGCAAGAGCATCAAGGTGGGCTCACTGAGCTTCGAGGGCTTGGAGATTGCCACTTCGAAGGAGGTCATCGTATGCTCCGTAAGGGCTACACGTGCTTCTCGTTCGGCTGCAGCAGCAGAGGAGGCTTAGTAATAGCCAATTGGCAATAGAATGGATAAGTATTTAATTGTCGGTCTGGGTAACGTCGGCGACGAGTACGACATGACCCGCCACAATACTGGATTTATGGTATTGGACGCTTTCGCAAAGGCGTCCAATATCGTTTTTGAGGATAAACGCTATGGCTTTGTAGGTGAGACGAGTCTCAGGGGTCGTAAGGTGTTTCTTCTCAAGCCTTCCACGTATATGAACCTCAGTGGCAATGCGGTGCGTTACTGGCTCAACAAGGAGAATATCGACCAGAGTCGTCTGTTGGTCATCAGCGATGATGTGGCAATCCCCTTGGGACAGTTCCGTCTGAAGGCGAATGGTTCCAATGGTGGACATAACGGCTTGGGACATATCCAGCAACTTATCGGACAGAACTATGCTCGTCTGCGGATGGGAATAGGTAATGAATATCCTCAGGGCATGCAGATAGACTACGTATTGGGACGTTATGGTGAAGAGGAGATGAAGGTGTTACAGCCAGCCATCGACTTAGGGGTGGATATCATCAAGAGTTTCGTGCTCGCTGGTATCGATGTCACCATGAATCAGTATAACAAGTTAGGCAAGGGAGTCAGGAGACAGGAGTCAGGAGAGAAGGAGAATGGAGGAGGCAAGAGTTGACAAGTGGCTGTGGGCAGCCCGTATCTTCAAGACGCGCAGTATCGCTGTCGATGCCATCAAGAACGGACGTGTGACGATGAACGGAATGAACGTCAAACCCTCCCGGATGGTGAAGGTGGGTGAGGTCGTCAGTGTCCGCAAGCCTCCTGTGACCTATTCCTTTAAGATATTAAAGACCATCGAGCAAAGGGTAGGGGCGAAACTCCTTCCTGAGATTTATGAGAACGTGACGCCTGCCGACCAGTATGAGTTATTGGAGATGAACCGTATCAGTGGCTTTGTCGATCGTGCCCGTGGTACGGGTCGTCCCACCAAGAAAGAGCGTCGTGCGCTGGATGCGTTTATCGGTCCTTCCCTGGAGGGATTTGACGAATTTGATTTTGATGACGTTTAAGTCTCTTGATATAGGATGGCTTTCATGCAGGGATAAGTTATGTTGATAGATATTGTTTTGATTATAGCCGGTGTGGCGATGGTGCTCTATGGAGCCGACCGCCTGACGGAAGGAGCCTCTGCCTTGGCTCGTCGTATGAATGTGCCGGAGATAATCATTGGCTTGACGATTGTCGCCGCAGGAACCTCTGCTCCAGAACTCTTTGTCAGTCTGGTCTCAGCCTTGAAAGGTACGCCTGATATGGCGATGGGTAATGTGGTAGGTTCCAATACCATGAATGCCATGTTGATAGTTGGTTGTGCGGCAATAGTAGCTCCTATGACAATCAGCAAAAGCACGGTTCGTAAGGATATACCTTTCTCTGTCTTTGCCTCTGTGCTGTTGGTACTTCTGAGTCTCAACAGCTTTTTGGGACGCCTGGACGGTATCTTCCTGCTTGTAGGTTTCTCTTTGTTTATGTATTACACCTTGTTACAGGCAAAAGTCGGAGAGACGGCATCTGTGTCAGAGGTCAAAACCGTGAAACCATGGATGAGTGCCTTCTTCGTATTGCTGGGTCTTGCCCTCCTCGTTATCGGCAGTAATATCTTTGTCGACTCAGCTTCCCGTGTTGCCTATTCTTTAGGTATCAGTGAGGGTGTCGTCGGCTTGACGATAGTGGCTGGGGGAACCTCCCTTCCGGAACTTGCTACCAGTGTTGTGGCAGCACGTAAAGGGCAGTCTGCCATTGCCATCGGTAATGTCATTGGCTCGAATGTCTTTAATATCCTGTTGATATTAGGACTTACCGCCACCATCAGTCCCATGCAGATACAGGGTGTCACCCTTGTGGATATGGGAATGATGTTAGGTTCCGTATCACTGGTGTGGCTGTTCTCCTATACCCGTTATACGGTGGAGCGCTGGGAAGGTGCCCTCCTTGTTATCGGCTACCTCGTCTACCTCGGTTGGCTGCTAAGTAACGTGTAACCTTTTAGTTCCCTTTTGTGATACCTCCTACCACATCATCGTTCTCGATGCTGTGCTCCGTCTTTTTGACACTTGCCTTCAGGGAACCGAAACGGTAGCTGATGGAGATGGCAAACTGACGACCACGATTCCATGAGGTGCCAAGATCGCGGAAGTCACCGTTGACGGCTTCGTCACAGTATTTGGTATAACGGTCAAATGGGTCGTTGGTCATGATACGCACCGTCAGGCGGTCGTCTTTCAGGAACGAGCGTTGTAACGATGCGTAATAGCCGTACCACCCGTGCATCTTGTAATAGACATTAGTGGGGTTATGTCCTATCTTGCCATAGGCACTGAGTGACAGTTGCAGTCGCCATGGCAGCTTCTGGGTGATGTTGACGTAAATATTATCCGACCACCCAAAGTTCCGGTAACCGAGGTTGGGATTCTCGTAATGCTCATAGCGCAGGTTATTATTGAAGACGAGGGTAGTGGTCTCGAATGGTTTCCATTGCGCATACTGCTCAAAGGAAGCACGGCGATAGCGTTGGATATTGTCGTAGGTCAGATAGCGGATATCACCCTCTGCAGTCTGGATAGAGGCGATGCCCCCATTACTGAACTGGTAGCCGGGAGCCAGTTGAAGGGTCAGATGCTTACCTACAAACATATAGATGAGGTTGAGGCGTTGGGAGTGAGAACTTTCCAGTTGGGGGTTACCACTCTGTATAATCGTTGGTGAGACAATCACGGCAGGATTCAGGTAGGAGATACCTGGACGGTTGATACTGGTGGTATAGTTCAGTTTCAGCGACTGTGTCTCTGTCATCTGGTATTTCAGGCTTGCCTGTGGCACCCAGTCACTGAGCCGTTGGTGAAAAGTCTCTCCCTTCCCGTCAGGATAACTACCCTCCATATAACTGTATTCATAGCGTAGTCCCGCACGTGCTGACCATTGATTTTTATTAAGGATATAATCCGCATAGCCGGCAAGGACACGGGTGGTGTGCTCGAACTGATAATCTGTCATTGGCAGGGCATCCCGATAGTCCTGTGTGTTATGACTGTTGTTATTACGATAAATATACTTCGTTCCAATCTCTATCTGATGTCCTTTTCCAAGGGGTCGCAGCCAGTCTGCTTGAAAGGTGTGCTCCGTGAATCGCTCCCGTTCCGTTTGCAGGGTGTTGGTATAAGGGAAGGGGCGATCTCCCTTGAGGATGACATATTCATTCTCCTGATCCGTATGTTGACGCGTCAGGGCGAGCATGTAAGAGAGTGTGAGTCGCTCGCCCTCCCGACGCGTCTTATGCTCGAAGTCCAGTCGTCCGTTCCAAGACTGATGACTGTACCCTGGCATCCAGTATTTGTTGTTGTAACTATAGAGGAGATTCTCCCCTGATGGAGGTAGGAGTTCTGTCCAGCCGTCCCCTTGCACGTTCAATTTATAAAAATAACCACCAAACGAAGCCGACAGCAGGTTAAGGGAGTCGATGTCATAACTGGCATTGATGTCCCCAAAATGAATGCCACCGGGGTTGCTGCCCTCGCTATGGGAAAGCAGTCTGTTACCTGTCTGTAGAAAGGTACGCTCTGTTTCTTTGATATTCTCCGTCTCATGTCTCGACATCCCGCCATAGCCATAGTTGGCAGACAGTAGCAGTTTACCGACCTGTCCTGTCAGGGAGGTATAAAGGTTAGGATGATTCAAGGTGTTATAATACAGGTTGACGACACCCGTCACCCCGTCAAGTTTCGAGCCATCCATCATCACAATATTCAGAATAGCGTCCACACCCTCCGCGTCCTCACGGGCACCAGGGTCTGTGATGACCTCGATACGCTTGACCATCGACGCAGGCATCGCCTTCAAGACCTCCTTGGCATTCTTCGTCAGACTAGGGTCGTAATGTCCGTTCTTGTAGATCTTGAAACTGCTGTTGCCCTTCACTTTGATGTTATCATCACCGTCGACGGTCACCATTGGAACCTTACGCAACATATCCATCACGGTCAGTGTCTTTGACTCCTCGTCGCCCTGCACGTCATAGCCGATGCGGTCTATCTCCTGCTTGATGAGTTGGCGTTGCGCCTTCACCTCGATACCCTCCAGTTGCTGATCCCAGGTGATGGAGTCGTTTTGTGCTTGTGCATTGACAAGAACGAAAAAAGAAATCAATAAAAGATTTAGTCTGTTCATATTTGTATTTTTTGACAGCAAAAGTAGTAAGACATGACGAAACGACCTAAAATAAAGACTGACATTTGTCTGACAAATCAATCTACAATCAATTAATAGTTGTCAAGTATCTGTTTCAGTTTCTCATGCTCTCGCTCCCTCTTTGATTTTCGATGTGGGAATAGTTTACTGATGAAATAACCGATAAGGGATATTGGATTGACACCTGTCATCATGGCTCCACCCTGCTGTTCCTTTCGTCGTTCCTCCAGCCAATGGCTTTGATAGGCGAGTCGCATGTCCGTTCTCAATGCTGGCGTTATGATATTTATGTTGACTTTGGGGCGCTCAGGTATCTGTTCTAAGGGGTTGATGGTGGAAATATGCGGTTCCATCGGGGTTATTGTCTGACTGTCATGGGGTGTGGACCTCAAGGGCTCATTGCGTAGCCATTCCTCATAGTCGCTTTTTAACGAGTCTGTTTTCATGTGACGTTTATCATCGTCAGAACCTTGAGCACAACAGGTGGTTGTCACCAACAGCAGGGTAAAGGATAATATATAAAAAAGGTAAGTTCTGGAAGAAAGTGTTCCGTCAATTGCGTGAAACAGCAGTTCCTGTTTCTGCGGGTTTAATTCAAAGCGTCCGATTTGTAATACGTTCATGACTTTGCATTATTTATGGGTCAGTAATATAAATGACGGTGCAAAGTTATAGTGAATAAGTAAAACAGAAAGTCAGATTTTCCTTACAAAACCTTACAGATGATTAAATTAAGGCTTTCTTAAATTATTTTTGGTTTAAAAGTCTTTCATCAAAGTAATAAAGATTAATACCTTTATTTTTAGATCATGATTTAACTAAACAAATGAATTGTCAGACAAATGTCAGGAAATTATTTCCCTTGTCATCGCCTGTTTTCATAACTTTGCAGGAAAAACCTATATAAAGTTAAATAGTACAAACAGATGATATTGTTTAGAAACAAAATTGTACTTTTGCCTATGTGATATGAAAAGAGTTGGTATCATAAGTCTTTATCTCTTGCTTCTGCCAATAAGTATGATGGCACAAGTTGAGACGGGTGGTTCACAATTACCCGAAAAGACAATGGATATGATGCAGACGGATGTCAACCAGCATTTCCTGAGAGACACATTGCGCCTCCAGACAGATATCATGCGTCCTCAGTTGTCGATACCCAGAGAACCGCAGGTGGTTAGTTATACCCACCAGGTCAAACAAGGTGCGACAGGACTGAACCTGTGGAAAGGTGCTTCTCTTGGCTTTTATGGGGCGACCAGCCAGATGCCAGGACTGATGAACACGGAGACGGGTATGATGATGCTTCACCAGAACGCAGGACGATGGCATTTTACAGCCTCCGCACTCGCCAATAAATACTGGATGCCTTGGCAGCGTACCCTTGTGACACAATATGGGTTGGGTGGTACTGTCGGCTATGACCTCAGTAATGCTGTCTCGCTCCATGCCTTTGGCTATTATTACGCTAACCAGATGCAGGTAGGACCGGCTATGAGTCCGTATGTGAATAACACGACTTACGGAGGCTATGCGGATATCCGTTTCAATAAGACTTTCGGTACTAAGATGGGGGTGCGCCGCTATGTCAACCCGATGAATGGCAAATGGACCACGGAGCCTATCGTTAACCCCTATATTAAAATAGGAGATTCTAAAATTGAACTTCCCCTTGGTGGTCTGCTGAAAGCACTGGTATGGGGTGACCGTGATAACCCCATGCGTTTCCAGCCCCGTCCACAAGCCCCCATCCAGCCTGTCAGAAGAATCAGAAGATAAATTAAGCTAATATGAAACACCAATATGTCATCGTGCTCTTCGCACTGATTATCACCTCTAGTATGGTAAGCTTTACGAGTTACAGGGCTACGGAGCGTGAGGTAAACGAGGATATGAGTCAGGCACTTGCCCTTGCTTTGGATGAGCAGCAGTCGGCTGTGATCAGTGCTGATACTATTCAGATATTCAACCGTTATTTGCAGATAGAGGCATTACGTGGGAATGCGTTATTGGCAGTTGACACCCGACAGGAGTTTCGCCCTCGTCCTCATTGTTCGATGGCAACGATCTTCGCACTCTCCGACCAGCGTCCTGCTATGGTCTTATGGATGATGACGACGCTATGGGGATTGTTCTGTCTCTGGAAGTGCGGGAAACAAGTACCAGTCATCTGTGGCTATGGTGGATTGGTCTATTCTGAAACTGACAGGCGTTTTTTCGGTTTGAAAGGGGAGCAAGTGAAACTGACCCCGATGCAACAACAACTGTTGGAGATGTTCTATGTGTCACCCTCGCATCTGCTGACAAAGAAAGAAATCTGTGATGCGCTATGGCCTAAGAAAGAGGATGCCAGCGAGACACTCTATACCCTTATCCGCAGACTGAAGCCCATTGTGGAACAGCACTCTAACCTGAGAATAACGTCAGACCGAGGTCGTGCCTATGAGCTGAAAGACCGTTGAGTTCTTTGGATTTCCTATCATCGACAGAAGGCAATCACCAACAAAGATGCCAGGCAAGACAGAAAAGACCTGACGCTGTCTCAGCGTCAGGTCTAATCGCAAACTTGAACTCACGTTCGAGTTTGTCTTTGGCGCGGCAGAGCCCATGCGAGCATGGCTCTGCACCCGCCCTTCGCAAACTTCAAACAACCAAAAAAAGAAGTTGTTGTCTGAAAAAGTGATGTTTCTTATCGGATGAACAGCAGTTCACGATACTTAGGCAGCGGCCACAGGGCATCGTCTACGATCAGCTCGAGTTTGTCGATCTGGTAGCGGATGTCATCAAGTTTCGGCTCTACCTTGTCATGATAGGCAATCGCCTTCTCATGCTCATCCTCTATCTTGTTCGCCAATTTACGTGCATTGACCAGTTCCTCTACCTGTCGCTCGATAGAAGAGGTACGTTCGGCAATCTCCTCAATCAGTTTGATATTACGAGCAGACAATGACTCCGCCTTGTCGACAGGGAAGATAGCCGCCATGTTCTCCACATTCTTCAGGAGCTGGCTTTGGTAGTGTGTGGCAACAGGAATGATATGGTTCATGGAGAGGTCGCCCAGCACACGTGCCTCAATCTGTATCTTCTTGGTGTAGGTCTCCCATTTCACCTCATTACGTGCCTCCAGCTCTTTCTTCGTCATCACGCCCAGGCTTTCGAACATCTGGATGCTCTCAGCGTCAAGGTAGCGCTCGAAGATCTTAGGACATGACTTCTCCACATCCAGGCCACGCTTCGTAGCCTCCAGTACCCATTCGTCACTATAGCCATTGCCGTCGAAACGGATGGGCTTACAAGTCTTGATATCCTCGCGCAGCACATCGATGATGGCATGGAATGTGGCACTATGTCCTGTGCCAGACAGTTTCTTCTCCAGTTCAGGAATACGAGCGTCCACCCGTTTCTTGAAGTTGACAAGAGCCTCGGCGACAGCACTGTTCAGGGCGATCATCGCACTGGCACAGTTTGCCTCACTGCCCACGGCACGGAACTCAAAGCGGTTACCCGTGAAGGCGAAGGGTGAGGTACGGTTACGGTCGGTATTGTCGATGAGCAGTTCCGGGATCTCCGGGATATCCATCTTCATACCCTGTTTGCCAGCCATCGCCAGGATATCTTCCTTATCAGCCTTCTCGATATGGTCGAGCAACTCCGAGAGCTGTTTGCCAAGGAACGAGGAGATGATGGCGGGAGGTGCCTCGTTGGCTCCCAGACGATGAGCGTTGGTAGCACTCATGATCGAAGCCTTCAACAGTCCGTTATGGCGATAGACACCCATCAGCGTCTCTACGATGAATACGGCAAAGCGCAGGTTCTGCTCTGGTGTCTTGCCTGGTGCATGCAACAGGATTCCATTGTCGGTAGAGAGCGACCAGTTGTTGTGCTTACCACTACCGTTGATACCTGCGAAGGGCTTTTCATGGAGCAGTACACGGAAGCCATGTTTACGTGCCACCCGTTTCATCACCGACATCAACAGCATGTTATGGTCGACGGCGAGATTCGTCTCCTCGAAGATTGGTGCCAACTCAAACTGGTTAGGTGCCACCTCGTTGTGGCGGGTCTTGCAGGGGATGCCCAGCTCAAGTGCCACAATCTCCAGTTCTTTCATGAAGGCGGCGACACGCTCCGGAATACTTCCGAAGTAATGGTCGTCCATCTGCTGGTTCTTCGCGGAGTCATGTCCCATCAGTGTGCGCCCCGTCAACAGTAAGTCCGGACGCGCGGCATAGAGTCCCTCGTCCACGAGGAAGTACTCCTGTTCCCATCCGAGGTTAGAAGTAACCTTCTTCACCTCTGGGTCGAAATAGTGGCATACGTCGGTGGCAGCCACATTTACGGCATGGAGTGCACGAAGCAGAGGAGCCTTGTAATCGAGTGCCTCACCGCTATAACTGATGAATACGGTGGGGATACACAAGGTGTCGTCGATGATGAATACAGGGGATGTGGGGTCCCATGCGGAATAGCCGCGGGCCTCGAAGGTGCTGCGGATACCACCACTGGGGAACGACGAGGCATCAGGTTCCTGCTGTACAAGCAGTTTACCAGTGAACTCCTCCACCATACCACCCTTTCCGTCATGCTCGATAAACGAGTCATGCTTCTCGGCGGTACCCTCTGTCAAAGGCTGGAACCAGTGGGTGTAGTGGGTGACACCATTCTCTGTCGCCCACTGCTTCATGCCAGCGGCTACAGCATCAGCAATCTGACGGTCGAGATGGGCACCATTGTCCATCACGTCCACCATTTTCTCATACACTTCCTTTGGCAGGTACTTATACATCTTCTCACGATTGAACACCTTCTTGCCAAAATACTCAGAAGGTCTCTCTACTGGGGTTTTTACGTCGAGTGGCTTCTTCTTGAAAGCCTCACCGACAACCTGAAATCTTAATGCTTCCATCTTCATTTTGTGTTTGTGTTATTAATAATCGTCTATTTTGACCATTTCTTGATTCTTTCTAAAGCCTCCTCTGTCTTCTCATGACTGCCAAAGGCAGTGAAGCGGACATATCCCTCGCCACTGGGTCCGAAACCGACCCCTGGGGTGCAGACGACATTGGCTCCATAGAGCAGCTGCTCAAAGAACTGCCATGAGGAGGTGCCGTCAGGGGTGCGCATCCAGATATAGGGGGCATTCTCACCACCATAGCACTCATAGCCCAGACTCCTCAGGACAGAGAGCATGCGGGCAGCATTCTGCATATAGTAGTCGATAGTCTGCTGGATCTGTTGCTTGCCCTCGGGGGTATAGATAGCAGCGGCAGCACGTTGACTGATGTAGCTGGCACCGTTGAACTTCGTACACTGGCGACGGCTCCACAACTGGTGGAGGGGGATGCGCTCCCCTTCAAAGGTAGCAACGGTCACCTCCTTGGGTACGACGGTGAAGCCGCAGCGTAGTCCTGTGAACCCTGCCGTCTTGGAGTAGGAGTGGAACTCAACGGCACATTTGCGGGCACCACGGATCTCATAGATGGAACGTGGTATCTCCGGGTCTCGGATATATGCCTGATAGGCAGCATCGTAGAAGATGAGTGCATCGTTCTTTAATGCGTAATTGACCCATTTGCGCAGTTCCTGTTTCGTGATGACGGTACCTGTGGGATTGTTGGGATAACAGAGATAGATGACATCCATGTGACGGTCCTTGGGTATGGAGGGCGTAAAACCGTTTTCTGCCGTACAGGGCATATAGACGACATTTGTCCACCTGCCGTCCTCAAAAGTCCCGCAACGCCCAATCATCACGTTGGAGTCAATATAGACGGGATAGATGGGATCTGTCACTCCGATGAAGTTGTCCCAATGGAGCACCTCCTGGATATTGCCCGTGTCCGACTTGGCACCATCATTGATGAAAATCTCACTGATGTCAAGATGGATGCCACGGGGCAGGAAGTCATTCTCCAGGATCGCCTTACGCAAGAACTCATAGCCTTGCTCTGGTCCGTAACCGTGGAACCCCTCGGCAGTAGCCATCTCCTCGGTAGCCTGATGCATCGCCTCGATGACGGCAGGGCAGAGTGGCTGGGTGACATCTCCGATACCGAGGGAGATGATGTCTGCCTTGGGGTGCATCACCTTAAAGGCATTCACCTTCTTGGCGATGTCAGCGAACAGGTAGTTGTTCTGGAGGTTGAGGAAATGGGTATTTACTAATGCCATATCTTTTTCTTTCTT
The DNA here is from genome assembly GCA_045117415.1 of Prevotella sp. Lineage (GTDB taxonomy): Bacteria > Bacteroidota > Bacteroidia > Bacteroidales > Bacteroidaceae > Prevotella. The sequence goes on along the minus strand of JBGUNO010000026.1, from coordinate 40,514 downwards.
TTATTCCGTTATTCCGATATTCCGTTATTCCGATAGCTCGATCTCCCCGTCGAAGACGAACTCGGCGGGTCCTGTCATATAGACGTGGTTGTCACTCTTCCGCCATTCGATGTGAAGGGTACCTCCGTCCATGACGATGTCACTTGTCCTTCCTGCTCGTCTGGAAATACAGGCTGCGACGGCAGTGGCGCATGCTCCTGTGCCACATGCCTGGGTAATGCCGCTGCCACGTTCCCATACACGGGTGCGGATAGTGGTTACTCCTTCTTGAGAGGGAGCCAGCACATGGGCAAACTCAATGTTACAGCGTTGTGGGAAGGCAGGATGATATTCCAATATCCGACCCATCTCTCCCACCAGATCCACATCATCGGTGAAAATGACATAGTGGGGATTACCCATCGAGACAAACACGCCTTTGTCAAGGTTCTGGCTGTCCGTGAATAACGTCTCATCTTTAAATACGGGTTCGCCCATGTCCACAGTGACATGCTCCACGCTGTCATGGCTGATATGTAACTGTAACGTCCTTATACCAGACAAGGTCAACAGGCGTATCTCCCGCTTGTCCGTCAGTCCTCGCTCATAGAGATATTTCCCGATACATCTCGAGGCGTTGCCGCACATCATCGCCTCACTACCGTCAGCATTATAGATATGCATGGTGTAGTCAGCCTCAGGTACAGGACTGATGCCGATCAGTACCAGCCCGTCGGAGCCGACCCCTTTGTGGCGGTCACTCCAGGCAATGGCTGCCGCCGAGGGGTTGGGGACATCGTACTCCATCGTATTGACATAGATGTAGTCGTTGCCACAACCGTGCATCTTGGTGAACCTGATTTTATGTGCCATATTGTAACTGATATTTGAAGTTTGCTATCTTTTTGTAATTATTTCAAGTGCAAAGGTAGTCAAAAAGTAAGAAAGAACAAAAGAAATCGTCCATTTTGTGTGATGAAAAATGAAATAATTGTCATTTTGTAAAGTATTCACGGTTCTATTCTACCGTTCTCCTTACACCTTGCCATCCTACCTGTTGGTTTTGATACATTGTGTCAGTTGCACATCTTACGAGTCTATTTTTTTTGCGTGAGGAAGGCATGAACCTTCGCTGCCGTCTGCTTACCACTTGCCATGGCACGGACAACGAGGGACGCTCCGTTGGCAGCATCTCCGCAGACGAAGACATGCTCAGGGTACTCCGGGTGCTCTGGCTTAAGGAAGCCCATGGCGAGGAGGACCAGTTCTGCCTTGATGATTTCCGGCTCTTCTTTCTCGACCATGATGGGACGCCCGCCTTCCGGGTTAGGCTGCCAGTCTATTTCCTGAACTTTCACACCCGTCAGTTTCCCGTCCTTGCCGAGGAACTCCAGTGTGTTGATGTTCCAGCGGCGGGTACATCCCTCCTCATGGGAGGAGGTGGTCTTCAGGGTGCGTGGATAGTTAGGCCATGGGTTGTTAGGGTCGACAGGTCCCTCAACAGGTTTAGGCATGATTTCTATCTGCGTAACACTCTTGCATCCCTGACGGTGGGCAGTACCGATACAGTCGGATCCCGTGTCACCGCCACCGATGACGAGGACATCCTTCCCCTTTGCCGTGATGCGCTCCTCCTTGGGGATGTCTATCCCTGCGAGCACCCTGTTCTGCTGGGCGAGGAGGTCGAGTGCGAAATGGACCCCCTTCAGCTCACGACCGGGAGCGTTTAAGTTGCGGGCGGTAGGAGTACCAGTGGCAATGACAATGGCATCGAAATCATGGACCTTTGCCCATTGGTCATTGACCGTTATCTCCTCACCATAGCAGAATGTGATGCCTTCCTGCTCTAACAAATGGATACGACGGTCGATAATCGCCTTGTTGAGTTTGAAGTTGGGAATACCATAACGCAGGAGTCCTCCCGCATCCTCGTTCTTTTCGAAGACGGTGACCTGATAGCCCATGAGGTTGAGGTCATGAGCTGCGGCAAGACCGGCAGGACCGGCACCGATGACTGCCACCTTCTTTCCGTTACGCTGAGGGTGATGGACGGTGATGTATCCCTCGCGGAATGCTGCTTCTGTGATGGCGCACTCGTCCTCTCGGTTCGTGGTAGGCTCATGCTCGATGAGGTTCAGCACACAAGCTTTCTCACAGAGGGCAGGACAGATACGCCCTGTGAACTCCGGGAAGGGATTGGTGGCGTTGAGCAACTGATAGGCGAGTTCCCAGTCTCCTTTGTATAAGGCATCATTCCACTCAGGTGGTTTGTTGCCTAGGGGACATGCCCAGTGGCAGAAGGGTACGCCGCAGTCCATACAGCGGCTTGCCTGTAACTTACGCTCTCGTGTGTTGAGTGTCTGCTCCACTTCTCCAAAGTCGTGGATTCTATCGTGTATAGGACGGTATCCCGCCTCTTGACGGTGTATCTCTAAAAATGCTTTCGGATTTCCCATATTTCTACATTATTACATTTTCTCATTCTTACATCTTACTAATAATCACGCTGGATATCGGCAATCTTCTCGTGCAGTCTTGCCATCTGCTCCTCGTGCAGTACCCGTTTGTATTCGATAGGTACGACTTGGATGAATTCCTCTATATACTGCTGCCAATTATCTAACATGGTGCGGGCAAGAGTGGAACCTGTGTGAAGGTAGTGCTGATGGATGAGCTCGTGTAGTTCTTTCCTGCTGACACTGTCCTCGACGAGGTTGATCTCCACCATGTCCATATTACAGAAATAATCGAAATTGTGCTTCTTGTCCCAGACATAGGCGACACCTCCCGACATACCGGCGGCAAAGTTACGCCCCGTCTCACCAAGCACGACGACACGTCCACCTGTCATATACTCACAACAGTGGTCGCCAGCTCCCTCAACGACGGCGATAGCACCAGAGTTACGTACACCGAAACGCTCGCCGACCTTACCATTGACATATAGCTCGCCACTCGTAGCACCATACAGTCCGGTGTTACCCGCGATGATATTGTCTTCCGCGGCAAAGTTACTTCTTGTCGGTGGGAGAATGGCAAGACATCCTCCACTGAGCCCTTTGGCAAAATAGTCGTTGGTCTCACCCTCTAACTTGAAAGAGACCCCTTTCGTCAGGAAAGCGCCGAACGACTGTCCTGCAGAGCCCTTGAACTTGACATTGATGGTGTTGTCGGGCAGACCTTCCTCACCATATTTCTTGGCGATAGCACCGGAGAGCATGGCACCAGTGGCACGGTCTGTGTTCTTGATGGCGTAGTCGAGGCTGACCTCCTCGCCATGTTCTATCGCCTTGGCTGCCGCTCTGAGCATCTGCTCGTCGAGAATCGTCCCTTGCATACCGAGTGGTACACTGGGTTTCTGGATGTCACCTGTGAAATGGAGTGTTCCATCTTCTTTGTTCAAGAGTCTGCTGAAGTCAAGTACAGAAGACTTGTTCTCTATCAGCTCTGTGTGTCCTACGATATCATTAAGGCTCTTAAACCCCATCTCGGCGAGGTATTCACGTACCTCTTGAGCCAGGAAGGTGAAGTAGTTGACCAGATACTCATAACGCCCCATGAAATGCTTGCGCAGTGCCGGGTTTTGTGTTGCCACACCCATTGGACAGGTGTTCAGGTTACATTTGCGCATCATCACACAGCCAAGGACGATCAGGGCAGCGGTACCAAAGCCATACTCCTCAGCACCCAGCAGTGCCATGAGAACGATGTCACGACCCGTCTTGATCTGTCCGTCAACCTGAAGCCTCACCTGTGAACGAAGCCCGTTCCTGACAAGTGTCTGTTGTGTCTCACTCAGTCCTATCTCCGGAGAGATACCTGCGAAGCGCATACTAGAGGCGGGAGAGGCACCCGTACCACCTTCTGCCCCGGAGATGATGATGAGGTCGGCCTTCGCCTTTGCCACTCCGGCGGCAATGGTTCCCACACCGCTCTCGGCAACCAGCTTGACAGAGATTGCCGCCTTCGGATTGACGTTCTTCAGGTCAAAGATCAGCTGGGCGAGGTCCTCAATGCTATAGATGTCATGGTGGGGTGGAGGACTGATGAGGCTGATACCTGGAATACTATGTCGTGTCTTGGCAATGACCTCATTGACTTTAAAACCAGGCAGCTGACCTCCCTCTCCGGGCTTGGCGCCCTGAGCCACCTTGATCTGTATCTCTTCCGCATTCACCAGATACTCCGTCGTCACTCCGAAACGTCCACTTGCTACTTGCTTGGTCTTACTGCTCAGGCTGATGCCATCGACCGTGGAATGGAACCGCTCGGAGTCCTCGCCACCCTCACCGGTGTTGGAACGTCCTCCAAGCTTGTTCATGGCAAGACAGATAGCCTCGTGTGCCTCCTTGGAGAGTGCGCCAAACGACATGGCACCTGCCACAAAGTGCTTCACGATGGTCTCAACGGGTTCCACCTCATCGATCTTAATCGGGTTCTTCTTGAACCCCAGGAAATCACGGATAAAGATAGGTGATTCTTTCTCATCGACGAGTCGGGAGAACTCCTTGAACTTCTCGTAGTTGCCCGTCCTGGTGGCGAGTTGCAGCGTCGCTATCGTCTCCGGGTTCCATGCGTGTCTGATACCGTCTTTACGCCAGTGGAATTGTCCTTGATTGTTTAAGTAGGTGGTATGGGTATGGTAGGCTGCCTCATGAAAGCTGATGGCATCATGCGCTATCCTCTCCAGACCGACACCTCCTATCGTACTGATTTCTGTTCCGAAATAGGTCCTCAACAGGTTCTCACTCAGTCCGATGCTCTCGAAGATCTTAGCACCACGATAGCTGCGGATGGTGGAGATACCCATCTTCGCCATGATCTTGAAGAGTCCTTTCTTGACAGCCTTGATATAGTTTGCCTCCGCCGTGGTATAGTCCTCCTGAATCTTGTGTTGTCGCACAAGGTCGGCAAGAATAGCGAAAGTCATATAGGGACACAGTGCACTGGCTCCGTATCCTAGCAACAGGGCGGCATGCATCGTCTCACGGATCTCGCCACTCTCGACGATGAGGGCGGTCTGTACTCGTTTGCCGACACTCGTCAGGTAATGGTGTACGGCACTGACAGCCAGCAGGCTGGGGATTGCCACATGGGTCTCATCGACATCACGGTCAGAAAGGATGATATAGTTATAACCCTCATCCACCGATTTCTCTGCCTGGTGACATAAGGTGTCCAGTGCGTCACGTAGTCCGTTGGCACCTTTCGCCCCATCAAACAGGATAGGCAGTTTGATGGTGTTGAATCCTTTGTAGCGGATGTTACACAGGATATCCAACTGTGTGTTGTTCAGTATCGGATGGGGAAGACGTACCATCTTACAATTGGTCTCGTCGGGTGTCAGGATGCCCGAGCCTACCCGTCCGATATACTCTGTCAGGCTCATCACCAGTTCCTCGCGGATAGAGTCAATGGCTGGGTTTGTCACCTGAGCGAACTGTTGACGGAAATAGTTGAAGAACACCTGTGGCTTCTCAGACAGAACCGCAAGTGGTGTGTCATTACCCATGGAGGCTGTAGGCTCCTGTCCGTTGACAGCCATCGGGATAATGGTAGCGTCAATGTCCTCAGCGCCATAGCCGAACATGACTTCCTTCTGTAGCAGGTTCTCTATACCATTCTCCACATGCCGACCGGACTTCAACTTCTCCAGCTGGATACGGTTGGTGCTCAGCCATTGCCTGTAGGGATGCTCACTGGCGAGTTGCTGTTTGATCTCGCCATCATAGTAAATCTTACCCTCCTGGGTGTCTATCAGCAGGATCTTGCCTGGCTGTAACCGTCCTTTCTCCGCCACCTCTGTCGGGTCAAAGTCCATGACACCTACCTCGCTTGCCACGATGATGGTGTCGTTCTTGGTGATGGTATAGCGGGCAGGACGTAGTCCGTTGCGGTCGAGCATACCACCAGCGAAACGACCGTCACTGAATAACAAGGCAGCGGGACCGTCCCAAGGCTCCATCAGGATAGAGTGATATTCGTAGAAAGCCTTCAGGTCTTCGGATATCGGATTCTTGTCATTGAAACTCTCTGGTACCAGCACACTCATGGCATGAGGCAGTGACAGACCTGACATGACGAAGAACTCCAGTACGTTGTCAAGACTGGCAGAGTCGGACATCCCTTCTTGTATGATGGGTGAGATATGCTTGATGTCTCCCAGTGCCTCACTGCTCAACACGCTCTCCCTTGCCCGCATCCATCCACGGTTGCCACGGATGGTGTTGATCTCACCATTGTGGGCTAACAAGCGGAAAGGCTGGGCTAATGACCACGTAGGAAATGTGTTTGTGCTGAATCGTGAATGCACCAGCGCCAGTCCGCTTGTGAAATAGGGGTTAGTAAGATCGGGGAAATACTGTCGTACCTGCATGGATGACAGCATCCCCTTGTATATGATGTTCGTGTTGCTCAACGAACAGAAATAGAAGTCCGGGTGTGAGATACGACGCTCAATCTTCTTACGTATAATATATAATGTTCGCGCGAAGGTACTCACCTTGTCGTCATTCACACCGGTAATGAAAATCTGCTTGATGGCAGGCTCCGTGCTTAGGGCGGACTCACCCAGGCAGTCAGGGTTTGTGGGGACATTGCGGAGGTGCATCAGCTGCAGACCCTCACGTTCTATCTCCTCAATCATGATACTGAGGATCTCACTTTGTGCCTTCTCCTCTTTGGGCAGGAATACCAGCCCGGTTCCATATTTTCCCTTTTCGGGTACAGGAATACCTTGTAGCAGAATGAACTCATGCGGGATCTGAACCATGATACCGGCTCCGTCACCGTCCTTGCCGACTTCCGCACCGCGATGGCGCATATTTTCTAATACGCGTAATGCCTGGTCTACCAGTTCGTGACTCTTGTTGCCGTGGATATTGACAATCATGCCCACACCGCACGCATCATGCTCATACTCGCTTTGGTAAAGTCCTCTCTCTTGGTTTTGAAGTTTACGTTTTGTCATATTATCCTTATTTGAATCAATTCTTTTGTCTTAATTCGAATGCAAAGGTAGTTCAAAAAGTTAGCTAATAAAAGATTTTTCTTACACAAATTACCACAAACATTTAAACAACTAACAAAATGAAACAAAATTTACTGTTTTCTTTTCATTATGTCAATATTTGCATGCAATAAAGAAGTCGATTGTTGACAAAGTGTTAGTTGAGGCTTTTTTTTACATGAAAATACAGGAAATATGTCAGGTATTCCTTTTTAAACCCTTAACTTTGCAACGAGAACAATGATAGGTCACGTACGGACACATTATTTAATTAAAAGGATTTAAGGTATGAAAAAGATTGAAGCGATTATCCGCAAGACAAAGTTTGAGGATGTCAAAAGGGCTTTGCTGAGTTCAGACATCGATTGGTTTGAATATCATGATGTACATGGTATCGGGCAGAGTCGTCAGGAGCGTATCTATCGTGGTGTTCAGTATAGTACGGATGTGATAGAGCGTGTGGCTCTGACCATCGTCTGCCGTGATGTGATACTGGATCCCACTATTCAGGTGATACTACAAGTAGCCCACACGGGAGAGATAGGAGATGGACGTATCTTCGTCAGTGATGTGATAGACACCTGGTCTATCCGTACTGGTGAACACGGTGATACGGTATTGAGAGACAAGAAATAGGATAACAAACACAACACAATTTAAACACTACAATGATGAATGAGATAGGATTATCACTGGATACCGTTTGGATGCTGTTGGCAGCGATGTTGGTATTCTGGATGCAGCCAGGTTTTGCACTATGTGAGGCAGGTTTCACACGTAGCAAGAACACGGCGAATATATTGATGAAGAACTTTGTCGACTTTATGTTCGGCTCTCTGTTGTTTTTCTTTATAGGATTTGGTTTTATGTTCGGAAGTGACGGAGCGGGATTTATCGGAGCACCTAACTGGGGCGACCTCTCTTTCTATAAAGGTGACCTGCCGGTAGAAGGCTTCCTGATTTTCGAGACCGTCTTCTGTGCCACCTCAGCGACAATTGTCAGTGGTGCCATGGCAGAACGCACAAAGTTCTCCATGTACCTGATTTACAGCGCTGTCATCTCCCTGTTGATCTATCCCGTGGAGGGACACTGGACATGGGGTGGTGGATGGCTGTGTAATGATGCCGCCGATGGTTTTATGATGACAACCTTTGGTGATGTGTTCCATGATTTCGCCGGTTCTGCCATCGTGCATAGCGTAGGTGGCGTACTTGCCTTGATCGGCGCCATCGCTTTAGGTCCCCGTATTGGTAAATATGATGCTGACAAGAAGAGCCGTGCTATTCCGGGTCATAACCTGACCTTGGCATCCTTGGGTGTCTTCATCCTCTGGTTAGGATGGTTTGGCTTTAACCCAGGCTCACAGCTTGCAGCAAGTGGAGAGGTCAATCGTGTGGCTATCTCACACGTGTTCCTGACCACCAATCTGGCAGCGGTGGCAGGTGGTACAGCCACCATGTTCCTCACGTGGATAAAGTACGGCAAGCCCTCTTTGTCATTAACGCTGAACGGTGTGTTGGCAGGTCTGGTAGGTATCACGGCGGGTTGTGACCTTGTATCACCCCTCGGATCCGTTGTCATCGGATTGCTCTGCGGACTGGTACTCGTCTTTGCCATTGAATTTATCGACCATAAATTACATATCGATGACCCTGTCGGTGCTTCCAGCGTTCATGGTGTATGCGGTATCTTAGGAACACTGATGACAGGACTACTCTCTACGAGTAATGGTGCCTTCTATGGACATGGCTGGGGCTTCTTCGGTGCGGAGTGCTTCGGTATACTGGTCATCGACCTCTGGGCAGCTGCCTGTGGCTTTGTGTTATTCTTCGGTATCAAGAAGCTTCATGGTCTGCGTGTGGAGGCCCGTGTAGAGGAAGAGGGGCTTGATATTTACGAGCATGGAGAGAGTTGCTATAACTAATAGATTTTAAGGTATGAGAAAGATTGTGATTTTTGCAATGGGACTGGTGCTTAGTGGCACCACCCTTGCACAGGAAAAGATAGAGGGAACGATTGGCGCCAGCTTCGTGAGCCAGTATATCTGGCGTGGATTAGATGTGGGTCATGCCAGTATCCAGCCAACACTGGGCGTTGCCTATAAAGGTTTCAGCCTCTCCGCATGGGGATCGGTGAGCTTCAAGTCGGAAGACCCCAAGGAGTTTGACCTCACGGCATCCTACACCACTGGAGGACTGTCCATCGGAGTGACGGATTATTGGTTTAACACACCAGAGGAGCGTTATTTCTATTATAAGGCTCATGAGACGAGTCACGTCTTCGAGGCTTTTGTCGCCTATGACTTCGGACTGCTCTCTGCCGCATGGTACACCAACTTCGCAGGGAATGATGGTCTGAATAAAAATGATAAGCGGGCATACTCCAGTTACATGGAACTGAATGTTCCTTTCAAACTCGCTACCTGTGAATGGACGGGAACATTAGGAGTAGTGCCCTATGCGACCAGTTTCTATGACACTTCTGGGTTTGCGGTAACGAATGTTGCTATAAAAGCATCAAAGGATATCAAGGTCACAGACTCCTTCTCTGTCCCGATATTCGCGCAAGTGATAGCCAACCCTTCGTCACAGAAAGCCTATTTCGTCTTTGGATTCACGCTTGAGCCGTGAGTCCAAAGACTCCCTTTTTTCGCAAAACTTCAAAACAATCAATATATGGAAACAAAGTATATCTTCGTAACAGGCGGTGTCGTTTCGTCATTAGGAAAGGGAATCATCTCCGCCAGTATCGGTAAACTGCTTCAGGCACGTGGGTATAAGGTCACTATCCAAAAGTTCGATCCTTATATCAACATCGATCCAGGTACCCTGAACCCCTATGAGCATGGGGAGTGTTATGTGACAGTCGACGGGATGGAGACAGACCTGGACTTGGGACATTACGAGCGGTTTACGGGTATTGAGACCACCCGTGACAACTCCATTACCACAGGACGTATCTACAAGACGGTGATAGACCGGGAGCGTCATGGTGACTATCTCGGTAAGACCATTCAGGTGGTTCCGCATATCACGGATGAGATCAAACGTCGGATGTTACGAGACGGACTCCACGAAGGACTGGATTTCGTCATCACAGAGGTGGGTGGTACTATCGGTGATATCGAGAGTGCCCCTTTCATGGAGGCTATTCGACAGTTACGCTGGCAACTGGGTCGTCATGCTGTTTGTGTGCATCTCACCTATGTGCCTTATCTGAAAGCCGCTGATGAGTTGAAGACAAAACCCACCCAGCATTCCGTCAAGGAGTTACAGAGCATGGGTATCCAGCCCGACATCCTTGTCTTGCGCACCGAGCGTCATCTGGACGATGGCATACGCATGAAAGTAGCCTCTTTCTGTAATGTCGATCCGGAGTGTGTGGTACAGAGCGAGGACATGCCCAGCATCTACGAGGTACCTGTGAGCATGCAGCGACAGGGACTTGATGCTGCCATCATACGGAAGATAGGTATCCCCGTAGGTGAAAGGCTACGGGTAGGCGACGGAGTGTCGGGAATGACACCTGCCATGAAATCGTGGCATGACTTCCTGGACAAGCAGCGCAACGCCACCCGTGAGGTGCATGTGGCATTGGTGGGCAAGTATGCCTTGCAGGATGCCTATAAGAGTATCCGGGAGAGTCTGAACCTGGCAGGTATCTATAATGATGTGAAGGTGAGGCTCCATTTCGTCAATAGTGAGGACATCTCGGAAGAGAATGTCGCGGAGAAGCTCGACGGTATGGCTGGTGTCATCATCTGTCCGGGTTTCGGTCAGCGAGGCATTGAGGGGAAATTAGTGGCGGCATACTATACCCGGACGCATGATATTCCCACCTTTGGTATCTGTCTGGGTATGCAGATGATGGTGATAGAGTTTGCCAGGAACGTATTGGGCTATGCAGATGCCAACAGTAGTGAGATGAACACACAGACGACTCATCCTGTTATCGACCTGATGGAAGAACAGAAGAGCATCACCCAGATGGGAGGAACCATGCGACTGGGAGCCTATGACTGTGAACTACAACCTGGGAGCCGGACCTTTGAGGCATATGGCAGGGAAACGCTCATCAAGGAGCGTCACCGTCATCGCTATGAGTTCAACAATGCTTACCTCGATGAATACGAGAAGGCGGGTATGATGTGTGTGGGTGTCAACCCTGCCGCTAACCTGGTGGAGATCGTCGAGATACCTGACAAACACTGGTATATCGGCACACAGTTCCATCCGGAGTATTCCTCTACCGTGCTCCATCCGCACCCCTTGTTTATGTCGTTTATCAAAGCATGTAGTGATGGAACAGTTGAAGCATGAGTGTGGCGTGGCGATGATCCGCCTGTTGAAGCCGTTGGACTATTACGTCAAGAAATACGGCACATGGGCTTACGGGTTCAACAAGCTCTACCTGATGATGGAAAAACAGCACAATCGCGGTCAGGAGGGTGCTGGTATCGCGTCAGTATGCCTGAACAAGAAACCGGGCACGGAGTATATGTTCCGTGAGAAAGCGGAGGGAAAAGACGCCATCACCGAGATCTTCAGCCGTGTGACGGAAGAGATGGCGGGTGAGCTGTATATGGGTCATCTGCGTTATTCGACCACAGGCAAGAGCGGGCTGACGTTTGTGCATCCGTTTCTGCGCCGTAACAATTGGAGGGCAAAGAACCTCTGCCTCTGTGGTAATTTCAATATGACCAATATTGATGAGGTGTTCCAGTTCCTGACCCGGCAAGGACAGTCACCACGTATCTATGGTGATTCGTATATCACGCTGGAACTGATGGGGCACCGGTTGGACCGTGAGGTGGAGCGCCTCTATCATGAGGCGAAGGGCAAAGGGCTGGAAGGCCTTGATATCACCAGCTATATAGAGGAGCATGTGGAGATCGCTAACGTCCTGAAAAAGACAATGAGTCATTATGACGGAGGCTATGTGATGTGTGGACTGACAGGCTCGGGTGAGATGTTCGCCGTACGCGACCCATGGGGCATCCGTCCGGCATTCTACTATCGGGATGACGAGATTGTCGCCGTCGCCAGTGAGCGCCCTGTGTTACAAACCACTTTCGACTTACAATATGAGGATATCCATGAGTTGAGGGCGGGTGACGCACTGATCGTACGCAGCCATGGTGAGAGTCATCTGGAACAGATCATGCCGCCCCAGCAACTGAGTGCCTGTAGTTTTGAGCGTATCTACTTCAGCCGGGGGTCTGACCGTGACATCTACCAGGAGCGTAAGCGACTGGGTGTACAACTGATGCAACCCATCCTAAAGGCGATCAATGGCGATGTCGCCAATACGGTATTCTCGTATATCCCCAATACTGCCGAAGTGGCATTCTACGGTATGACGGACGGCTTCCGCCAGCAAGGCTATCCTGTGCACACGGAGAAGGTGGTATGGAAAGACATTAAGATGCGTACGTTTATTGCTGACAATAATGAGCGCAACGACTTAGCCGCCCATGTTTACGATATCAGCTACGGGTCACTTCGTCCTTATGAGGACAATCTCGTGATCATCGATGACTCCATCGTCAGGGGCACCACCTTAAGGGAGAGTATCTTCAAGATTCTTGACCGTCTGCATCCAAAGAAAATAGTGATGGTATCCAGTTCTCCGCAGATCCGCTATCCTGACTATTACGGCATCGATATGCCCCGTCTGGAGGAGTTTTGTGCCTTCCGTGCCACCATGGCACTGATAGAGGAACGAGGGATGTGGCAATTGGTCAACGACACCTATTTGGCTTGCAAGCGTGAGCTACAGCGGTCCATGGGACCCATGCAGAACCGTGTACGTGCCATTTATGAGCCCTTCACCGTTGAGGAGATCAACGACAAGATCGTAGAGATCCTACGTCCAGAGGGTATGCAGACCCCCGTAGAACTCGTCTTCCAAAGCATAGGAAGTCTGCATGAGGCTTGTCCTAACCATCCTGGAGACTGGTATTTCACAGGACATTATCCCACACCTGGCGGCACACGGCTCTGCAACCAGGCGTTTGTGAACTATATTGACAACAAACAGAAACAACAACGATCATAAAAAGAAAGATTATGTGTGGAATTGTAGCGATATTAAATGTCAAGGAACCGACACAGCAATTACGTCAGAAGGCATTAGGCATGAGTCATAAGATACGCCATCGCGGTCCTGACTGGAGTGGTGTTTATTGTGGCAAGTCAGCCATCCTTGCCCACGAGCGGTTGAGTATTGTCGACCCCGAGTCGGGAGGACAGCCCTTGTTTTCCCCCAGCGGTCAGCAGATCCTTGCCGTGAATGGTGAGATATACAATCATCAGGAGATACGTAAGCGATATGAGGGGAAATACTCGTTTCAGACAGGCTCCGACTGTGAGGTCATTCTTGCCTTGTATCAGGAAAAGGGTATCGATTTCTTGGAGGATTTGAGTGGTATCTTTGCCTTTGTCCTTTATGACGAGGAGCGTGACGAGTTCCTTATTGCCCGTGACCCGATAGGTGTCATCCCCCTTTATATCGGTTATGATGATGACGGTACGGTATATGTCGCTTCCGAGCTGAAGGCATTGGAGGGACAGTGTCAGCGTTATGAGCCATTCCTGCCCGGACACTATGCCTATGGCAAATTAAAAAATAAAAATGAAAAATTAAAAATGGAGCGATACTATCATCGTGACTGGATGTCGTATGATGCCGTGAAGGATCGTGACGCGAGTTCAGAGGATATCCGTCAGGCATTGAGGGCTGCCGTGAAGCGTCAGTTGATGTCTGACGTTCCATATGGTGTACTGCTCAGCGGAGGTCTAGACTCCTCAGTGATCTCGGCTGTCGCGGAGAGATATTCTGAGATGCGTATTGAGGACGACTCACAGACAAAGGCATACTGGCCTCGTCTGCATAGCTTCGCGGTGGGACTGAAAGGGGCTCCTGACTTGGCGAAGGCGAGACTCGTTGCCGACCATATAGGTACCGTACATCATGAGATCAACTATACCATCCAGGAGGGACTGGATGCCATCCGTGATGTCATCTATTTCATCGAGACGTATGATGTCACCACGGTCCGTGCCTCCACACCGATGTACCTCCTGGCACGTGTCATCAAGTCGATGGGTATCAAGATGGTTCTGTCAGGTGAGGGTGCCGATGAGATATTCGGGGGCTACCTCTATTTCCATAAAGCTCCTGACGCCAGGGCATTTCATGAGGAGACAGTGCGCAAGCTCTCCAAGCTCCATCTGTATGACTGTCTGCGTGCCAATAAAAGCCTGTCTGCCTGGGGGGTGGAGGGACGTGTGCCCTTCCTCGACAAAGAGTTCCTGGATGTGGCGATGCGTACCAACCCTGCGGCGAAGATGTGTCCGGGTAAGACCATAGAGAAACGGATTGTCCGGGAGGCATTCTCGGATATGTTACCTGAGGAGATCGTATGGCGACAGAAGGAGCAGTTCAGTGACGGGGTAGGGTATTCGTGGATTGACACCCTCAAGCAGATCACTGCTGAGGCTGTCACTGATGAGCAGATGGCACATGCCGCGGAGCGGTTCCCCATCAACCCGCCGAAGAACAAGGAGGAGTACTACTATCGTTCCATCTTCACGGAGCATTTCCCTTCTGACAGTGCGGCACTCAGTGTCCCCAGTGAGGCGAGTGTGGCGTGCTCTACCGCCATCGCCTTGGAATGGGATGAGGCTTTCAAGAATATGAATGATCCCAGTGGACGTGCCGTGAAGGGTGTCCACGAACAGGCCTATTGAGTGAAATGGAGCCTTTATTCACTATGAATAAAGCCCTTAAACGACTCGTTTAAGGGCTTTAATTGATGTGATCAGTATCTTATTTCTTCAAGATCTTCTTTCCATTCTGGATATAGATACCCGGTTGTGTGGGCTTCTCTACTGGCATACCGCTCAGCGTGTACCATTTGCCGTCCTGGCGTTGTCCTTCTGTCTGCACCTTTTTGATGCCTGTCGTATCCTCGATGAATGTCACTTTGATCGTTACATCAGAAGCAGGCATCGTGAAACTACGTGTTACCGTTGTTGTCTCCTGGGCAGCGGCTCTTGCTGTGACAGGAGTGGTTACAGGTATCTCAGTACCACTGGCATCAGTAACGGTGAAGGTCTCTAAGACATAGCCTTCCATGGGAGTGACAGTGGCTGTTACCACACTGCCCTCGTTGGCATAGACTTTGTCTGTTGCGACAGATCCTTGAGTGGTGACAAAACTGGTTGCGACATAGTTGTTACCTGCCGGCCATGTAGCCCATCGGGGGTCACCATACTGAGTCTGACCTTCCGGGAAGCTTGCCTGAGGTGCTTTGTTGGCGATACTGAAGCTACCGGCCTCCACATCCTCGAAACCAGGATCAGCTGTGAATACAGTCTTTGTGTGGTCACGACCGTCCAGTGACTCGTCTGGGTCTATCCAGCCAGCCTGCAAGGCACCGTTGTTCCAATAAGTGTTATAGTCATAGAGCATCGTTGGACCGTCAGACTCGGCACCGCCCATCCATCCTTTCACTTCTCCTCCATTCACGGTACAGTTGTAGATGATGGAGTTGGTCAGTGTGAGTTGCAGTGTACGGCTTGCCTTGGCTGCCAGGTCGTTGAATCCGACACCTACGGAAATCTGATATAATGTGCAGTGGTCAATGCTGATTGTCTGTACAAGTACGTTCTGTGCCTGTGACTTGTCAAGGTCCCTCGTTCTTCCTCCGGCACGCAGGATGTGTCCTTTATGTCCTGCCTCTGACCAGAATGTGGTATTCGTCATCTCCAGTGTAAGGGGGAAACCGTCAAAGTCAAACAGATTGTTGGCACCAGCTATCTCAAAGACGCAATCGTCGATAATGACACTCTCTACAAGGGTCTTCTGATGATCCTGTATCACGGTACCGTTCTTCTTCAGTGTTGTTTGTATACCAGTGAGGCTTACGGTCTCCACATACTTATAGTTGGGGTTCAGGTCACCCTTTGTGTCTTTGTCCGTCATGTTGTAGGCATGTTGCTCTGTACCTTCCAGGATAATCAGCGGACCGTTCAGTCGTGTGCAGTTGATGAGTGACTTCAAACCAGTAATGGTTACGGAGCCAGATGACTTGATGGGCTGGGTTATCATATACTTGGCACCTTCCGCCAGGAGAATCGTGATATCACCCACCTTGTCGAAACTTCTCTTGGCAGCCTCCAGTCTGTCAGTGATATCATCTGCCACCTTCAGGTTTAGCACGATATCGGCGGGAAGAGCCTGGGCGGCACTGTAGGCAACAACCCAGCGGGGATCACCTGTCTGGAATTTCGCCTGCAGCGAACCCGCATGAAGATGGAAGTCGCCGTTGGCAATATCAGCAAAGGTAGGGTCAGTGGTCAGGATATCGTTGCTCGTATCGGTGACACTCTCCTGTACTGCCTGGTCTTTGATGACTCCAGAGTTCTCGTCAGTAGCGTAGTATGTGTTCTTGGCAAACAACTTCTTGGCGGTCGGGTCTATATCCTTTCCTACCAGACCGATAACGAGCTCGATACCACAGTTATACCAGATATTCTTCTGGATGTTGTAGTTGTCGTAAGGCTCGCCAACGAATCCGTCTTTAGCCCATGATTCCGCACTGGTGTCTGCCAGCACATTGACAAAGGTGTTGTTCAGATAGGTTACGTTGTGCATCTCCTTGGTGATGTCGTAGCCAAACTCTTGCAGGTTTCCCTTGCTGATGATGAACGACTTTAACTTCTTGTAGTTATTGCCGTAGACGGTAGAGTTCTTGATGGTAAAGTCCTTGTAGCCACCTTTCTTGAAGGCGATGACTCCCTCAATCTCACTGGCGGTCGCCAACTGCATCACGACATTGTCAATGGTGAAGTTAACCACACAGTATTTAATCTTGTTGTCGGAGAAAAGGTTGCTCTGTAGTCCTTTCAGCGTAACATTATTGATGTTGATGTTCACGCGATAGTAACCGTTAGTGGCTGTCACCTGCGGAGTGGTGCTCATCAGGATAAAGGAGCCTCCGGCACCTTTCTCCTCATCGCTGCCACCACCAGCTGGCGCCTTACAGTTAGTAACATCGATAACAGCGTTCTCTGCACCGTTAATCACCACATCTGCTCCTGCATAGATAGAGCTGCTCAGTGTGTAACTCCCTCCTGCTGCCAGATTAATAGTAATGTTCTTGGCAACATTGCCTGCTCCTACTGCCTCGTTAATGGCTGCCGATATATCGCCGGAAGTTGGTGAGATAACGACATCCACGGGAGTCTGAGCGAATGATGTCATGACTGTCATGACCATCATGATGAATAAGTAGATTTTTCTCATATTACTTAGTTTAGTTTCCAACCGCAAAAATAATCAAAATATTTAAATGTACCAAATAATCTCGTTATTCTCCGTATATTTCTTTCAGTTTGTCAAGGAGTTTCTGTCCTCGTAGGTCCATGGCGACAATCTTGCCTGTGGGGTCTACAAGGACATTGGAGGGGATACTGGCGACACCGTAGGTGTCTACTGCGGCACACTTCCATCCCTTCAGGTCACTCATCTGTTGCCATTTCATGCCCATCTGCCGGATAGCGTTGATCCATGCCTCTTTCTTCTGGTCGAAGGACACACCTACCACGTTGAAGCCTTTGGCGTGGTATTGCTCATAGGCGGATATGACAAAGGGCATCTCCCTTCTGCAGGGACCACACCAGGACGCCCAGAAGTCGACGAGGACATAGTTGCCTGTTCCTACCCATTGACTGAGTCTTACAGGCTTGTCATCAACATCCAGCATCTCCAGTTCGTGGAACTGGATGCCGGGTTTACGCTTCTCATACCCCGCCAATAGCTTCTTGGGGATATTCAGGTCAGGATGCCTGTAATAGGAAGCCTTGGGGTTAAGGGCAGCTTTCAGCTCCTCATAGGTGAGCTGGTACATCGCATCCTTGATGTATTTGACAGGCAGGTCGTTATCTTGGTTGTCACGGATAATCTCCTTGATGAGTTTCAACTGCTCCTCACCGATGGAGTCCAGACGGTCAGACAGGACTTTCGCCTTTGCCTTGCTCTCAGGAAGATCCCCATTAGGGTCTTTCTGTTGGATGGCACGGTATTCTTTCAAGATGTTGTCAGCCTGTTTGTCGAGCGCATCCATCAAAGGCTGATAGGGGTCGATGTGGTTTTGTGCCTGTGCCGTCATCGTGATGGCAAGCAGCACCAGTGTGATGATTTTCTTCATATTCGTCAGTTTTCGTATTTATGCTGCAAATATAGCAAGTTTCTCAGAAAATTGCAAATAAATTTGCATTTTCTGCTCACTTATTCGTAATTTTGACATACGTCCAAGATAGGCTGCATCTCAGAAAATTGCAAATAAATTTGCATTTTCGTTCGATTTGCACTATCTTTGCACCCGCTTATGAGAGTAGGGGTACTTGCGAAACCTGATAGTCAGGCGGACCCCCTTTAACAAAACAAGAGTATTTATGGAACAAGACAAAAGGAAAGTCAGTGTACTTTTTATGTTTTTTGGTACACTGTTCTGCGTCTGCCTGATTACGGCAAACGTGTTGGAAACAAAACAGTTATCGTTCGGACCAGTCAATCTGACAGCGGGTGTCATCGTCTTCCCGGTGAGTTATATCATTAATGATGTGGTGTGTGAGGTATGGGGCTACCAGCGTACCCGTATGCTTATCTGGATGGGGTTTGCGATGAACTTCTTCTTTGTGCTGATGGGCGCTATTGCCGACTGGATCCCTGGGGCTGACTACTGGCATGGTGACGAGGGCTTCCATGTCATCTTCGGTCTGGCACCACGTATCGCCCTTGCCTCGTTCATCGCGTTTATCCTGGGCTCGTTCACCAATGCCTTTGTGATGTCACGCATGAAACTGACGTCCAACGGAAAGAACTTCTCGGCACGTGCCATCCTGAGCACGGTGTTTGGTGAGGGTGTGGACTCTGTCATCTTCTTCCCCTTGGCACTGGGTGGTGTGATCCCCTGGGAGGAGATGCCTTCGCTGATGATCTCGCAGGTGACCTTAAAGACGCTCTATGAGATTGTAGTACTGCCTGTCACCATCCGTGTAGTGGAGTTTACCAAGCGTCATGACCATGAGGATGTCTATGACCGTGACATCAACTACAATATCTTTAATATCCTGAAGCTATGAACAGAGAACAAGACCATTTGCGGCAATTGGGCAAGAAGACCGAGTATCGGATGGATTACGCACCGGAGGTACTGGAGACTTTTGAGAACAGACATCCAGAGAATGACTACTGGGTGCAGTTCAACTGTCCGGAGTTCACGTCACTCTGTCCTATTACGGGACAGCCTGACTTTGCGGAGATAAAGATCCTCTATATCCCTGCCAGACGTATGGTGGAGTCGAAGAGTCTGAAACTCTATCTCTTCTCCTTCCGTAACCACGGAGACTTCCATGAAGACTGTGTGAATACCATCATGAAAGACCTGGTGAGACTGATGGAGCCTAAGTATATTGAGGTCATCGGCTTGTTTACCCCGCGTGGCGGTATCTCCATCTATCCCTATGCCAACTACGGACAGCCAGGGACGAAATACGAGAAGATGGCTGAACAACGAATGCTCAGCCATCAGGTGATTTGACTTTCCGGTATTCCGCTATTATTCGAAAACGAAATCCTTGAGGGTACAGAGGGATTTCTCTTTCGTATCCGAAGAGAAGAGAAAGAAGACAGCATGCTTACCTGTCAGCTCCGCAAGGGCTGGCAGGTTTGTTGTCAGCTCTGTAGGACGCTTCGGCATATCCGCTTTCAGCTCGATAGTGCCTAGCTCCTTTCCACCTTGTGAAGCCCATGGACGGTCAGCCATGATGGTGATCTTCCCGTCTATCCCCTCCGGAACCAGGTTCAACAACAGTCTCACATCCTTCCTGCCGTTGACAGCGTCGAAGTTGAAATACTTATAGCCCACGATGGAGCCATCGGTGTTGTTGACCACGTCATTGGTGTTGTTACGGAGGTCGTAGGGCTTCTCAAACTTATCGTCGGTACCATAGCCGGCAGCCACATAAGAGCCAAAGAACGTGTTGTTGGGCCATTCGTGGATGGCAACTTTCGGACCTGTGTACCAGCAACAGATAGCGGCAGGGTGACGCTCGAAGGGATCGAGACCGTTCAAGGCAAAGCCCTCGGAGGTGTATTCTCCCTCGCTGATCTCCACCTTGCCACCAGGTCCTTCTGTCACCTTCACCTCGATAGGTGCCACCATAGCCTGACGGGCAAACTCGTTGAGCCCAGTCTGACGGTGATAGAACACATACCACTGTCCGTTGATCTCACAGATACTGCCATGGGTGTTGCCAGAGACATTGGCAGAGGCTATCACGTTGCCTTGTTCGTCTTTCTCACGGGCACGACCGTCGATGATGGTACCGCCATAGGTCCAGGGTCCTAAGGGCTTGTCGCTATAGCAGTAGGCGAGGGTATAGTTTGTGGTCGGCAGACCAAACTCACCCTCTTTGGTGAAGCGGCTGTAGATAAACACATACTTATCCTTGATCTTACGGATGCTCGAGGCCTCGAAGAAGCGGAAGTCCCCGCCGTTAGGCTCTTTGTAACCTCCTATCATACCATCGACGACCTTCGTGCCAGGCTTTACGGTACACATCGTGGCAGGGTCTATCTCTGCCGCCATCGAGTGTCCGAAACCCCAGTAGCCATAGATGCGTCCGTCGTCATCCACGAACACAGCAGGGTCGAAGCCGTAGATGCCAGTTACTTGAGTGGCATTGTCCTTGCTCCAGTTGCAGACCTCAAAGGGTCCGTCAGGACGGTCACTCTTGGCAATCAACCCGTTACGATAGCCTGTCTGGTCATTGGGGAAGAGCCAGTAGGTCTTCTTACCGTTGGCATCAGTGGTCATCGTCACGTCAGGCGCAAACAGCACATCAGCGGTTCCTACAGAGTCGAAAGGCTCACCTTTGGCATTCTTGTCAACCACGAGGATCACACCGTCATAGCGCCAGTTGTTGAGGCTGTCTACAGATGCCGACCATACTACCTGGTCACGTCCGCAATAAGCGTCAATCAGATCGTCGTGCGAACCGTAAATATACACACGGAGCTTCCCGGGCTGGTCAGGATCCTCGAAGACGTAAGGCTCTCCGTCGGGAATATGTTCCCAAAGGGGAAGATAGGGGTTGCCGACAGTGGTAAGACCTTGTTGCTTCTCTGGGGTGGGGGTACTGCTTCCACAGGCTGTCAGCAGCAGTCCTGCTACGAGTCCTGTGATAGACTGGAAAATGGTTTTTAGTTTCATCGTTGTCTTATTTATTGTTGAGTCTCTGTCTTACGATAATAGCTCTGCTCATGGTCCTTGAACTGAAGGACGAGGGTGTCACGCCGTAATTGGACGATGTCGGCGGTATCAGTCTCAGGCGCTCCCTTCTTACCATTTGGCAGACGGAGGGAGTCGGTAAGCAATAACAGTCTGCCGTTATACAGTCGCCATTCTTGATATCTCTTCATTCTCGGATACTCTACCGGGCTCATATTATCAGTAGCCGCCTGTCTCATCCCGCCAAAGCTCTGGGCGGTATTGCCCCGTTTCAGTTGGAAGCCATACTCACGGGGAGCCATGAGCGACTGTCTCACAGAGTCGGGAATCCGTGACAGCATTCTCTTTTGCACACGGTCAGGCATCTGGTCAAGGTTACGGAAGTGTGGCATCACCTGGTAGCACCATTTCCCACGTAGTCGTTCGATGTTCACCACCATCAGTGCCTCCGCCTTATCCTCGGGATTGAGAATGACAGCCAGCTCGTCGCCGATATGTGGACGACCGTAGATATGACGGCTCTGGAACGCATTGATGATGTCAAAGGTGTCCGGGTCGCCTCCGCTGAAGGGCAACAGTATCAATACTGAGTCGGTACATCCCTCGCAGGCAAGACCGTAGAGGGTGGAGTCACCTGGCAGATTCTTATGGGTATGGATGGGCTCGGTGGACTCTCTCTTTGTCGGTGGTTGATGATGGCATGCCGCCAGCATGGTCCCTAGAAATATAAATAAGGTGAAAACTTTCTTCATAAACACTAAATTTTCGGCAAAGATACAAAATAATTGAGAGTTGACAACTGATAATTGATATTTTATTCGTAATTTTGCAAAAACATTAACAACATATTATAGATTCCAGGTATCTATGAAGAAGAAAATAAAATTCAGTCTTGTCTATCGTGACATGTGGCAGTCAAGTGGTAAGTTCCAGCCTCGTAAGGATCAGTTGGAGCGTATCGCACCAGTGATCATTGATATGGGTTGTTTCGCCCGTGTGGAGACCAATGGAGGTGCTTTCGAGCAGGTCAACCTGCTTGCCGGTGAGAATCCTAACCCCGCCGTCCGTGCCTTCTGTAAGCCCTTCAACGAGGTAGGTATCCAGACCCACATGCTTGACCGTGGTCTCAACGCCATCCGTATGTATCCCGTTCCTGACGATGTCCGTCAGTTGATGTATAAGGTGAAGAAGGCACAGGGTGTGGATATCCCCCGTATCTTCTGTGGTCTGAACGACACCCGTAATATCATCCCGAGCATCAAATGGGCGAAGGAGGCGGGTATGATCCCACAGGCTACCCTGTGTATCACCACCTCTCCCGTGCATACCGTCGAATACTACAGTGCCATTGCCGATGAGGTGATAGCCGCTGGTGCCGAGGAGATCTGTCTGAAGGATATGGCAGGTATCGGACAGCCAGCTCTCCTGGGTGCCCTGACGAAGAGTATCAAGACGAAGCATCCGGATATCATCATCCAGTATCACGGACACTCTGGTCCTGGCTTGTCGATGGCTTCTATCCTGGAGGTCTGCAACAATGGGGCGGACATCATCGACACCGCTATAGAACCGCTGAGCTGGGGTAAGGTGCATCCGGATATCATCTCGGTACAGTCGATGTTGAGGAACGAGGGCTTCGAGGTGGAGGATATCAATATGAATGCCTATATGCAGGCCCGTACCTTGACACAGGAGTTTATTGACGACTGGCTCGGCTACTTCATCAATCCTGCCAACAAACACATGTCCAGCCTGCTCTTAGGTTGTGGACTGCCTGGTGGTATGATGGGCTCGATGATGGCTGACCTCGGTGGTATCCATAGCATCATCAACAAGAGTCGTGCGAAGAAGGGAGAACCGGAACTGACAACCGACGATATGCTGGTGAACCTCTTCCAGGAGGTAGAGTATGTATGGCCCAAGGTAGGTTATCCCCCATTGGTGACTCCCTTCTCCCAGTATGTGAAGAATATCGCTCTCATGAACCTGCTGACCATCGAACAGGGCAAGGGACGCTATGCCATGATGGACGATGCTATGTGGGGCATGATCCTGGGTAAGAGTGGTAAGATTCCCGGCGAGATAGCTCCCGAGTTGAAGGAACTGGCAGAGAAACAGAACCGTGAGTTCACGGATGTCGACCCGCATACCCTTGTTCCTAATGCCCTTGACGACTTCCGTAAGGAGATGGATGAGAACGGATGGGAGTATGGACAGGATGACGAGGAGCTCTTTGAGCTCGCCATGCATCCGGAGCAGTATCGTAACTATAAGAGTGGTATGGCGAAGAAAAACTTCCTCGCCGACCTGCAGAAGGCGAAGGATGCCAAACTGGGCACCAAGCTCTCTCCTGCGGAGCTCGCTGCCTTCAAGCATGCGAAGGCGGATGCCCTCACGGCACCTATTGCCGGACAGGTCTATTATGAATTCTCTGGTGACGGTGCCTGTGAACCCTGTCTCGAGCCGTTTATCGGACAACAGTATAAAGAGGGTGATACCTTCTGTTATATCCAGGCACCATGGGGCGAGATCGTTCCCATCCCTGCTGCCCTTGGTGGTAAACTCGTCGAGGTGAGTGCCAAGTCGGGAAGCAAGGTACGCCGAGGTGATAACCTCGCCTGGATAGAACGTGAGCAGTAATGGACTATCAGGCGATTATTGACCAGTATTATCCGCAGGACAGCGCTTTGCGTCACCTGCTGCTAAAGCACAGTCGGCAAGTTGCCGACCGTGCTTTGCTTATTTGTGACCGACATCGGGAACTGCCCGTCGACCGCCAGTTCATAGAGGAGGCGGCGATGCTCCATGACATCGGCATCTTCCGTTGTGATGCTCCTTCTATCTTATGTCATGGTACGGAACCGTATATCAAGCATGGTGTCATCGGTGGAGAGATCCTGCGTCAGGAGGGGTTCCCTCGCCATGCCAGGGTAGCGGAGCGCCATACGGGTACAGGATTGCCGGGCTATGAGCCGGAGACACTCGAGGAACAGATCATCTGCTATGCCGATAAGTTTTATTCCAAATCCAATCCTGACCATGTGCGTACTGTCTTGGAGACAGCACAGTCGTTGGAGAGGTTCGGTGCTGAAGGGGTTAAGATCTTCCTTTCATGGGCAGAGCGATTTGAGTAAAAAGTGATAAAAAATAAAGGTGGTAACAAAAAACTTTAAACTTTAAACTTTAAACTTTAAACTTTTTAGTACCTTTGCAGCCGTGAGAAAAAATACGCTCATCATCGTATTACTCTTCGTCCTTACTTTTGTGATGGCGGAGCTACCTCGTTTGCACTTCCCTGAACAACAGAAAGGCGCAGATACACTGGTTATTGACTCCATAGAGAAAGACACAGCTCTTACCTCTTCCGTCTTACCTCTTCCATCTTCTGTGGATACCCTGAGCATGGACTCCCTGCAGAAAGCCATCTGGAAGCATAATAAGGCGATTGACGACTCCCTGCATGCTGACAGCCTGAACCGGGAACGTAAGAAAGGTATTGATGCCCCGGTGGAGTATCAGGCTGATGACTCCATGACCTATGAGGCAGGATCAGGCATTGCCCGTCTGTTCGGTCACTCACAGGTGAAATACCAGGATATGGACCTGCAGAGTGACCAGATATATATGCAGCTGGACTCCAGTCTGGTGCATGCCACTGGTTCCTGTGACTCAACAGGAAACAAGTTCGGTACCCCGGTCTTTAAGATGGGCAACGACAGCTACGAGAGTGATACGATGGCATTCAACTTCAAGACGAAGAAGGGTCTTATCCAGAATGTATATACCCAGCAGGACGATGGTTTCATGGTGTCAGAGCTCTCTAAGCGTAATGAGAAAGGGGAGCTGTTCCTGCAGCATGGTCGTTATACCACCTGTGATGAACCTCATCCTGACTTCTATATCGCCCTGTCGAGGGCGAAGGTACGTCCTGGCAAGGATGTGGTGTTCGGCCCTGCCTACCTCGTGGTAGCTGACGTCCCCCTTCCTTTTGCCATCCCTTACGGTTTCTTCCCCTTTACGAAGAGTTACTCCAGCGGTTTCATCATGCCGACCTATGGTGACGAGACATCCCGTGGTTTCTATCTGCGTGATGGTGGCTACTATTTCGCCATCAACGACAAATGGGACCTGAAACTGTTGGGTGAGATCTATACGAAGGGCTCATGGGGACTCTCCGCAGCCTCCAACTACCGCAAGCGCTATCGCTATAGTGGTTCGTTCTATGCCAGTTATCAGAACTCGGTGACAGGTGATAAGAACATGCCTGACTATGTGAAGTCGACGAGTTTCAAGATACAGTGGAGCCACCATCAGGACGCCAAGGCAAATCCCTATTCCTCCTTGTCGGCGAGTGTTAACTTCGCCACGACGAATTATGAGCCTAACAACCTCAACTCGATGTATAACCCACAGGCGATGACCCAGTCGACACGTACCAGCTCTGTCAACTGGAGCACCAGTTTCTCGAGTATCGGTATGACCCTGAGCTCTACCGTCAACCTGAACCAGAACATGCGTGACTCTACCATCGGTCTGACATTACCTGACCTGAATATCTCTATTGCCCGTTTCTATCCTTTTAAACGGAGACATGCGGCAGGCAAGGAGCGTTGGTATGAGAAGATCGCCATGTCCTATACGGGACAGTTGAGTAACTCCATCAATACGAAGGAGGATAAGATCCTGCACTCCAGTCTGACGAAAGACTGGCGCAACGGTATGAAGCACACCATCCCCATCAGCGGTAGTTTCACGTTATTCGGCTACCTGAACGTGAATCCCTCCATCACCATCAACGACCGTATGTATACGCAGAAATACAAGCGGTCATGGGATGAGGATAACCAGCGGGAGGTAGTGGATACCCTGCAGGGATTCTATAATGTGTATGACTGGAGCCTCTCCTTGTCGGCATCCACCACGCTCTATGGCTTCTATGTACCTAACAGGAAGATCTTCGGTGATAAGATACAGGCAGTACGCCATGTCTTCACCCCAACGGTAAGTTTTAGTTACGCCCCCGACTTCAGTAGCTCCCGTTATGGCTACTACGACACTTATGTGAAGACGGACGCTGCTGGTAACGTGTCGTTGGTGGAGTATTCTCCCTATTCCGGAACGCTCTATGGGGTACCGGGAAAGGGTAGGACGGGCAATCTCTCCATGGATATCAAGAATAACATTGAGATGAAGGTCCGTAGTGATGATGACTCGACAGGTTTTAAGAAGATCAGTATCATCGATGAGCTGGGAGCCACGATGTCGTATAACTTCGCCACCGACTATCATCCGTGGAGTGACCTTTCCACACGTCTGCGCCTGAAACTCTCGAAGAGCTACACCCTTAACCTGAATGCGGTATTCGCCACCTATGCCTATGAGATAGACTCTGTGACAGGACGTCCATATATCGGTAACCGCACGGAGTATAGCAAGGGACGCTTCGGACGTTTTCAGGGTATGTCCCAGAACCTGTCGTACACCCTCGACAACAAGAAGATATCTAACTTCTTCAAATGGCTGAGGGGTGAGAAGGTGAAGAAAGACAAGGACAAGAAGGACGAGGATCAATACGATACGGGTGTAGAGACGAATGTCGATGATAAGATGGAGGCAGGAAAGCATGGTGCCCGTAGGGATGAGTCCAAGAAGGCGGAGACGGATGAGGATGGCTATATGCTGTTTAACGTACCCTGGTCGCTGAGTATCGGCTATGGTATCACGATGCGTGAGAATACCAGTGGGAGCTTCAACTACGACAAGATGCGCTATCCGTATAAGTTTACGCAGAACCTGAATGTCAGTGGTAACGTACGGATCTCTGACGGTTGGAATATCTCGTTCACCTCGGGTTATGACTTCGAGAACCATAAGATATCCATGACGACGGCAGCGCTCTCCCGTGACCTCCACTGCTTCAATATGTCATGCTCTGTGGTCCTGGCTCCCTATACCAGTTATAACTTCTCGTTCCGATGCAATGCCGCCACGCTTACCGATGCCTTGAAATATGATAAGCGCAGCAGCTATTCGAATGCCGTGCAATGGTATTAGGCTTCCGGCATCCCGGCATCCCGTAATTCCGGCATTCCGTAATTCCGGCATCCCGGCATTCCGTTAACTTTCCGTCGTTAACAGGGCGTGTATCGCCTCTTCCTCTCCTACAACCCAAAGGATGTCACCAGCCAGGAACTTACGGGACGGGGCTACTCTCGACAGATTCTCCTTACCTTCCTCCAGTCCTACGACCATGCAGCTGTAGATATCACGGATACCGCTCTCCTGAAGGGTCTTCCCTATAAACGGACTGTCACTGCCGATAATCATCTGGTGCAGCTTCATCTCACGCTCCTCCAAGTGGAGGTCCTCTCCGAAGACCTCTGTCTCCACCGCCTGCTTGAACTTGTTCAACTGGTCGTCACTACCGATGATCTCCAGCTTGTCACCAGGATAGATGACATAGTCTCCGTCAGGGATGTTCAGACGGTGGTTGGCACGTAGGATACTGGTGATATGCACCCCGTATTTCCTTCCGAAATTCAGTTGCTTGAGGGGGCTGCCCATCCACATGGTGTTCATGGGTACGTCAAAGACGGCGATATGCACATCACGGTCCAGCAGCTTACCTTCATAAAGGGGACGTTTCGTACCATGCACCTGGGCTGCAATATCCCGGGAACGGAGGTTAAGGATGAACAACCGCTCCAGTCGGATACTCCTTTGCTTGATGGTACGTGACACCACGATCAACGCTACGACAATCACACCGATGGTGATCATGATAGCACTGGAGAAACGACTGAGGTACTGGCAGATATAGAAGATGAAGCTAACGGCAATGATGGCTCGCACGAGGATGGTGAACAACAGTGGCATACGGTTGATGTTACTCTCTTCCCATAATGCCTTCCATTCCTCACTGCGGTTCTTCTTCATCACCATGGCACGGAGGAAGGGGGCTATCAGGAGGATGGTGAGAATGCCCGTGATGGCATTGGCATACCAGTGGAGCTCCCATCCCGGTAACATCTTACGGGCGATGGGAAGGACAAAGGAGAACATCACGGCAATAGCTGCTATCGACAGGATAGAGTATATCAGGGTGTTGACTAACATCTGGGTCAACAGCTTCTTCCATTTGCTATGCTCCTTGGTGGAGGGATGACTCATCGACAGGTGGTTCAACAACTGGATGAGACGGTTGGGCAGCCTCCGTTCCAGACTGTTATAGGTGGGTGTCGCCAGACGGATCATATAGGGGGTGAGGAATGTCGTGATGACAGAGACAGCAACGACGACAGGGTAGAGGAAGTCGCTGATAACACCTAACGACAGTCCCAGCGAGGCGATGATAAACGAGAACTCACCAATCTGTGCCATGGAGAATCCACACCGCATGGCTGACCTCAGGCTCTCACCGCCCAGCATGAAGGAGAGGGTACCGAAAATACTCTGACCAAGGAGGATGGCAAAGACCAGGGTGATGATGGGAATGGCATACTCCACCAGGATCTTCGGGTCTACCAACATACCTACTGATACGAAGAAGATGGCTCCGAAGAGGTTCTTGACGGGCTCTACCAGTTTCTCGATACGCTCTGCCTCAATCGTCTCGGCAAGGATGCTACCCATGATAAAGGCACCAAAGGCGGAGGAGAAACCCACCTCCGTGGAGAAGACCGCCATCGCACAGCATAGTCCTAAGGACACGACGAGCAGTACCTCGGCATTGATCAGGGGACGTACCCGTCGTAGGAACGGGGGAATGGCAGAGATACCGACGACCAGCCACAGGATCAGGAAGAAGCCGATCTTCAGGATGGAACTGATCATCTCACCACTGTCAGGGTTGTTACCACTGGCAATGGCACTCAGCATCACCATCATCACGATGGCAAGGATATCCTCGAGGATGAGCACACTCATCACCAGACCGGCAAACTGCTGCTGACGCAGTCCCAGGTCATCGAAAGCCTTATAGATAATCGTCGTGGAGCTCATGGCGAGCATACCACCGAGGAAGATACAGTCCATCTTGCTCCATCCGAAGAGTTGCCCGACCAACAGACCGGTTATCGACATGAAGAAGATAATGGTCGTGGTGGAGATAATCGGGGAGGCTCCCATCTTCAGGATCTTCTTGAAGGAGAAGTCCAGTCCCAAGGAGAACAACAGGAACATCACACCGATGTCTGCCCATAGATGGATGCTCTTAAGGTCTGCGACAGAGGCTGTATAGGGCATATGGGGACTGACCAGGAAACCTGCCACGATATATCCTAATACCAGTGGCTGCTTCAGTTTCTTGAAGATAAGGGTGACGATGCCTGCTGATACCAGGATCAGGGCGAGGTCATTGATAAGTGGTGGAAGTTCTGCCATTATTCAATCACGCATTATAACTGCCGACAAGCTCACAGATCTTCACGATGACTGCCATCGCTTTCTCCATGGACTGGATAGACACAAACTCATAAGGACCGTGGAAATTGACACCCCCGGCGAAGATATTGGGGCAGGGGAGCCCTTTGAAAGAGAGCTGGGCACCGTCAGTACCACCGCGGATGGGTCTTACCTTCGGGGCGACACCGGTCTCCTGCATGGCTCTCAACACCAGGTCGATGACATGCATCTGGGGGTCGATCTTCTCTTTCATATTATAATATTGGTCGTTGACCTCTGCGACAACGGTCCCCGCACCGTATTTCTCGTTCATCTTCTCCGCACAGAGCTGGATGAAACGCTTACGGTCCTCAAACTTGTCTCTGTCATGGTCACGGATGATATAGCTGAGCTTCGCCAACTCGATGTTCGACTGGATATTCAGCAGGTGGTAGAACCCCTGGTAGCCCTCCGTGGTCTCTGGTGTCTCCTCCTCGGGGAGCATCTTGGCAAACTCGGTGGCAAGGGCATTGGCGTTAATCATCTTGTTCTTCGCATATCCGGGATGCACACTGACACCCTTGATGGTGATCTTCGCGGAGGCGGCGTTGAAATTCTCAAACTCCAGCTCTCCCACGTCCCCGCCATCCATGGTGTACGCCCACTCACAACCGAACTTCTCCACGTTGAAATGATGGGCTCCCATGCCAATCTCCTCATCGGGGTTGAAGGCGACACGTATCTTACCGTGTTTGATATCCTGATGCTCCTGCAGATAGACCATCGCCTGGATGATCTCGGCAATACCTGCCTTGTCGTCAGCTCCCAACAGCGTCGTACCATCGGTCACGATGAGGTCTTCACCCACATGCTGCAACAGCTCGGGAAACTTCTTCGGCGACATGATAATCTCCTGCCTCCTGTCTCCTGTCTCCTGACTCCCTAACAAAATCTCCTCCCCGCCATAGTTACGGACGATCTGGGGCTTGACATCGGCACCGCTACAGTCGGGTGACGTGTCATAATGCGAGATGAACCCGATGGTGGGCACCTTGCCCTTGACATTAGACTTCAGCGTGGCATAGAGATAGCCTTTCTCGTCGAGCTCCACATCGTCAAAGCCTTCCCGCTCGAGTTCTTTCTTCAGGTATTCCGCGAAAATCAGTTGTTTACTGGTACTCGGTACACTGTCGCTGTCCTCAGCTGACTGTGTATCAAACTTGGTGTAATTTAGGAATCGTTCAGTAATATCCATGGTGTTATTTGTAATATTTGCTGCAAAGTTACGAAAATATTTGCGGCAAAATTACAAAAAAACGAGCGAAATGCCAAATTTATTTGCGCATTTCCGAGTGCATAGTAAGTTTTCCCAAAAGATTTGCTTGTTTACTCTTCGAACACATAGCCGAAACCTGTACGACTGACAATGTTTTGGGCATAGGTCCCTAGTTTCTTGCGTAAACGGGTGATGTTGACATCAACAGTCCGGTCGGTGACAACGACTCCTGTCCATACCGTCTCCATCAAATATTGTCGGGAAAGTACTTTCCCACGATTGGCAAGGAGCAGGTGGAGGAGAGTGAACTGATATTCTCACCCATGACCAAGGCAATACCCATATGGATGGGTAATACGCCCGTGGAACAGAGCAGGATGGTGATTGCCATCACTGCCGCGGAGGACTGTACCACACAGGTGATAAGGGTTCCTGCTGCCAGGAAGGCAAGGATGGTGAGATAACTGTTGGTGTCGAAGGAGGCGAAGAAATTCACCACATCGGCATTATGGGCGAGGTCCATGTCTCGTCCCACACTGCTTAGCATGACCAATGACCAGAACAGGAAGGCAAGTCCGAAGAGTAGGTCTCCTGCCACACGGTGCTTTTTCTTGTAGATGAGTACCATTCCCACCAGGAAGGCAGGAAACACAAGGACGGTCAAATCGACATTATAACCTAATGACATGATCCATGCCGTGAGTGTCGTACCGATATTGGCTCCCATGATGACGGAGATGGCTTGCGCCAGTGTGAGCAGTCCTGCCGAGACAAATGACACGGTCATAACGGTTGTCGCTGAGGATGACTGGACGGCACAGGTCACCATCGTACCTGTCAGCATACCGCTTATCCGGTTCCCTGTCATCCGCCCTAAGAGGTGTCTCAGACTGGGTCCTGCCATTTTCTGTAAGGCGTCGCTCATGGTCTTCATACCGTAAATAAGCAATGCCAGCGAGCCTAGTAACCTGAAAAACAATTCAATTGTCATATCTTTGTATATTATGTATTACGTTGCAAAGATACGAAAACAATGTCAAACTGACGAAAAATGAAGGTTACATTTCTGTTACGATTGAAATATGTCTGGGAAAACGATTCCCCTGGACAGGGGAGGGTAGGAACATTGGGACTCGAACCCAAGACCTCTTCAATGTGACTGAAGCGCTCTGAACCAACTGAGCTATGCTCCTATAATACTTCTTTATCTTCCGTGATCCCGTTGGGATTGAATTTCGTGATCCCGTTGGGATTGACTTCGCCGATCCCCTTCGTGATCCCGTTGGGATTCAAACCCAAGACCTTCAGAACCGGAATCTGACGCTCTATTCAGCTAAGCTACGGGACCTGTATAAGTAGTATCTTTGCAAAAGCAAGTGCAAAGATACTACTTTTAAATGAAAAATGAAAGATGAAAGATGAAAAATTTTATCTTTTAGTGATTACGCTCTAACCGCTAACCGCTAATCGCTAACCTGTGTCATCGAAGTCAAAATGAAAGGAAATAATAAAATTTGGTGTCATTTTGCAAAATATTTTGGATTTATTCTTGCAGATTAGTTTAAAAGTAGTACCTTTGCAGTCGCAAAATAACAGAATAAAGTAAATAGTAAATCGTCAAATAGTAAATATACGAGATGAGTCAACTGATTAAACCCACCGGCTACCAGTCGTTGCTCGACATGAAACAGACAGAGCAGGGTATTAAACTGATTAAGGATTTTTTCCAGCAGAATATATCGACGGAGCTGCGGTTACGTCGTGTCACCGCCCCCTTGTTCGTGCTCAAGGGACTGGGTATCAACGATGACCTGAACGGAGTGGAGCGTGCCGTGTCTTTTCCTATCAAGGACCTGGGGGACGCCCAGGCAGAGGTCGTCCACTCGCTGGCGAAATGGAAACGTCTCTCCCTGGCGGAGTATCAGATAGAGCCTGGCTATGGCATCTATACCGATATGAATGCCATTCGTGCCGACGAGGAGCTGGATAACCTCCATTCCCTGTATGTCGACCAATGGGACTGGGAGGCTGTCATCACGAAGGAGCAGCGCACCATAGCCTACCTGAAGAATGTGGTGGAGCGTATCTATGCCGCTATCCGTCGTACGGAGTACCTGACCTGTGAGACCTATCCGCAGATCAAGCCCTTCCTGCCGGAGAAGATCATGTTCATCCATGCCGAGGAACTGTTGAGGATGTATCCTGACAAGACTCCCAAGGAGCGTGAGGATGCGATCTGTGAGCGATATGGTGCCGTGTTTGTCATCGGTATTGGTGGCAAACTGTCGAATGGGGAGAAGCATGACGGTCGTGCCCCTGACTATGACGACTGGTCGACCATTGGTGAGAATGGCTTGGCAGGTCTGAATGGTGATATCCTCATCTGGTATCCTGTCCTGGGACGTTCCTTCGAGCTTTCCTCCATGGGTATCCGTGTCGATAAGGAGTCATTGCTCCGCCAGCTGCAACTGGAGGGTCAGGAGGAGCGTGAAGGACTTTATTTCCACCAGAAACTGCTTCACGACCAGTTGCCATTGAGTATTGGTGGTGGTATCGGACAGAGCCGCCTCTGTATGGTACTCCTCCACAAAGGACATATCGGAGAGATTCAAGCCTCTATCTGGCCTGATGACATGCGCTCAGAATGCAGGAAAATAGGGATGAACCTTATTTAATGGTTCATGGTTCATGGTTCATGATTCATGGTTCATGATTAACGGTTAATAGTTGGCTATGCCAACTCTAGGTCTAGGAGGTCCCGCAGTTTCGCAATGGCGGGATTTTCTTTTTCCATCAGCTCATACTGTTCCCGGCGGGTCAGGATACGGACACGCTCTTTCTGTTCCGCAATCCTCATGTCAAGGGTGATGGCATTGTTATGCAGGTAGATCCTCAGCGTACTGAGGATACTGCCTTTGATCTCTGTCATCTGGTCAAGGGCAAGCTGGTTGTCGACCACCACCTCCACATGAGGCATCTCCTTGATGACCGGGTTCATGTTCTTCATACGGGTGGCAATACCGCTCAGGTGCTGGGGCATGCGGTTGCACATCATCATCCACTGGAACTCCAGGTCCTGTTGCGAGAACTCCAACTGCTCGTTTCTGATGACGGCATTAGGGTCGTTAGGTCCCAGTGAGCCCGGGATGATCTGCATCTTACTCTTGGAACTCGCCTTCTCCCGTAGTTTGTTCCAGGAGAAGCCGACGCCTTTCCGCAAAGGTTTGTTATCAATCGGAGTACTCTGAGTACTCGGAGTACTCTGAGAACTCTGAGAACTCTGACCTCTCTGAGACACAACCTCCTCAGCCGCAGCTACCTGTGGGGCTGCTTTCTGTGGATGAGGCTGTTGTATCAGTTGCTTAAACAGGGATTTCAATCTTCTGGGCTTACGCCCACTGCCAGCCCCCTCGTCGGGCTGTGTGATCTGTGCGATCTCGATGAGTGTCAGTTCCACCAGCAGTCGTTTGTTAGACGACTGGCGGTAGTTGATGTCACACTGGTTCATCAGTCGGAGGGCATCATACAGGAAGCGGGTCTCGCATTTCTGTGCCTGTTGCTGGTAGCGCTCGCGCTGCTGGTCACTGACCTCCAGCAGTGGCAGGGTCTGTGGGTCTTTCGCCATCAGCACGTTCCTGACATGTTTGGCAAGTCCGCCGATGAGCAGTCCTCCGTCGAACCCCTTGTTGATGAGCTGGTTCAGCAGTACCATGATATCGCTCACCTTGTTATCCACGGCGAGGTCGATGATCTTGAAGTAATTCTCTGCGTCCAGCACGTTCAGGTCCTCAATCACCTTCTGGTACGTGATATTCCCCTGACAGAAAGAGACCGCCTGGTCGAAGATGCTCAGGGCGTCACGCATACCGCCGTCCGCCTTCTCCGCAATGACGGCAAGGGCTTGTTCCTCATACTGGATGCCCTCTTTCTCCGCTACCGTTTTCAGATGGTCGATGGTGTTACGTACCGTCATCCGCTCGAAGTCGTAGATCTGGCAACGGCTCAGGATCGTCGGCAGTATCTTGTGTTTCTCCGTGGTGGCGAGGATGAAGATGATATGCGAGGGAGG
The DNA here is from genome assembly GCA_045117415.1 of Prevotella sp. Classification (GTDB taxonomy): domain Bacteria; phylum Bacteroidota; class Bacteroidia; order Bacteroidales; family Bacteroidaceae; genus Prevotella. The sequence goes on along the minus strand of JBGUNO010000026.1, from coordinate 5,496 downwards.
CTCTTCCAGCGTTTTCAGGAAAGCGTTGAAGGCAGCCGTGGAGAGCATGTGTACCTCGTCGATGATAAACACCTTGTATTTTCCCACCTGCGGTGGTATGCGGGTCTGTTCCATCAGTGTCTTGATATGCTCCACCGAGTTGTTGGAGGCAGCGTCTAACTCAAAGATATTGAACGACCGCTGCTCGTTGAACGCCTGACAACTCTCACAGTGCCCGCACGCCTCTCCCTCCTCGGTAGGAGTCATGCAGTTGATGGCTTTGGCGAAAATACGGGCACAGGTGGTCTTTCCCACACCTCTGGGACCGCAGAAGAGGTAGGCATGAGCCAGTTTCCCGCTCTTCACCGCATTCTTCAGCGTCGTGGTCAGTGCCTGCTGTCCTACGACCGCATCGAAGGTCATCGGTCTGTATTTTCGTGCAGAAACGATATATTCTTCCATAATACATGTAAATTTCTTGCAAATTTACGAAATAATTGAGAATTTACAATTGAAAATTGAAAATTATTTTGTAATTTTGTGGCAAATTATGAAGCGACTGAAGGAAATAGCGGAGAGACTGTATCGTATCCCCTGGTTGAAATACGGGGTGGTGACGTTACTGGCAATTGTTTTTATCGGTTTTGTGGATGAGAACAGCGTGTGGCATCATTTCAAGAACCAGCAGCAGATTGGTGAGCTGCAGGACGAGATCAAGCGCCAGACGGACCAGTATAACCGTGACCGTAAGAGGATCAAGATGCTCGACAGTAATCCCAAGGCGATTGAGAAGATTGCCAGGGAGCGTTATTTCATGAAGGAGGACAACGAGGATATCTTTGTCTTCAGCAGCGACAAACCCCAGTCTACGAAATCCGATGAGACAGCTGAGTAAGGTGGAGACAGTGCTCCTGCTGTTAGGAGGCTTATTGATGGCGGTAGGTTCCGGTGCCAGTATCTTTTTCCAGTCGTGGGCTCCTTATGTCTTTGCCCCCGGTGCGTTGTTGTTTGCGAGTATTCAGATGCGCCAGACGTACGAGGGGAGGAATGTGACCATCCGTCGCCTCCGTCGTATCGTCCTGATCAGTGACGTCCTTTTCCTGTTGGCGGGACTGATGATGCTTGCCAACCAGTCGAACTTCCTCGGACTGGATTTTCTACTATATATTAAATATGTGCACAACAACTGGATCGTCATCCTCTTGGTGGCAGCTATCCTGCAACTCTATACCAGTCATCGTATCACTCATGAATTGGAAAAAGAGGCTCAGTAGGCAAAAAATACTAAATATTTGCACAAATATATTAAATTGCGCAAATATTTTTCTTCTTTTCAAACCATCGTTGTACATTTGCATCACAAATGAATAAAACATCTATGAAGAAGGTCTTAATTTTGTCTGTCATCTCAGTACTCCTAGCGTCGTGTGCCAGTACATACAACGTGGAGGGCTCTTCGTCAGTATCGGCGTTGGATGGCAGCAAACTCTATCTCAAGGCTATCAAGAATAACGAATTCAAGAATATTGATTCCTGCGATGTGGTGCATGGTGAGTTCCATTTCACGGGGCTCCTCGACACGGTACGTATGGCTAGTCTGTATATGGATGACGAGAGTATCATGCCTGTCGTATTGGAACAAGGGGATATTGTCATTAAGATTGACCCGGCAAGACAGATGGTGGGTGGAACACCGATGAACGACTCGCTGTATAAGTTCATTGACAAGCATAACCAGTTGACCAACCAGATGAACGAACTGTCTCACAAACAGAGTCAGATGCTCCTGGAAGGAATGGATGAGGGGGAGATCAACCGTCATCTGTCTGGTGAGGCTGCTCAGATAGCCGCCGAGGAGGACCGTCTTGTGATGAAGTTCATCGAGGCGAATTTCGATAATGTCCTCGGTCCTGGTGTCTTTATGATGATCACCAGTCAGTACCGTTATCCGATCCTCACCCCACAGATAGAGGATATCATGTCGAAGGCGACACAGAAATTCAAGGACGACCCCTATGTCAAGGACTATTACCAGACGGCTCAGGAGAATGAGAAACGGATGAGTGGGGTAGAGAAGGAATAGCCCATGAGGACGATTATCGAAGGTGGCACGATAGTGAATGAAGGTCGTACCTTCGATGGTACGATCCTCATCGAGGATGACACGATCGTGGATATAGTTCCTATAGATACTATAGTTCCTATAGTTCCTATAGATACTATAGTTCCTATAGTCCCTATAGATACTATAGTCAATGCTTCAGGCTGCTTCATCCTCCCCGGTATCATTGACGACCATGTGCATTTCCGTGAGCCAGGGCTCACGGAGAAAGCGGATATCGACACAGAGAGCCGTGCAGCGGCAGCAGGTGGCGTCACCACTTTCTTCGATATGCCGAATACGAAGCCCCAGACCACGACATTAGAGGCGCTGGAGGAGAAATTCGCGTTGGCACGCCAGAAGAGCCATGTCAACTACAGTTTCTTCTTTGGGGCGACGAATGACAATGCCGACAGCTTCCCGCTGTTGGACATCCATCGGATCCCGGGCATCAAACTCTTCATGGGCTCGTCAACAGGGAATATGCTGGTAGACCGCAGGGAAGCCCTGGAGCGTATTTTCAGCAGTACCCCACTGCCGTTGATGGCTCATTGTGAGGATACGGAGATCATCAACCATAATATGGCAGCGGCAAAGGAGGAATATGGCGATGACCCGTCAGTGGCTCATCATCCGGAGATCCGTAGCGTAGAGGCTTGTTACGAGAGTACGAGGCTCGCCGTGGAACTGGCACATAAGTACCATACCCGCCTGCATATCGCACACCTCTCCACCGCCAAAGAGCTGGAGCTTTTGGCTCGGAGTTCTCTGAGTTCTCTGAGTTCTCTGAGTACTCCGAGTTCTCCGAGTTCTCCGAGTTCTCAGAGTTCTCCGATTACCGCCGAAGCCACCGTCTCCCACCTCTATTTCTCCGACCGCGACTATACCCGTTTAGGTACCCGCATCAAATGCAATCCCGCCATCAAGTCGGAAAGGGACAGGGAGGCTTTGCAACAGGCACTCTCTGACGGTCGTATCACGGTGATAGGTACCGACCATGCCCCGCATCTCCTCTCCCAGAAAGAGGGTGGATGTGCCAGGGCGGCAAGTGGTATGCCGATGATCCAGTTCTCGCTGGTCACCATGCTCGAGCTGGTCGACCAGGGGGTATTGTCGCTGGAACGACTCGTCGAGCTGATGTGTCATAACCCGGCACGTCTCTTTGAGGTGCGCCAACGGGGCTTTATCCGTCCCGGCTATCGTGCGGACCTCGTCCTGGTACGTCCTCGTTCCGGATGGACGGTGACACCAGACTGTATACAGAGTAAGTGTGGGTGGAGCCCGATGGAGGGACATACCTACCTATGGCGGGTGGAGCGCACCTTGTGTAACGGTCATTCCGTCTATGTCAACGGGAAGGTGGATACGGACTATATCGGAGAGGAGGTCGCCTTCAGATGAGAAAGACTTACGAGATTCACGATGTGCAACCCTATATCAACTGGGACTATTTCTATTATGCATGGCAGTTGAGGACTCCTGACCAACAGCAGCAGAGCAGGGCAGAGGCGGAGCAGGTGCTCGCCCAACTGGATGGCAGATACCGTTCCCATGCCCTCTTCGAACTCTTCGAGGCTCATGCCGAGGGGGATGACGTTGTCATTACGCTAACCGCTAACCGCTCACCTGTCAACTGTCAACTGTCATCTTTCACCTTGCCCCTGTTGCGTCAGCAACACGGGGACTGTCTCTGCCTCTCCGACTTCATCCATCCCGAGCACGACCACATAGGGGTCTTTGCCACAACGGTTGATATGGGACTGGAGACCGATTTCGACCAAGACCCTTATCAGAAGATGATGGTACAGCTGCTTGCCGACAGACTCGCTGAGGCAGCGGCGGAGAGACTGCATGAGGAGGTGCGTAAGGAGATCTGGGGCTATGCCCCTGATGAGCATCTGACGATGGAGGAGCTCCATGCCGAGAAGTTTCAGGGCATCCGTCCCGCCGTGGGCTATCCCTCCCTGCCGGACACCAGTCTGAACTTCGTGCTCGACAAGCTCCTGGCATTCAAGCGGATAGGTATCCGCCTCACCGAGAGTGGTGCCATGAAACCGCATGCCAGTGTCAGTGGTTTGATGATAGCGCTCCCTGAGGCGCATTATTTCTCTATCGGGAAAATAGGGGAGGACCAGCTCCACGACTATGCCCACCGCCGTGGGCTCCCCGTCGAGACCCTCCGTAAATTCCTCTCAACGCTCCTCTCTAACCGCTAAACGCTAAACTATAATCTATAATCTCTAAACTATAAACTAAAAATGATTGCTCGTTACGCAGTACCCTTTTTTGTGATGATGGCATTTGTGGTCGTCCCACTCGCCATTTTTTTCCTGTGTCGTTATCTCTTACCCCGTCGCTGGGGCAAGAAGGTAGGCATTAGTCTCTCCATGATCATCATCCTCTTCGCCTTCTATGGTATGTTTGTGGGCTACCAGCAGTTGGAGATCCGTCAGGTGGAATATCGGAGCAAAGACCTGCCGGCAGCTTTCGATGGCTACCGCATCGCCGTGTTCTCTGATGCCCATGTCGGTACTATGACAGGCACCCGCCAGTGGTTGTTGGAACGTGCCGTAGACAGTATGTTGGCACTGCGTCCGGATATGATCGTGTTTGTGGGCGACCTGCAGAATGTGTATCCTGACGAGATTGTCGAGCATCTTCCCCAGCTCAGCCGTTTGAAGGCTCCCGACGGTGTCTATTCCGTCCTGGGTAATCACGACTATGCTATCTATGAACCGGATGACTCTCTGACGAAGGAGGCGAATGCAAAGAAGACGCAGGCGTTAGAGCGACAGGCGGGATGGACCCTCCTGATGAACGAGCATCGTGTCATTCACAGGGATAGTGACTCCATCATCATCGCAGGCATGGAAAACTGGGGTACTGTCAAGCGGATGCCTCGTAAGGGCGATGTCGCCAAGACCCTCGCCGGACTGAATCTCCCCGCCTCTATAACCAATAACCCGTTTGTTCTCATGCTCCAGCATGACCCCACGGCATGGCGTGAGTTGATCCTCCCGCAGTGTCATGCCCAGCTCACGTTGAGTGGTCATACGCATGGTGGTCAGGCGAATGTCTTTGGTTTCTCTCCTGCTGTCTTCAGTTATGAGAACTATGGGGGATGGGTTTATGATGGCTCTCGTGCCTTGTTCGTCTCCACCGGTCTCGGTGCCCTCATCCCCTTCCGCCTCGGTCTCCCTGGCGAAATCGTCCTCCTCACCCTCCGCTCGAAGTAGAGTCACACAGATCTCACAGATCCCACAGATTTATTTTACCACAGATGATTTTACAAAAACCTGAAAAACCCCTGCTGATGTTATAAGTCTTGTCAGACTTTCGTAGTATTTCAAGTGTTATTGCCTATGGAAGCAAGCTTCCTAGTCCCTATCACTTGAATTCCTACACCTTTCTACGCA
>JBGUNO010000025.1:0-4471 GCA_045117415.1 Prevotella sp. | reverse complement strand
GGATCTTTCGTTTCAGATAGTGGATCGCATTCATGATATCCTTGTGGCAAAAGGGCTCAAGCAGAAAGATCTGGCTTTGCTACTTGGTAAGAAGGAGGCAGAAATCAGTAAGTGGATGCGTGGTACTCACAATTTCACGATAGATACGATAGTGTCTATTGAGCAGGCACTTGGCGCCCCAATCCTTCAAGTGGTAGCTCAGGAAGAAAAGGCTCCTGCCTATGAGTTTGAGTCCATGATGGCCAGCGAACCGTTATTACCCCCTGAGCCATAGTCCTACGCAGCTTGAAGCAGATGATGGAAAAGATAGATGCTGAAGGCTGACATCAGAGAAGTTAGCGGCAAATAATCTTGCATATTCCACCATAAAAAGCGTTGCAATTTAAGGGGTACTTGATGGCGTAATGCGCTGAAAAGCCTTGATTATAAGGCCTTTACCATGCTTTTCCCTTGCAACGCCACAAAACACACTATTTTCCCCTTATCCTTGTATAAATTGCAAATCTTTCTTAAATTTGCATCCGAATCATGCAAGGTTTTCAACCCTTTGCAGTTATATAAACGGGAACCCATTAAAAAAGTAATTATGAAACGAGCATTCAGAACATTAGGCATATTCCTCTCTGCCCTTTTCCTGCTGACAGCATGCAGTAGTGAAGATGAAGAAAACTACACCGAGGTATGGACAATGTATATAGAGCCTGAATATGTGATAGGTTCTTCATATTGGGGTGCAGAAGCGCCTTGGCAACTCCAGATGGAAGCCACAAATGATAATGGCGAACGTATTGGAAGGTTTTACCCAGGCGAAATTCAAGGATTTGAATACGAGGAGGGGTATCGCTACAAGGTTGAAGTATATGCAACTGATAGATTCGCAAAAAGTGGTCAAATCATTTTCGATGCTTCGAGGTATTCATTTGTATTGAAGAATGTGTTGAGTAAAGAATACGTAGGCTACCGTCAAGAAGGAAGACGTGAGGTGACGATGGATCTTAGAATGGTAAAATTCTATAATTCACCCTATTCAACAGGATACCACCATTTCCTAAGTGGCACCACAACCGACGGTAGCGAGACCATTAATTTCAGCGAACTGGAGATCATTGGCTTGAATACGAGGAATCTTGTTGACTGGAGTACAAATGACGGAAATCACACCTACTATCGTTGCCGTATGCGATTGAGCATCACACCCTCCGTACGTCCTGTTTATAGGGAGCACATGCAAAGATACCGTTTCTTAGAGCTCATCAGTCGCGAACGTTTAGACTCAGACAGCGTAGTCGTTGCCACAAATATGGAAGAAATATTAGAGATGGAGAAGTTATTATAATGTCAAGAGCACAATTTATGCGTAAACTCTCCTTTATCGTTTTATTCCTCTGCATGATTCAAGCCTTGTGGGCAGAGTCCGACCATGACATCCTTTATGATTGGCAGGATTTTTACGTAGACACGGGTGTAGCCTATGCCTTGACAGTTGACGAACAGAATATCTACGTTGGAACCAGTTACGGACTGGTTATTATCAATAAAAATACTGGAGAAGAGACTCTGTTAGAAAGGACCAAGGGGCTGACAGACAACTATATAACCTGCCTGAATAATATCGATGGTGAAATCTGGTATGGGGGTTGGTATAATGGATTTGGGAAGATTGAAAATGGTGATATCACAAATTTTACCAATTCATCGCTGTCTATCGGAGCTCAGATGACGATTAATGATATTGAAAAGGACAAGGACGGAAATATTTGGATAGCTTCTCTGGCAGATCTCTTAAAGATAGTCGATGGGGAAATCGTTGAATTGTATAGATTTCCATACGATTCCTCTTCCGCTTATATGGCAATCAATGACATTTTCATAGACGACGACGGAACCGTCTGGGTTACAGGATACGGGACATCAGGAGGCATAGGTCTTGGGAAGTTGACAGATCATGGCATTGTCCTGGTGTACGAGGGCTTAGGCATCTGCAGGAACATCATCAAGGACCGTTCTGGTAACAAATGGGTGTGTGCCGACGACGGACTCCTGAAGTTCAAGGATGACACCTTCACGGAATATAAGGTTGACGACGCAGGCGTCAGTCTTGGAGGGATAAGAAGAGTGACAGGGGACGAGAACGGAAACCTGTGGGCTGTCCGTGATTCCTTCCTGCTCAAATATGACGGGCAATGTGTCACTTCATATAATGCGCATTGCAGTCTGGCATCTATGTCTATGCAAGACGGGCAATTTTATTTGGGTACAGACCGCAATGAGGTATTAGTTTTCAAAGACGGCCGGTTTGAAAGCATACCCATGAAGTCCTATCCGAACGTACTTTCACCTTTGGCTATGTCAAGAGGCGGCAGTATAGATCATGACGGCAACTATCTGGCTACCACAAGAGGCAACGGAATGTTCAAGCTGAAGCCTGACGGAAGTTTTGCTAAAACGGATTTCTTTAAGAATCTACACATCTCAGAGACAGCAGTTGACAAACATGGCGATATATGGGTAATAAGCCACTGGACATACTTTAGATTGTATAAGATTACACAGACAGACACCATTGCCTATCAGACAGACGAAAGCTGTCCTTTCAAGGGAGTTGCTGATCGCTTCACAGACGACATCTTCCAAGTAGCTGTCGACCATGAGGACAGGCTCTGGATTGCAGCTGACAATGGACTCCACTGCTTCGACGGAAAGAAGTGGAAGACCTTTAACAAGGACAACTCCGGACTTACCACCAACAGGGTGTATAGTGTGGCTTTCGACAAGGAAGGCCGTTTATGGACTTGCTGTGGAAAGGCGATTACGACTTTTGGCGAATATGGTGACGGTTTGTTCTGCTATGACGGCAAGACATGGACACACTATGCCAATAAAGATTTACCCATGCCGACGAAAGACAGTAAAATCGATGTTAACCTGCCTTTCCCGACAAACACATACGGCCCTATCGCCATCGATGAAAACGGCGTTTTCTGGATGGCAGGCAATATGAATGAACTTTATTACACATTAGATTATGATGACTGGCACGGGGGGCTGATCCGATGGGATGGGGAAAAAAGATTTTCAACGCTTCATGCGACGTCACGAAGAACTGCCCGAATCCATCTCTTCAGACTTGCCAGGCAACTGGATTAACAGCATTGACTTTGATAGATTCGGCAGGGTATGGCTCAGTTTTGAGGGGGGGCATGGTATTGCCATGTACGATGGCAAGGACTTCACCGTCTGGGATATGGATATGCCAGGTCTTGGATTTGATGTGGCTACCAATATGTGTATAGACAAGGAGCGTGACCGTATCTGGGTAAGCCATGCTGACGTAGGTGTCAGTTGCGCCTCTACGGCCAAAATCCGTAGTGGTAAAACAAATGACATCAGGTCTTTACCTAAAGCTTTCCCTAATACATCAGGCAAGATTTTCAATCTCAGTGGCAGACAAATCCTGCAACCCAAACGCGGAGAACTATTCATCAAGGATAGGAAAAAGTATATTAAACGATAAAGCCCCCTTTCTGCTTACATCAAGAGTGCCCCGCTCAACTGAGCGGGGCACTCTTGTTATTTCGGCTGAAGGCTGTGTTTAAGCGAGAACAGAGTGAGCTTGCTCACTTTGTCGAGTGTAAACAGGCTCGAACATCGTTCAAATCAGCATACTCACGGGCGACGTTTGGGATACAGGGGCAAGCCTTCTTGGGGTCGAGGTCGTGATGACCTACGATGATGGCACGCGGGTAGCGGCGGTGAAGGTCCTCTAGGAGTCGTCGGAGCGATGCTTTCTGCTCAGCCGTGCGGGTATCATCGGGTTGTCCGCGGGCATCGAGTCCGCCCTCGTAGCAGATGCCTATCGAGTGGGCGTTGTGGTTCAGGCAGTGTGCGCCGATCATCCATTCCGGTCTGCCGGGCTCAATCTCTCCGTTACGACGGACGACGTAGTGGTAGCCGATGCCGAGTTTCCAGCCTCGCTGGCGGTGCCACGTATCGATCTGAGCGGCCGATGAAGTCTGGTCAGGTTTCACTGCCGAACAGTGAACGACTAACAGTATAATAACCCGCATGACTGCACGAAAAAGGTTGTTATAACGAGTGTTATCAACGATCCTGTAAATTTCAGGATCTTCCCAATCTGAGATCTTTTGAACTTAAACATAAAAACAGAATTAAATAATAAAATAAAAAATCATGGCGAACCCTAAATATGGGTAGGCGAAGCCAGCCATATTTTGGGCGAAAGCTGGAGAGCCATACTAAAACCTTGACGGAGACGACCAGTCGTCGTAGTCAATTAAGTCCTTGCCAACGATTGGCGAGGATTTAGGAGTGGTTCGAAGCCCTCTTGGCTAAGAGGGTTGGGTAATCGGTAAAAGCCCCCGCAGGGGGAACCCTGCATTATAGCCTCCCCTTACAAGGGGCTCTAAATCTTCGCGCCGAAGAAAAGGACAGTTTGGGGTGTGGGGGCAAA
>JBGUNO010000024.1:0-26184 GCA_045117415.1 Prevotella sp. | reverse complement strand
CAAAGGTACATATTTATTATAATATGTCAGCATACGCAGTAAACCTTTAATGTTTTATAACAGATCAGAGAACCGTCCCCTGATCTGCCTGAAGCATGGGCATGCCCAGCATCAATACTGCCATAAGCAGTCTCATCATTCTTGTTTTCATTTTGTAGTCGTATTGATTTCGGGCTGCAAAATTAGAAACAGAGAAAGACTTCTGCAAATTTATTCGGCTTTTGTTTTGTGGTGGTGCTGCAATGTTAAAATGGGGCTAATTACCTGTGTGACAGAGAGTAACGAACCCTTTGGAATGGCTCTAGAGCCCTAAAATGCAGCAAGATAGGGTTGATATTAGTGTCTTAGGTGTGCTTTTAGTCGTGTTTTTATGGAGCGAAGTGATGAATTGGTGATGCAGAGTATGTCCTGTATCTCAGTATCCGACTTACCCATATCCTGTAGAATAAGATAGGTAAGAAGACGGGCGGTTAAGTCTTTGTATTCACTCATCCATAATGTATACTGCTCATAACGAAGAATGGAATAATACTCTATCAGGTAATGCTCTTTGTTTAATGACTGCAATTTATTCCCTGCGGCAACTGCATCATAGACTTCCTTTCCACGTCCTAACTGTTCATTGGTCTGCTGGCGCAAGATCTTGATCTGTGCGTTTAATGCCATGATCTCCTCATGATGCTCTCCGTCCATATTCTCTAACAAGGCGATTTTTTGTTGGGCGTTTCGGATTGCCTCTTCTTTCGCCGTCAGCTGACTGGTAAATCTTCTGACTGTCCTGCGATAGTAAAAATAGTAACCAAAGGATATAATGACCAACAAAAGGACAGAGCCAAACAGCCAGGTCAGTGTCTTGTAGTACTTGTTCTCCACCACTTGGTGGTCGTATCTATGCTGTATTTCAGCAATAGTCGCCTGTTCGGAGGCTTGGGTGAGGGAGTCTTTAATCTGGTGGATCCGATTGGATATATTAATTGCAGATTTATAGTCCTCTTGCTGCTCATAACGTTTTTGAATAGACGGAAGGACGTTCAGGATAGTTTGGCTATCACTGGTCTTTAAGGCCTCTTGCCAGCATTTTTCTGCCTCTGTCATATTACCCTCGTCTGCATAGATGTCTCCTAACTCTGCATAGGTATGAGGCATGGGATTAATTCTCAATGACTCTTCCAGATACTTTCTCGCAGACACTAAGTTTCCAGCGGTATGCATAGAGCAGCCAATATTTGTTAGGACATATGATTTACTGGTTGTATTCATCTGGTGAAGCAGTGGCAATATCTTGAGAATAGAGTCCTCAGATTCTTTTTGTCTTCCTAATCTGTATAACGCAGTCGAAATCTGAGAAAGATTGCGGATTATGGCAGAGGTGTCAACAAGTTGTCTGTTATCCCTCAAGGCAAGTTGTGCATAATGCAACGTCATCTTATCATACTTTGTACTATAGTTCACCATACAGAGGCTCTCATGATATTTTGCCATATAGAGCAGGTCGTGATTGCGGACGGCAAGTTCCTCTCCTTTCTTTAATAATAGTAGTGCCTCCTCATGCTTTCCCTGCTCATAGAGGGGCATTGCCAGATAATAATAGGATCGGCATAGCAGGGACGGATTACCACTCTGCTCATAATAACGGACAGCCGAGCGCATCAGACTGTCAGCGGGAACGGGCTGATAGCATTTGTATCTCGCCTGCGTCAGTAACAGGATATAGTAGGCACGGCTTGACTCGTCACCTTTGTCCATGACATCAGTGATACCCTCCAGAATATGGAGTGCGGAGTCGGTATGCTGCTCCATCAGTCTGTCTGCCTCAACCAATAGCTGCTCATAGGCAGACTGTCTATTACATCCTGCCAGCACAATGACATAAAAGAAGAGAAGACATCCCAGATGTTTCATGTCTGCAAAGGTAGTGCAAACCGGGCAAAATACAAAGAAATAATCTTTTTTCTTTTATTATCGAGGTGCAGCCCACCTTCGACCGTGGGTCAAAGGTAGTGCTTTTTGTTGTCTTCTATTTCGGCTATAGGCGTTCAGTTGTTTGGCTGGAGCCGTTCAGTTGTTTGGCTATAGCCGAACGGTTGAAAGGGCGTACCTAACTCCCTCGAAGGTAGGCACTAACACCCCATCACCAGTAACCTTCTACCCATACACAAGGCATCATAAGCAGATGAAGGCTTCATTTGGTAACTGATTTCATAGAAGTTATTACGAAGGTGGCACCTTCATAAAACACTAGTAAACTTTAATATGCTTTGAGTTGTGGGTTATCCACCTTGCGGACTGCCATGCACTCCATCTCCACCAGCCAACCGGAACGGCAGACGGGGGCGTGGACGATGACGTAGGGCTTGCCGTGGAAACGCTCCTCGTAAAGCTGGTGAACGACCTGATAGTCGGAGGTGTCACGGAGATATACCACCATATAGCCTACATCCTCATAGGTACACTCCGCCTCAGCGAGCAAGGTCTCCACATTCTCCCACATACGGTGGGTCTGTTTGCGGATATCCTTGGGGTACATGATCTCGCCCTTGTTGTTGATACTTGCCGTACCAGAGATGAATACCTGCCGGCGGTCCTGATAGTCCACACGGGTGCCACGCTCGAAACTCACGCCATAGTCGCTGGTGCGGTTGAGGTGGGAGGGAGCGTAGAGGTAGTGAATCTGCTCCTGCTCAATACCGGCGATGGCATAGTTGTCCATCTGTGACAACACGTTAGGGTCAGCCTGTCTACCACCAATACCCGTCGAGGCGATGAAGTGTGTGTTGACAGTCAGTCCCTGGGTGAAGAAGAACTGGTTGCGGGCACGGACCACCCCACCATAGTTCAGGTCGACATCATTGACGAAGAACCAGGTGCGGATACAGTTGTCCTTCAGTGTGCAGCCCTCCTCCAGCAGTTGCATGCTATACTCATTGAAAAGCAGACGCGTCTGATACTCCGAGTTTGCCGCCATGTTATGGGCACTGCCGTTCCACAGATGACGGAAATCACCATGTCTCACCTCATAGAGCCCGCTCTTGCCGACACCCGTCTGTACGTTAGTCTGCAGATAAACCCACAGTGCGATCTTGGTACCGTCAAGCGGTGCCTGCTCAATGATGCTCTTGGCACAGTCTGTCACATCGTTGAGGATGATGTCGTCAGCCTGGTTGGCGGAGTCACTCAGGAAATAGCGTTTGAACACACTGCGTGCTCCTTTCAGTTCTCCGTCAAGAAGGGAGTTATAAGCATTGAGTATTGTCTCTAACTGTTCGGAATAGGTCAATGTGGCATCCCCCACATGAATCATCACGTGGTATTCCTTTACTTCCGTTCCGTTGTCGAACTTGGATACCTCGGCATGTGCCTTCTCGAATGTAATCGTCTTTACTAGATGGTCCATTGTCTTTTATTTTGTCCGCAAAGTTACGAAAAGTCGAGAGCAAAACAAAAGAATTTATTCATTTTTTTGCCGAGACGGAGTAAGTTCGCCATCTTTGATGGCAAAGGTACAAAAAAATGATAGAAACGCAAAAGGAAACCCAAAGGAATTACGCATAACTGTGCATTCCACCCAAGAAATAATTCACCCCGAAGTAAGTCATGAGGATGGTCAGGAAGGCAAGTGTCATATACAGATGGTAGTATTGGGGCTTACGCAGGAAAGACAGAGACTGCTCATGTACCCCTACTGCATAGATCATAAAGGTGATCAGTGCCCATGTCTCCTTAGGGTCCCAGCTCCAATAGGTTCCCCATGACACATTCGCCCATATCGCCCCGATGAAGATACCTATGCCGAGGGTGGTGAGGGCAGGGAAGAGGAACAGCTGGGAGAGCAGTTTCAGCTCCTCAGCCTTCTGTCGCATCATCAATGCCGTGATACCACAGACGCAGGTGAAGGCGAGAAAGGCAAACGACATCATGATGACGCTGACGTGGAGCGTTAGCAGGGGAGAGTTGAGTACTGGCATCAGATGGGTGATCTGCGGGTCCATCTGTGAGATATGGCTCACCAACAGGAAGAAGCCGGACAGCAGGAACCCGAAGGTGAGCATGATAGAGAACCACCTGCATACGATCAGTGCCAGCAGCATGATACTCCAGGCGAGGAAGAGCATGGTCTCATAACCGTTTGACATCGGGATGGTGCCAGTGATGACCCAACGCAGGGTAAGTGCTAAAGACAAAGCGAGGAATACCAGCAGGAGGATCACTCGTTGGACGAGGAAGGTGTGTCGTGTCTTGTTGAAGACCAATAGCAGGAACGACAGGATACCCATGGTGAGACATACCATAAAGAGGATGGTGGCAAACGCCACCTTATTATATATACGCTCTGCCTTGACCTGTGTGGGCGTGGGCAGGGAGGAGCCTCCGAAGGTCTTCTGGTATGTCGCCATCTTATCGATGAAAGCATTGGCGCGCTCATAGTTGCCAGCCTGTATCTCTCCGTTCAGCAGTGTGAACACGTCACGGATATATTTGCGATGCTCCTCATTCATACTGTCTGGCAGGTTGTCGGTAGGGGCATACCATTTGATGATACCCTGGTCCTGATAGGGCAGGAGTTTTAAAGGGGTGCCCTTATGCAGTTCCAGGACAAGCATCAGTTTCTCGTCTATCTTGGCTACCTGCTTATGGAAACTCTCCTGTTGCTGTCCTTGGTAGTATTCCTGTACGTAAGGTCCCAGTATGTAGCCGTTCTTCCCGAAGAAATAGTTCATGCTGGCATAGTCGGGTATGCTCAGCCGTTCCTTCAGCTCTCCCCCCTTTACCTTGATGACAGGTTCGTTGAGCCAGTCATCATGGAAGAAGACAAAACCCGTGAGCACCTGTTCTGCCGTATAGTCCTGATAGGAACGCTTGCCATAGAGCTTCTTGGTGAAATCGATGGCATAGGTCTGTACAGGGCACACCCGGTCGTTATAGACCATGAAGAGCTGTCCGAACTTCTCGGCAGTCTCTTGGGGAAGGACACGAGGGGTGGCGTGAAGAGGTGAGAAGTATGAGGTAAGATGTAAGAGAGCCAAGAGCATCATCCCCCGCTTCAGAAGTGGGGAGCGCAGCAGTCTGCGATAGGTACCCTTGGGGTCGAGGAGCATCCAGACAAGGGAGAGGAAGAGGAGGGCATAGCCCAGGTAGGTGACGGGTATGCCCCACGGGTCACTGTTCATCGCCAGGATACTGCCTTGCATATCCTCGTCGAAACTACTCTGATAGAGGCGTACCCCATGGAAAGATACGATATTGTTCATCGATACGGTAGCCTGCTCCTGATGGGCGCCGTCATCCATCGTGATGGTAGAGGCATAGTCGGCTGCCGCTGTCGTCCCGTCATGATATGTCACCTCAAAGCGGTCGAGTCTGACGGCGAAGGGCAGCGGGTGCAGCTGCATGTCCGCTGTCATATAACGGTCGGTACCTTGTCCTGTACGCAGATAGACAATACCTTTCTTTGCCGTGAGATGGGTCAGTAATGCTCCCAGCAGGATGATGACGAATGACAGGTGAAGGGTAAAGGTGGAAAGCCGATGTACCTTACGACCGAGGAAATAGGCGATGCCGGCAAAGGTGAGCAAAGCCCATAACAGGGAGAACCACCAGGAGCCATAGTAATGGTCGGCGACGTAAGATGTTCCTTGGTATTTCTCAACAATCGTGGCGACAGCCATGACGGCTATCACCACGATATATAATGCTATGACAGTTTTCTTCATTATGTGCAAAGATACACATTATTTGCCATATTGGCAAGAAAAGTGTGTATTAAATTGATTCTATGAACTTCACGACAGCGTCACGGTCAGCCTTCGGAAGGTTATAGAACTTCTCAGTAGCCTTATAGGCATCCGACTGCTTGGAATAGCCGTGCCACATGATCGCCTCGATGACAGTACGTGCACGACAGTCGTGCAGACGGTCGTCATTACCTGTCAACTGGCGGGAGAGACCACGTCCCCAGAGAGGTGTCGTGCGGCACCATCCTGTACGGATATCATTCATCATAAACAGACGGTGCTGTACCATATCGGTATAGGGCCAGATGGTCTGGTTCGGATATCTCGGCAACATATTGTTAGCATCCTTGCCGATGCTGGCAGCGTAAGCCTTGATGGAGGCATCCACCCAGTAGTTGTCGGCACCCGTCTTCCATGACGGACGATGACACTGGGCACATCCCATCTCTGAGAAGAGTGTCTTACCACGCTTCACCTCCTTGTCGTTCAGGTTACGGGCGGCAGGAACGGCAAGTCCACGATGCCATACCATGAACTGGTAGTACTGTTTGTCGTTCATCTCCTCCTCGCCATCATAGGGAGCACCATTCAGCAGGTAATTCTCGAAGGTCTCTTTCTTGGCAATCGACGTACAACTCAAAATCTCGTTCACACGTTCACTGATACCCTCGTCAGTGCCATCGGCATAGTAGGGATAGAGGATGCTCGATGCGTCGCCACCATGTTCCTTGATATAACTGATGACTTCTGGGTCCTCGCTCTGTGCCTTTGCCCATGCTGCAGTGGAATATAGCCAGTGGCGGTCGGAACGTGTCACGTTGGTGATGTTCCAGATAGCATTGGCACCGGCACCGTCCTGCAGTGTACCACGTGTCATGGCATAGGTGAAACGCTTCAGAGGTCCATGATCACCATGATACTTACCTGTGTCGTTATAGCCTGCGGAATAGTAGGCAGAAGCCTTGAACTTCCCAGCCTCCTTGTCCCACATGGCGGGATTCAGTTCGACATACTTAGCCTCGGCAGCCCATTGTGCCTCGATATCCTCGTCGGTAAGGGCATCCAACAGTCCTGTACCATAGATACCGATAGTAGACTCCAGACGTACCTCATAATTTGTAGGTATCGGATTCGTGTTGAAAGCCGTAGCTGGAATCGTCACCTCCGGATAGATCAGCGAGTAGGACTCTCCGTCTGGGAAAGTCATGGACAGCCCGCTTTCCATCGCTGTTACGTTTTTCCACTCAATATTGATCTGATTCTCGTCGATAGGCGCCTTGAAGGGAGACATCGCCTGTGTCTGGGGCATACCTGTCACCTCAGAGATATACGCATTGTTGTCTGGATGGTAGATCACCAACAGATAACCGTTGCCGATGGTGTTGGCACGATACTCTGTCTGACGCTTGCCATGACCATAGGACGGGTGACAGGCGATACAACTGTTACGGACCCATGCAGGACCGAGTCCCTTACGGGGCTCCTGCTCAAAGGTATAGAGTTTCTCGAAGAAACCCTCACCGACATTGAAGTCCTGTTCCATCCCACTGGCTTCCTCCACTGCTGGTGCAGGAGCAGAATAACTTGCCTTTGTCGTCGTTCCCAATGCTCCGCCAGGATACCACTCCTCGGCAGTAAACACGTCGTTTGCCTTACCGAAGACTTCCTCGTCAGGAGTGAGATCGCCCATTCCCGAGATGCTGTTATCGTCAGAACAGGCTGCCGTCAAAAAGACAGCAGCCATTCCGACTAGAATGTTTGTTGATAGTTTATAGTGCATATTATTCAACTTTTAATTACTCTTCTGTCTCCCAGTCCTCATCATCCTCGAAGTCGATATTCCAGATAGTGCAGCAGTATTTCACGAAAGGAGCGGGCATGTTGCTGATAGCCTCAATAGCATTCACATAGGCACCCTCCATACTGTCGTTCACCTTGCTTTGGTTCACACTGGCAAAGAAAGTATGGAAACTGTATTTGTTGGCGGTCTTGTCTGTAGATCCTAACCAGATGTTACGGATGGAACGGATATTGTCACGGAAGTCTGCAATAGAATTGTAGCTATAGGGCGACTCCACATAGGACACATCACCAGCAGAGAAGGGGTTCGCAATCTTAGCAGTACCTACCTCGTTGGCAATACCCACACAACTGCCCTCGTCGTCAGAGAGTATCTGGGCAATGGCTGACTTGAGCGACTTAAACGTACTCTTGTTGTTTTTGCCTGCACCGATCAGGTTATCGCCATAGGTGAGACCAGCCTCAGTGGTATAGTCCAGACCTGCAGCCTTGACGACAGCCACACGACTGGTATTCTTCTCGCCTTCCCATGCTACCTGCAACTGGAAGCAACGCTGTTTCAGCAGAGTACAGATGGTCTGGGCATAGGCAAGCTCCTGTGCACCAGTGATATTCTCGAAGTTCTTATAGGTGTCGTTTGCCTTGAACTCAGCCACCTGACGGGGCTTACCGTCGCGGAAGAGGATGAACTCCAGGGCGTGGAAGCCAAGGATTGTTGCATCGTCCAGCATCTCATCGTCCATACCGTTGTTGAAGTAGTTCAGCAACAGCGTACGGTTCAGCGGCCATGAGTCGATAGTCGGGTCAATGTCGAAGTCAGAGGCGGCACCCATCAGGAAAGCCTCAGAACGCTCCCAGTTCAGACGAGCGGACTTGAAATCGTCACATGCTTTGTTAATCTGAGCTTGCGTAATCGTACTGACAGTCAGACCGTTCAGTGTCTTCTCCAGATCCTCCACGTCATCAGCCAGTTTCGTATAGGTGGGAACGATGACGTTGCTTACCAGGTTCTCCAAGACCAGATACAGGTAATCCTCCTGCATCTTCGACAGCTTGGAAGAGGCAATCACATTGTTTGCCTTCGTCAACTCGGTGACTAAGTTCTCACAACCGTCAATAGCAGCATTACCGAACTCTTTTTTACTATAGTTTTCAGCAACGGTATTAGCAGGATAGGTATCATTGTCTACCAGCGGAGTCGTGGTGACGATATTGAAGTCGTCATCTCCACCGCCGCTGCCGCCATTGTCGTTGTTACTGTTACTACATGCGGTAAATGTCAAGGCACCCATCAACAGTGCCATTGAAAAAAACAGTTTCTTTTTCATCTCTTTTTTATCATTTATGTTACATTGTTTTCTTTTTCAACTCATCGATCTGCTGTTGCAGTTCGTTGATGCGCTCGTTCAGTTGCTCTACATCATACTGCTCCTTCTGTGCCAGTTTTTTATGACCGAAGTCAAACCAGCCCTCATAACCAACACCGATGTTCAGAGAGGGCTCGTCGTTATACAGCTCTTTCAGGAAACGATGAGAGTATTCTGCCTTTACCACTACCTGTTTGATGGGGAAGTAGTTAATACCGAAGGCAAGACGTTTCACCTCCGTATAGCCATAGTCGGTACCTTTGGTCTGACTGGCGTAGGGGTTATACTGCTCATAACGTCCGAAGACATACATCTTCTGTTGGTGATCGCGCAGATACCGGATTTGCGAGAAGATATCGTAACCAGCCTCAATACCGATGGCATAAGCGTTCTTGCTGACAAAAGCGGAGTGCTTATAAGGTGATTTGGAATTCAGGCGGTTATAGACATATTTCAGTTGCTCGGCATCACCCAGATAACCATAGTCTGCCTGTCCACGAACAATCCAGTTGTGGGCATTATAGGTGAAGTCAAAAGAGCCGATTGCCACCACTCCTTTATACTCATTATCCACACCGTTGGCATTACGTGGATAGCTGTTACCAATGCTATGTCCGTAGTAACCACTCAGACCAATACGGAGTCCGGGAATGGTGTAGTTGTCCATACGAAGGGCAATACCGTATTTGTTGGCAATGTCAAATTCCAATGGTGACTTATGCCCCTTATGAATCCAACCTGTGTTGGTGAAATGATCTGCATTCAGACCGGCAAGGAACTGTGCCTCATAACGGAAGTCCTTATAACGTCCCCAGAAAGAGATACCTGTCTGGTGCCAGGTGGAGGGGAGGATGGTGTTCTCACCCTCTGGCCGATATACTGTAAAGAAATTCAATGGCTCATGATGGGCATTGTTCAGACCTACAGGTACGACGATATGTCCTGCACGGATATTCGCCCATTTGGTGAATGACTTTTGGATCCAGAATTGTTCCAGTTCTACCTCACCGCCTTTCTCTGTCTCCTGTTCCCATTCACCGCCTTCTTCGTCTTCTTTCTCATAGGCGATACCGTTACCACCATGCTCGAACTCTATCTCTGTACCGAAACTCCAGCCCTTGCCGAAGTCATAGCCCAGGAAGATGACAAAATGGGGGATGTCGAAACGTCCGTGACTGGGGTCGTCTTTGTGTGCTTCGGGTTGACTGTAACGGCTGACATGGTCGCTATAGAAATTACGGGAGAAGGCAATCTCGCCATAGCCTCCCACTGTCAGGCGGTCGAAGAAGCCACGTTGTTGTACACTATCTTTATCCTGTGCGTTGGCTATTGTCAAGCAACACATTGTTACTATTAGAAAGATAACTCTTTTCATCTTAATTATCAATTTTCAATTGTCAACTGTCAATTTGTTAATTTCGCTGCAAAGGTACGTTGTTTAGACAATGTCTACAATACCTAAAAATGATGAATTTGTCTGAAAGTATTGTATAAGTCGTACAAAAGCAGTAATTTTGCATCGTCAAAATAGATTAATAAGGTATAAGGATATGAAGAATCTGAAGATGTATGAAGCCAGTGATAAGATGATCACCCTTATCAAGGATAACTATAATCTGCTGCAGGCACTGGGCAGTTTCGGCATCAACCTTGGTTTCGGTGACAAGACGGTATGGGAGACGTGTGAGATAAATCATGTGGATACTTACACCTTCCTTGCAGTCGTCAACTTCACGATGAATGGTTCCACTAATCACGAGGATGACGAGCAGTTAGATGTCCGTACACTGCTACGCTATCTGGAAGCGAGTCATGCCTATTTCCTTGATTATCAGTTGCCGTCTATCCGACGCCAGTTGGTGGAGAGCTTTGACGAGAACGACTCTTTGGGACATCTCATCATGAAGTTCTATGACGGTTATGCCCGTGAGATCCAACGCCACATGAAGTATGAGGAGAAAACGTTGTTCCCTTATGTGACAGCACTGTTGGAGGGTCGGAAAGCAAATGACTATAATGTGGAGACCTTTTCGAAGCATCATGAGTCAACGGACAGGGCATTACGTGAGTTGAAACTGATGATTATCAAGTACCTGCCTTCTGATTCTCATAGCAATAATAAATTGACTGCTACACTCTATGACATTTATAATAATGAGGAGTGGCTGAGACAACATGCGGATGTCGAGGATCATATCTTTGTACCTGCCATCCGTCGTCTGGAACAGCAGCAGAAACAGAATACAGTCACAAAGAATATCTCCTCTATGGTGTTCAAGGGTGGACAGGAACATGGTGAGGCATTGTCGGAACGTGAGAAAGATGTCATTGTTTCCTTGGTACAGGGTATGTCAAACAAGGAAATCGCTGATCATCTCTGTATCTCCACCAATACCGTTATTACTCACCGGCGTAATATTGCCCGTAAGCTCCAAATACATTCTCCTGCAGGACTCACCATTTACGCTATTGTCAATGGTCTAGTGGATATTTCTGCCGTGAAGTTGTAAAATTACTATATTTTGTTGATATCCACGTATCCGTGCATCACCGCATAAATGGTAAGGGCGGATACACTTCTCATACCCAATTTGTCCATAATATTCTTACGATGGGTGATAACGGTGGAAATGCCGATATTTAATTTATCGGCAATCTCTTTGTTGATAAATCCCTGAACAATGAGAGACATCACCTCTATTTCGCGATCAGTAAGAATCTTCTGTTGCAGCACTTTAGGCATCGGGGGGAGATTCTTGCCTCCTCTATGCGCATGTTGCTCCAACATTAATAATTGGCGAATAAGTTGTGGTTCAGGTTGGTTGATGCATAGGTTATGGAACTCTGACAGTTGTGCTGTGTCTTCCAACTGGAGGGTGAGCACGATGGTTTTACGCTGTCGCTCTTGAAAGAACGGGCGTTCCTGCAGCACGATGTTCATGGAGACGAAATAGTGCATGTATGTGTCGGGCTCGTTGGCAACCAGTTCGGCAAAGGAGCCAAAGGTATCCGCCGTCATGATGGGTATGACGTTCTGCAGGATTTGCTTGAGGCCGAGAGCTGCTAAGGTGTTGGTATCGACAATAGCGATCTTCGGTCTTCCTTTCGTGCTATGCTCCATAGTCTGATTTATTGGTCCATGAAAGCAAGTTTCTTGGCTTGCTCATACACCATTTGTGCCATGTCGCTGTTATGCTCCGATTTCCCGTTGATCAGGTCGAACATCCATTCCAGTCCTTTCTTTCCTCCGCCTGCTTTGAGGACATGCACGATACAGAGGTTCTGGAGTCCGATGTTGGACGAGAGGATATCAATATCGGTGGAGCCTAACTGAGAAAGAGCGAGTTGATAGGCATCGTCGTAGTTCTCTTTAATCATGTTCTTGAGGTCGCTCAGCGTGTTCAGACCTATGGTGCGCAGGAATTTAAGGAAGGGCAGGGAAGACGTGGACTGCAACTCTGCCTGTGTGATGGAGGCAATCTGTTTGTTGAGTTTGTCGAAGAACCCCATCTCCGTGAATGTACGGAAGGTGTCGCCGTCGAGGGGTACATCTTCCAGTTTTCCGTCTTTCATGAGACTCTGCATCCGACGGCGATAGTCGCTAATCTCGTTACGGATGCGGCTGAACTCATTGTCGGCGAGTTCGAGCATACCTGCCAGTCGGCTCAACGCACGATGGTATTCCATCGGTGTCTCTATCTCTGTCTTGTAGCCAATGTCATGCTGGACTGCAGACCATACATGCTGCAATGCCGTGCGCATCTGGAGTTCGAATCTGATTTCGTTCAACTCAGGATGCTCAGGGTCGAAGTACTTGTCTTTTGGAATACGACAGATATAATGCAGGGAGTTATAGCCGAAACTGTCGAACTGGTGCATCTTACGCTTGTCGATGGAGTTCTCCCAGTCGATGTCGAGCAGGTTCTCTGCCAACGATGCGATGCGGTCGACATCCTCATTATAGTAGGCAATGATACGGATGCCGAAGATATCAGTGATATCTCGGATAGACTGGTACTTGGACCCTTTGCGCTCCAACTTGCCAGCCAGAGACTCCTCGGTTTTGATACGTGTCTCCATCGAGGCAACCTCGATGTCTGCCTCCTTGATTTTCTTGGGCATGACATCAGACACCACTTGCCGCAGAAGACTATACAGGGGCAGTTGCTCCCGATAGTCTTCCAACAGCATCGTGCTGTGCATGTCCAGTCCGTAGTCTGTCATGCTTTACTTGATCTCGAAGAGATTGAAGAAGCCAGTCATCATGAATACTTTCTTAATCTCATCATTGATGTTCTCGATAATGACCTTTCCACCTTTTGCGGCAGTCTCTTTACGGAGACTGAGGAAAAGACGAAGACCCGAACTACTGATATAATCCAACTTAGTACAGTCAAGCGTAATCACTTTGTCGGCATTATCCATCAGCGGTTGCATGTCTTTTGCTGCCTGTACTGCAGCAGGAGTATCAAGACGACCGCTCATCAAAGCAGTAAAACCGCCATTTTGTTCTTTAATGTCAATAGTCATGGTAAAATTTATTACTTATTTTACGATAGCCTTGCGGGCTGCGTTGATTTTATCTTTTGCCTCAGAGAGCTGAGTCTTCATCTGGGCAACACTAGTGGCGTTGAGTACCTCTAAAGGAGCAACTGCCTCGGCAACGGGCTTGATGTCAGCGTCATATGCAGTGAGACGGTTGATGGCATCGAGGATGACAATGATACGGAAGGTAACGTCAGAGACAGCCTCATCAGTGAAGGTGCTGAGGAACTTGTCGGTGTTCTGGTTCATTACATAAAGTTCCTCTACCAGAGCGGCTGCTGCCAACTGCCAGAAGAAATTGATGCGTCCATTCTCATCCATAGCGTCATACAGTGTGGTGGATGTCTCGAAAAGGGTGTTGGCATCGTCGATGGCCTTGAAAGAAGGATCGTTGATGTCAGCGATAAGCTTGGTGATAGCCTTGTCGTAATCTTCTGTCGGCATCTCATACAGAGCGGCAATCTTCCTGTCTACGTTGAGGGCACTCAGAATGCGGTATTTCTCAGCCAGTGTGGTAGCCTCCTCGGCAACATTGGCATTCAGCAGATAGTCAGGCTTTACCTGCTTCTCCTCCTTGGTCAGTGTGATACCACCATTACCCTCCTGAACGAAAGGAAGCTGCTTGAGCTTACCGAGATCAGCAGCGATACTGTCAATATGCATCTTGATACTGGCCTCAATCTGTTGCTGTTCAAAACTTTTCAGAGAATCTGCGTCCTCTGTGTTCTGGGCATTTTTTTGTCCTCCACATGCTGCGAAAACGACAGCAGCGAATGCAATTGCTAATACTGATAAATTCTTCATTTTGTTTAAAATTTAAGTTATTAAATGTTTTATATTTATTTTTTCATTGCTGGTCTTTCCGGATATACCGTCCTGGGCAGTCTGTCAACAGGAGGATGGTAACGATGACACTCATCAGGAGAAGTACTGCCATATTGAACCATAGGGTCTTGACGGGGGTGTCACCCAGAATCTTCACACTACTGTAGAAGGGTGCACGCCCCATCCTGTTACGGGGAGTAAGGTAGACAGGACCTGTGCGTGGCACGATGGTGTTGTCAATCACATCAAGCAATCGATGGTTCCCTGCGCTGATGACAAAATCTTCCAACTTGAGATTGAAGTTGTTGTGCTTCAGGTCAAGCAAAGTCTCCTTGCCGTAGTTGCGTATAAAGTCTGCCGTCAACGCATCCACCTTGAGAGTCGCCTGATTACTGCGCTTGGAGAGAATTTTCTCCGCCTCCTTCATGTAGTCATACAACGATGTATAGGAAGAGTCCCCCTGATAGGGTTTCATGCCGCAGTATTCCGTCACGACAGGCAAGTTGGTGTGTATCACCTGCATGTGGTTCGGATTGATGTCCTTGCCTTTCTTCTGCTCGTCTTTCAGGGTCTCCAATTGTGACTGTATCTCATAGAGATATCCGACATTATAGAACTGTGTCTCGTATTTCTCTTTGTCCAAGTTGAAGAACAGACGCTCGTATTTGTTGTCTGTAAATGATGTGACAGCGAGTGCCTCGAACGACCAACGCGAAGGGATAAAGTCACCGATGATGGGTACATTGCCAGTCTTACTCTTTGGGGTCAGGTCTGAGAAACTGACGACCAGTCCACAGAGCAGGATTTGTGGAATGAGCAGCAGGGGGATACTGATATAAATGGCGACCACGGAGTTTAGGCACTGGGAAAGCAGCAGCCCCGTCAGACCAGCCAGGAAGGCGGTGATAAACAGGATGAGCCACCATGTCCAGAATAAGCCATGGAGTCCCATGATAGCATTGCCGATGATAATAAACAGGAGGGTCTGTATTAGCGAGATACCTGCCATATAGATAATCTTTGACCAGATATAGCTGCCATACGACAAATTGAGGAAACGCTCACGTTTCAACAGGGCACGATCCTTGATAATCTCTTCTGCACTGCCGCTCATGCCGATAAAGGTAGCGACGATGACTGCCATGAAGAAATAGCTCACCAAGTTCTTGTTGTTCATGACAGTATAACCCTCTGGTGGCGCATAGCGTGTGAGGAAGGCACAGATAAGGGCCAAGACAGGGGCTTCCAACAGCGTGATACACAGGTACTGTATATTGGTGATCTTTGTCTTGATATTACGGCGCAGGAAGATGGCGAACTGCTTGAGCCTATCCGGTTTTCTCTGATCTGACGGTGGTACATCAGTGACAGAAGGCGCCTCCATCTCTTTCCTGTTCTTCAGATACATCTCATGCCACTCCTGTGGTGTCGTCTTTCGCTCGTCGGAAGGCTCTCCTGTATTGCTGAGTGCTTTCTCGTCGATAATGTTAAGCACAATCTCAGGATTGACATTACCACAGGTCGGACAGGCACTCGTCTCTGCGTCGGCATAGTTTGCTGCCTCCTTGAAATAGGTGATAGCATCAATAGGATTGCCGTCAAAGACGGGATAGCCTCCTCTGTCAAGTAACCACAGACGGTCGAACAACTTATATACATCACTCGACGGCTGGTGGATGTTGACGATAATGAGTTTGCCTTTGAAAGTCTGCTCTTTCAACAGGTTGATGACTTTCTCCGTATCAGCAGAAGACAGTCCGGATGTCGGCTCGTCCAGGAAGAGAACGGCAGGCTCACGAATCAGCTCCAAGGCAATATTCAGACGCTTGCGCTGTCCCCCGGAAATATATTTGTTGATGGCAGAACCTGCCTTTAGGTCCTTCACAGCATCCAGTCCCAGGTCTTTGAGGGTCTTCATGACACGCTTGTCGATGTCTTCAGCGGACATGCCCTCGAAACAGAGCTTGGCAGTATACCACAGGTTCTGGTAGACAGTGAGTTCCTCAATGAGCAGATCGTCTTGGGGAACAAAACCTATCAGGTCTTTGGCAGCAGGCTCTGAGATGTCATGCCCGTTAATCGTGATACTTCCCTCCTGGGGTTTCAGACTGCCGTTCAATAGTGACAACAGTGTTGTCTTACCCGTACCAGAGCCTCCCATGATAGCCAGCAGCTCACCATTATGCAGGTTGAAGCTCAGGTCATGCATACCGTTGTCGCTGTTGGGGAAACGGAAATTGATGTTACGTCCGCAGAATGTGACGTCTTCCGTCTTGTCATCCTCGTTGCTATAAGCACTGGCTATCGTCGAATAATAGAGGGGCTTGCCACTGCTGCTCTTTAAGACACTGCTCTGCAACCATACCTGATAGGCTCCAGAGAGGACAGGGACATCATTCAGCAGGACAGTATCGCTTCCCATATAGGTAAAGATAAGCAGACCTGTCACACCATCCATGAGCGTCTTTAACGCCCCATCGAATCCTTCAGGATGATGGATCATCACATGGGCAGTAGGCTGGTCGGTGACATAGGCAAAGAAGTCGTCATACTGTGTCTTGGGGATATTGAACTTCTCTGCCATCGTAGTAAACATACTGACAGCCTTCAGTCCGTCATCGCTGCAGAACTCCATAAGACGCAACAATAGCAACGACTCTTCCTCAGGACGTATCTTTCCGTGTAGACTGGAACAGATGGCTGCTACTGTTTCCTGGGTGTTCAGATTCTCCGTCATTTCATAAGCCCCTCGCATATCGCTGTAAAGATCGAGATAGAGGTCGGTGTTCCTGATGCCGAAATGATGACGCAAATAACTGACTAGCATGTTTTTTGCCCATGCCTCATCCACTTGCTCTTCTTTGCCGAACAGAGCAAACAGACTGATAAAACTGGATAATATGACGTCAGTCATTGACTTATTTAGACTTGCAAATTTATTAAAAAAAAACTTTTAGCCTCTTATCGTACTAGTTAAAAAATACTAAAAGGCATTGTCCCTATGCTTTCTATGTGCTATGTGTCGCATGATGTCAGACTTTTACGTAATGTCAGTACATTCTTGCCATCAACACGTTCATAATTGACAGAATCCATAATCTGTCGGACGAGAAAAATACCCAGTCCGCCAATCGGACGCTCCTCGGCACTAAGAGTGATATCTGCATCCTCTTGTTGGGTCGGGTCGAAAGGCATGCCATGGTCTGTGATGATAAACTGCAGGTAATGAGAAGTGGCCATGGCATCAATATCAATGAGCCCTGTTCCTTCCTGATAGGCATAGAGCACGACATTTGTCGCAGCTTCCTCTATGGCAAGGTTGAGGCTAGCGACAAGTGCCGTATCAACACCAGCCTCTTCACAGAATGTCTCAACGAACTCCGGGAGCTTTGTCAGTTCATCCACCTCGTTCTTAATAGTTAGACGACGTGTCTTTGCGCCTTCTTCTTGTTGACTTCTCATAGTGCCTTATGTATAATAACCCTGCAAAGATACAAAAAAAATGGCAATCCGTTAAAAGATTGCCATTTTTTTTATGATTGATGCTTATGATAAGAAACCTAATAGTGCACCGGCAGCCACTGCGGAGCCGATGACACCTGCCACATTGGGACCCATGGCGTGCATAAGCAGGAAATTGTGACGGTCGTACTCCAGTCCGAGATTGTTGGAGATACGTGCTGCCATTGGTACGGCACTTACTCCTGCATTACCAATCAGCGGATTCAGTTTCTTGTCTTTCGGCAGGAAGAGGTTCATGACCTTTACGAAACAAACACCGCTCATCGTAGCGATGATGAAAGCACCGGCTCCAATCATAAAGATATAGATGGTGTTCATAGTCAGGAACTCCGATGCTTGTGTAGAGCATCCTACCGTCAGTCCGAGCAACATCACGACGATATCGTTCAGTGCGGCACCTGCCGTCTTGGCAAGTCGGGTGGTCTTTCCTGACTCTTTCAGCAAGTTGCCAAAAAACAACATACCCAACAAAGGAAGACCGGAAGGTACGATGAAGGTTGTCAGCAGGAGTCCGATAATAGGGAAGAGGATACGCTCTGTCTGTGATACCTCGCGGGCAGGCTTCATCTTGATGACGCGCTCCTTCTTGGTGGTGAGCAGGCGCATCAATGGTGGCTGGATCAGTGGTACCAGTGCCATATATGAATAAGCGCAGACGGCAATGGCTCCCATCAGGTTCGGGGAGAGCTTGCTTGACAGGAAGATGGCGGTAGGACCGTCGGCACCTCCGATGATGGCAATGCCTGCAGCCTGGTTTGGCTCAAAGCCCAGGGCGAGAGCAAACATATAGGCACCGAAGATGCCAAACTGGGCTGCCGCGCCTATCAGCATCAGTTTCGGGTTGGCAAGTAGGGCAGAGAAATCTGTCATGGCACCGATTCCCAAAAATATCAGTGGTGGATACCATCCCTGACGGACACCTTGATAGAATATGTTCAGTACAGAGTTGTCCTCATAGAGTCCAATCTCCAGCCCGGCATCAGCACGGAAGGGAATGTTTCCCAGGATAATACCCAGACCAATGGGGACAAGCAGTAACGGCTCAAAGTCTTTCTTGATAGCAAGCCAGATGAAGAGCGCACCTACTGCTATCATGATGAGGTTTCCTGCCGTAGCGTTGGCAAAGCCCGTATAGGTCAGGAACTCATTGAAGTTTTCGATGATAAAATTCGTAAATCCCATATTATAGCGGTAGCAAATTATTCACTTCTTACTTATCCAATGGTCAGCAAAACAGTACCTTCCATCACAGAGTCACCTGGGTTGACAGTAATGGATGTAACGGTACCGGCATATTCGGCCTCAATGTTGTTTTGCATCTTCATCGCTTCCAAAACGATGACGACATCACCAACACTCACGGTGTCACCTACCTTCACATGAATAGCATTGACGGTACCTGGAAGCGGTGCCTTTACGGGATTGCCAGCTCCTGCGGGTGCTGTTTGTGCGGTCTGCGGTTTTACCACAGGCTGAACTGGTGCTGCTACAGGGGCTACAGGTGCTACGGGGACCTCGACTGCTGGTGCTGTTTTCTTGGTAGCAGCCAGTGCAGGGTGCTTAGCAGCATTGATAGGTTTCTGCATCTCAATCTCAAATGGGATACCATTGACGTTAACTCTGGCTATTTTGCCTTCTACTTCGGCGATTTCTACCTCGTAGTCTACGCCTTGTACTTTATACTGATATGTCTTCATAATTGTTTTCTTTATGATTATTTTAACTCTGGACCTGTTGGAATCTGTTGTCCCAAATGGCTGGTAGGCATCACGGGCTCGTGTAGGTGTGTCATCTGACTATATTCATCGTCCCAACCAGTATCTTTCGGTTTGATGGTGATCACGCCCGACTCCACATCGTGGATGTCATCCTCATATTGGCGCAGTGCCAAACCGATGACAGCCATATATACCTCGCGGTCGATACCCTTGGTGTTAAGACCTTCCTGTAGGATGACACCAGTCTTGTGACCTATCTCGATGGTCTTTTCAACGGTCTTGGTGATAGGCTTGATGGGCTGTTGGTTAATCACCTTCTTGGCTGTTTCCTGATGGCGCATGAACATACCGAAGAGGGTGAAGAAAATCCATAATAGGGCAAGACACAGGAATACAATACCCATCGCCATGATAGCCATCCCAAAGCCATGGGGATCCTCCCGTTTGAACTTCTCTATCTTTGACTCGCTGACAGTCGTGATATTCTGAATACCTACAGTCACACGATCAGCTGACTTCACTTCCCAGTCGGCAGAGGTACCGTTGTTGGCGATACGGGCATATGACTGGTCGGCTTGCAGGACAGGGACTGTCACTGAGTCGATGAGTTGCGTGGCATTACCATTGTAGAGGGCAATCCATGTAGGCTTGGATGAGTCAACCTTGACATTAAGGTGTAGGGAACCTTTGGCGGGCTGACTGTTCAGTTGAAACACGATGAGCTGGCGACCGCTCAGGTTGGTACGAGTATCACCGTTGGGAATGATGCTCATACGCTTGACGCGCTCTGGCACACTCATCGATTTGTCAAGAACGGAACGGTCGGTTGTCAGATACATGCCACGGATATTGTAAGTGGAGTGTGAGATATTGGCGATCTCCACCCAGGCATGTCGTGTCCCGTATCCGTCAATCAGGCTCGACTGGTTGTCGGTCATCACCTCGTTGAGTTTGATGCTAGCGTCCATCTGGGCGTGCATCGGGAGGCAGATGACAGTCAGTAAGCCTAACAGGAAAGAGATTTTTTTCATATTGATAGTATTATTATATTATATAGTTCCTATAGTGACTATAGTTCCTATAGTTTTTCTTATCCACAGAAGAACAACACGACGATCTGTGCCGTAAAGATACGGAGGAACATCGCTAGCGGATAGACCGTCGAGTAGCCTAGTGCGGGAGCCTCCTTGGAACATACGCTGTTGGCATAGGCAAGTGCGGGAGGATCTGTATATGTACCAGCAATCATACCCATGATGTGGAAGTAGTTAAACTTGAACCTCAGACGGGCAATGGGACCTACGATGAGAATAGGGATGACGGTGATTATAAAACCCGTCAGTACATAGAGCAGTCCGTCACCTTCAATAACTGTCGAGAAGAAAGAGGCACCAGCCTTGATGCCCACGGAGGCGAGAAATAGTACCAGCCCAATCTCACGCAGCATCATGTTTGCCGATGTCGTGGTATAAGTCACCAGATGTATCTTATAGCCATAGCGTCCGATGAGGATGGCGATAATCAGCGGTCCGCCTGCAATACCCAGTTTCATGGGAACAGGCATGCCTGGAATGGCGATGGGCAGGGAACCGAAGATGATGCCCAGGATGACACCTACAAAGATGGTGGCGATATTGGGTGCGTTCAGGCGACGGATGGAGTTGCCCATCTTGTTGGCAACACGGTCGACGGCATCCTCGGGACCTACCACCATAATCTTGTCACCCACCTGCAAGGGCAGGGCGGCAGAGGCGAAGAGGTCCATACCATGACGGGTGACACGTGTCACGTTAACACCGTGGACACTGGAGAAGTGCATGGAGGCAAGCGTCTTACCGTTGATCTTGGGATTGGTGATAAGGATGCGTTTGGATACCAATGGCTGGTCCTGTTGCTCGAAGTCGATGTCGAGTTTCGGACCTATGAATGCCATGATGGCCTCCTGATCGGCCTCAGCACAGACAATAAGCATCTGGTCGCCCAGATGGAAGAGTGTGTCGCGGTTAGGGATGCACAGTTCGCCGTCATGGACCAGGCGTGATACTACGAAGTCTCGGTTCAGGAAGTCGTGTACCTGCAGGAGGGTCTTCCCTTCCAGGTACTTGTTGGTCACCTCCAGGTGCATCTTATACGGCTTCTTGTTGGCATTGGTCTCGTCCATGGCTTTTAGTTCTTCCTCTTCCTTCTCCAACCTGACCTTACAGATATACCTTATTAATATAGTGGCACCGATGATACCCAGTACACCCAAGGGATAGGCACAGGCGTAAGCTGAGGCTATCTGGGGGGCACCGTTGGGGAATGCCGCCTGTAATGCCTCGTTGGCGGCACCAAGACCTGGGGTATTGGTGACGGCACCATACAGTGTACCAATCATCATGGGTAGATTCGTCTTGTCCGTGGTGTCGAAGAAAATGAAGTAACAGACAAACATTACAATGATGTTCAGCAGGATGGCTACTGATGCCAGTGCGTTCAATTTGATACCAGCCTTTCCAAAACTTTCGAAGAAACCCGGACCGACCTGCATACCAATCATAAAGACGAATAGGATGAGTCCGAAGTCCTGAACAAATGTCAGAATAGGCAGAGGTGCGGTGAATCCGATGTGCCCAGCCACGATACCAGCAAACAGCACAAAGGTGACACCTAATGAGATACCACAGAATTTGATTTTTCCTAAATACACACCTACGGCAATGACTACGGCAAATAGCAGGGCTATGTGTGCCACGGAGTCAGTCGACGTAAATAAATCCTTTAACCATTGCAATGATTCCATAATATGTATTCTTTTCAGTGTGCAAAGACCGCGCAAACCGAGTGGAGAGAGCTTTCCCTATGTTGAGGTGTAGTCTGCCTTCGCAAAAATTTTTGCAAAGGTACAAAGAAATTGCGCAATACAATCAACTTTGTGCAACTATTTTTCATATTTATGAAAATATTATTAAATTCTTCGGCATTTAAAAAATAAATGCTATCTTTGTAGGCTGTTAATGGAAAGCTCCAAATAATAGAAGTGAACTTAAAACACAACTTATATAATAATTCATAAAACTATGGCAAACAAAGAAAAACTCTTCACCGAGTTTACTGCGCCCACCACTCAAGAGTGGTTGGACAAGATTGAAGTGGACCTGAAAGGTGCCGACTTCCAGAAGCGACTCGTGTGGAGAACGAATGAAGGCTTTAACGTACAGCCTTTCTATCGCCGCGAGGACCTGGCGAACCTGAAGACTCCCGATGCCCTTCCGGGCGAGTTCCCGTTCGTACGCGGCAACAAGAAAAACACGAATGAGTGGTACGTCCGTCAGAACATCGTCGTCACCGACCCCGCAGAGGCCAACAAAAAGGCTCTCGACATCCTGAACAAGGGCGTTGACAGTATCGGCTTCAAACTGGGACACGCAGAACTCAGTTCCGAATTCATCGAGACGCTGTTGAAGGACATCCGCCTCGACATCGTGGAGGTGAGCTACCGTGCCTGTCTGCGCCATGCCCTGCAGTTGGCTGACCTCCTCGTGGCCTATTTCGAGAAAGAGGGCTACGACAAGGAGAAGATCGTTGGCGGCCTGGGCTTCGACCCCATTGAGCGTATGCTGATGAAGGGCAAGGACTCCTCTTTCCTGCTGCCCGACATGCCGAAACTCGTGGAGAAACTGAAGGACTATCCCAACCTGCGCTGCGTGATGGTGCACAGCGACCTGCTAAACAACAGCGGTGCGTATATCGTACAGGAGATGGGCTACGCCCTGGCCTGGGGTAATGAGTACCTGCAGCAGATGACGGATGCCGGTGTCGATGTCGACCTGGCCGCCAGTAAGATCAAGTTCTACATGGGTATTTCCGAGAACTACTTCATGGAGATTGCCAAGTTCCGTGCCTGCCGTATGCTGTGGGCACAGATTGTGAAACAGTATGAACCGAAGTGTGACTGCTCGTGCAAGATGATTGTCAATGCCTCGACATCGACGTATAACCAGACTGTGTTTGACTCTTACGTCAACCTGCTCCGTTCACAGACGGAGGCTATGTCGGCAGCACTGGGCGGCGTCCACTCGATGGTTGTCACGCCATTCGACGCTCCCTACGAGAAACCTACCGAGTTCAGTGAGCGTATTGCCCGCAACCAACAGTTGCTCATCAAGGAGGAGGCCCATTTCGACCGTATTGTCGATGCCTCGGCTGGCTCCTATTATATTGAGCACCTGACAGATGCCTTAGCACAGGAGGCTTGGAAACTCTTCCTCAAGGTGGAGGACGAGGGCGGCTTCCTCGCTGCCGTCAAGGCAGGAACTGTTCAGGAGGATATCAATGCCACGAACGTGAAGCGCCATGGCGATGCCGCCAAGCGCAAGGAGTTCATCCTCGGCACCAACCAGTTCCCGAACTTCACCGAGAAGAGCGAAGGCAAGGAACCGATGGTTAGTTGCGATTGTGTCGCAACCCACGCCGGCGATCCCGACGTGCCGGCACTGAAGACCAGTCGCCTCGCCTCCGACTTCGAGACGCTGCGCCTGACCACCGAGAAGGCTGAGAAGGTGCCCACCGCCTTCATGTTGACCATCGGCAACCTCGCCATGCGTCAGGCTCGTGCCCAGTTCTCTTGCAACTTCCTCGCATGCGCTGGTTATAAGGTGATTGACAACCTCGGTTTCAAGACGGTAGAGGAGGGTGTTGACGCTGCTCTAGAGGCAAAGGCAGATATCGTAGTCATCTGCTCTTCTGACGATGAGTATGCTGAGTATGCCATTCCTGCCTTCAATTATTTGAACGGTCGTGCGATGTTCGTCGTAGCTGGCGCTCCTGCCTGTATGGAGGACCTGAAGGCTGCCGGCATCGAGAACTACATCCATGTTCGTTGCAATGTGCTGGAAACTTTGAAAGAATATAATCAGAAACTTGGTATTTAAAGAATAGGAGACTTGAATGATGCGTAAACAATTTAAAGATATCGATATCTATGCTGGCATTCATGCTCAAGATGGTGCCAAGTGGATTAAGGACAATAATATCGTGGCTGACTGGAAGACGCCAGAGCATATCGAGGTACGTCCTGTCTATACGAAGGAGGATTTAGAGGGTATGGAGCACCTCGATTTCACAGCAGGTATTCCCCCTTACCTCCGTGGTCCGTACTCTATGATGTATCCGTTCCGCCCGTGGACCATCCGTCAGTATGCCGGATTCTCCACCGCTGAGGAGTCGAATGCTTTCTATCGCCGTAACCTCGCCTCTGGTCAGAAAGGTCTTTCTGTTGCTTTCGACTTGCCTACACACCGTGGTTATGACCCCGATAATGCTCGTGTGGTAGGTGATGTCGGTAAGGCTGGTGTATCTATCTGTAACGAGGAGAACATGAAGGTGCTGTTCTCGGGTATCCCCTTGAACAAGATGTCTGTCTCCATGACGATGAATGGTGCCGTACTACCTATCCTTGCCTTCTATATTGTGGCAGGTCTGGAGCAGGGTGCTCAGTTGGAGGAGATGGCTGGAACGATCCAGAACGATATCCTGAAAGAGTTCATGGTGCGTAACACCTATATCTATCCGCCTGCTTTCTCGATGAAGATCATCGCCGACATCTTCGAGTACACCTCCCAGAAGATGCCTAAGTTCAACAGTATCTCTATCTCCGGCTATCACATGCAAGAGGCTGGTGCTACTGCTGATATTGAGTTGGCCTACACCCTTGCCGACGGTATGGACTATCTGCGTACAGGTGTCAATGCCGGCATCGACGTGGATGCCTTTGCTCCTCGTCTGTCCTTCTTCTGGGCTATCGGTATGAATCACTTTATGGAGATTGCCAAGATGCGTGCCGGTCGTCTGCTTTGGGCGAAGATCGTGAAGAGCTTCGGTGCCAAGAACCCGAAGTCTCTTGCTCTGCGTACACACTCCCAGACCTCTGGCTGGTCGCTCACCGAGCAGGATCCGTTTAATAATGTCGGTCGTACCTGTATCGAGGCGATGGCTGCCGTGCTGGGTCATACCCAGTCGCTCCACACCAATGCCCTTGATGAGGCTATTGCCCTGCCTACTGACTTCTCCGCCCGTATCGCCCGTAACACCCAGATCTATATCCAGAACGAGACGAAGGTATGCAAGCAAATCGACCCGTGGGCTGGTTCTTACTATGTGGAGACACTGACCAACGAGTTGGTTCACAAGGCATGGGAGCATATCCAGGAGATTGAGAAGCTGGGCGGTATGGCGAAGGCCATCGAGACCGGTCTGCCCAAAATGCGTATCGAGGAGGCTGCGGCACGTACGCAGGCTCGTATCGACTCGGGCGTGCAGACCATCGTGGGTACTAACAAATACCGTCTGGAGCACGAGGATCCTATCGATATCCTCGAGGTCGACAATACCGCCGTACGCAAGCAGCAGGAGGAGAGTCTTGCACAGGTTCGTGGCTCTCGTGACGAGGCTGCCTGTCAGGCTGCCCTCAAGGCCATCACCGAGTGCGTCCGCGACTTCAAGGAAGGCAAGAAGAGTGAGAACAACCTCCTCGACCTCGCCGTCAAGGCAGCCCAGTTGCGTTGTACCCTTGGTGAGATTTCAGATGCCTGCGAGGAGATCGTAGGTCGTTATAAAGCAGTAATCAGAACAATTTCAGGCGTGTATAGTTCAGAATCAAAGAACGACAGCGACTTCGAGTTGGCATGTAAGCTG
>JBGUNO010000023.1:0-117931 GCA_045117415.1 Prevotella sp. | reverse complement strand
ATTATGATTACAGCATTATTAGCAGCAGAAGGTGTTGCAAAGTTAGGTGCCGCAGTAGGCGCAGGTCTCGCAGCTATTGGCGCAGGTCTTGGTATTGGTAAGATTGGTGGACAGGCTATGGATGCCATGGCTCGCCAGCCGGAGGTGATGAACAAGTTGTTCACGAACATGATCGTTGCCGCTGCTCTTATCGAGGGTGTTGCATTGTTCGCAGCCGTTATCGCATTCCTCTGCATCTGATGCAAAGGTAAAAAGTTAATAGGTAAATAATTCAGCGTATGGATTTATTGATTCCAAGTACTGGCTTGCTATTCTGGATGTCGCTGACGTTCCTGGTAGTGCTGTTCATCCTCTGGAGGTTCGGTTTCCCTGTCATTACCAACATGGTGGCAGAGCGTAAGGCTTTCATTGATGACTCACTGAGGAAGGCTCATGAGGCGAACGAGAAACTTGCCAATATACAGAAAGAAGGTGAATCCATCTTACAAGAGGCTCGTGAGAAACAGGCGCAAATCCTCAAGGAAGCTGCCGAGACTCGTGATGCCATCGTAGAGAAAGCACAGGAGAAGGCGAGGGCAGAGGGTGCCCGCTTGTTGGACGATGCGAAAGCCGCCATTGAGCAGGAGAAGAAAGCTGCTATCGCTGATATCCGTAGGCAAGTAGCTACGCTCAGCGTCGAGATTGCCGAGAAGGTCCTTCGTCAGAACCTTCAGAGCGACAAGGCGCAGATGGATTTGATCGACCGTATGCTGGATGACGTTTCTGCTAATTAACCAAGGGTCTGCTTATGGATATCGGAGTTATATCGGTCAGATATGCAAGGGCACTGCTGAAAAGTGCTACCGACCAGAAACTGGAGGATATGGTCTATCAGGAGATGATGACTGTTGCCAAGAGTTATCTGGAGGTGCCTCAGTTGCGCCAGACGATAGACAATCCTATGCTCTCGAAGGACAAGAAACAGACTCTATTACAGACAGCCGCTGGTGAGAAGCCCAGCGAGCTGACTAAGAGTTTCATACAACTTGTACTGAAGGAAGACCGCGAGAACGTGATGCAATTCATGGCGAACTCCTACATCACACTATATCGCAAGCAGAAGAACGTCATCCGTGGAAAACTCACTACTGCTGCCCGTGTGTCTGCTCAGACTGAGCAAAAGATGCGTCAGATGGTGGAGAGTAAGACTAATGGAACTGTGGAGTTTGAGACCGAGGTGAATCCTGATATTATCGGTGGTTTCATCCTTGAATATGACACTTATCGTATGGATGCCAGTGTCAAGACCAGACTCAACAACATTCTCAACACATTAAAAAAGTAAAAAACAATGTCAGATAAAATTAAACCAAGCGAAGTTTCCCAGGTATTGCTCGACCAACTGAATGGCATTTCCAGTGAGGAGAAGTTTGACGAGGTAGGCACTGTGCTCACCGTGAGCGACGGCGTGGCTCGTATCTATGGTCTTCGTAACGCTGAAGCCAATGAGTTGCTGGAGTTCGAGAACGGCACGATGGCTATCGTGATGAACCTGGAGGAAGATAACGTCGGTTGTGTGCTCCTTGGTCCAACGGCAGGTATCAAGGAGGGACAAGTGGTGAAACGTACGAAGCGTATCGCCTCTATCCGTGTTAATGACAACATGCTCGGACGTGTTATCAATCCATTGGGACAGGCTGTTGATGGCATGGGTGATATCGACCTTACCGGCGCTTTCGAGATGCCCCTCGACCGTAAGGCTCCAGGTGTGATTTACCGTCAGCCTGTAAAGGAGCCGTTGCAGACTGGTCTTAAAGCCATCGACTCCATGATTCCTATTGGTCGTGGACAGCGTGAGTTGATCATTGGTGACCGTCAGACGGGTAAGACCGCTATTGCCGTGGATACCATTATCAACCAGAAGAGTTTCTATGAGGCAGGAAAACCTGTCTATTGTATCTATGTGGCTATCGGTCAGAAAGCATCTACTGTTGCCACTCTTGTTCAGACCCTGAAGGAGCATGGTGCGATGCCATATACCATTGTGGTGGCTGCTACCGCTGCTGATCCTGCAGCCATGCAGTATTACGCACCATTTGCCGGTGCTGCCATCGGTGAGTATTTCCGTGACCGTGGACTGCCTGCGCTGGTCGTATATGATGACCTCTCCAAACAGGCTGTCGCCTATCGTGAGGTGTCACTGATCCTGCGTCGTCCCTCTGGTCGTGAAGCATATCCTGGTGATGTGTTCTATCTGCACTCTCGTCTGTTGGAGCGTGCCGCTAAGATGAACGAGCAACAGGAGGTTGCTGAGCAGATGAACGACCTGCCGGAATGTATGAAGGGACATGTGAAGGGTGGTGGCTCTCTGACCGCCTTACCTATCATTGAGACTCAGGCTGGTGACGTTTCCGCTTATATCCCGACCAATGTGATCTCTATCACCGACGGTCAGATATTCTTGGAGAGCGACCTCTTCAACCAAGGCTTCCGTCCTGCTATTAATGTGGGTATCTCTGTGAGTCGTGTGGGTGGTTCTGCACAAATCAAGTCTATGAAGAAAGTGGCTGGTACCTTGAAGATTGACCAGGCACAGTATCGTGAGCTGGAAGCCTTCTCCAAGTTCTCCAGTGATATGGATGCTGTAACGGCAATGACCCTCGACCGTGGTCGTAAGAACAACCAGTTACTGATCCAGCCACAGTATAGCCCGATGCCCGTTGGCGAGCAGGTCGCCATCCTGTATTGTGGTGTACATGGATTAATGCGTGAAGTGCCCATCGACAAAGTTCGTGAGTGCCAGACTGCTTTCCTCGACAAGTTGCGTTCATCGGCTCCAGAGGTCATTGAGACCCTTGCTGCAGGTAAGATCGATGATGCCACAACTCAAAAGATTGAGGAAGTGATGTCCGATATAGCTGGAACTTATAAAGTTTGATAGCCTATGCCCAGTCTGAAGGAAATCAAAGGACGTATCGCCAGTGTTCAGAGCACACGTAAGATCACGAGTGCAATGAAGATGGTGGCTTCGTCAAAACTCCATCATGCACAGGTAGCCATACAGAATATGCTACCCTATGAGACCATGTTGGAGCATATCCTGAAGTCATTCCTTGCCGCTGAGGCAGAGGCACAGACTATCTTTGACCAGGAGCGTCCTGTCAAGCGTGTGGCCTTGGTGATATTCTCTAGCAATTCTTCTCTGTGTGGTGGCTTTAACGCTAACATTATCAGGCTGATGCAGCACGGCGTTGATGCGTTAGCTCAAGAGATAGGGCTTGAGAATGTTGATGTATATCCCATTGGTCGTAAGGTGGCGGAGAAGGCACAAAAACTGGGATATAATGTCATGGGCAACTATGCCGATCTGATTGATCATCCAAATGTTCAACAATGCATAGAGCTGGCCATGGACTTAGGAAGACGTTTTGCGGATGGCGAGGTAGACAAGGTAGAACTTATCTATCACCACTTTAAGTCGGCGGGTTCACAGATTCTCACAGCGAAGACTTTCCTCCCCATCGACCTGGAGAGTGAATTGGAGCGTGATCATGAACGCGACCTGACGACCAATGTGGTGACAAAGAAGGCTCAAGACTATCTGAAGAAGAACCGTCGCAAGCGTGAACGTAAGGAAGACGAGGTAGCACCTCTGAACGACAACTTCATCGTGGAGCCCGACATGAATACGGTACTCGAACAGTTGTTGCCGAAGATGGCACATCTAATGCTCTATACAGCCCTGCTCGACAGTGTTGCTTCTGAGCATGCCGCCCGTATGGTGGCGATGCAGACGGCTACGGATAATGCTGATGAGTTACTACGCCAGTTGAACTTGCAGTACAACAAGAGTCGTCAACAGGCAATTACTAACGAACTGCTTGATATTGTAGGTGGTAGCGTCAACAACTAGGCAGTCTGTAATGATCTTTAAAGAAGGGATGAACCTTATGACTCATCCCTTCTTTATATTTTTTTCATTTTGATAGAAACCTGTCAGGAAGATGAATATTTCATTAATTAATTATTGATGATCTTTCATGACATATTGACCTCTCTTCATTTTTCCCCAATGGATGGCATGTCGTGGACAATGGTGATAGCAAGCAAGACAATTCGTACAGGAACTATTATGTTTCCATTGGGGTGGGGTACCTTCTATGTCGTCTACAGGACAAAGTTTGGCACATAGTCCACAATTGATGCAAGCCTCCTGATCCACCCAGAAATGCTGGTCAGTGATGAGATGCTTGTTATAATAGCCACCAATGACGTAGGTGTAAGTGTAGGGTATGGCTCCCTTGACGAGTTCCTCCACACCACATTGCCGATTGCCGACCACCTCGCAGATATGCCGCAAGCGTCCTTTGGCACTTTCTATCTTCTGATGAACCCGTTCGGGGGTGTCAAGATGCAAGAACGAGAAACAGATGTTCGATTCTGGCATCACTAACGCAAAAGCAGCATCTGTATGGAGTCCTTTCTTTCCCAGCTCTTTGTTAAAGATGCGCATGGCGTGTCCCATATTATCACCACAGGTGGTCAACGCATAGATATATGGCTGATGGAGGAGGGGAGAGGATGGGGAAAGAAAGGTTGCTCTTCGGATAAACTCACGGACGATGCGAGGGGGTTGCCAACCGTGAGTGGGAAAGCAGAATCCCAGTCGCTCACCTTGCTGGAGTTGGTACACAAGACCTTCTCCCTCATTTTTCGTTTTATTCAGTTCGTAAGGAATGTACTTTAACACATCACCTGTCGACAAAGCTAATTGCTCTGCCGCCCATTTGGTGTTTCCTGTTCCAGAAAAGTAGAAAATCATGAGTGCAGTTCAAGCACAAAACGAGTACCTTTTGTGAACTCAGGGTCAATCTCAAGGTCTCCATTCATCTTCATTGCCATCTGTTTACAGATAGGCAGTCCGAGACCATCACCCTTTGTCAAGTCCCTGATTTCCAGGAAAGGCTTGAATATATTCTCCCGCTTCTCTTCTGAGATACCACAACCGGTGTCTGATACGAGGAACTGATGGGTATGCGCACTACGTTTCTTATATTCCAGCCAGATAGTACCACCCTCCGGGGTGTATTCTGCGGCATTGGTCAATAAGTGGAGAAGGATATGGGAAACATATTCCTTATTCATATCAACAGTCATCTTAGGCGCGTTAACCTTCAGAGTCACCTCACGTTTTACCTTATCACGGATCTGATCCATCAAACCCTCACAGAAAGAAGGAATCTGTGTCTCTTCCAATGCTATTTCATCTGTGGAATTCTCCAACTCAGAGAGTGTCTGGATATGCTGTGAGAAATCCATCAATGCCTTCACCTCAGGCTTACTACTGTCAAGTTTTTGCAAGGTAGGATCCAACTGAGCAGAAATATTACTTATAAACTTTGCCTTTAATGCGTTATTATCCTTCTCCAGATTAATAATCTTCTTTTGTTTACGAGTCTGGAGGATAAAACGTAATAAAATGACAGCTCCAACGACTAAAGCCGCTGCCAGTGCTCCGGCAAGAATCATAAGACCGACAATGATCACCCAACGGGTCGTCAGGGAACTATCTTTTTCTGCAATCGATGCCTCATTATCTTCAATCTGCTTTTTCAGACCAGCTATCTCATCTGCATGCTTCAGGGCATTGGTAGAGTCTTTCCAAGCAAGATAGTTGCTATACGACTGTGCCACCATACCAGCATTATTGCTTTTGCGACCATTGGCTATAAGCGTTTTATATACCTCATCTACTTTGTCATATTCCTTGGATGCCGTCAACTTATTTGCCATTTCCTTGAAAACCGCATCGCCCTGAGCGTTAAGTCCGAAAGAATAGAAATATATCGCCTTCTGGTAGAGTAGGTCGTTTTTTACTTTCTCGTCGTTCGAGGCATTGGCTTGATTCTCCATCACATTTAACTGTTCCTTGGCACTATCAGGTTTTCTGAACTTCATATACATCTGCATACGTTCTTTGGTGACAAGGTAATGCAATGCTGACGCATTGGCACCTTTGGACTTGTTGTTAATAGTCTGATCAATATTACGCAAAAGCTCAAACGCTTCTTTGTGCAGTCCGTCTTTGGAATATAATGAAGCAGCTATGGCACCACACTCCACTGCCTGTTGCATCTGTCCTTTTCCAACATAATCCTCATAGGCCCGGATATAGTTATGACGGGCAGCAGGAATGGTCTGGGCAGTTTCCGCGCTTTTCTGTAATTCACTCTTCTGCGCATCCTGAGCGCTGATTGACGAACAGCCAAGTGTGAGGCTTAATAGTAAAATAGTTACTTTTTTATTCATAGTATATAAAGAATATTCGTTTAAAATTTGACTGCAAAAGTATGAAATTATTTCATTTTATCCAAATAAAGTAACGATTTATTTGGTAGTTGGGCGAAAATAGTGTAATTTTGCAACCAATTTTATTAGGAAAAGAATAATTTTATTAGTCAAAAAAGGATATGAATGACAGATTGTTTATCTTCGACACGACACTCCGTGACGGTGAACAGGTTCCCGGATGTCAGTTGAACACGGTGGAAAAGATTCAGGTAGCCAAGGCACTCGAGCAGTTGGGTGTGGATATCATCGAGGCAGGTTTCCCCATCAGTAGCCCGGGTGACTTCAACTCAGTCATCGAGATATCGAAGGCAGTGACCTGGCCGACCGTCTGTGCCCTGACCCGTGCAGTGCAGAAAGACATTGACGTGGCCGCCGAGTCTCTGCAGTATGCGAAGCACAAGCGTATCCATACGGGTATCGGCACTTCTGACTCCCATATCAAGTATAAGTTCAACTCCAACCGTGAGGAGATTATCGAGCGTGCTGTGGCTGCCGTGAAGTATGCCAAGAAATACGTGGAGGATGTGGAGTTCTATTGTGAGGATGCAGGACGTACCGAGAACGAGTATCTGGCTCGTGTCGTCGAAGCTGTCATCAAGGCTGGTGCTACTGTTGTCAATATTCCTGATACCACTGGTTACTGTCTTCCACAGGAATATTACGAGAAGATTAAGTATCTGAAGGAACATGTGGATGGTGTTGACAAGGCAATCCTGTCTACCCACTGTCATAATGACCTCGGTATGGCTACTGCCAATACCTTCAACGGTGTGATGGGTGGTGCCCGTCAGGTGGAGGTGACCATTAACGGTATCGGTGAGCGTGCGGGTAATACTTCCTTGGAAGAGATTGCCATGATCCTGAAATGTCACAAGGGACTGGGTATCGATACCAATATCAATACCACGAAGATCTATCCGACAAGCCGTATGGTGTCAAGTCTGATGAACATGCCCGTACAACCTAATAAGGCGATTGTGGGACGCAATGCCTTCGCACACTCATCAGGTATTCATCAGGATGGTGTGTTGAAGAATGTACAGACTTATGAGATTATTGATCCAAAGGATGTAGGTATCGATGATAACAGCATCGTTCTGACCGCTCGTTCTGGTCGT
Organism: Prevotella sp.; assembly: GCA_045117415.1. GTDB lineage: Bacteria > Bacteroidota > Bacteroidia > Bacteroidales > Bacteroidaceae > Prevotella. The sequence continues at coordinate 110,483 of JBGUNO010000023.1, read as the reverse complement.
GCTGCCTTGAAGTATCGTCTGAGTGTGAACGGTGTGGAACTCCCGGAAGACAAGCTTGACAAGGTCTATGAGAAATTCTTGCAGCTCGCAGACAAGAAGAAAGAGATCAACGATGCCGACATATTGATGCTGGCTGGTGCAGATACAGCAGAGGCTCATGCCGTGAAGCTGGAGTTCCTGCAGGTGACCACAGGTAAGGGCGTGAAGTCCGTGGCAAGTATCGGACTGGATATCTCCGGTCAGAAATTCGAGGCTGCAGCTTCTGGTAACGGTCCCGTGGATGCTGCCATCAAGGCTTTGAAGAAGATTATTATGAAGCAGATGACACTGAAGGAGTTCACCATCCAGGCTATCTCCAAAGGCTCTGACGATGTGGGTAAGGTACACATGCAGGTGGAATACGACGGTAGTCTCTACTATGGCTTTGGTGCCAATACGGATATCGTGACGGCTTCCGTCGAGGCATATATTGACTGTATCAATAAATTCAAGAAATAAGTCGTTATACCGTAATTCCGTTATACCGTAATTCCGAAAAGAAATATGAACACTTTATTCGATAAGATTTGGGACAAACATGTCGTCCAGAAAGTGGAGGACGGTCCCACCCAGTTGTATATTGATCGTATGTACTGCCATGAGGTGACTTCTCCGCAGGCTTTCGACGGTTTGAGAGCTCGTGGACTGAAATGCTTCCGTCCCGACCATATCTATTGCATGCCCGACCATAACACACCGACGCACGATCAGGACAAACCCATCGAGGATCCAGTATCGGCTAAGATGGTATCTACGCTTGCCCAAAATGTGAAGGAATTCGGACTGACCCACTATGGCATGATGGACCCGTCGAACGGTATCATCCATGTGGTGGGTCCTGAGAAAGGACTCTCCCTGCCTGGTATGACCATCGTCTGTGGCGACTCCCATACCTCGACGCATGGTGCCATGGGTGCTGTCGCTTTCGGTATCGGAACATCAGAGGTGGAGATGGTGATGGCATCACAGTGTATCCTTCAGCAGAAACCTAAGTCGATGCGTATTACCATCAACGGCAAACTTGGCAAGGGTGTGACTGCTAAGGATGTCGCTCTCTATCTAATGAGCCAGTTGACGACCGCCGGTGCCACAGGTTACTTTGTCGAGTATGCAGGTGATGTTATCACCGCCTTATCGATGGAAGGTCGCCTGACACTCTGTAACCTCTCTATTGAGATGGGGGCTCGTGGCGGTTTCGTTGCTCCCGACGAGACAACCTTTGACTATCTCAAAGGTAAGGACTTTGCTCCGAAGGATGAGGAATGGGACAAGGCTGTGGCTTATTGGAAGACATTGAAAAGCGGTGATGATGCTGTCTTCGACAAGGAACTGGTATTCGATGCCAAGGATATCGAGCCGCGTATCACCTACGGTACCAATCCTGGTATGGGTATCGGTATCACTGAGTCCATCCCTGCAAATGCTGATCAAGCAAAATCGCCTAAGCAGGGCTTTGAGAAGGCGCTGAATTATATGGGCTTCAAGGCTGGGGAGAAATTGCTCGGTAAGAAAATTGACTATGTGTTCCTCGGTGCCTGCACCAACGGACGCATTGAGGACTTCCGTGCCTTTGCCGCCATTGCCAAGGGGCGTAAGAAGGCTGACGATGTCGTTGCCTTGTTGGTGCCTGGCTCATGGGCTGTCGACCGTCAGATCCATGAGGAGGGACTGGATAAGGTACTGGAGGAAGCAGGCTTCGAAATCCGGCAGCCTGGCTGTTCCGCCTGTCTCGCCATGAATGACGACAAGGTTCCTGCCGGCAAGTATTGCGTATCAACCAGCAACCGTAACTTCGAGGGCCGTCAGGGACCTGGTAGCCGTACTATCCTCTGCTCGCCCTTAGTTGCTGCAGCCGCAGCCGTCACAGGAGTAATAACTGACCCAAGAACACTATTATGAAACAGAAATTCAACGTTATAACATCTACTTGTGTACCCCTTCCTTTGGAGAATGTGGACACCGACCAGATTATTCCTGCCCGTTTCCTGAAGTCAACGACACGTGAGGAGAGTTTCTTTGGTGACAACCTCTTCCGCGACTGGCGTTACAATGCCGATGGTACCGTTAATAAGAACTTCGTGCTGAATGATCCGACATATAGTGGCTGCATCCTTGTGGCTGGCAAGAACTTCGGCAACGGTTCTAGTCGTGAACATGCTGCTTGGGCGATTGCAGGGTATGGCTTCCGGGTGGTTATCAGTTCTTTCTTCGCTGACATCCACAAGAATAATGAATTAAATAATTTCGTGCTACCCGTTGTGGTTAGTGAACAGTTTCTCGCTGAACTCTTCGAGAGTATCAAACAAAATCCTAAGATGGAGGTGGAAGTGGATCTGCCTAACCAGATTGTTACCAATAAAGCGACAGGTAAGCAGGAGAAATTTGAGATTAACGGTTATAAGAAACATTGTCTGATCAATGGATTGGACGATATCGATTTCCTCATTCAGAACAAGGATAAAATCGAACAATGGGAACAGCAGAACGCATAAATAGTTCTCAACGCACCCTTCCTTACGTAGAGATTATGGATTCGACACTCCGTGACGGTGAACAAACCAATGGTGTGTCGTTTCTCCCTCATGAGAAACTGATGGTTGCGCGTATGCTACTTCATGATGTCAATGTCGACCGCATCGAAGTAGCGTCAGCTCGTGTCTCTGAGGGTGAGAAGGAGGCGGTGAGGATGATTTGTCGTTATGCTGACCAGATTGGAAAACTGGATAGGGTAGAGGTTCTTGGATTTGTCGACGGTCACCTGTCTGTCGATTGGATAGCTGATTGTGGTGGAAAGGTTATTAACTTGCTTGCCAAAGGCTCGTTGAAGCATTGTACCCATCAACTGCAAAAGACTCCAGAAAATCATATCGCAGATATCAAGGAGACGGTGGAATATGCCACATCAAAAGGTCTTTCGGTCAACCTCTATCTGGAAGACTGGAGCAATGGCATGAAGGACTCCCCGGAATATGTCTACCAACTGATGGACGAATTGTCATCTGTCTCCACGATCAAACGTTTCATGCTTCCTGACACACTGGGTGTAATGAATCCCTTACAGGTCATCGAGTATTTCCGTAAGATGATTAAGCGTTATCCGGATATTCATTTCGATTTCCATGCCCATAATGACTATGACCTCGCAGTCTCCAATTCACTCGCCGCTGTACTAAGTGGTGCCAAAGGTCTGCATGTAACTGTCAATGGACTGGGTGAGCGCTGTGGTAATGCACCGATGGCGAGTGTGCAGGCAATTCTGAAAGACCAATTCCATGCCAAGACTGGAATCGTAGAAGATCAGTTAAATGGGATTAGCCGTTTAGTAGAAGGGTATAGTGGTATTGCTGTAGCACCTAACCAACCAATCGTCGGAGAAAACGTATTCACTCAGGTGGCTGGTGTTCATGCAGACGGAGATACAAAGGACAAACTCTACTATAATGAACTGATTCCTGAGCGTTTCGGACGGAAAAGAGAATATGCTTTGGGAAAGAATAGTGGCAAGGCGAATATCGCCAAAAACCTGGAGGAGTTGGGATTGGAGCTTACACCAGAACAGACCAAGCGTGTCACACAGCGTATCACGGAACTCGGTGATAAAAAGGAAATCGTGACACAAGATGATCTTCCGTATATTGTCAGTGATGTCTTAAAACACGATGCACCTGAGGACAAAGTTAAATTGATAAGTTATGTGGTATCAACAGCTTACGGTTTGAAACCTGGAGCGAATATTAAAGTTGAGATCAATGGTAAACAATATGATGGCAGTGCGGTTGGTGACGGTCAGTATGATGCGTTTGTAAAAGCGTTGCGATACATATACAAAAAATACCTGAACCGTACTTTCCCCATTCTTGCCAATTATCAAGTATCCATACCACCAGGCGGTCGTACAGATGCCTTGGTGCAGACAGTTATCACGTGGCATTATAATGACGGATTTCTCCGTACTCGTGGCTTGGATGCTGACCAGACAGAAGCTGCTATCAAGGCAACCTTCAAAATGCTTAATATAGTGGAAAGTAATCTTTGATACTATTGCGGCGAATCTTCGATATAACCATAATACCTATTATGATAAATAAGGAATATCAAACAACTACTACTCGTTTTTTAAAAGAGGTAAAGACAAATGATATTTCACAGCCATGAAACGAATCAGACAAGTGACGCAAAAAGAGGAAATAGCAGTAATTTCTATGGGTAATTGAAGAATATCCAGAATCCAGTAAGTAATTCCGCCAAGAATAGCAGCCATTGCGTAAATCTCCTTATGGAAAATAACGGGTTCATTATTCAGTAACACATCACGGATAACTCCACCTGCAGAACCAGTGATACATCCCATAATAATACCTACCCAATACGGATGCCCAAATAAAAGTGATTTTTGAATACCGGCGATCGTGAAAAGTGCCAAGCCTAATGTATCGAAAATAAACCAAGTATTTCTAAGTCCTTCCATATGTTTTGAGAAGATAATGACAAAAATTAGCGCAAAAGCAGTACATATCATATAGATAGGATTAGTCATCCAGAAAGGTGTTGTACCAAGCATGACATCACGAATAGTACCACCACCGATAGCTACAGCAATTCCGCATACATATCCCCCAAACCAGTCGAAGTGTTTGGCTGCAGCATGTCGGATTCCTGAGATTGCAAAAGCAAAAGTCCCTAAGAACTCTATCACCTGAGTGACGATTTCGTTATATTCCATACATTATATATATCTATTTATCATAACATAGCTTGACATCATTTCTCGTCCTCAAACCGTTTACCCCAATAATTTACCATCCTTTCATATAGTTTTTGTTCTGATGGAGAGTGCTGAACATACCATAAGCGCTCTTTTACAAGGGCATCTGGCATATATTGCTGAGATATGAAATGTCCAGGATAATCATGCGGATACAGATAGCCGTCATGATATCCTAAGTCTTTCATTAGTTGGGTTGGCGCATTACGGATAGGAAGCGGTACTGGTTGATTTCCCGTACGTCTCACCAGATCTAATGCAGCATCAATACCTAGATATGCTGAGTTGCTCTTTGGCGATGTGGCAAGATAAACAGTGACCTCCGCTAGTGGGATTCTTCCTTCAGGCCATCCTATCTTCATGACGGCATCGAAAGCGGCATTAGCAAGCAACAAGGCGTTAGGATTAGCCAGTCCGATATCCTCTGCGGCAGAGATAATGAGTCTGCGGGCGATAAACTCGGGGGCTTCCCCACCCTCTATCATTCTGGCAAGCCAATATAGTGCTGCATCTGGGTCAGAACCACGGATACTCTTGATAAAGGCTGAGATGATATCATAATGCATCTCACCGTCCTTATCGTAAGCTAATGGATTCTGTTGTAGTCTTTCCGCAACGAGTTGGTCGGTAATGACAATCGTCTCATCAGAATTAGTCGATTCAATGACTAATTCAAGAATATTGAGTAACTTACGTGCATCTCCCCCACTATACCGAAGAATCGCATCTGTCTCTTTTAGTTCTATCTGACGTTCTTTGAGATACACATCCTCTGTAATAGCCCTATTCAACAATTTCAACAGGTCTGCTTTCTCAAGGGATTTCAACACATATAACTGACATCTAGAAAGTAACGGACGAATGACCTCAAAAGACGGATTCTCCGTGGTGGCACCAATCAAAGTAACAACACCTTTCTCAACGGCACCCAATAGAGAGTCCTGTTGTGATTTGGAGAAACGATGTATCTCGTCAATAAATAAAATAGGTGAAGCTTCATTAAAGAACTTTCCTTTCTGTGCTTTCTCTATCACATCCCTGACATCCTTCACGCCACTGGTCACTGCTGACAGCGTATAAAAAGGAGTCTTCAACCGATGGGCAATAATCTGTGCAAGCGTTGTCTTTCCAACTCCAGGAGGTCCCCATAGGATAAAAGAAGAAATACGTCCTGCGTCTATCATCTTACGCAAGACAGCTCCCTCTCCTACCAGATGATGTTGACCAATATAGTCGTCGAGGGTTCTTGGTCTTAGTCTTTCAGCTAACGGCTCTGCCATATCTAGGGTTCAAAGGTAGTGTTTTTTTAGGAAATTAACAAAAAAATATAAAGGAAATACTTGTATTTCGATACTTTTTGCATTAACTTTGCACCCATAATCATTAAATAAATGTACTTAGTTATATGAAAGAGTCAACAGCGAAGCAAACATCCAGTCTTAAGAATCTAACTAAAAGTGGTGTTTGGGATATACAAGAAAATGACGTTTTTAGAATGCTCAACAGTGGAAGTAAGGATGCTGAAGTGAAAGATAACCTCCGTCATTATGTGGATATCATACGTTCTGCGTTTACCATTGAAGAACTGAAAGAGGACACACCTGCTATTCGTAAGTCATATGAGAAGCAAGGCTATAAGGTAGGCTTTGTCACACTGGACGAAAGTACGAAAGTGTTGTGGGCTATCCGCAAACGACCTATTATGAGAGTCACAGACTTGACCTACGAGAACATCCGTCATATATCCGCCTCTAAATTAGTGGAAGTCTTAGACCGTAACTTTGGAGGTGGATGGGATTCTCTGTCTCAGTCTATTCAGGACATCATCGAAAGTGGCTTTGATATCTCTACCACGACTCTTCCTAAAGACCGTCTTCACAAGAAAGGTGGCATGTATGAGAAAAAGATTGCCGATGGCTACGATGTATTGGAAGTAGCTAAGGGAACATGGGTAGAGGCTATATTTGCCAAGTTAAAACCTGAAGTCATCAAGCCCCGTATGAAGTTTGACATGATTGACGAGGATGTGGAACTGGATGAAGAAGACCACTATAGCAACCATGACGAGGAAGAAGATATAGACGAGTTCAACGAGGATGAGATGAACGAGGATAACTATCGTACGACCTTTGAGATAGAGGCAGATCCTGATGAGGAAGCTGGTGAACTCTCAGATTTCTCTGTTGACGAGTAATGTTTTCTCATAAGACACAATAACTTAAACCCTATACATTGCTAATATGAATATTCCATGTGTTTTTTGGCTAGTCCCCATAGCCTCATTGGTGGCATTGGGGATGGCTTGGTACTTCTTCAAGAGTATGATGAAGTCCGACGAGGGAACACCTCGTATGCGTGAGATTGCACTCTATGTGCGTAAAGGTGCTATGGCATACTTGAAACAGCAGTACAAAGTTGTCGGCATCGTATTTGTCGTTCTCTGTGCCCTATTCTCCTTCATGGCATATGTACTCCATGTACAGAATCCATGGGTACCGTTTGCTTTCCTGACCGGTGGTCTTTTCTCAGGTTTAGCAGGTTTCTTCGGGATGAAGACAGCCACCTATGCATCTGCCCGTACAGCCAATGCCGCCCGTAAGAGTCTGGATGGTGGCTTGAAAGTAGCATTCCGATCGGGTGCCGTCATGGGGCTTACTGTCGTAGGTCTTGGTCTGTTGGATATAGCATGCTGGTTCGTGGCATTGAACGGACTGACAGACGATAGTCTTATTTCTATCACGACAACCATGTTGACCTTCGGCATGGGTGCATCTACACAGGCTTTGTTTGCTCGTGTGGGAGGCGGTATCTATACAAAAGCCGCTGACGTCGGTGCGGATATCGTAGGTAAGGTAGAGGCAGACATCCCAGAGGATGACCCTCGCAATCCTGCTACTATCGCTGACAATGTTGGTGATAATGTTGGTGATGTCGCAGGAATGGGTGCCGACCTCTATGAAAGCTATTGTGGTAGTGTTCTCTCAACAGCTGCCCTTGGTGCTGCCGCTTTTGGTGTGGCAGGTCTTGAGATACAGTTGAAAGCTGTAATCGCACCGATGCTGATAGCAGCTGTAGGTGTGTTCCTCTCACTTTTGGGTATATTCTTGGTAAGGACAAAGGAAGGTGCTACAATGAAAGATCTGTTGCGTTCTCTTTCGCTGGGAACCAACGTGAGTGCTTTTCTAATTGCTCTTGCGACTTTTGCCATTCTCTATCTATTAGGTATTGAGAACTGGTTAGGTCTCTCCTTTTCTGTCATCTCAGGACTTGCTGCAGGTGTGATTATCGGTCAGGCTACGGAATACTATACCTCGCACAGTTACAAACCAACCCAGAAAATTTCCGAAGCAGGACAGACAGGTGCTGCCACCGTTATAATAAAAGGTATTGGTACGGGTATGATATCTACTTGTATTCCTGTTATTACGATTGGTGTAGCAATCATGTTGAGTTATCTCTGTGCCAATGGTTTCGACCTCACTATGTCGTCAGCCAGTCTGTCGCATGGTCTCTATGGTATTGGTATAGCAGCCGTAGGTATGCTCTCCACACTGGGTATCACTCTTGCTACGGATGCATATGGTCCTATTGCCGACAATGCCGGTGGTAATGCTGAGATGTGTCAGCTGGGTGAAGAAGTGCGTCAACGTACCGATGCCCTTGATGCACTGGGCAATACCACAGCTGCTACAGGTAAGGGCTTTGCCATCGGTTCTGCTGCCCTTACCGCCCTCGCCCTACTCGCTTCATACATTGAAGAGATAAAAATCGCGATGGAGCGTGCTGGTGAGACACTGACAAATGTCGCAGGTCAGACCATCTCTGCCGCTGATGCTACTATTCCTGATTTCATGAATTATTTCCAAATTAATCTCATGAATCCCAGAGTGATTGTCGGTGCTTTTATTGGTGCTATGGCGGCATTCCTGTTCTGTGGTATGACGATGGAGGCTGTAGGTCGTGCTGCTGAGAAGATGGTACAAGAGGTGCGTCGTCAGTTTAAGGAGATAGCAGGTATTCTGGAAGGAACAGGAACTCCCGATTATGGCCGTTGTGTGGAGATTTCCACTCGTGCCGCACAACATGAGATGATTATCCCATCTGTTCTTGCTATCATTATTCCTATCCTTGTAGGTATTATTCTCGGTGTAGCTGGTGTTCTTGGTCTACTTGTCGGAGGACTTGCTGGCGGTTTTACCTTAGCTGTCTTCATGGCGAATGCAGGTGGAGCATGGGACAATGCGAAGAAGAATATCGAGGAAGGTGCTTTCGGTGGCAAGGGCTCCTTTGCTCATAAAGCATGCATCGTCGGTGACACAGTAGGTGATCCGTTCAAGGATACTAGTGGTCCATCCTTGAATATCCTTATTAAACTGATGTCAATGGTCAGCATTGTGATGGCTGGACTAACCATCGCTTTTATGTAAAATAACATTGTTTTCCCATAAAAAGAGGCTCTGGTCGTATGATTCAGAGCCTTTTTCTTTTTTTTTTGAAAAAAGTCATGGAAAAGTTTGTGGGAATGAAAAATAGTTTGTACCTTTGCAACCGCAAAACAAAAGGATGCGCTTGTAGCTCAGTTGGTAGAGCACCTGACTCTTAATCAGGGTGTCCAGGGTTCGACCCCCTGCAGGCGTACAAAATGCAAGAAAAGCGACAAACTCTCAAGGTTTGCCGCTTTTTTAGTAAGACATAGAATGTCAATATTTTAAAAATAGGGAAAAGCCTATCTCTGTTTTAGGAGGCTTTTCCCTATTTGTTATCAGCGGAAAAATTAGTCGAGTCCGAACAGAGTACGGAGTCCACCGTCTACACCAGAGAATCCCATGAAGGCAAGACTGAGCAGCCCCGCAGAGAGCATGACGATAGCCATTCCACGCATCCCCTTTGGAATGTTCACCAGTTCAAGTTGCTCACGCATACCAGCAAAGACGGTCAGGGCGAGTCCGAAACCTATTGCCGTAGAGAAAGCATAGACAACAGACTGCAACAAGTCGAAGTCTTTTTGGATGACGAGGATGGCAACACCCAATACGGCACAGTTGGTCGTAATCAAGGGAAGGAAGATTCCCAGTGCTTGATATAGTGCAGGTGACACTTTCTTTAGCACAATCTCCACCATCTGCACCAAGGATGCGATGACAAGAATGAAGGCGATTGTCTGAAGATACTGCAAACCGAAAGCGTCAAGCACATATTTCTGAACCAACCATGTCACGATGGTGGCAAGTGTCAGTACAAAGGCTACTGCCGCAGACATACCCAAGGATGTGTCCACTTTCTTAGAGACACCAAGGAACGGACAGATGCCCAGGAATTGTGACAACACGATGTTGTTCACAAAGATAGCGGAAATAAATATCAGTATGTATTCCATAACTTCAATTCTTTAATTCTTCAATTTATTCACGATGGCAATCAGGAAGCCAAGGGTGATGAAAGCACCTGGAGGCAACACAAAAAGCAGGATATTATAAGTCTCTGGCAACAGGGTAAAACCGAAGATACTGCCATTACCTAAAACCTCACGACAAATTCCCAACAATGTCAGACCGATAGTGAAACCAAGTCCGATGCCGATACCATCGAAAAGAGATGCAACAGGAGAGTTCTTTGCGGCAAAAGCCTCCGCACGTCCCAGAATAACACAGTTGACCACAATCAGAGGGATGAACAAACCAAGTGACGCGTCAATATCAGGTAGGAAAGCCTTGATGACAAGTTGGAGGATAGTCACGAAGGCTGCTATCACTACAATGAATACTGGAATACGCACCTTATCAGGTGTGATGCTTTTCATACAAGAAATCACGAAATTGGTACATATCAGTACTGCCATGGTAGCAAGTCCCATCGACATACCATTCATAGCTGAGGTAGTAGTGGCAAGTGTAGGACACATACCCAACATCAAGACGAACGTCGGGTTCTCTTTGATAATACCATTTTTAATAATATCAATATAACTCATAGCTTAGTCCTCCTTATCATTTAATTCCGTGGCACCAGTGGCTGCGTCAGCAGGTGTTGCCTTATAAGCGTTATAAGCATTGTTAATCGCCAAGAGGAATGCACGACTGGTGATGGTAGAGGCAGTGATGGCATCCACCTGTCCGCCGTCTTTAGATACAGTAAGAGGCTCTTTCGGATCCTTACCGATGATGTCACCCTTCTCCCCTTTTTGGAACCATTTGTCTGCCTTGGCACCAAGTCCTGGCGTCTCTGCATGTTCCAACAGAGTATAACCGAGAATCTTTCCCTCAGGGTCGAAACCGACCAGTACTTTCAGGTCACCACCGAACCCACCTGTGATACTTTCAACAGCAGCACCAAGGTCTTTCTTCTGGGCATCCTGAATCTGATAGATAATATAGGTAAGTTCCTTACCTTTGGCATCGTTCTGCTTAACAGTGTCTGTCTTTGCCACGACAAGGTCGTTGCAAACCATGACAGTTTTGATACCATCTGCAAGAGCCTTGTTCTTCTGCTCATTGATAGGACCTTCCGTCAAGTGGTTGACGAAGGCAAGAATACCACCCATGATGACGGCTACTCCTGTGAGTACCAACGCCATGTTTGTCAAAGATGATTCAAGTTTCTTCATACGTCTTTCCTCCTCTTATTTTTGGGCAGGCACTTCACCGAAGCGCTTGGGTTTAACATAAGTATTAATCAATGGTGTGAACGCATTCATAATCAGAATAGCAAACGACATACCCTCTGGATATGCTCCCCAGTTACGGATGACTACTGTCAAGAAACCGATAGCAACACCATAGATGAGTTGTCCCTTCGGGGTCATCGGTGAGGTGACATAGTCAGTTGCCATGAAGATAGCACCCAGCATCAAACCACCAGAGAGGATGACACTGACAGGATCCGCATAGACAGGATTAGCAAGATGCAGCAAGCCAGCGAATACGAAGATGGTTCCAATGATGGATACCGGAATATGCCAAGTGATAATCTTCTTCCAGAGCATATAAACAAAACCTATCAACAGTGCCAAAGCACAAATCTCACCCATTGCTCCTGCTCCGTCAGGATGATTACCTAAGAACAAAGCCATGGAGTCAGGCAGTTGATCAAGTACAGAGGCATCACCACTCTTGATGGCATCTTTCATGATGGCAAGTGGTGTGGCGCCTGTCTCTGCATCGAGATAACTAGTGAGCTGTCCCACCTTCGGCCATGTCGTCATCTGAGCAGGGAAAGCCACCAACAGAGCGGCACGTCCAACCAAAGCAGGGTTAAAGAGATTACCTCCCAGACCACCAAATGTCATTTTTCCTACACCGATGGCAAACAAGGCACCAATGATGATAATCCAGATGGGAAGGTTACTGGGGAGGTTGAAACCAAGCAGCAGACCAGTCAGGACAGCAGAACCATCGCATATCGTGGTTCGCTCATTTTTCAGCATAAACTTATTGATAGCCCACTCAAAGAGGACGCAGGCTGCGACACTCGTGGCACAGACAATGACAGAGCCAATGCCGAAGTAATAGAGTGACACGAGCAGTGCAGGCAACAAAGCGATGATCACACCGTACATGTTACGCTCTACAGTATCGGTTCCATGTGCATGGGGCGATAGTGATACAATTAATTTTCCCATTGTATATTCTTAATTATAATTTCTTATTTCTTAGCAGCACGACTGCGGATTATACCCATTACTGTGGATTTACCCATACGAATGTTGTCGAGCAACGGACGATGGGCAGGACAGGTGAACTGACATGAGCCACACTCAATACAACTAACCACATCTTCCTGCTCTGAGCGCTCCCAGTTCTGCACTGCGGCGAGCTTGGCAAGCAGGTAAGGTTCTAAGCCCATCGGACATACACTGACACACTTAGCACAACGAATACATGGCTGTGGATCCTTACGGACAGCCTCTTCGCCAGAGATAATCGTCACAGAGTTTGTTCCTTTACAGATAGGCACCTCGACAGAGGTCAGTGCCTTACCCATCATCGGTCCACCTGCCAATAACTTATTGTCACCCTCGGGCATCCCGCCACAAGCATCTATCAAATCCTTCATCGGTGTTCCCATGCGAACCAGGAAGTTGCCTGGGTTGGCAAGACGTTTACCTGTCACCGTGGTATAACGCTCGAAGAGTGGTTTGTGCTTCATTACTGCCTCATAGACCGCGAAGGCGGTACCAACATTCTGGACGATAGCACCCACATTAACAGGGATAGCAGGAGGTGCGGGCACCTGTCGACGGATGACAGCGTCAACGAGTTGTTTTTCACCACCCTGTGGATAACGCTGTTTCAAAGGAACCACTTCCACCTGATAGGTAGAGCCATTAAACTTCTCCGCACACTTTTGGGTAAGCAACTCAATCGCCTTAGGTTTATTCGTCTCAATACCAATATAACCTGTGGTCACCTTCGCTCCCTTCATCAGAAGCTCTAAACCAATCAGAATCTCGTCAGCATGTTCTATCATCAGACGGTAGTCGGCTGTGATATATGGTTCACATTCTACCGCATTGATAATCACACACTCAGCCTTCGCCGTTGGTGGAGGAGTGAGTTTAATAAATGTGGGGAAACAGGCGCCACCCATACCAACGACACCAGCATCCTTGATACGGTTGACTATTTCCTCAGGAGTCAGTTCCGGATGTGCCTCAACAGTCTCCAGTTTATCGGAACGGTCGATGGACTCTTCCCACTCATCACCTTCCACATTAATTATAATAACAGGCTTACGATAACCTGTTGCGTCAATCGCGGTATCAATCTTAAATACTGTACCACTGACAGATGAGAAGATTGGAGCAGACACAAAACCACCAGCCTCGGCAATCATCGTTCCAACTTTTACTTTGTCACCCTTGGCAACAATAGGTTTGGCTGGAGCACCAATATGCTGAGAAAGGGGGAAGATCGCCTGTTTGGGAAGGTCGGCAACCTTAGTCACTACCTCATGGGTCAGTTTGTTCTCTTCAGGGTGAATACCACCAATACGGAATGTTCTTGCGTTCATGCTTGTTCCTCCTTTTCTTTAGAATTTTCAGAGTTCTCAGAGTTCTCAGAAATCACCGGCTTTGGCTTCGGAGCTGGGAAATTCACAGCATGGATAGCCTTCGTAGGACACGCCTCCACACATTTCTTACACAAACGGCACTTGTTGAAGTCGATGTATGAGACATTTCCCTCCATCGTGATAGCACCGAACTTACATTCTTTCTCACATTTTCCACAACCGATGCAAGCTGCTTTACAAGCCTTCATGGCAACAGGTCCCTTGTCCTTGTTAACACAAGACACGAAGACTCTCCTACCCTTTGGACCTTTCTTACGAAGTTCTATGATATGACGAGGACATGCCTTTACACAAGCACCGCAAGAGGTACATTTTTCTTCGTCAACCTCAGGAAGACCCGTCTCAGGATTCATGCGGATGGCATCAAACTGACAAGCGGCAACACAGTCACCACATCCCAGACAACCGAAGCCACACGCTGTCTCACCTGCACCACAGGCATTCATTGCCGCACAAGAACGTAAACCACTGTACTCCGCAATTTTCGGACGGAGTGCACAGGTACCGTTACAACGAACCACAGCCACCATCGGTTCACCATTGGCGATAGCCATTCCTAGCAGATCAGCTACCTTACCCATCACTTCCTGTCCACCAACGGGGCATTTCAAACCATCTAGACTTCCCGCATCGGCTCCTTTGACCAAAGCGTCAGCAAGACCTCCACAGCCAGCAAAGCCACATCCACCGCAATTAGCACCAGGCAACACTCCTGTCACCTGTGCTATACGAGGATCCTCGTAGACAGCGAATTTCTTGGAGCAGACATACAGTATAATAGCAGCTATCAAACCGATACCGCCTAATACTGTTACCGCAATCAAAATAAAATTCATAATCTCTTGTATTTGTTTTAGTTATACTTATTTATTCAATAATAAATGACATTTTTCTACGCATCCTGTTACGCAACAGGAACAGTAGTCCATAATAGGGTATCAACGCCAGGAGTCCACTTAATGCTGCCATCCCTTCATTTCTAGTTTGCCAAAGCACAATCACCAAGATAGCAACCATCAAAATGAATGGAAAACCAAATGCCCATAACAGGGCTTGAGCAGCGATGTTACCCGTGGTAGACACAGTAACACTGTCACCCACCCTCATAGCAGAGACATCAGTCTGGAATACATCTATGATTTTCTCTTTTGCCTCGGCAGCATTACAATAGCCAGCCACTTTACATGCGGCACATGCTGAAGTCTGAAGGATGCGAACATGGACACACCCCTCATCTATACTGTCAATGATTCCATCATGACGAATTCTGTTACTCATAGATTTGTAATATCGACTTAGCAATTGCAAAGATACTACAAAAAAGTGAATTAAAGGATATTAGTACAAAATAATTTAAAAAAATATTCGTAATCGTTTGCAGTTATCCATACTTTTAATTACTTTTGTATCGTATTAAGCATAAAATGATGAAAGCGACAGAACAAACCCTTCAACAAATTGAGCGTGCCATCCGTAAAGTGGCAGACAAGTTTCCTATCAATGATGAGAGTGGTATACTGACTGATATCCATCTGAGAGTGACGCAGGATACAGGTGAGCTTGTTGCCTTTGACGATGACGACAAGGAGATTACCAGATGTATTATTGAGCAGTGGATAGAGAATAAAGAAGATAATTTCTATGAGGATGTGGCTGTCGTTCTTCGTTCTATGCTCTCCAAGCAAAAGGATGTTATTGAGAAAATGGCTATTCTCAAGCCATACTCCTTTGTCTTAGAGGATGATGACCATGAGCATCTTGCCGAATTATACCTGGTCGATGACGACACGGCAATCATTGATCAAGAGCTGATGGCAGGTCTTGACAAAGATCTGGATAATTTCTTAGAGGATCTCCTCAAAGACTAATTTCTTATTAATAACCTTCGCGGAACATACGGTCTGCACCTGAAGCGTCGGGATGTCCTCCCGCCTCTCCTGGGATGTCCGGAATCTCAAGAAGCGGCTCTTTTTCCCAGCTGTCATCCTCAGTGGTCTTCTTGATATCATTCTTTTGTGCTGTGTCAACAGGAAGGCGCACTTGTTCCATTTGCTGACTATGGTCTGTCTTTACACGGAAACGGTTGCATCCCATAAGTGTCAGGACAGACATGACGGTTAAAACATAAAGGCTTTTTCTCATTCTTTTATATTTTTGCGATTATTATCTGATTCGTAGGACATCTCCTACTTTGATTTGGTAATCTGGGGTTAAATCATTCATTTTGTATAAATACTTCAATCGAATACCGTAACGTTGAGAAATGGTATACATAGACTCACCATTCCTCACGATGTGTGGGCGATTCTTATACTCCTTTGGAGCATTACGACGTTTCTTCTGCAACCAGACGAATTCTCCCTCCTCTAAATAAGCATCACGTTCGTTCTCATTGTACTTCGCAAGTTTCTTGTAAGAGACACCCACATCCTCACCGATGGTACGGAAAGTGTCACCAGCTTTGGCGATGACATAGTAGTTCTGGTTAAACTCATACACACGATGGGAGAACAATGACCCACCAGCGGGAGTACTGGATGTCTTGGACTTGCCGTATGTCTTGGCATCGTCTAACTCATAAAGCTTATAGAGTTGGATAATGTCTATCAACTGTATTGCATAGCGGGGATTGGTAGCATAGCCACAGGACTTCAGTCCATAAGCCCATCCCTTGTAGTCCGTCTGCTTCAACTGGAACAAGGAACTATACCGACTACTGGTAGACAAGAATTTGGAATGATCCTCAAAACTCTCAAAGGCGTTGGAATAAGCACGGAAGCACTCGTTATTCTCGTCATCATCATGGTAGACGGCACGTCCCGTCCACCCATGACATTTGATACCAAAATGGTTATTCCCCTTGACTGCCAGCTCACTCCTACCCGCCCCTGACTCCAGGACACCTTGAGCAAGGGTTATACTGGCAGGAATATGATAACGCCTCATCTGGTCAATCGCCATATCCTTATATTGATCAAAGTACTGTTGATATTGCTGACTCCATTTCATCTGTCCCATGACAGAGACAGGCATGAATAACGCCATCAGCCCCAGAACTATCTTTATTTTCATGCACAATTCTCTATTTATGTTGCAAAAATAAAGAAAAATAATTATATTTGCAAATAAAAAGAAAGAATATGGAACAAATAGAGCTTAAATCAATGATCCTAAAGGCACAGATAGATGAATTGACTGATGAGGAACAGGCCTTAGTACATCAGGCGATCACCTCCACAGAGCGTTCGTATTCTCCTTACTCTCACTTCAAGGTAGGCGCAGCCGTCTATCTGTCCAACGGCAAGACTGTCGTCGGATGTAACCAGGAGAATGTCTCCTACCCTGCAGGTATCTGTGCGGAGCGTACTGCGATATATGCTGCTGGTGCGCAGTATCCTGACACCCCTATCGAGATGATTGCTATTGCCGCCCGTGGTACTGATGGTCAATTACTAGAGGAGCCTATCAGTCCTTGTGGCATATGTCGACAGACGATCGTGGAGTCAGAGACACGTTTCCATCAGCCCATACGGATTCTCCTGTATGGCACAAAACATATTTATATAATAAAAGGTATAAAAGAACTGATGCCTTTGAGCTTTACAGATTTCTAAGGTCACCTATCTTGTTCTGATAGGCAGGAGACTCTTCCTTGATAGAGAAATTATAATATAGATTCTCTGTGTCAAAGACGACAAAATGTTTCTCTCCCTGAATTTCATCCTTGGGACTCTCCCATATAACATCGATGAAATCTTCCATGTCCGAGGGCTTTAAAGTCCTGAGAATACAATTATCGAATGAGAATCCAGTACCGTCGCCCATAATGACATCCTCTTCATAGCCAGTAACGAGCGTATTATCACAAATCAGGACACTCTCACTGTCAAAACGAAGGGCTACCCCTCTGTCTGCGGAGAAAGGATAAAACTGTGCCAATGTAGTGTGGTTGATTATCACAGAGGAACTTATCACGTTCAGGCAGTCACCTAAGGTATTGGTAATCCTACAACTATCTATGTCTGCTGTGGACTCATTCAGTTCCAACCCCGTTCCTTTGCAGTTATGAATAGTACAACGCAGGAGAGACAATGATGAGTTCTCGTCACAGGATATACCTGAACAACTATTCCTGATCTCACAATCCTGCATCTTATTGTCTGTGGAGCTTGAGTGGAAGAAGATACCTTTCCACTGCCCACTGATACGGTCATATGGTAAATAGGAGAACATCTTGTCTAGACGGTCCCCACGGAACAGACAACTATCTGCCACCAAGGTTCCATTCACTTCGATCCCTGCTCCGTCATGAAAATATAACTGGGCATGGGAAATCGTCAGGGTCACATCTTTGTCGATGACGATTCCTTTGGTAATTACAATGGGACGCCTCTCATCAATCGTCGTGTTCTCCTTAATCTCCCAGATGTCACGATAGAAAATCGCTTTCCAGCTATATGCGCTTAGCTTGATAGGCTGTTCCCTTCCATTCTCCAGCGAGAAGACCAACAGATCCTCAAAACGCTGTGGAGCGTCCTGCTGGGTAACAGGACCTGTCATTTCCACAAAGACACGGATGGAGTCACCTTTACGAATCTCAAAGTCATAGGCAACGGAGTCAACAAATTGACCATCCACATTCACACGGAATCCAGATTTAGAGGGTTGAATCAGATGAACATCCTTGATGCGAATTCCTGAGTTCCCCTTGTTATATACCCAGAAATCATATGTCCTTGTGGATGTCTGACTGAAAACAGAATCCATGGCAAGGCTGTCAATGGAGAAATCCAATATAGCGGATGCGTCCGACGAGAACTTGTCGTCATCAGAGCATCCTACCAATAGGACTGATAGAAAAAATATAAATATAGGAATCCGTTTCATCCTTTGATAAAACGGACTCCCTGTCGTATTATTGTTTTTACTTACCAAAATATCTCTTTAATAAACCAGCAAAACCTGCTCCATGACGAGCCTCGTCCTTAGCCATCTCATGAACGGTGTCGTGAATAGCGTCGAAACCTGCTGCCTTCGCATTCTTGGCAATACGGAACTTATCCTCGCAAGCACCAGCCTCCGCAGCAGCACGCTTCTCCAGATTGGTCTTGGTATCCCATACGCACTCACCCAACAGCTCAGCAAAGCGTGAAGCGTGGTCGGCCTCCTCGAAGGCATAACGCTTGAATGCCTCTGCAATCTCGGGATAACCCTCACGGTCTGCCTGGCGAGCCATAGCGATATACATACCTACCTCACTGCACTCACCATTGAAATGGTTACGCAAATCTTCTATCATTTCCTCGCTGACACCTTCTGGCTTACCGTCACCAATCTTATGAACTGTAGCGTAGGTCATATCGGCATCATCCTTCAGTTCTGAGAACTTAGAGGCTGGAGCCTTACAGATTGGACACTTCTCGGGAGCAGCATCGCCTTCATAGATATATCCACAAACGGCGCAAATAAATTTTTTCTTCATAATCGTACTTGTTTAAGATTAGCATTTATCACTTATTTTTGCAAATATAAGGAGAAAAATCAAATCTTGCAAGTTTTTATGTTATTTTTGTTTCACTTTCGATTTTTTTTGTAAATTTGCAACAGCAAAACCATGTTGGTTGTGCAAACAATAATATAATAATGAGAAAGATCAGCATTTTACTGATGCTTGCAGCCGTCTTCACTGTCAACAGTAGCAATGCACAGGTGAAGAAAGAGACATTGGTGTTCACCCCTCAGTGGACGGCACAAGCGCAATTTGCCGGCTATTATGTGGCAGAGGCGAAGGGGTTCTACCGTGAGGCAGGCATTAACGTGAGGATAGAGCACCCGTCAGCCACACAACCAGCTATGAGTCGTTTGCGTAACAACCAGTGTCAGGCGACCACGCTGCAGCTATGTCAGGCGATGGATATTATAGACGTGGGTATCCCCTTGGTAAATATTCTCCAGACATCGATGAACAATGCCATGGTCATCGTATCTGCCAAAGACAAAGACCCGCTAACTCAGAAAGGGGCTCGTGTGGGGATATGGAGCGTGGGGTTCGGACAACTGGCTATCTGTATGAGTATTCAGGATCATCTAGATTACCAATGGGTGCGTTTTGCACAAAATATCAACCTGTTCGTAGCTGGAGCCCTTGACGCCACCTTGGCAATGAGCTACAACGAGTATTATCAGCTGATACAGGCTGGTATCGTCATGACAGATAAGAACGTGTACCGTTTCTGTGACCATGGTTATAATGTGCAGGAGGACGGTGTCTATATGAGACGTGACTATTATGAGACGCATCGGGAACAAGCCCGTCGTTTTGCCGAAGCCAGCAAAAAAGGCTGGGAATGGGCTTCCCAGCATCCTGAGGAGACACTTGATATCGTGATGCAGTATGTCAACAAGAATCATATCGCCACTAACATCGTGATACAACGGTTGATGCTGAAAGAGGTGTTGCGCCTACAGGTGGATCGTGAGTCAAAGAAACGTGAGTTCCGTCTTCGTCCCGACATGGTACGGTTAGCTAGTAATCTGATGGTGAAGAACAACATGTTAAGCCGTGAAGTGACATATGAAGAATTAATAGCACAATAATAAGGATCGACGAGTATGGAAAGAATTATGCAATATATCCGACGCAAGCTCTCCGTCAGGGTCAGCTTATGGGTCGTGCTGTTTGCCGCTCTCATCTTTGTCGTGGCACTCGGTTTCCAGTTCTATCAGTCTCGCGAGGCAGTGCGCCAGGAGGCAATCAGTCATGCCACTCAGATCCTCGACAAGACATCGCTGCGTGTCGAGGGAATCCTAAACCGTGTGGAAGTGGCATCAAAAATGACTAAATGGCTCGTGCTACGACATCCCAACAATTCCGACTCCATGTTCGTCTATAGTCGTAGTATGCTGCAAAGCAATCCCGACTTCTACAACTGTTCTATCGCTTTTGAACCAGAATACTTCAAGAATAAAGGTCGCTATTTCTCTGCATACACCAGACATGTCGGTGACAGTTTACGAACCACACAAGGCGGTAGTGACAATTATCAGTATTTCTTCATGGACTGGTACCTGATGTCCACATTATTAGATAAGCCATGCTGGACGGAGCCTTATGTGGATTTCGATGTGGCTACGAACACTAGTGAGATGGTGACCAGCTATTGTCAGACCATCAAGGACAAAGAGGGTAAAAAAATAGGTGTCATCAACACCAGTCTCTCTATCAACTGGCTCTCACAGACCATCTCGAAGGTCAAGCCCTACCCTAACTCTTACAGCATCATGATCGGGCGTGGCGGTACCTATTTTGTGCATCCTGACACCACGAAGATCACACGCCAGACCATTTTTACCCCGGCATTGGAGCATCCAGACACGGCTTTAATAGCACTGGGACACGCCATGCAGAGAGGTGAGGAGGGTATGAAGAGAATGTATTTCGACGGGAAGGACTGTTATGTGTTCTATAAACCCCTCGGTAAGACGGGCTGTTCAATGGCGATTGTCTGTCCAGAGAGCGACATCTTCAGTGGCTTCGATCGCTTACGCCATGCTGTCATGACCATCGTTGTCGTAGGACTGTTACTGATGCTCTATTTATTCATCCGTATTATCACCCGCGAGCTGAGACCTCTACGCCGACTGGCAAAAGAAGCAGAGACGATAGCCTCCGGACAATTTGACGCTGTCCTGCCGGATTTCAGACGCATCGATGAGATTGGTCAGCTGAGTCAGTCGTTCGGTAACATGCAGCAGTCATTAGTTAAGTACATTGAGGAATTGAAAGAGACTACCGCCCAGAAAGCCTCCATAGAGAGTGACCTTCGCATTGCCAGTGACATACAGATGGGGATGCTTCCCGAAAAGTTCCCCACCAAGGCAGACCGCGACGACGTACAGATATACGCCTCACTGACTCCTGCCAAGGAGGTCGGTGGTGACTTGTTCGACTTTTATTTCCGTGACGACAAACTCTTTTTCTGCATTGGTGACGTATCGGGAAAGGGCGTTCCCGCCTCACTCTTCATGGCAGTCACCAGATCAGTCTTCCGCACTGTATCGGTACACGAGTCGATGCCGGATCACATCGTGACAATCATGAACCAGATTATCGCCGATATGAATAATACGCAGATGTTCGTTACACTCTTCGTTGGTGTGCTCGACTTGTCAAATGGGCATCTGCACTACTGCAATGCTGGTCATGATGCTCCATTGCTCATCGGTGACGGTATCGGTGAGCTGCCTTGTGACCCGAACATTCCCGTGGGCTTCCTGCCATCGTGGGAGTATTCATTACAAGAGGCACAAATCTCTACAGACACCACTATCTTCCTATTCACAGACGGACTGACCGAGGCAATGGACGCCCATTATGCTCAGTTCCAGATAGAACGTGTCAAAGACATAGCGTCCAAGGCTCTCTCCCAGCAACAACATGAGCCGCATCAGCTCATCGACAAGATGACGGAGGCTGTTCATCAATTCGTGGGGGATGCGGAACAGAGTGATGACCTGACGATGATGGCGATACAGTTCATTAAGTAGCGCCCTTGCTCGGATGTAAAGAAAACTTGTCGGAAATTGTGTATGGATTTTCGGAGCTTCTAGAAAAATCCAAGCTTTTATAAGCCTTGTTTTGAGCCAAAAAAAGAGTTAGGATATACCTAAAGGGTAGTTTGTCGGTACCTAACTACCCGTTTGAAGGCACCAAACGACCCGAAAGGTGCCACCTTTCTACACGAAAAACAGGGGTAAAAACGGTACTTTTTCCCTCCTGACTCCTGTCTCCCGACTCCTATCTCCTCCTCTCAAACGGATAACTCTCTATGTATGAGCAGATTACTCAAATGCCTCTATTTTCGCTCATTTGCGACCAGCAGCAAATAAAAATGAAAAATGCCCTTAATTTTGGGAAGCTTTGTTAAGATTATTCACAGCAATTTAGTTTGCTGAATATATTTCCGCTTACGCCTACGATAAATGAGAAGAAGAACGATGCCTATCAACAGAGGGACAAGGGCACAGAGGGCAAAGACAAAGAAGAAGGCTCCTGCAATGTTGAAGCCTATGGCTCCACGACGTTGATACACAGGCTCAGCATATAGTGACAAGCTATCGCTCAACTCCGTGACCAATGCCGTATCACCAGCTTCCTCCGCCTTGTCAATCATCGCCTGGATACGCTGATACTCTTGCTGCAAATGAGTGGAGTCGGCGTTATATACTTCCATCGCCTTCTCATATTCTTCCTGCGATGCCGCATATTCCGCACGAAGCTCATCCATGTGTTTCTCACCCTCAAAGATCATAGCGATACATAAGGCGATAAACAGTATGCTGCCAATTGTCAACAGCCATCCAAAAAAACTTAAGCATCCACTAGGTTTCTTCACTGGTTTTACTATTTCCTCCATAACCCTGTCGTTTTAGTTTACACGTCCTTATTTCTTCACGTTAACATCCACATGGAGATAATATCTTTCCAGCACAGGAATCTCTTGAATGATGGCAGCAGCTAACTTACCGGCAACAACCTGAGCTCCATAGATGTTATAATGAGTATTATCCTGACGACCTTGCGGCAAAGCAGGATGCTCGCCAGGCTTATACCACATATGCAGTTTCTTGGAGCCCTCCACACCCAGCGACTGCTCCAGGTCATGCGTGATCTTGTTGGCATCCACAAAATGCGCGTTCAAACGCTGTGCCACATCACGAGGAGCAACGGCATAGAGTCCGTGTGTGTCAATCAGCGAGTCACCCTCCGTTACCTTGGCACCATCAGCGAAGGTGGTGTTACGCAAAGCCTCGTCATCGTCATTCTTCACAGTCTTCGTGGCGAAGTTACGACGGACAACAGGATTCATGATGATGGGGATTCCCCCCTTCTCCCGTGTCTCACGCACGAACTTCGCAAGGTTATAGTCGAAAGTGGAGCCCGGGTCCGTGTGACGGGCAGGCTGTGCCTTCTCGTCATTATGACCAAACTGGATAATGACATAGTCACCAGGGCGAATCAGAGAGAGCACCTTGTCCCAACGTCCCTCGTCAATGAAACTCTTCGAGGAACGACCGTTGACGGCATGGTTGTCTATACGAATATAGGTAGAGTCGAAATAGTTCTGTAACGCCATCGCCCACCCTCTTTCCGGAGAACCCGTAGAGAGGTCTTTTTTTGCCGCTGTCGAGTCACCTATCACAAAGATGGTCGTCAGACGGTCTGGCTTCAGAGAGGTCAGTGTTGCCAGAACCAGCAATGCCATGAATACCTTTCTCATAACTTGGCTATCAGTTCTTCCGGGGTAACCAACAGTTGTTCACCCGACTCCATATTCTTGAGGGTGATTTTCCCCTCCTTCATCTCATTCTCACCAGCAAGGGCGACAAAAGGAATCTGCTTGGCATTAGCATAACTCATCTGCTTCTTCATCTTGGCGGTATCAGGATAGATTTCTGCTCGAATACCCTTCGCGCGTACCTTATTTATAATAGATAGGCAATAAGCAGTCTCCTTCTCTCCGAAATTGATGAAGAGAACCTGTGTGGCTGTCATAGAGTCTTTCGGATAGAGATCCAAGGTGTTGAGGACATCATAGATGCGGTCAGCACCGAAGGAGATACCTACCCCACTCAGCCCAGGCATTCCGAAGATACCCGTCAGGTTGTCGTAACGACCACCACCAGTGATACTTCCCATCTCCACGTCCAGAGCCTTCACCTCGAAGATAGCACCCGTATAATAGTTCAATCCACGAGCCAGTGTCAGGTCGAGCTGAATCTCATTCTTCAAGCCGACAGACTTGAGGACATCCAAGATATACTGTGTCTCCTCTACCCCTTTCATACCTGTCTCACTGTCTTTCAACACCTCTGCGATGGTCTGCAGTTTCTCGTCATTCGTACCCGACAGGGAAATGATAGGTTGTAGTTTCGTAATCTGCTCCTCTGTCAGTCCATCCTCACGCAATTCCGCATTCACGTTGTCAATACCTATCTTGTCGAGCTTGTCGATGGCGACGGTGATATCCACAATTTTATCAGCAGCCCCGATGACTTCTGCTATACCAGACAATATCTTACGATTATTAATCTTGATCTGTACACGGATACCAAAGCGAGTGAAGACAGTATCCACAATCTGCATCAGCTCCACCTCATTCAACAGGGAGTCGGAGCCTACCACATCGGCATCACACTGGTAGAACTCACGATAGCGACCCTTCTGGGGACGGTCGGCACGCCAGACAGGTTGTATCTGATAACGCTTGAAAGGCAGTTGCAACTCCTCCCGATGCATCACCACATAACGGGCAAAGGGAACGGTCAGGTCGTAACGCAGTCCTTTCTCACAGAGTTGTGCCGCTAGATGGAGACTGTTGCGTTCGCTGAGTTCAGCATCGCTTATCTTCGAGAGGAAGTCACCGCTGTTCAGTACCTTGAACAAAAGTTTGTCACCCTCTTCTCCGTATTTTCCCATCAAGGTCTGCAAGGTCTCCATGGCAGGTGTCTCTATCTGCTGGAACCCATATAGTGCATATACCTCGCGTATCGTATTAAAGATATAGTTGCGCTTTGCCATCTCGACAGGTCCGAAATCGCGCGTCCCCTTAGGAATATTTGGTTTCTGTGCCATTTACTTTCTTACAATTGTTTGTGCTCTGTCCGGACCGATAGAGATAATCTTAATAGGAGTCTCCAAGAAGTCCTCCAGGAACTTGATATAGTCTTTGAATGCCTGTGGGAACTGCTCCTCACTGGTAAACGACGTCATATCCGTCTTCCATCCAGGAAGCTCCTTATAGACAGGCTCGATACCCTCCTCGATGTTATAGGGGAAATAATCAATCTCTATACCGTTCTGCTTATAGGCGACACATGCCTTGATCGTATCGAAGTCATCCAGCACGTCACTCTTCATCATGATCAACTGGGTAACACCATTCACCATGATAGAGTATTTCAGCGCGATAAGATCAATCCATCCACAACGGCGCTCACGACCTGTCACGGCACCATACTCATGACCCAGGTCACGGATGCGTTTACCTGTCTCGTCAAAGAGCTCAGTGGGGAAAGGACCTGCACCGACACGGGTACAATAGGCTTTCATGATACCATAGACATCTCCAATCTTGTTAGGACCGATACCCAGTCCCGTACAAGCACCAGCACAGATGGTATTGGAAGAGGTCACGAAGGGATAGGATCCGAAGTCAATATCCAGCATCGTACCCTGAGCGCCCTCACAAAGAACACTCTTGCCGCTCTTCAGCAGGTTATTAATCTCATGCTCAGAATCAACAATGGGGAACTGGCGTAAATACTCGATGCCCTCCAGCCATTTCTTCTCCACCTCAGTGATGTCGTAGTCGAAGTTCAGAGACTTCAGGATAGCATCATGACGAGCCTTCGCCTTCGCGTATTTCTCCTCAAAGTTCTCGAGGATATCACCGACACGCAGACCGTTACGGCTTACTTTATCCGTATAGGTAGGACCAATACCCTTTCCTGTCGTTCCTACTTTGTCCTTTCCTTTCTGAGCTTCATAAGCAGCATCCAGGATACGATGGGTAGGCATAATAAGATGGGCTTTCTTGGAAATATGCAGTCTGCTTTTCAACTCATGGCCACTGGCTTCCAATGCTTTTGCCTCTTCCATAAACAAGTCAGGTGCCAATACCACACCATTGCCGATGATGTTGACCTTACCACCTTGGAAAATACCAGACGGGATACTGCGAAGCACATATTTCTGTCCTTCGAACTCTAACGTATGTCCCGCATTAGGACCACCTTGGAAACGAGCCACAACATCATACTGTGGTGTCAACACGTCGACCACCTTTCCTTTTCCCTCGTCGCCCCACTGTAATCCCAGCAGGACATCAACTTTTCCTTGATTCATTCTTTTTTCTTATTTTGAGTTTTTTGTTTTTTCTGCTTACTCTTCGTCCTCGTGATCTTTGCCTGACACGTACTGCATATCCCATAGATATACAGAGAATAGCCATCCTTGCGGAAACGCTTCAGATGCATGTTGTCAATGGTCTCAGATATCTGCGGAGACTTTATCTCTGTCACTTTCCCACAAACGGTACATATCTGGTGACTATGACTGTTGTTATCATAGCATGCCTCATATTTCGTTTGACCTTGAAAACGATGACGGATCACCAATCGTAACTCCATGAATAATTTCAATGTATTATAAAGAGTGGCACGACTGACAGGAAACTTATTATCCTTGGC
Source organism: Prevotella sp. (assembly GCA_045117415.1). Classification (GTDB taxonomy): domain Bacteria; phylum Bacteroidota; class Bacteroidia; order Bacteroidales; family Bacteroidaceae; genus Prevotella. The sequence goes on along the minus strand of JBGUNO010000023.1, from coordinate 83,359 downwards.
GAGATTGTCACTAAGCTCCTCAAGGGTAAAATGACCACTTATATCATATATCGCGTCTAATATAGCATATCGTTCAGGCGTTTTCCGGTGATTATTCATCTCCAGATAATTCGTCAGGATCTGTCTGACTATTGTCCTCGCGCTTTCTTTCATAAATACATTAATACCTAAAACCGCACAAAATTACAATAATTTATTCAGAAAAAGGAATTAATTATTTAAAAAAGTTCTAAATTAATCGATTTAAGTGCACTTTTTGCCATTCGTTCATAAACTAGTCCCAATTCCGCAAAGCGAATCATACATTGCATGGCAGCCTTCCTCACACTGATAGAGGGACCTTGCAAAGCCACCAAAGCCTGGTCAACGAACTCATTGATTCCTCTCCCGTTAGGTTCCTGCTTGTTCATAAACAAACGTGTCAGTATATGGAATCCACACAATTGGTACAACGCTTTCTCAGACGCCATCCATTGATATGCTTTCTCCGCCGCAAAAGGAAGATACTGATAAAGATTAAAGGCAGCCTGTTCCGCTATCTCCTGTGAGACGGTCTGTTCCATCCAGATGTCAACGACTTCTGGCAGCATCTTCTCTGCCGGCATGATCATCGTAGCGAGGATCTTGCATTCCCGTACATCCGCTTTCCATAGTTCAATGGCAAGATCAGCATCTTTCCCTATTTCTCTTGCTTTCTCTTGAAGCATGGGTATCGAGGCACCCCAGTTAAGTTTATACTCAGCACCCTTCTCACGCATAGACTGTGCCGTCTTACCGTCCATCAGCAGACGGAACGACTGTTTAATCTCCTTGACTTGCTCTTGAATGTTCTCTCTCATATCAATGTACCATACTCTGTACTATAGCGTAGCATCTGTTCAGCATACCCTTCCGTGTAATCGACGCTTATATCTGTGATTTTCCCAGAGGCATCCCTCATCGGTATCAGTTTGGGATTGATAAATCCCTTATAAGGTGCCAGGTTCAGACGTTGATAACGTTCCAGTATCTCCTGATGGATGACAGGGTCAACATGGATCGCATACCGCTCCACCAACTGGCGTGCCGCCTCATAATCCCCCTCACTCTTTATGCGTTGTATCTCTGCCAAGAGTGTTGCGAACAACTGGCGCAGCTTACGATAATCATGGATTCTCACGAATGTCTTCCCATTTTCCTTTACCAAGGAAATAGCATCACCATGCTCATAACACCAATGAGCGATCAGTGCCCGGTTCCTCATGTGAGCTTCCTCTATCTGGTTACCTGGCTGTATACGAATCAGCTGTGTCAGCAGTCCATTCATGATATAGGTGTAGTACTGTGATTGATAAGCTTCCTGATGAGGCGTCAGTCCCAGCTCCACCAGTTTCTCGTCTGCGATATAATACAGGCCAAAGAGATCCGCCCGTGCCTCCTCTATCGTATTGCCATAGGCTTTCAAGGCATCAGGATCCGTACCAGGCAACAGCTGTCCACTCCCATGTCCAAGACATTCATGCAAGTCTGTATGGAGGTCGTCGCAGAGATCCCCATATTGCTCTATCAAGCCCAGTGTCTCCTTGTCGATAACAAACTCCTCTTTAAAACCATTACCATGAGCTGCTTTGTTGTAAGCATCTGTGATATTGCTGATCGTGATACTCTTACTACCATATTCTGCCCTTATCCAGTCGGCATTAGGAAGATTAATGCCGATAGCGGTGGAAGGATACTCGTCACCTCCCAGCATGGCTGCACATATCACATTGGCACTGACACCTTTTACTTTATTCTTGCGGAAACGAGGGTCGACGGGTGAATGATCCTCAAACCATTGGGCATTCTGACTGATGGTCTGGGTACGTTTGGTCGCCTCCAGGTCTTTATACTCAACGATACCTTCCCAGGACCCTTTCATTCCCAGAGGGTCACCATAGACTTCAATAAATCCATTTACGAAATCGATCCTCCCTTCATGTTCGCTCACCCATTCTTTACAATAAGCATTAAAACTTTGAAGATCACCTGTCCGGTAATAATGGACCAGATGGTCTATGATACGCTCTTGGTGCTTATTCTCAGCAAATCTCTTAGCCTCTTCCAGCCAATAGACGATTTTTTCTATCGCTTCCGTATACTTACCACCGACATGCCACACCTCCTCATATATCTTGCCCTGTTTTTTTACCAATGTGGAATTCAGTCCGAACGAGGGAGGCTCTTCGCCATGATATTGTTCTTTTTGTCGCTGGTAGAATTCCTCTGTCTCCTGCTGGCTCACACCCTGATAGAAGTTACAGGAAGATGATATCACCAAGTCTTCCCCATCCTTTTTATTGACACGCTTGGGAGCCACTGTAGGATCAAAGATCACAGGGAAAAGCTCCGCGCAGAAATCATCTATGGTCTCTCCCTGTCTCAAGGGCAGTTGATCAATAGGAACTTGACAGATGAGATCCTTGAGATAGTCTTCTGAGAATCCTGGCTGGAACTTCTCACAACCATAATGGTGATAGATACCATTGGAGAACCATATTCTTTTCAGATAGATCTCCAGAGCCTTGAAATCGTCTGTATGATGATCGACACCTGGTGCTGTATAGATGGTTTCCAACATCTTACGAATACGCAGATGATGCTTACCAAACTGGTCAAAAGTGATGTCGCGACCATATAGTGTTGCCTGGGACAAAGCATACACATATTGTTTCTGAGACAAAGATAACTGCTCAAAACCAGGTAACTGGTATCTGAGCAGTTGAAGGTCGGCGAAACGTTCGTCGGAATAATCAAACATGCTGTTTCTTCGTTTTTGTTTTTTTACGTAAAATTCTTTGAGCAGGATGATTTTCGAAATGTCTCATACGATACTCCCTAGGTGTCATGTTCATGAACTTATAGAAAGAGGCATAGAACGACTGGCGATTCGCAAAGCCTACCATGTCACTCACCTCTTCCATCGTCAGTCCCTGATAACGCTTGTCCACCATAATGGTCATCGCCTCCTCAATGCGGAACTTGTTCACAAACGACGTGTAGTTCATATGAAACTGAACGCTCACCACGGCAGAGATGTATCGGGTGTTAGTACCCAGGTCCTCCGCCAGTTTTTTAGCAGAATAATCCTTGTCCTTGTATTTCTTCTGCATGACAATAACGTCAAGGATCCGCCCCTTCAGGTTGTCCATGAGTTGTGGATTCACCAGCGTCCTATACGCGGCTTCCTTTTCTTTCTTCTCTGAAATATTGTACTTTGGCATACGAGTAATTAAATATAACAGATTGATTATTTTGTTTAACATCGCAAATATAATAAAAAAAATCAATATTACATTATTTTTAGACAGTTTTTTTGAAAAAATTTATTATTTTTGTTCCCAAAACGACAAAATGGACCCAAAAAAGATTCTAAAAAGCTATTTTGGCTATGACTCTTTCCGCTCCAATCAGGAGGAGATCATCAACGCGATCCTGCAAAAACGTGATTGTCTTGTCTTGATGCCGACAGGAGGTGGGAAAAGTCTCTGTTATCAGATTCCCGCTATCGCCATGCAGGGCACTGCTGTTATCATCTCTCCATTAATCAGTCTTATGAAAGACCAAGTGGAGAGCCTGAGGATCAATGGCATTGAGGCTGCTGCATTAAATAGTGGAAATGATTTCAATGTCGATACGGTTGTCAGAAGGAAATGTCTTGACGGAACATTGAAATTACTCTACATTTCTCCTGAGAAATTGATGACAGAGTCTATGTTTCTGTTAAAAAAAATGACCATCTCCTTGTTTGCCATTGACGAAGCCCATTGTATCAGCCAGTGGGGACATGACTTCCGTCCTGAGTACACCCAATTGAACATCCTTCATCAAGAGTTCCCTCAAGTTCCCATCGTGGCGTTGACTGCTACGGCAGATAAAATCACACGGAATGACATCATCACACAACTTCAATTACAGGACCCCCAGATATTTATCTCCAGTTTTGACCGTCCCAACCTCAACCTTACTGTCAAGAGAGGGTATGCCACCAAGGAGAAAGACCATTATATTTTAAACTTCATCAAAGCACGTCCTTTAGAGAGTGGCATCATTTACTGTCTCAGTAGGAAAACTACAGAGAAAATAGCTATGTTTCTGAGTGGAAAAGGAATACGTTGTTCTGTATATCATGCTGGACTCTCCCAACATGACAGGGACGATGCCCAGCTAAAGTTTCAGCGTGACGACGTACAGGTCATCTGTGCAACCATCGCTTTTGGCATGGGGATCGACAAAAGCAATGTGCGTTGGGTGATTCATTATAACCTGCCCAAGAGCATAGAGAGTTTTTATCAGGAAATCGGTCGTGCCGGGCGTGATGGAGCCCCTGCTGACACCATCCTGTTCTACTCTCTTGCAGATGTTGTCCAGTTGTCGCAATTTGCCAAGGATAGTGGTCAGAAAGAGATCAATCTCGACAAACTTCATCAAATGCAAAAATATGCCGAGTCGAATGTCTGCCGCCGCCGTATATTGTTAAACTATTTCGGAGAACAACGTGATTACAATTGTGACAATTGTGACGTCTGCGAGAATCCGCCACGTCGTTTTGACGGTACAGAATATATCCAGATGGCTTTAAGTGCGGTCAAGCGTACTGATGAGACCATTCGAACGGCAACCATTGTAGAGATTCTCAAAGGAATCGCCTCACCTACCGTCAGACGAAAAGGATATAACCAACTGAAGACCTATGGCGTCGGCAAGGCGTTGTCCACCAACGACTGGCAAGACTATCTGTTACAGATGTTGCAGATGGGATTCATTGAGATAGCATACGATCAAGGTAATATTGTGAGGATCACAGAAAGCGGCTATGACATCTTATATGGCAGGAAGCGGGCTGAGTTATGCGAGATAGAGCATACTGTAAAAGAAACGTCCAGATCCAAGCGTCGGCTGCATTTACAGATTCCCACGATAACGATCCCAGGTCTGCCTGAAACGACAGGTATAGAGGACAAGCAACTTTTTGAAGCACTTCGTACGCTTCGCCGACAATGTGCCGATGAGGAGAACTTCCCACCCTATATTGTCTTCAGCGACAAGGTGTTGCACACCCTTGCGGCGATAAAGCCTACCACGCTGGAGGCTTTTGGTTACATACAAGGTATAGGAGAATTCAAGAAACAGAAATATGGACTCCGCTTTATAGCCCTTATTAAGAAGTTCGTATAAGGGGACGCAAGTCTTGCAACTTGATCTCTCGCAGGGAGCGCAGATAATTGGAACGTAGTTCCATCGCTCTTCCCCATTTCTCAGAGAACTGTCCAGCCAGCTCTATATTCAGTTTCCATTGTCCATAGGACTGTATACGGTCTATCATCGTCCCTAGCGTAAGATTATTAATATCCTCCGCAGGCAGGAAATGAGAAGTCTCTCCTTTCTCATCACTGGTTAGTTCCACGATCAGTTCCGCATTCATCAATTCCACCAACAGGTCGTTGACAATACGAATGGGGATCCCTGTCTCATAGCGGAGATGCGAGGCGGAATAGGGTTTCCCCCCATCTGCGAAGCGACGGCAGATACAACTCATCAGCAAGGCACACATCATGATACGATAACGATAACTGATCTCGTTAGTATTGGCATCAAAATCGTAATAATCCAAGTACTGGTTCGCATAACAGAGTTCCGCGCCAAACAAACAGATAGTCCATGAGATCTGTACCCAGAGCATAAACAACGGGAGGGCGGCAAAGGAGCCATAAATAGCGTTATAGCCCGAGAGGAACAACTGAGAGTGAATATAAAAGAACTGCAGTCCTTGCATGGCAATACCTGCCAAGACTCCTGGCACTATCACATGCTTTGCCTTCACATGGGTGTTGGGCATAAAGGTATAGAGGGCGACAAACAACAAGGACATCAGCACATAGGGACTCAGATCAATGAGAAAGCGAATGACAGGACCCAGCATCAAGTATTTTGGCATGGAGTCTGCGATCGTCGCCATGAAGATAGAGATACCAGAGGTTACCACGATGATGATGGGGAAACAGAAAAACATCGCCATATAATCTGTGAACGTACGGAAGATACTGCGAGGTTTTGTCACTTGCCATATTTCATTGAAGGCATCTTCCACATTACTCACCAGCATCAGTACCGTATAAAGCATGAACAGCAGACCTACTCCCAGGAAAATACCGCTCTTGGTATGTACCAGGTAACTGTTGACGAAACCGATGATGACGTCCGCGACCTGGGGCTGTGACTTGAATGCCTCCCTGAACCATATCTCGATATATTTACTATACCCAAAGCCACGAGCTATGGCGAAGACAACAGCAACAATCGGTACGATGGCAAGCAGGGTGCTATAGGTGAGGGCTGCTGCCCTGGTCATCACTCTCTTTGAGATAAAGAAACGGATGGCTATCACCAATTTCTTCAGGATTTCCACCATCAGGAATGTGACAGGGGAAACCTCGTCTTTGGTAATCCGCCACATACCGGTCTCGAAAAACTTCGTAATCTTTCTTATGATGTCTGCCATAGTCTTCTCTTTTGAAAAGAAAGCACTGCCTCTGTAAGCCGGGTTCTGTCTCTTCCCATACAGGAAGGAGCCTGTCATTTATCTACTCCGCAAGTCACCCTACGGCTCTAGCATTCTACCCTCCATCGTGTTACTCGGACGGGCAATCCTCAGACGATGGTTTACGCGAACTTGCAGCCCCCAGATGGAACAGCCCACTGATCACCCAGTGGCTGGTGGTCTCTTACACCACCTTCTCACCCTTACCCCATGATAGCATCATTCTTTGACCGAGGTCAAAGCAGGGCGGTCATTCTCTTCTTCCGACACCAACTGTCACCAATTGCTTCCATTTTCAGAAGTGGGGCGCCCTTTGCTGCCCGGACTTTCCTCTCGTGTTCAACCAATATGGCTGTTGACACCAGCGACAAGCCGAAGCACTGCTTTCTGTTTGCAAAGTTAATGTAATTTAGGTGAAATAACAAATTTTTTTGTAATTTTGCATCATGAAATCATTCAATATCTATATCTTTGACCTTGACGGCACCTTATTGGACACCCTTCAAGACTTGGCATCCGCAGTTAATTTTTCCCTTCGACAATATGGTATGCCTGAGCATTCTCTTGACGATATCCGGCGTTTTGTCGGCAACGGCGTGCGACTATTGATGGAACGCGCCATTCCTGGAGGAGCCAGCCATCCACAGTTTGAGGATGCCTTTGCTACTTTCCGGCAGTATTATATGGCACATTCCCTTGACACGACCCATCCATACGACCATATTCCCGAATTATTACATCATCTGAAATCAAAAGGCTGTCAATTGGCAGTAGTAAGTAACAAGATGATGGCTGCCACCCAGGAGCTCATCCGTCATTTCTTTCCAGAGGTGGACGTAGCTGTCGGGGAACACGAGGAGAGTGGTATCCGTAAAAAGCCTGCCCCAGATCTGGTCTATGAGGCATTACGCCAATTAGGACACCCTTCTCCCCATTCATCCCATCTCTCAGCGGTCTATATAGGCGACAGTGAGGTGGACATTCAAACGGCTCGTAATGCGGGGCTACCTTGTATAAGTGTACTATGGGGGTTCCGTGACCGTCAGTTCCTGGAAGCCCATGGCGCAACAGACTTTGCGGAGACCCCTATGGATCTCATGATGAAATAGGAATTCTCATCACAGTTTCAAGAGGATTCATGTCCTTTTATGGTATTTTTTCTCATTACCTTTGGTAATGTGAGATTTATTTTGTAATTTTGCACGTCAAAATAATAATTAGGACTCAATAAAAGCAATGAAGAAACCAACAGCAATATTACTTCTGCACTGTCCCGACCAACAGGGTATCATCTCAGAAGTGACTCGCTTTATTACTGATAATCAAGGGAATATCGTATACCTCGACCAGTATGTTGACAAGCAGGACGGCATGTTTTTCATGCGTATCGAATGGGAATTGGAGAACTTTCTGATTCCCCAGGAGAAGATTCAAGAATACATCAATACACTTTATGCTCAGCGTTACCAGATGACATGTAAGTTGTATTTCAGTGACAAACGCCCTCGTATGGCGATCTTCGTATCGAAGATGAGTCACTGTCTCTATGACTTACTGGCACGCTGGAAAGCTGGAGAATGGGAGATCGACATCCCCTGTATCGTCAGCAATCATGAGGACCTACGATATGTCGCTGAGCAGTTTAATATCCCCTATTATGTCTTTAGTATTAAGAAAGACCACTCTAACAAGGCAGAGGTAGAGGCTGCCGAGATGGAGCTGCTCAAGAAGAATCAGGTGACATTCATCGTCCTTGCCCGTTATATGCAAATCATCAGTGACGAGATGATAGCCGCCTATCCTAATCATATCATTAATATCCACCACTCTTTCCTTCCTGCCTTTGTGGGAGCCAAGCCCTATCATCAAGCTTGGGAACGTGGTGTCAAGATCATCGGAGCCACCAGTCATTATGTGACGGCAGAACTGGATGCAGGACCTATTATTGAACAGGATGTCACTCGTATCACTCATAAGGACACACCAGAGAGTCTGGTACTGAAAGGCAAGGACTTGGAGAAAATCGTATTGTCACATGCCGTCTCCAAGCATATCCAGCGTAAGATATTGACCTATAAGAACAAAACGATCATCTTCAGCTAATGGACGTAGCCATCGTAAAATATAATGCTGGAAACATCTACTCAGTTGTCAATGCCCTTCGGAGGTTGGGTATAGAACCACTGCTGACGGATGATGCGGAACAACTGAGTAAAGCTGACCGTGTGCTTTTCCCTGGACAGGGGGAGGCTCGTGGTGCGATGGATTATCTGAAGGCACGCCGGCTGGATGAGGTGATCCGGGACCTCCAGCAACCCGTGTTCGGTATTTGTGTAGGACAGCAGTTGCTCTGTAAGCACTCCGAGGAGGGTGACGTGGATTGCATTGGTGTTTTCGATGCAGAGGTAAAACGTTTCCAACCCCAGCGCCATGAGGACAAGGTGCCCTGCATGGGATGGAATGCTATAGATGTAAGAGGTAAGAAGGAAGATGTTAGATGTAAGATTTTCGAAGGTCTCCATCCCACATCAGATTATGTCTATTTCGTACATAGCTATTACGTTCCTCTTTGTGCTGACACGGCGGCTGTTGCTGATTATATCCTCCCCTATTCCGCAGCGATGCATCGTGACAATTTTTATGCATGCCAGTTCCACCCAGAGAAAAGTGGCAAGGTTGGTGAGCAAATCATTAAGAACTTCTTAGCATTATGATAGAACTGATTCCTGCTATAGATATCATCAATGGTGAATGTGTCCGACTGACAAAGGGCGACTATCATCAGAAGACCGTCTATAACGACTCTCCGTCACTCGTGGCACAGGAGTTTGAGAAGATTGGTTTCAAGCGATTACATGTAGTCGACCTGGATGGCGCGAAATCCAAACATATCGTCAACAGTCAGGCTCTCCATCAAATTACTTCAGAGACCCACTTGCAAGTGGACTTTGGGGGAGGCATCAAGACGGATGCGGATATTGAGACCGCCTTTGCCAATGGTGCGAAGATGGTGACAGTAGGGTCTATCGCCGTGACGAATCCCGACCTGTTTATCTCGTGGATGGATAAATATGGGGCAGAGCGTATGATCCTTGGTGCTGATGTGCGAAATGGTAAAATCAGTATCAACGGGTGGAAGGAGGACTCCACAGAGGACCTGTTGCCTTTCCTCCAGAAATATATAGATGCCGGCGTGAGAAATGTGCTATGCACGGAGATATCTAAAGACGGTACCTTACAGGGACCCGCTATCGAGCTCTACAGTCAGGTGATGACAGCATACCCCCAGTTGCATCTGATAGCCAGCGGCGGAGTGTCATGTATGGCTGACATACAAGCCTTGGATCAAGCAGGCATTCCCGCTGTGGTCTTTGGAAAGGCTATTTATGAAGGAAAAATAAACTTAAAGGAACTATGGGACTGGCAAAACGCATAATACCCTGTCTGGATGTGAAAGACGGTGAGACGGTCAAAGGCACGAACTTTGTCAATCTCCGTTCTGCCGGTGATCCCGTGGAACTGGGGAAAGCTTATAGTGAGCAAGGTGCTGACGAACTGGTGTTCCTTGATATTACTGCTTCTTTTGAAGGACGTAAGACCTTTACAGAAATGGTGACGAAAGTGGCTGAGACGTTAAACATCCCGTTTACCGTAGGTGGCGGAATTAATGAGCTTGCTGACGTGGAGCGCCTGTTATACGCTGGTGCTGACAAGGTGAGTGTCAATAGTGCCGCTATCCGCCATCCAGAGTTGATAGACCAGATTACGACCCGTTTTGGCAGTCAGGTATGTGTTTGTGCCATTGACGCCCGTCTCGATGAGGACGGTTGGCATTGTTATTTGAAAGGAGGTCGTGAACGGACGGAGCGACAACTCTTTGAGTGGGCTCATGAGGTACAAGAGCGTGGCGCCGGTGAGATCTTGTTTACATCGATGAATCATGATGGGACAAAGAACGGGTATGCCAACGAGGCTTTGCGTGAACTCGCCGACCATCTCTCTATTCCAATCATTGCCAGTGGCGGAGCCGGGAAGAAAGAGCATTTCCGTGACGTCTTTGTAGAGGGACATGCCGATGCCGCCTTGGCAGCCAGTGTCTTCCATTTCGGAGAGATACCTGTGCCTGAACTGAAAAGATACCTCTATGAAGAGGGTATCAATGTGAGAATGTAAAAATGCAAGAATGTAGGATTGTAAAAAGACTATGAAGATAGATTTCGAGAAAATGGGCGGACTAGTACCCGCCATCATACAAGATGCGACGACCAAGAATGTGTTGATGCTGGGATTCATGAATGAGGAAGCCTATCAAAAAACGATGGAGACCCGACATGTGACATTTTGGAGTCGTACTCGGCAGACCCTGTGGACTAAAGGGGAGACCAGTGGTCATTTCCTGAATCTTGTCAGCATGCAGATTGATTGCGACAACGACACCTTGCTAGTGAAGGCTCACCCCATCGGTCCTACCTGCCATACGGGAACGGACACCTGTTGGGGAGAGGAGAATGACATGAACCCCCTACTCTTCCTGACGGAGTTACAGGACTTCATCTATAAGCGTAAGGAAGAGATGCCAGAAGGTTCCTATACCACCAAGCTCTTCCGTGACGGTGTCAATAAGATTGCCCAGAAAGTGGGTGAAGAGGCTTTGGAGACTGTCATAGAGGCAACGAACGGCACGGATGGTCATCTGGTTTATGAGGCAAGTGACCTGCTATACCATCTGCTGGTACTCCTGACGGAGAAAGGACTGCGTATCGAGGAGGTGGCAGCAGAGTTGCAAAAACGCCATGACCCAGACTGGGATAAGAAACGCCGTGAAGCCAAGGCAAGCGGCGCCATGAAATAAGATATAACGTATTAACAAGTAAGAGAGATGCTTATAGACTATCAGAAAGCCAATATCTATCAGAAAGATGGAATCCTCGTACTCAAGGAAGTAGACTTCCACGTCAACGAGGGAGAGTTTATATATATTATCGGTCGTGTAGGAGCTGGTAAGAGTACCTTGTTAAAGACCCTCTATTTCGAGTTGGATGTCAATGAGGCAGAGAATGCCTTCGTTCTCAACCATGACCTGCGAGGACTGAAGCGTAAGTATGTCCCTGCCCTCCGTCGACAGATGGGTATTATCTTCCAGGACTTCCAGCTGTTAAGCGACCGCACTGTCCATGACAACCTTTCTTTTGTGCTGAAGGCAACAGGTTGGAAAGACAAGGACGAGATAGAGGAACGTATCAATGACGTGTTGGAGGATGTGGAGATGCAGGACTTTGCCGACCGTTTCCCCCATGAGTTGTCTGGTGGTGAGCAACAGCGTATCGCCATTGCCCGTGCTATTCTCAACAAGCCGAAGATCATCATTGCTGACGAGCCGACAGGTAATCTCGATTCTGAGACCGCTGCTAATATCATCAGTCTGCTGCGCCACATCACCCAGATGGGAACGGCTGTCGTGATGACCACTCATAATATTCCCTTGTTGAAAGATTATCCAGGCATTGTCTATCGTTGTATCGACGGACATGTGGAGGAGATCACCAACGACTACAATAAGATTGCCGCTTACGAGCAAGAGAATGAGCCAGAGGAGATACGTAAGGTGGACTACTCCTCCAGGGAGGATATTTAATTTAGGAAATAAACAAAAAAAAACATAAACACTATGAAAGTAATGAAGTTTGGCGGTACGTCGGTAGGTTCACCGACCCGCATGAAAGAAGTAACGAAACTGGTCACCAAGTCTGGCGAGCCGGTCTTTGTGGTTTTGTCGGCAATGTCTGGAACAACCAACTCTCTGGTGGAGATCTCGGACTACCTTTACAAGAAAAACCCTGAGGGTGCCAATGAGGTCATCAACGCATTGGAGCGGAAGTATATGAAGCACATCGAAGAGCTCTACTCCACTGAGGAGATGAAGAGCACCACCCGTGACTTCATTGTGGCAGAGATGAACTATTTACGTTCTTTCACCAAAGAACTCTTCACCTCTTTTGAGGAGAAGAGCATCGTGGCACAGGGTGAGATGATGTCCACCAATATGGTGGTCAACTACATGAAGGAGCTTGGCATCAACGCTGTGTTACTCAATGCCCTCGATTTCATGCGTACCGATAAGAACTCCGAGCCAGACCCCGCATATATCCGTGAGAAGCTCTCTGCCATCATGGAGAAGAACGAGGGGCAGCAGGTATATATCACCCAGGGATTCATCTGCCGTAATGCCTATGGTGAGATAGACAACCTACAACGTGGAGGCTCAGACTATACCGCCTCTTTGATTGGTGCCGCTTTGAATGCGGAGGAGATCCAGATCTGGACGGATATTGATGGTATGCACAATAACGACCCTCGCGTGGTCGACAAGACATCTCCTGTTCATCAGTTGCATTTCGAGGAGGCTGCGGAGCTTGCCTATTTCGGAGCTAAGATCCTGCATCCTACCTGTGTACAGCCTGCTAAGTACGCCGGAATCCCTGTCCGTCTGTTGAACACCATGGATCCTGATGCGGAGGGAACCACCATCAGCAATAGTACTGAATATGGCAAGATCAAGGCTGTAGCTGCTAAGGATAATATCATCGCCATCAAGATCAAGTCCAGTCGTATGTTACTCGCCACTGGTTTCTTACGTAAGGTCTTCGAGATCTTCGAGAGCTACCAGACACCTATTGATATGGTATGTACCTCAGAGGTTGGTGTCTCCATGTCAATTGATAACTCCTCCCACTTAGGAGAGATTGTTGATGAGTTGAAGAAATACGGAACAGTAACGGTTGACACTAATATGTGTATCATCTGTGTCGTCGGTGACCTCGACTGGTCGAACATCGGTTTTGAGACCCTGACACTGGATGCCTTGAAGAACATCCCTGTCCGTATGGTCAGCTATGGCGGCTCCAACTATAACATCTCCTTCCTGATTCGTGAGGAAGACAAGAAACGTGCTTTGCAGAGTCTGAGTAACACATTGTTCAATAAGTAATACACCCACAACACAACACAATGACAAAAGGACAATTTCCAACAGATAAGTTCCAACAGCTCCAGACACCGTTCTATTATTACGATACGGAGCTGTTGAGAAAGACCTTGCAGACCATCCAGGAAGAGGCAGGTAAGCATGAGGGCTTCGTGGTACACTATGCCGTCAAGGCAAATGCCAATCCTCATCTGCTCCGTATCATCCGACAGGCTGGCTTAGGAGCTGACTGTGTGAGTGGTGGTGAGATAGAAGTCTCCCTGAAAGCAGGATTCCCTGCCTCGAAAATCGTGTTTGCCGGTGTCGGCAAGAGCGACTGGGAGATCAATCTCGGACTTGACAATGACATCTTCTGCTTTAACGTGGAGAGCATCCCGGAACTGGAGGTCATCAATGAGCTTGCCACTAAGAAAGACAAGGTGGCTCGTGTCGCCTTCCGTCTGAACCCCAATGTGGGAGCCCATACACATGCCAATATCACCACAGGACTTGCGGAGAACAAGTTCGGTATCGCCATGCGTGACATGATGAGTGTCATCGAGGAGGCGGCAGGTATGGAGCATGTGAAAGTCGTTGGACTCCATTTCCATATTGGCAGCCAGATTCTCGACATGAGTGATTTCGAGGCACTCTGTAATCGTGTCAATGAACTGCAAAATGAGTTGGAGCGTCATCGTATCATCGTGGAGCATATTAATGTGGGAGGTGGTCTTGGTGTGGACTACCAGCATCCTAACCGCATCCCCATCCCCGACTTCAAGGCATATTTCGACACATATGCCAAGAAGCTCAAGTTACGCCCGGGACAGACCCTCCATTTCGAGCTCGGTCGTGCGGTCGTTGCCCAGTGTGGCAGTCTCATCACACGAACCTTATATATAAAGAAAGGAGCGTTGAAACAGTTCTGTATCGTGGATGCCGGCTTTACGGACCTCATCCGTCCCGCTCTTTACCAGGCGTACCATAAGATAGAGAACATCACCAGTGAAGAGCCTGCGCAGGCTTATGACGTGGTAGGACCGATCTGTGAGTCGACGGATGTCTTTGCCAAGCAAATCGACCTGAACGGCTGTCGTCGTGGTGACTTGCTGGCGATACGGTCGGCAGGTGCCTATGGCGAGATCATGGCATCACAATATAACTGCCGCCGTCTGCCGCAAGGTTTTACCAGCGATGATATTTAACAAGTCAAGATGACAAACGATACTGAGAGGAATACAAACATACAACTGTCTGTCGTGATCGTCGTTCACGATGAGGATATGGCATTGGAGCAGAACCTGCCCCTCTTCCTGCATCAAGAATGTGACACGACCTATGAGGTGATTGTGGTGGACGACTCCTCTACGGACAGGACACCTGATGTCTTGAAACAACTCAAAGAGGAATGTCCTGCCCTGCATACCACCTTTCTTCCGAAGTCGGTACCCAACCCCAGCAGGCAACAGCTCGCGATGTATATTGGTGCGAAAGCCGCCAAGAGCGACTGGGTGGTCTTTGCCGACATCCATCGTCCGCCGACATCCCCTGAATGGATGGACGGACTGGCAAGGGAGACGGTTTCTGGAGCTGTAGAGGTCGCCATGATTTTCACAGACCGTAAGAACCCTGAGATCGTGGAGTTCGCCTCATATCCTCAGCTAGAGGATGCCATTCCTATCTTACAGAAGACGGAACGGCATTCGGGTAAAGGACATCATGGTATGTTCATGAAACGGAGACGTGGTATCTATGATGCCGTCGCCATCCACCGGGACTGTATCTATGAGGCGATACGCCAGTATGACCAACATGTCAAGAGTGGTAAGCTGTTGGCACTGCGCATGCTGGTATTTTGGAAGAACTAAGAACAAGAGGTCATGAGAATACTTCACTATATCCCCAAGGATGACAGCATGATCATCAACTATGTGGACATGTTGTTGAACAGTATGGGACTGGAGGCAGAGAATATCTTTGCAGACAATGAGATTGCTGCCAAGGAGAAGCTGCAGACCCTCCATTTCGACATCTTGCATATCCATGGTTGCTGGTACTATTCCGCCTATCGTGTCCTCCATGTCGCAGTGAAGAATGGAACCCGTGTCGTAATCTCTCCCTATGGACAACTGGAGCCCTGGATCATGGAGGAGAACTACTGGAAGGATAAGCTCCCCAAGAAGATGCTCTTCCAGAAAAAGATTGTGGAGAATGCCTATGCCGTCATCATCCAAGGGAAAATGGAGGAAGAGTGTATCAAGAAACTGGGATGGAGCGACCGCATGGAGATCATCCGTAACCCGATCATCACCCGTTCCATCACTTCCTCAGAGATGGCACAGAAGACTTACTTCGTCTATCGGAAAGTCCTCGACAGTCATACCATAGAGCTGATGCGCGAACAGACCCTCCATCTCCTCCGTTGTTTCATCAAGGCAGGAATAACGGGTGACAGTCAGTGGATAACAGAAGACCTGTATCAGTTGAATGACCCGGAGCAATGGCGATACATCCTGATCTATGCTCATTACGAGAATATCAGTGGGATCGTACTGCGTGGGGCTCATCTGCTGAACTATCGAGCCCCTGATCTGGATGCACACCAGATATCCTGCTATCTGCCGAGGAACTATAACGTACCCAAATCCATACAGGATGCCATCGGTATGCAGTATGCCTCAGAGAACGACCGACTGATGGCGACCTTCAAACATATCCGCAGACTCATCCTTCACCATCAGCTCACCATCTGTCATCTGTGTGAGATCGACAAGGAACTGAGGGAGCATGACGTGGAGGAAGACCATCTCACGGAGACTCTGAAGGAGTCAAAGCTATACAAGACAGCCTGTCGTACCATGCAACTCCTTCGTGACTTCACTGGTTTTGATGTGGGCTTTATGCCTGTTGAGCCCCTTGACGACAGGATCACAAGAAGAATCAAACAACAAATCTTTAATCACCTTAAAATATGAGCCAGACTACTACTAACCTGAGCCGTGACATGCACTACCTGCAACTGCTTTCCAACTCCTTCCCGACGATAGCAGCTGCATCGACAGAGATCATCAACCTGGAGGCAATCCTCAATCTGCCAAAGGGCACGGAGCATTTCCTTGCCGACCTGCATGGGGAGAGTGAGGCTTTCCTGCATGTGCTGAAGAATGCTTCTGGTAATATCAAGCGTAAGGTAACGGAACTCTTTGCCGGTGATATCCGTGACAAAGAACGCAAGGAGTTGTGTACGCTCATCTATTATCCTGAGCAGAAGATAGAACTCATCAAGGCTGCAGAGTCTGATATCGAAGACTGGTATCATATCACCATCCACAGACTCGTTGCCGTATGCCGCGATGTCAGCAGCAAATATACTCGATCCAAAGTGCGTAAGTCTCTGCCGGAGGAATTCGGCTATATCATCGAGGAGCTGTTACATGAGCGGACAGACGATACCGACAAGGCGGCGTATGTCAGTGTGATTGTCGATACGATCATCTCCACGGGACGCGCCGACGACTTCATCATCGCCTTGTGTAATGTCATCCAGCGACTAGCCATCGACCAACTGCATATCTTAGGAGATATCTACGACCGGGGCTCTGGGGCTCATATCATCCTCGACACCATGCGACAGTATCACTCCTGGGACATCCAGTGGGGCAATCATGACATCCTGTGGATGGGAGCCTGTGCGGGTAATGACGCTTGTATCTGTAATGTGTTGCGTCTGTCCCTCCGCTATGCCAATCTCGCCACCTTGGAGGAAGGCTATGGTATCAATCTGGTGCCGCTTGCCACCTTTGCCATGGAGACTTACGGAGACGACCCTTGCGAGGAGTTTACCCCCATTCTCCTGAAAGGTACTTCTCTTGATGAGAAGACCATACGTCTGATAGCACAGATGCACAAGGCGATTACCGTCATCCAGTTCAAGACAGAGGCACATATCTTCAAGCGTCGTCCTCAATGGCAGATGGAAGACCGTTGTCTCTTGGATGCTGTCAACTATGAGGACGGTATCTGTACGATCGACGGAAAGAACTACGAGATGACATCATGCCATTTCCCGACGATTGACCCTGCATGCCCTAACAAGTTGACTCCTGAGGAGGAGCTGCTCATGCAGAAACTGCACCATAGCTTCCGTGTCTGCGAGAAACTGCGCAAACACATGAAGATGTTACTCTCTCATGGCTGCATGTATCTTATCAGCAACCATAACCTGCTCTTTCATGCCTCGTGCCCATTAAATGCCGACGGCAGCCTGAAAGAAGTGGAGATATATCCTGGAAAGCGATATGCAGGAAAAGACCTGATGCACAATATCGGTATGATCATCCGTGCCGCCTTTACCAGTGATACGGAGTCGGAGATGCGCCAGTATGCCAAGGATTTCTTTCTGTACCTCTGGTGCGGCAAAGACTCTCCTTTGTTCGACAAGTCGAAGATGGCAACTTTTGAGCGTTATTTCCTGACAGACAAGAATACTTACAAAGAGGAAAAGGGCTACTATTTCCAGTTGCGCGACGCTGAGGAAGTCTGTGACCGCATCCTTGATGCCTTCGACGTGAAAGGTCCTAACCGGCATATCATCAACGGACATGTTCCCGTACATGCCTCAAAGGGCGAGAATCCCATCAAGGCGAATGGTAAACTGATGGTCATCGACGGAGGGTTCTCTGAGGCTTACCATCATGAGACGGGTATTGCCGGATACACCTTGGTATACCACAGCCGAGGATTTCAGCTCGTCCAGCATGAGCCATTCAAGAGTGCGACGGAAGCCATTCAAAAGGGAACGGACATCAAGTCAAGTACCCAGTTGGTGGAACTCTCTGCTCATCGGATGCTGGTGGCTGACACGGACAAGGGCGACGAGCTCCGTTCACAGATAGAAGACCTTCGTGAGTTGCTCTACGCCTACCGTCATGGTATCCTGAAAGAGAAGAAATGAAACATCGTGTCATCATTGCCTTAGGGTCATGCCAGCACCAGGCTGTCCATATCCAATGGGCATCCGAGCGACTCTCCTGTCTGTTGGACGACTGTCTGTTGAGCCGACGGCTATGGACTGCCGACATAAAAGGTTCGGGCAAATGGTACATGAACCGCCTTGCCGTAGGAATGACGGAGCTGTCGGTGGACGACCTGCAGGTGTTGTTGAAAGAGATAGAGGCGTCGACAGGACGGACGAAAGAGATGGTGACCATCGACCTTGACTTGATGCAGTATGACGAGGAGCGTTATCATGAGAAAGACTGGCAGCGCCCTTATGTGCAGAATATTATCCATGATATCGTATGAAGAAATACCTTTTCCTATTAGCGACGCTCTTCTCGTTGAGTGTACAGGCTCAGGATTTTGAGCAGTATTTTTCCGACAGCACCCTTCGCCTCGACTATATCTTTGCAGGTGATGTCAACCAGCAGTATATCTATGTCGACCAGCTCTCAAAGAGTCATCGATGGTATGGACGCAGACACCGCTTGAGTGAGCTGCCTCTGGCTGGCAATGGACAGATCACCGTCTTCGACAAGGCGACGGGCACCGTTATCTATCGCCATTCTTTTTCCACCCTCTTCCAAGAGTGGCTTGCCACGGAGGAGGCGAAGCATACCAAGAAGTCGTTCGAGAATGTGTTTCTCATCCCTTACCCCCAACAACCCGTCCGCATCAAGGTGGAGCTACGTGACTACCATGATAAGGTCACTGCCGAGCTGGTCCATGAGGTGGACCCCAGGGATATCCTGATCCGACAATTACAACGGAGGGAGAATGCACCCTATGTGACTCTCCAACAGGCTGCCGACACCACCTGCTGTATCCATATCGCATATGTCGCGGAGGGCTATACGGCAGAACAGATGGACCAGTATCTGGACGACTGTCGTGTGGCAATGGAGGCGCTCTTTGAACATGAGCCGTTCAAGGCTTTACGCAGCCGTTTCAATGTCATCGCCCTCTGCTCACCCTCTCACGACAGCGATGTCAGTCAACCTGGCAAGGGCATCTGGAAGAATACGGCATTAGACTCCCATTTCGACACGTTTTACACGACTCGCTATCTGACGACCTTACATCTGAAACAGCTTCACGACTGGCTTGCAGGGACTCCCTACGAGCATATCATCATACTTGCCAACACTGCCCATTACGGGGGTGGCGGCATCTATAACTCCTATAACCTGAGTTATACCCGTGGGAAACATTTCCGCCCCGTCGTCGTCCATGAGTTCGGACATTCCTTTGGTGGACTGGGTGACGAGTATCCCTATGGCGACAGTGACCCGATGTATTTCGCAGATACAGAGCCATGGGAACCTAACCTGACGACGACAACAAAGAAACCTGCCAAATGGCAGGACCTGATAGATGCCGGGAAAGCAGGACTCATCGAGGGAGGCGGTTATCTCTCCAAGGGTGTCTGGCGTGGACAAGAGGATTGCAGGATGCGTACCAACGAGCATCCCGACTTCTGTCCCGTCTGTCAACAGGCACTCACTAAACTCATCAATTTCTATACGGTTCGCTGACGGACAGCCTCAAACAAGAGGATGGCTGCCGACACACTGACATTCAGGGAATCAAGCCTGCCCAGCATGGGAATACGGATATGTGCCGTCGCCACCTTACGCCACTGGTCTGTCAGTCCTGTTGCCTCTGTCCCCATGACGATGGCAGTACCCTTCCGCATATCCTGGTCGTAATAGAGGTTGGAGTCCTGCAACTGCGCCGTCAGTATCTGTATGTTACGCTTTTGCAGGAAACGGATACATTCCTCTGAGGTACAGGCAACAGTGGGAACGGTAAAGACGGCACCAATACTGCTTCGTATCAGATTAGGGTTGTAAAGGTCTGTCAGAGGGTCGCAAACAATGACGGCATCAGCCTTTGCCGCATCAGCGGAACGAAGGACAGCTCCTAGGTTACCAGGCTTCTCTACCCTTTCCAATACCATCAGCAACGGATGGGCTGGCAACTGCAGGTCATCCAGTGTCTGGGACTTGGTGCGGATGATGGCGACGACACCTTCTGTCGTGCCTCGATAGGCGATCTTCTCATACACGGCAGGGGTCACCAGTACAGCATCTTGTGGTATTTCGTCCTGATACAACTCTGGACATACGAAGGGGGTCACCATCTCATAGCCACCTTCCATACAGTGCTGCAGCTCACGCTTCCCCTCCACCACAAACACACCCTGTTTGCGACGCTCCGAGGATTTCTGTTGCAACAGCATCAGTTGTTTGATCCTCGGATTCTGCATACTCGATATCGTATCTCCTATCATGCTTGCAAAGATACGAATAAGTGAGCAAAGTGCAAAAGAA
Source organism: Prevotella sp. (assembly GCA_045117415.1). GTDB lineage: Bacteria > Bacteroidota > Bacteroidia > Bacteroidales > Bacteroidaceae > Prevotella. The sequence goes on along the minus strand of JBGUNO010000023.1, from coordinate 62,505 downwards.
AAATGTTTTTCTTTTCACTTTTGAGCGGAATCGAGTAAAAATGACTAACTTTGCCCCATCGAAACATCAAAAGATTGACTGATGGCTTGGAAACGAAAATATCGCTGTAAGGCATGTGGGTATGAGGCTGAGGTCTATGAGGGGCGTGGCTTGTTCCGTCAGGAGATCATAGCGATGTCATGCCCAGACTGTAAGACCATCCAGAATATTGTTGTGGGTGGCATCATAGCCGACGTTGCGCCATCCTATAGAAGCGAGGCTGGTCGCCTGTGCTTGCAATGTGGCAGTGATCATGTCAGGCGATGGGATTTGCGAACCTGTCCTAAGTGCCAGGGAGAAATGGTAGATACTGGAGAAAAGGAATTCTGGACGTGAAGATTTCCCAGTTATACCTTTCAACTTTCAACTATTTTTTGTATCTTTGCGCTGTATTACTACACGCAAACTCATGGACGACATTCATTCTTTATCTGAAGAAGACATCAAGTTGCGATACATTACGCCTGCTATTACTCAAAAGGGATGGTCGGTAAATGATATCTCAATGGAAGCAAAGGTAAAACTTACCGATGGTAAGATTAACCTGAGGGGCAACCTTGTGGATCGTGAGCAATATGCGCAGTCCATCTATGGCATCGAAAAAAAGCAGTTCCCTTATATGCTTTGCGTCACCAACATGCTGTTTTTCAATAACGAGAAGGTAGAAGGTGCCCAAGAAGAATTCTGCACGAAAGACACCTGGTTCTATCGTCTTGATATGCCAGAGGGATATAAGCATTTCTCTAAGACCAAGCCCATGCTCGTAGACCATTGCAAGCCAATGGTGGAATGGTGGAACAATCGCGTGGAGATCATCGACAACGAGACAGGCGATGAGAAGTCACGTTGTTTCTCAGCTCAGGAGTTATTAGACCTTGGTTTGAACTTCGACCAATGTAAGTTCCCCAAAGAGGAGGAAGAAGTGTTGCGTCCTGAAGAACTGCTGAAGCAGTATCACGAAAAGCGTACTGCTCTCGATGCCAAGATCGACCAGACGCTATCTGAAATACAGAAAATGTTAGGTATAACAATCGATTAAGACAAATGGTAGACAAAGAAAATAAACTGATTCTGTATAAAGATGAGGAAGGTAAAGTAAGTGTAAACACTCGCTTTGCTGATGAAGACGTATGGTTGACCCAGGCCCAACTGGTGGAGATTTACCAGTCGAGCAAATCAAACATCAGTGAACATCTTAAAAACATCTTTGAAGATAAGGAACTAGACAAAGAACTGGTAGTTCGGAAATTCCGAACTACCACTCAGCATGGAGCTATTGAAGGCAAAACTCAGACTCATGAGGTACTGCATTACAATCTCGATGTTATCATAGCCCTTGGATATCGTGTTCAATCGCCTATAGCAGTACGTTTCCGTCGTTGGGCCACCAGATTACTGCATGAGTATATCCAGAAAGGCTTCACGATGGACGATGAACGTCTGAAGCAAGGCGGTAATCGCTATTTCAAGGAGTTGCTGCAACGCATTCGCGATATCCGTAGTAGTGAGCGTAACTTCTACCAGCAGGTAACGGACATCTATGCCACCTCGACGGATTACGACCCTCGCGCAAAGATGACTAAGCTCTTCTTCGCCACATGGTGCATGATAGGTAGTCTGAACTATACGGAGTATACATACATTATTCATGGGAATACTATCTGCATGACTCCCAAAGGTGTCGAATCTGAGGATGACTGCTATGACTACGATGCAGATACACGTAGCATGAAAAACGAGCAGGGTACTATCTACTATCGACAGATAGAAGAATAGGATTGAAAGAACTAAATAAAACAAAACGATTATGAAGACAATTACGAGGATGATGATGACTATAGTGCTGCTGGTGGTGGCGCTGACAGCGAGTGCGCAGAAGCATAGTGAGACTCTGACGAACCCCCAAACGGGTAACAAGATGTCCTATACTCTTTCTGGATATTTCAGCTTAATAGGTGATGTTCATACAGCCACCAACAACCCTTATACTACATGGCAGGAAGTCAAAGGGATTGCCACCGTTGGCGAAACCATAAGCGGCTCCATTAAACGGATAAAAGGTCCCAAAGACCGTGACGACAAAGACAGGGGACCTTTACGTATATACTATACATCATATAATAAAGTTGGCAAAGTGGTACACAAAAGCAGTAATAACGGCACGACTTCCACTTCCATATCATATACCATTCCTGAAGGTGTCACGAAGGTTACGATGACGTTGGTTTACCTGATTGGTGGCAGGGACGGCAAAATCAGTTGTGAAGTCAAATGGGACGTTGTCAAGCCTATTAAAAAGAGTTTTTACCTTGGCGATTGCCCACATTGTCATCATAAAGACAGTAAAATCAGGTTCAACGATTTTTATGGAGAGGTGAAAATCCGTTGTAGATTTGAAGAGGATGATTCCTATGAATTTGTTGACCTTGATACTGAGATCTTCGAGGACGACCTAATTTCGACAGAGGAAGAGTCTGGAGCCATCTTAGGATTGGAAGATATGAGTACCTACTTAATTTATCCTGATACCAAACTTATTATACGTCCTGACGATGGCAATGTATCCAAATTGGAGATGTTAGTTGGAAGCTTGGTTGGCAACATCAAAAAGATTGTAGAGGGAAAATCATTGGATATTGAGATGACCCAAATCGCCATGGGTATTAATGGTACCATCTTTGCGGTGAAAGAAACTGGGAGTCAGTCGAGTGTCTGGCTGTTTGCGGGTGACGTGGATGTCAAGAGCAAAAAGACGGGCAAAAAGACGAAGTTGCAGCCTGGTCAGCGGAGCATTACGGGTAAGGATGGTGTCATACAGGTGAAGTCGTTCAATATCGAGGAGGGTGCCAAGAAGTTCGGCATCAAGATGAGCGACATCAACAACCACTATAGCAATAAAAACAATGCTTCTGCTAAGGGCAAGAACGACCGTTACAACGTGAAGTGTGCCGTAGTGAAGTATAAGTATACCAAAGGAAAGGTTACTGGTCAGCACGAACGTGCCTTCGACAACTATGGGAAGTTGGAGCGTCGCACCTTTAAAACGTCAAGCACAGAGACAATATCTTATTACCGTGATAAAAAAGTCTATAACCTTGACGTCAAGAAAAAGACGATGACCGTCAAAACGGACAACCAACTGAACTTCGGCAATCCCGACGACCCGAACATCAAGAAGAAGCGTAAGAGTGGTTCAGCCACCATACTGGGTAAATCATGCGCGATCTATCAGTCAGGCAAAACGGATTACTATGTATGGAAGGGCATTGTGCTGAAGAAGGTGGAGCACTTGAAAGATGGCAGCGTCGCCACTACAGTAGCCACTTCCATTCAACAACCATCCTCGCTGAATGCCTCAACGTTCGAAGTCCCCAAGGGATATAAGACGAAATGAAATTGGAAGTAAGATGTATGAAGTAAGATGTCTGATGTAAGAAGTCTGATGTAAGAGTATGGAACATTACGCAATATTTTTTGATATTGACGGGACACTGGTGAGTTTTAAGACACACGAGATACCTCCGTCTACGATATTAGCACTTACTCAGGCGAAGGCTAATGGACATAAGCTGTTTATTGCTACAGGACGGCCTCCGTTGATTATTACAAACCTTGGGGCTATTGAGCATCTGATAGATGGATATGTTACCATCAACGGGGCGTTGAGCTATGTAGGCGACGAGGTGATAAGTTGCAAGGATATCCCACATGATGCCGCCCATTTGGTTGTTAATGATGCACAAAAGAAACAATATGGTGTGATAGTTGTAGGCGAGAAGGATGTGGCAGTCCTCGACCCCATAGGAGAAGTCGACAAGGTGTTCCGTCAGGAGATAGCCGTCGAGAATCTCAATCTGGCAAAACCTATAGAAGAAGTGATGCAGCAGCGCATCCTGCAGTTGACACCTTTCTTCTCTGTTGATTATGAGCGTGAACTGATGGCTCGTATTCCTTGTTGTACGTCAGGTCGCTGGCATCCTGCCTTTACCGATGTTACAGCGAAGGGGGCAGACAAGGGGGAAGGTGTGCTGACAATGGCCAAGCACTTCGGATTCGACCCGCAATATACGATGACTTTTGGTGATGGCGGTAATGATGCTTCGATGATTCGTACTGCCGGTATTGGTGTGGCTATGGGTAATGCCCTCGATTCACTGAAGCAAGAAGCGACCTACACCACGACTTCTGTTGACGAAGACGGTATCCTTCATGCCCTCCGTCATTATCAATTGATATAAAGTCAGGTCATTTCAGTATCTCCTATGGGGGTATAACAGGCATTAGTATCAAGCATAACAGCCTTTAGAACACATCATAGAAGATACTCCGACAAGTGATAGAAGGCACATGCGTGTGACAAACAGTAAACAGCAAACAGATAACAGATAACAGTTTAACAGTTATGAAAATGGGAAAATCGGTCTCAGTCTCAGAATCTCAGTAAGCATTTTTCGGTTTCAAGACTATATACTATATATTATATATTATTATATATATATTATACATAATATATATATAATAAAAGTTAGTGGTCAACTTTTTTAGGAAAATACGATTTTAGCTAACTGTTAACTGTTATCTGTTTGTTGTTTGTCTGTTTGCTTACTGAGATTCTGAGACCGAGACTGCCATTACTCATACTGAAAAGGTTGACTCCCTCCCCTAACCTACTTGACCTTTTTACTAGAAAAGTTGACTTTCACTTACTGTAATTGTCACAACTGTCACACCATATAACTTATTTGTTAATCACCTTGATGCCATTGCGGATTTGGATGCCCTTGTAGTTGGCATGAACCTGTCGCCCCTGGAGGTCATAGACCTTTGGGTTGGTAGTGTTCTTTGCTGTGTTAACGGTAGGGATATCCGTAGTCCCCAGTACTGCCTTAATGGCTACGTTGTTGCTAGTTGGCATGGTAAAACTGTATTCCGCCCCATCCACATGATTTTGAGTCGTCGTTCCATTGGTAGAGGTAATTGTGATATCCCAACCAGTCACTTGCCTACTCTCATCAGGTGTCGCATTCAGAGTGACAGTCCTATTTGCAAAGAACTTACCTTCAAAAACACCTTCGCTCAATAGAATGTTATTCATCATTATCTTGATGTCTCCCAAGTCGCTGACCCCTTTGTTAATGGTTAATGGACAAGGTGTTCCTAAATGAAAGTAGTCGGCAATCTGTTGATAGAAGATATTGGTACGCTGGCTAACCCAGTTACGTGTATTATTCACCTCCTCACTATAGTTCCTGGGCCACCACTGATTATACTGATAGAGTTTACGATGCTCAGGGAACTCCGTCTTAATGAGTTCGTACATCGGATCCCAGACAGCGCGGATACCTTTCTCATTGAGGAAATCACCCATATAGACAGCACATCGGTCGATGAACATATTGAAAAAACTTTGGTCCTCCATCAACCGGCGGAACAGGCGGGTGTGCTCATAATTATTAGCCCAGTTGTTTTCAGGATCGTAGTCATGATTGTATATCCACTCTAGCATTTTGTAGTTTACGTCCCTGTCATAGAGTCCCATACCGAAATCAGTATCTTTGGCTATCCAGCGCCATCTGCCACTCTCTGTCTTTGGTCTCCACATCACAATGTTATTGCCGGGGAAGTCGAGGTTGGCATAATAGAGATTCATGATCATGAGATTGGCGAACTCACCACAGTCCATCCACTGTTCATACTCCGCCAGGGTATGTCCGTGTTCTGTATAGAAAGCTTTAAAGGCATTGTAGTTGTCCCAGTCGCCCTCCTTCAACTCATCCCAGTTCTCAAACATGTCGATATCCTCTAGCCCGTCATAGTAGGTATACACGTTATCTTCGTTTGAACGGTCGCGGATGTTCAGTATTCCTTTATATACACCGTTGATATAGATAATAACAGGGCGCCACGACTGCCAGTCAAGGTCTACATGCTGTGCCATATTGCGCTGGATAATGGCATCACGCATATAGAGATAGTCGAAGTCATTACCGGCATTACGCAGGAGTATCGACTTAAAGTCGATGACTCCCGGTCGTTGATCAGGGAAGAACTCATATTCCAACCGTTTTTCTCCAAATCGTTTGTTGGCGTAGATAGTAAGCGACTTGAGTGGATTCCCCCGGCTTGCTCCTCCCATGATACGGGTCTCACAGAGCTGGTTTAATTTGCTCGCTTCGTTGCCTTGCTCGAAATATTCGAAGTTGATAGGTCGCCGCCAGTCAAAGTCATAGTTCTTCTTGCCGCTCTGGTATGTGCCATCCACATAGATGCCTATCTTTGAGTCATTCAGATAAGCGTTGTTGGTCACAATAGATACTATGGGAAGCGTTAAATTACGGTTCTTGAAAAAGATATATGAATGGACGGTAGAACGAGGTGACAGATAACCATTACAGAATATCTTCGCCCGAACGATAAAATTCGTGCTGAACATGATGGGAGAGGTGTAGAGAAAACTTGTCTTGGTGGGTTCCGCCCCGTCAAGGGTATACCGAATCTCTGCCCCTGCAGGAGTTCCCTCAGGTAAAGAAAGTTTCAGTGAATGTGTACCAGCAGAAGTGAACACACAACCTTTTTCACTGAATATGGGTTCGCCCAAGAGGTCCTTGACTACCGTTCCGCAGTTGGTCTTTCCTGGTGTTGGCTCTGCTTGATAACCCCAGGTGTCACTACCGTCAGTTTTACGTCCATAGGCAATATTAGGGGCAGGCTGTTTCTTCATATTGGTTACCTGGTCTACAGCATCTCCCCCTTTGAAAAGCCATACCTCTCCACCTTTGCTTGATTCTAATCGGAAGTCTGTATGCAGTCCTGTTTCCTCCTTGTCACAATAGACAACGACATACTGTCTTGCTCCAATCGTCTTATTTGGTAATTGCCACGCCTTTGCCTCTTTGTTGTTTTTCCCTAGTTTATAGTCACTGAGGTTGACGGTACTGGTTCCGCTGTTATAGAGTTCTACCCATGAGTCAGGAAACTCGTTAATGTCGTCCATGACACAGTCAATGTTTGACTGCATCAGTTCGTTGATAATCAGTTGGGCATGGGCAGACGTGCTGATAAAAGTCAGCATACATATGCTAATAATGGTAAGCTTAAATTGTTTCATCTATTCAAATGATTATTTTTGTGTTGCAAAGATACAATAATTTTGTAATAAATGAACTATAGGTCGAAAAAAGTTCACGTTGTGATTTTTATTGATAAAACTTGTATATTTCGAAATTTATCCATATATTTGCATCAGAATAGAAGGAAATTTACTCTGATACCTAAAACAATAACAGTTATGAAACAGAAGTCTTTATGGATGTTGACAATGCTATTGGCATGCTGCATCAGTCTTGTATTCTCATCATGTAGCGATGATGACGCAGTAGAGCCTACACCGACACCATCAGGTCCAACGGTGGATCCCAGCGTGGAACCTATTGACCCTGTCCAGTGTACAGCAGTGGTGGAATTCGGTGATATAAGTAGCCTGCCTGAAGAATTACAGACAGCGCTGAAAAACCGTTTCCCTAATATGACAGCTAACGGGGATGCTGATATATGCTTCTGCAAAGCCAGTGATGTCGAAAAGTTCAGCGCCCAACTCCTGAAAGGCACCACCACCATCGTGGCGATGCCAGGCAATGGAGGCGCAATGGACAATATCATCAACCTTGCTGGTGGAGTGGTGCCGAAAAATACGGGTTCCATCCTGTTCTATGCCACCCAGAAATGGGGACAGCACTACGTGATGCTGGACGGTGGCATCCCGGCAGGTTTAACCACCACCGAGGACAAGGTAGAGTTTTATGAGCGACGCATCATCCCCCTGGTATATTGGCTGAATGAAGTGGAGGAATTCAAGAAGAACAGAAAACTGCGCGAGGAAGCCGCCCAGAACGACCAGCCTTACGACTACGACGAACTCGTAGCCAACATCGAGGAAGAGGGTCTGAGCATGAAGTACAATTTCCCGATGTCGTTGGACAATTCCTACATTATTGAGGGCAATAAGTACGATCTCAAGGCAGCCAGCAGTGTCGATATGGGACTCCTTGTATATCCGCTCTACAAGCAGTCGTGCCATGAGGATAAGTCGGGCGACTACTACATGGTAACAGCTGAAATCACGCCTTATAACCAGAATATGTGGGGACCTTATTCTCAGGAAATCGGCATTTTTGGTGACAAGATGAATATCGTGGGCTATTGGTGGCACAAGATGAGTACACACATCAAACTCGTGGACATGGACGGCAACGACATTCCAGGTCTCGACTTCAATCATACCCCTCTGCCCGAGAACGAGATAGACTCCCGTCAGTACTCCGAAGGTACGAGCAATACGGTGGGCGGCTCTGCCTCGGCAGGCTTCAATGGTAGCACACCCACAGGCTCTCTGGGCTTCTCGTTTAGCCACACGGTGAACAGCAGCGTGAGCTACGCCATGGACGTCATCACATACACCCTGGACAGCTCCAGCCCCAACAGGGAAGTGAGCTATATGTACGAGACCAAGGGCGTACAACCCGAAGCCAGTGACGATATGGACACATATTGGCCCAAGAACTGCCGCACCCAGTGGACTGTACGCCAGGCTTGGGTATGGTTCGTGCCCAGAGGACAGGCTGGCGTGGATGACAATAGTAACACCAAGTTCCAGATTCTGCTGAACAGCCGTATAGACTACCAGTCATTCTACTGGTGGTATCATCCTATAAGACCTAATACGGCAGGCGAAACCTTCACCTACACCCCTTGCATCGTAGAGAACCAGGCATGGGAACTGCAGCCTCCTCACCGTGAAAGCTGGGGACTCATCTCCATCAAGAGCGAATACACCGATGCCGTCATGACCACCATCAGATACTATAAGACCGGCGATGAAAAGAAGGATCCTGTGGCAGAGGACGATATGTCCTACCACCAGGGCGACTATGCCTACATGGGTTTGCCGGACGGCGCGCCCGACGGCGTCACCTATACCATCATCTACGAGACCAAAGACCCCAATACGGGTGAACACATGGACTCCTGGAAGTTCGAGAACGTGGCGGTACATCAGGGAAAGACGAAGGACGATGCCACCACCTCCCTCTCAACGGTCAATGCTACAAAGATAGATGAATAATAAAAGAAAGAGCCTGAGCAAATCGCTCAGGCTCTTCTTCTGTTGTGGACTCTCAACGTTTAATGATCACATAGATGATGACGGGGGCACCTATTAATGGAGTAACCGCATTCAAGGGGATGACACCCGTCTCACCAGGAAGGACGGTGATGAGATTACACAAAAGGGCTATCACGGCACCCATCAGCATGGTGGCAGGAAGCAGGGAACGGTGATTGTCTGTTGTCATCAGAAGACGAGTGATATGCGGGACAGCCAGTCCGATGAATGCTATAGGTCCGCAGAACGCTGTGGTGATAGCGGTCAGGATACCTGTCACTATCAGGAGCCAGTTACGGGTACGGATGATGTTGACACCTAAGTTCTCCGCATAACGGTCGCCCAGCATCAAGGCATTGAGAGGCTTGATCAGTAACAGGCTGCCTATCAAGCCTAACAAGGTGATACTGGCAAAGACAGGCATCATCCTCATCGAGACACCCCCAAAGGACCCCATGCCCCATACCATATAGGAACGCACTCCCTCGTCTGTCGCAAAGAAATTGAGCAGGGAGATGGCTGAGTTGGAGATATAACCGATCATGATACCGATGATCAACAGCATCACGTGATTACGGACGATGGTGGAAAAGAAAAAGATCAGTGCCATCACCAACATCGCACCCACAAAAGCAGCGACCAAGACAGCGACGAAACCCGACAGACTAACGGAGCCTGCGGAGATGCTGCCTCCCAGGAAGAGCATCACCAGGGCGACGCCCAGCCCTGCCCCACTATTGATACCAAAGATACTCGGACCTGCTAATGGGTTGCGGAATGCCGTCTGTAACATCAGACCACTGGCTGCCAATGCCCCTCCACAGAGCATTGCCGTCAGTGCCTGGGGCATACGAGACTCCAAAATGATATATTGCCACGAAGGTTTGACACTCCCCTCTCCCATCAATATACGAATCGTATCTTCCACAGGAATAGAGACAGAGCCCATCACCAGGTTAAGGATGAAGAGAACGACGATGACCAGTGTCAGTCCTATGCAGTATATGATTCCTTTATTCATTTAGTGGATGATAGTAACGCAAAGGGGACGCTAACTTCTTATCAGGATGGAGTATCTGGATGAAGTCACTCAGGAGCCAGTCCGGGCGAAATGGTGACTCTTCATAGAATAACGACAGCTCGACATTACAGCCATAGACATTCCTGTCGGCAAAAGCCTGCAACTGTTGGTAGCCACGATACTCACTCAGTAACTCATGGTAAGTCTGTTGATGATCACTGCTATAACGATAGATCCATACCTCGGCATCACCAGCACGCTCCAGCACTGTCTCAAAGGGCAAGGAGAGACTACCACCATGAGTATCCTCCTTCCAGGCATAACGCCCGCCAGCATCCTGTATCATCTGTCCGATGGTACTCTTACCTCCTGGCACATACCAGACGGAGCCAACCATTTTATCCACAAGGACAGAACGTCCTTGTCCCATCTTGCTGGCTTCCTCCTTTAACGACAGGTAGTTCTTCTCTACCACATCAAAGAGGCTATCTGCCTTCTGTTCCTCCTCAAAGAGCATTCCGTAGAACTTCATCCATTCAGCACGTGCCAGGGGGGAGTTCTCCATGTATTCCGCACACTCCACCAACGGGATGTCTATCTCCTCCAGTTTTCCGTAGCCCCCACTGTTCTCAAACGGGGAGAGCATGATGATATCCGGTTTGATATCCATGATCTTCTCCACCACAGGACTCAGTCCATTGCCACAGTCAGCAACCTTACCTTTTCTGACCTGCTCGTGAATGAAAGGAATCTTGATGTATTTCAAGTCGGCGACACCGACAATATTCTCTCCACGACCCAACGTGTTCAGCAGAGAGCAATGGACGGTGGTAAAGACAGCGGCACGTTGCACAGGAGTACGGATAATCGTTCCATGAGGAAGGTTTTGAGGGAGTTCCTGATGTCGAGGAACGAGGATATAGGTATGCAACAGCATCCCATCCTTCCATGGATTACGGATGTCCACCTCCGTATATCCCTCATATTGGACGACAGAGAGTAATGAAGAGTATTTAAAATGTAAAGTGTCGCCACCTTCCTGATAGAAACCTGTCCGGTTTCCACAGGAAGACAGCAACACTGCCCAAAGGGCAAATAATGAGAGATTCCTAATGATATTAATACTTAACTTCCTCATAGGATACATAGAAGTCAATAGCGGCAGGACCAACGCCACAGGTGTACTCCCTGATTGGAGAACCATACTGGTCATACTCAACGACATATCCGTTCGCGGAATAGTCAGGAGTATTAGGAACATCAGCTTTCTCACTATAAGAAGCCACAAAAATATGCTCTGTCAACGGGTCAGCTGTCACGACATTGGGATAGAAGAACTTGTTGACACCAGAGGGGAAGTTTTTCTTGACACCAGACTGGATGTTATAGACAATGAAATGATCCACACTCGCACCATACTCAGAACAGTCTGCTGCGTAGATGTTATAACCGACGAACGTGGCGTTCGTACAGTCGAACAGTGTTTTCACATCACCGATGGCGAGGTCTGCAAGACGTATTCCACCCTTCACATCAGCATAGTTGCCCTGATCCAGTATATAAAGGTCAGTACCAGCCACTGCCACATCTGTGGGATTGGTAATCTTGCTGTCGGTAATATTCGTAGACTCTTGCGTCCTCACGTTGATCACAGTGATTGATGCCTTTGTCTGGGCACTATAGTCAGAGTTGGCAACAAACAAGAGATCGCCGGAAATGGTGATACCCTCTGGATAAGAGCCAGCGGTATAGACATTCTTCAACGAGAAGTTAAGGGTGTCAATAGCAGCAACATAACCGTTACCCTCCGTCGTCGTTGCCCATGTGTCAGGATCAAAGGTGTTCGTGCAACCACCATAGGTTGTTACATAGACGATACCGTCAGCACCTGCCAGATGGCGGGGAGCGATACCCTTGTCGACACCCATCAGGCTAGTGAGTTTCAGCTGTGCGAGAGATGCCAGCGTCTTGGCATTCACAATCTCCAGGGTGTTCTCGTCCGTGACGGCGATATACATCTTGTCGCCATAGACCATGATGTCGTTAGGGGTACCACCCAGTTTACGACCGTTCTTGGCATAGAACTGATCATTGAGAGAGGTTTCTGTGGCATAGTCCAAATAGGTCAGGTCACCATCGATTCCGCTCCATACATTACCAGAGCAAATCACAAAAGCGCCATTCGTTACAGGAATGGTGTAGGTGCCACCTCCATTGTCTTTGTCATTACAAGCGGTAAAGAGTGTTGCACTCAGTACTACCGCAAAACTTAAAAGATACTTTTTCATGTTACTTTAAAATTTATAATTAATGGTTACTTGATAACTACGTCGTGGCATTGGATAATGCGACACTATCTCATATTGTGTATTGAACACGTTCTTGAGATCAAAGCGTGCCTCTAACTGATGCCTGCCGAAAGTCAACTGACGATAGGCGGTCATTCCGAAATCCATATAGCCGTCAATCATCGTCCCGCCATAGTGGTCGTTGTTGGGCCATCGACTGCTCACCCCTACTCCATGTAGCGAGACATTCACCCACGGGTTCTCGAAAGTCAGTGCCAGACTGCCAGTATGCTCAGGCATATACGCTATCTGTTTCTTATAGTTGGGTGACTCGGGATTAAAACGGTTCTCCACCTTCTGGTAACTGTAGTTGCCAGAAAACAGGAGCGCATAACGTGGAGAGAAATGGTAAGACGCCTTAACGGTGGCATCCATGCCATAGGTGTACACCTTGCCAATGTTCACACAGGTCCATATAAACATATTATAAGGTATAGCGACTATCATATCCTTCACATGGTTGTAATAGCCGTCAAGCGTCAGATAAAGATGCCAGTTCTGGGAACGGGTATGGGAGAATGTGATCCCGATGTTATACTGATCTGTCAACTCCGGCTTGAGGTTGGGAGAACCATAATGATAGAAATAGCTCTCGTTGAAGGTCGGAGAACGGAAGATATTCTTATAAGAGGCGCGTACATACAGATCGTATGCCTCCAACAGCCGATATGAGAGAGAGACGGAGGGAGACAGTCTCCTCATATTACTGGCGGAGTTCTTCTGTATATCAATCCTGTCCACATCGGGGACATCTTTCTGTTCGTTGAGATAAAGGGAATAGAGCAGCCTGCCTAAGACCGTCAGGCGCTTGGAATGGTATTTCGCCGTAGCTGACTGCAGGATAGAATGACGACATGGATGACCTGTGACGGCACGCCATGAACTACCATTCAGGTTATTAAAGGCATAGTCTGCCGAATAGTCGAAAGTCCAATGATCATCAGGTGTATAAAGCAATGCCACTGAGGTATAGACCTCTCTTTGCCAATAACTGGCATCATTGATGCCACCTGGTTTCAAGGCATCCTCATAGATAGAGGCAGACCAGTTGAACTTGGTATTCCATTTCAATGACAACTGCTCTCCCCAGCGAGTCTGATACATCATCTGGGCGAAGAAATTCCTGTCCCGGAGATTCTCCCCGCTGAGGTTGGTATAATAACGCACCAGTCCTGGCAGTTGACGGTCATTATCGTAATAATAGACCTTTCCAGACAAGCGGTTTACGGCGTTGATGCTCCACAGGAAATTCAGTTCCCCATGTCCACTGTTCATCCTACTGTTCGTGCGACGGTCGTGGACGGTCTGTAATCCATTCTGCAACTCATACGGATAGTCATTCTCCGCATAAGTATATTCCGCAACGGCACTGAAGGCAAACTTGTTGGAGAAATTCTGCTCATAACGGAGGAAAGGACTGACATAGCCGAAAGAGCCAAATTTCACCTGTGTCGTGAGATGGGGCTTCGTATCCTCTGTTGGCAAACGGAGTGTCTGGATGTTCAGTACGGCAGGTGTTGTGACCTGACGGGCAGGAATGAAGATGTCATCATTATCACCTATCACCAACGAGAGGTTGTCGACATTATCCAAAGAGTAACGGGAAAGGTCTATCTCGCCACTCTGGCACTCAGAGAGCATCACGCCATCATAGCATACACCAGTATGCTTGGCACCGAAGCCACGCACGGAGACTGTCTTCATTCCCCCTGCCCCTCCGTAGTCACGGATAGTGATACCAGGCAGGCGATGAAGAGCATCGGCAATATCCGTCACTCCCATCGTCAGCATGTCCTGGCGATCTAACAGATGCAAGGGTGCCGTACTAGTGACAGTATGCTTCCGTTGGGTCTCCGTAATCGTCACTTCTTCCAACTGATGCACACGACCAGTAATGGTATCTGTCTGTGCCACAGCACTTAACGACATCCCCAATACACCCAGAAATGTGACAATCTTTTTCATCCTTCGTCCTAACGAACTTTTTTGCAGATGCAAAAGTAATACATTATAGCCAAACGACAAAGGATTTATAAATTATTTTGTTTCAAGAATACGATAGACAGCAGGGATATCCACATAGCGGCGGATATGGTCGGCAAGCTTGTCGTATTGTTGTTCCTTAAAAGCGTGATAGTCGAAAGTTTCCGAGGTCATCACCTGATCGGCATAAGGACGGAGCAGATAGTCCACAAACGACGCATTATCAAGAATACCATGGATGTATGTTCCAATACAACAATCCTCTGTCAGTATCACCTCGTCAGTATCACTGATACCTTGGTGGATCTCATAACCCTGACATTCCTTTCCGTCAAACTGAAAAGTAACCTGACGGGTGATTTTCTCAGCAGTGATCGTAGTATGGATAGGTAGCAGACCAAGTCCCGGCATATTGGTGATGTCACCTTCAAAGCCATCAGGATCCTCGACAGACTGTCCCATCATCTGATAACCGCCGCAGATACCCAGAATAGTGGCACCACGACGACGGGCACGGACAATTGCCTCCGCCATCCCGTTACGACGTAGGTGGTACAGGTCATCTATCGTCGACTTCGAGCCAGGCAGGATGACGATGTCGGCATCATTCAGGTCATTGGGATTACTGGCATAATAAAGATGAGCACGAGGGTCCTGTTCCAATGCATCGAAATCCGTGAAGTTACTCATGTGACGCAGCAAAACCACTGCCACACTGACCTTTTTATATTTTATCATTTTTACATGATTACATTGTCCTGGGGTCTTCGACTTCAGACCCAGCGACACACTGTCTTCTTCTTCGATATGGATATCAGTGAAGTATGGGACGACTCCTAAGACGGGTATATGACAGAGGTCCTCGATGATTTTTACACCTTCTTTAAAAAGTTCAATATCCCCTCGGAACTTATTGATAATGATTCCTTTAACACGTTTACGCTCTTCTTCCGTCATCAGCATGATACTGCCATACACGCTCGCAAAGACACCCCCTCTGTCAATGTCTGCCACCAAGATGACATCCGCCTTGGCATACATCGCCATCGGCATGTTCACCAAGTCGATCTTGCGGAGGTTGATCTCCGAGACACTCCCTGCCCCTTCCATCACAATGGGATTGTAAGTCGAGGCAAGACGGTCGAAGGCTTCATGCACCGCCTGACGAAGCTCCTCCCTGCCTTCCTGACGGAAATAACTGCCTGCCGACTGATTACCTACGGGTTTGCCGTTCAGTACCACTTGGGAGGTGTGGTCCGACTGGGGCTTCAACAGGATCGGGTTCATATCCGTATGACAGGGGATGCCTGCCGCCTCTGCCTGTACAGCCTGTGCACGACCAATCTCCAAACCCTCTGGCGTGGCATAGGAGTTCAGCGACATGTTCTGTGCCTTGAAGGGCGCAGGATGATAACCGTCTTGCAGGAAGATACGACAGAAACCTGCGGCAATCACACTCTTGCCGACATCACTGCCCGTACCTACGAACATCAGGGGATGGAGAGGAGGGGGATAGTTCATAGTTTATAGTTTAAAGTTATAGAGATGGGTGTAGCTCGCCAGTACGTTCTTATATCGGAAGACGGGGGTATCCACGGGTTCGCCTTTCGCATTATAGACCTGTGTCACACTCTTGGGTGTCTCGCCCAGGAACTGTGTGTAGTGGAACTCATGGCCACGGTATTCCTTGCCGTCAAGTACGAAACGGCGATAACCCAGGGAGAGTTTGCGGTCTTCCTGCCGTGCCGTGATCTTATAGGGCAGTACACCGCACATCGGATATTCACCGTCGTCTGTCACAATAGACTCACAGAGATACATCATACCACCACATTCCGCCTGTATGCGTCCACCCCGTTCCGCATAGTCCTTGATGGCTTTTCTGCAGACTTCATTTCGCACCAATGACTCTAAATGTTTTTCCGGATAACCGCCTGGCAGATACAACAAATCGACATCGTCCAGACAAGGCACTTCCGTCTCTGGGTCGAAGAAGTCCACCTGTCCCAACACATCTATCGTCTCCTGATAGAGAAAAGAGAACGACTCGTCATTCCGTGCGATTAGAGTTCTATGAGTCTTTTCCATTTAATATGTTCCTCTATCAATCTTATCAATTCCTGATGCCCAGTGGTCTTACTGAAGTCCAGTCCCAAATAGCGCGAACCCTGTTCCAGTTCTGCCGACTTGGGTAGATAACCCAGACATTCCACCTGCAGGTCGTCACACACTTCCTGCAACATCCGGTAATGCTTCTCCGATCCTACCTTATTAAAGATTATGCCTACAAAACGGATATCATCACGGAAATGCAGGAAACCTGATAGAAGTGCCGCCATGGAATAGGCTGCCGACTTGGCATCGACCACCAATACCACAGGGATATCCAACACACGGGCTATCTCTGCCGACGAACCTTTGTCACGGTCATAACCATCAAAGAGTCCCATCATACCCTCTACGACACACACGTCAGCATTTTGTCCATAGCGGGCAAACAACTCCCTTATGTGTTCTGGAGTAGCCATAAAAGTATCAAGATTAACAGATGGTCTGCCACATACGGCCGTGTGGAATTTCGTATCGATATAGTCAGGACCACATTTAAACGGTTGTACCCGATAGCCCTCCTTTGTCAGAAGTGCCATCAGTCCCCGTGCTATCGTCGTCTTTCCCGAGCCGCTCGTTGGTGCTGCTATCAGAAACTTTCTCATTAAACGCAAAGGTATGATTTTTTTAAGATACCACAAAATAATTGTGGAATTATTTGCAAATATCGGGAATAGTTCGTATCTTCGCACCCAAATATGGCAATCTGGTGGCTGATGCCGCCTGATGTAAGGGAATCCGGTGAGAGTCCGGAACTGTACCTGCAGCTGTAATCCTCATTAGAGAGCTTGCTTGTATAACGCCACTGGGAAACCGGGAAGGTAAAGCAGGCTGAGGAGAGTCAGAATACCTGCCTTTTATATTAAAAATGTACGCACGCACAGGAAAATGCGATAGGCGGAAAACAGAGACATATGAAGAAACTAATAGTGGCTATTGGCTGTTGGCTATTGGCTGTTGGTGTATCTGCACAGAAAGACGTGTGGCGTTCTGACAGTATACAGGAGGTTGTCGTAACAGGTACTGGTACGCAGCACCTGTTGAAGGATGCGCCCGTGCAGACAGAGGTCATCAGTCAGCGACAACTCCAGCAATACGCAGGAAAGAGTATCGAGGATATCCTTTCCGGTCTGACGGCAAGCTTTGACTTCAGTGAGAGCGATATGGGTTCCAGACTGCAGATGAATGGTCTGGGCAACTCGTATGTACTCATCCTTATTAACGGTCGACGGTTGCATGGTGACAATGGCGGAGAGAACGATCTCTCGCTCATCGACCCCAATAATATCGAGAAGATAGAGATTGTGAAAGGTGCCTCGTCGGCTCTCTACGGGTCGGACGCCATCGCCGGTGTAATCAACATCATTACCAAGAAACACAAAGAACAAGGTGTGATGTTTGAGAACACCACCCGTTTCGGGTCGTATGGAGATATCCGCCAGCATAACGGACTCGCCCTGAACTACGGGAAGTTCTCGAGTTATACCAACTTCCAGTTGCAGCACTCCGACGGATGGCAGAACACGTCGGAGGAAGCCGAATCCCAGACGGAGTATCATATCACTGACTCCCGTAATAAGACCGTCAATCGTCATACCAACTGGCAATTGGCAGAACATCTGACCTACCAGCTCACACCGATGATAGAACTCTATGCCGACGGTAGCATCTATTGGAAACGCATCTACCGTCCTTGTGGACATCATCCTGGTGTGGACATCAAGACCTACGACCTGCAATATGACAATGCGTCCATATCGGTAGGCGGTAAGTGGAAACTTAACAAGACGGATATCATCACCTTGGATGCCGACTGGAAGAAACATGCCTATAACTATGCCTATACGGACACTACACTGACAGACGGCTATGTGAACGGACGATTTACCAACTACTATCCCTACTTCCCTGGTGACAAAGAGTTGCAGAGTGACCAGCGGTTGACACAGGTATCGTTGAAAGGTGTGTTCACCCTACCCTATGAACAGCGGTTGAGTGCTGGTTTTGACTATCGCTATGACTGGCTGAAAGCACCCATGCGTGTCGTGGATGGTAAGGCAACAGACAATACAGAAGCCCTCTATGTACAGGACGAGTTTGGTCTGCTGAATCCGCTCTACATCACTGCCGGTCTGCGACTGACGAGAAACGAGGGCTTCGGTTTCCGTCTGACTCCGAAGGTCTCTGCGATGCTGAAACTCGGTGACCTGCGCCTGCGCGCTACTTGGAGTCAGGGCTATAAGACTCCTACGACCAAGGAGCTGCACTACCAGTATGTCAAGAACATGAACGGTGTCTACCTCTATTTGGGCAATACCGACCTGAAGGCACAGTACTCCAATTACTTTGGCGTGAGTGCGGAATACACCATCGGTAACCTGACCATGACCGTCGCCCCCTATTATAATAAGGTGAACGATATGATCACCCTCGTCACCATTCCCACCAAGGATGCACCAGGTGAACTGATTACCAAATACGACCCCATCCGCGTACGCCAGTATCAGAATATGGAGGATGCAAAGACCTATGGTGTCGACTTCACCGTCCGTTATCAGACAAAGAACTGGACAGCAGGCGGTTCCTATAGTTACTTAGATACCAAGGCGCATCAGTACGACTCGGAAGACAATACGATGAAAGAAGTGATTATCGACGGTATGGCACACCACAAGGCGAATGTCTATGTCACCTGGAATCATGACTTCTCACGCTATTACCATCTGGGCATCGGCATCTATGGACGGATGTCAAGCAAACGCTATTACCAGATTGATGGCGACGGCAAGGGTTATCAGCTCTGGCGACTCTCCACTTCGCATCAGTTCGGTAAGAACTACCGTCTGGAGGCAGGCATCGACAATATCTTCAACTATGTGGACCGTACCCCTCATGGACTGCATCTTGGAACGACGACCCCTGGTACCACCGTCTATGCCTCGCTGACCATCCGTTTCAACAAAGGAAAGAAACTCACTAACAAATATAAGTCTAATTTAAATTCTAAAGACAATGAAGAAAATTAAATTCCTAATGATCGCCATGATGGCATTCATTGCAAGTACAACATTCACCGCCTGCAACAACAACGATGACAATGGTGGTGAAAAATCAAACTACGACCGCTATCAGAATGCTGTCAATTCAGTTGTCAACACTCATAAGAGTAGCAACAAGGTCATCCTGTTGGTAGCCTTCGGTTCTACTTGGGAGCAGGCTTATGACACCTTCGACAAGGTAGTAGATGAGTACAAAGCTGCATTCCCTGGTTGGGATGTCTATCTCTCTTTCTCATCTGCTATCTGTATCAACCAAGCCCGCGCCGGTGAGAACGTAGACCCGAAAGACTTCTACGATCCTGAGCATTGGCTCACCGCTATCGGACTGGCTGGCTATAAGCAGATTGTGGTACAGTCGCTGCAGGTGATCCCTGGTGAGGAGTATCGTCGCGTTCGTGACAGTTACATCAAGGACTTCATGAACAACCGTAACAACGACTTCACCGATGCCTACATGAAGAGTATCGATCGTCAGGTATCCGTTGGTACCCCGTTGATGGCAGAGGTTGTAGATGCTCAGATTCTGGCTCAGACCTTGAACAATGAAAGCGATATCAAGAAAGCTGTTGCTGAGGGTATCGTCACCTTCATGGGTCATGGTAATCCTGAGGGTTACGACTACTATGGTGGTAACATCCGCTATATCCAGCTGGAGAACAACCTGCGTAAAATCAACAAGAACTACTACGTGGGTACTGTAGATATGGACAACACCTATGCTGAGGATGTGCTTAAGCACATTGCAGGCGGTGAGTTCAAGTATATCGTCGGCGACGTCCCCATTGATGTTACCTATGAAGCCAATGGCGCCAACAAGGCTCAACTCTTCGTACTGATGTCAATTGCCGGTGACCACGCTCACAACGACATGGCTGATGATGAGGACGATGAGAGCTGGTACTCACTGTTTAATGCTGAAGGTATCGAAACAGAGGCTTATGAGACCAACTTCACAGAGCCTTGTTGGAAGAAGTATAAGAGTGGCGACAAGTATATCCCTGGATTGGCAGAGCGCAGTGCCGTCCGTAAGTTGTGGATGAACCACACCCAAGCGGCTATCAACAAGCTCGGCACAGATGAGGCTTTGTCAACTCCGACAACGGCTCCTGAGGAATAATAACCATACTGAAGTATTATTATATAAGTTTATGGCAGGAGATGCTGTCGTGAGATAGCATCTCCTCCTTTTACTAGAAATCATGCAGGAGATAAAAACAATACTTATACTCTGTCTGTTGTCCTGTTGTATGATGACACAGGCACAAATCCATAAGATGGAGAAAAAAGACTCGTCCATGACGAGTCGTACTTATAATCTGAACCCTGTAGTAGTAACAGGGTCTGGTCATCACCAGCGACTGAAAAGCACAACGACTCCTGTTCATGTCCTCAACTATCAGGAAATCCGTGAACAGGGAATCACTACATTTGACAAAGCCCTGACAAGAATGATGCCCCAAGTATCAATGGCACCGAACTCCATGGGTACATTCCTTCGCTTGAACGGATTAGGCAATAAGTATATCCTTATCCTCATCAACGGACAGAAACTGTCAGGCGACATTTCCAATAATATAGACCTGAACCGCATCAACATGTCAAGGGTCAAACGTATCGAGGTCCTTGATGGTGCTGCCTCGTCGCTCTATGGTAGTGATGCAATAGCCGGTGTCATTAATATCATCACCGACCAACCGACAGATGCGGAACTCAGTATCAACAACAACACGAAAGTCAGCGGTCACGGGATCCTGACAGAGAGTGTCGGACTGGATATCTATAAGGGAGGTTTCGGCTCCTATACGTCGTTCTCTCACGACCGTGCCGACAGTTACCAAAACAACAACCTGGAATACGTGAAAGGATCGGATACGGAGACACAGGCAACTATTGCGCCTTTCTTCACAGGATACCGATCCAGTGTCATTAGTCAGAAATTTACCTATAACCCTAACCAGCACCTTGCCCTGAATGCGGGTTTAGACTATTCCTATAAGATCACAGACCGTCCTGAGACCCGCGAGGACATCACTGGCGGCACAGACTATGAGATGCGCTATAAAGGTTTCCGTTGGAACATCGGCGGTATCTATAAGTTTAATAACAGAAACTCCATTCAGGCAGACTTCACCGTCGATCGCTTCCGTTATGGCAAGGAATACGACGTAGCGACCAAGGAGTATACTGTTGGCGACTATGTACAGTCGAAGAAACAACGATCGATAGAAGGACAGGTGAAGGCCATCCTCGGCTTCTCCACCCATTCCACGACAATTTTCGGAGCCGACTGGCACAAGGACTATCTCACGGCATCGTCCGGGAATATCAATCAGCATGTCTATAATATCGCTGCCTATGCCCAGCATGAGATGAGATGCTTCAAGGATCTCACGGCAACACTTGGTTTACGCCTGACGCATCATGAGACCTTCAACCTACATCTTACCCCCAAAGTAACCTTGATGTATGCTTCCGGCGATTTTCGCTTCCGTGCCACCTACTCAGCAGGTTTCCGCGCACCGGGACTAGACGAACTCTATTATCACTATTTCTCCGTCAACCGTGGAAAGCCACAGATTATCTTCGGCAACCAGGATCTCTCTCCAGAGAGAAGTCATTATTTCTCCCTGAATGCCGAATACCGAACAGAACTGTTGGCTGTCAGTGTGACAGGCTATATCAACCGTATCAAAGATATGGTGGTACGCAAGAATATTGACGTGGATGATGTCTCGTTACAGCAATTGCAGACTGAATTTCCTGAGATGACAGATGATCAGGCTGCCAAACTGGAACGCTACTCGCTCTATCAGAATAGCGACGAAGGGGATGTGAAAGGTATACAGGTAAATGTTTCTGCGAATCTCTTTCCGGGATTTAACCTCTCCGCCAACTATGGCTATACCTATGCCCGTACCATGAGTGAGGAGGAATGGACACTACTGGAGCGCAGCATCCGTCATTCGGCAACCATTGCCGCCAACTATCACCACACCTGGGGTAAGTATCGGCTCAATGTCAACTTAAATGGTAGACTACAATCCAAGACTTATTATCCTGATTATGAAGACGCACCTGGCTTTGGCGTATGGAATCTCTATACCACTCATACCATCGACTGCGCTAAATGGGCTATCCTCGAACCCAGTATCGGCATCGACAACCTCTTCGACAGGGTTGACCGCCGTATTGACTCCAGCAATCGGAAATATGCTCTTTACACTCCTGGTCGTATGTTAGTTGTCGGGCTGAAAGTGAAGTTTAAGAAATAATTTCTTCCACTTCTCGGATTTTTTCTTTATCTTTGCGACAATATGGGAAAGATCATCATTGCAGGCATAGGACCTGGCAGTAAGGAAGACATCACTCCTGCCGTATTGGAAGCAGTACGGGAGGCGGATGCCATTGTGGGGTATCAATACTACTTCCAGTTTATCGAGGCGTATGTGAAAGCAGACTGTGAGTGTATCGACACAGGCATGAAGAAGGAACGTGAACGTGCTGAGCAGGCGTTCCTATTGGCAGAACAGGGGAAGACGGTTGTCGTGATCTCCTCTGGTGATGCAGGTATCTATGGGATGGCCCCACTCATCTATGAGATGGCCAAAGAACGGGCCTCGGAGGTTGAGGTCGTATCGCTCCCTGGTATCTCTGCCTTTCAGAAGGCTGCCTCGCTGTTAGGCGCGCCCATCGGTCATGATATGTGCATCATCTCGCTCAGCGACTTGATGACCCCTTGGGAGGTGATTGAGCGACGCATCAAGGCTGCTGCTACGGGCGACTTTGTGACAGCCATCTATAATCCCAAGTCGCACGGACGTTATTGGCAACTCTATCGCCTGCAGGAAATCTTTCTTCAGGAACGTGCTGCCGATACACCTGTAGGTTATGTCCGTCAGGCAGGTCGTGAGGAACAGGAGGTGAAGGTCACTACCCTCGCCCAGTTCAACCCTGAGGATGCGGATATGTTCACTGTCATCCTCATTGGCAACTCACAATCGTATATTACTGATGATAAAATCATCACACCACGCGGATATTACAGGAGACAGGAGACAGAAGACAGGAGACAGGAAAAACCTGGTCAAGAGATCATGATTCAGTCCTTCCGCACTATTGCGGGAGAGTTAAAATGCAAGGATTATCCCCTGGATCACCTATGGGCCTTGCTGCACGCCATCCATACTACTGCCGACTTCGAGATGGAAAACATTCTCTATACCGACTCTGGGGCTGTTGAGAGATTATACCATAAGGTGAAGGACGGTTCTTTGAAGACCATCGTGACTGACGTGACGATGGTGACGAGCGGTATCCGAAAGGGCGCACTTCAACGATTAGGTGTAGAAGCTATGTGCTATCTCAACGACTCGCGTGTGACTGAGATGGCAACTTCTCAGGGAATCACCCGTACGCAAGCTGGCATACGTCTTGCTGTAGAAGAACATCCTGACGCTCTCTTCGCCTTTGGCAATGCACCCACGGCCCTCATGGAACTCTGCGACCTCATCCGCAAGGGTAAGTCACATCCTGCCGGTATCATTGCTGCACCCGTCGGCTTCGTCCACGTAAGAGAGTCAAAGCACATGGTAAAGCCCTTCAAGGACATTCCCAAGATTATCATAGAAGGTCGCAAAGGCGGCAGTAATCTCGCTGCTACACTCTGTAACGCCATTCTCACCTTTGACGATGCAGCACAACTGAAACCTGGACGAGACCTGTAAAAAGAAAAATGTAACAATGTAACAATGTAACAATTATAAAATTGAAATTCATCGTTATCGGCATATCAGATCATCCACAGCCGTTCTTCTCACCAGAAGTACAGGAGATCATCAGGAATGGCAAGGTGTTCTCGGGTGGCAAGCGCCACCACGAGATCGTCACTCCATTATTACCTGTCAATGCGGAATGGATAGACATTACCGTCCCCCTCAATGTGGTCTTTGAACAATATCAAAGCCAACAGCTAATGGCTGACTGCCAACAGCCTATTATCGTCTTCGCCTCTGGCGACCCCCTATTCTTCGGTTTTGCCAACACGCTGCAACGCAAATTTCCTAAGGCTGAGTTGAAGGTCTATCCTACTTTCAATTCCCTGCAGATGCTGGCACACAAGTTGGTGATACCCTATCACGATATGCGCATTGTATCGTTGACGGGCAGACCATGGCAGGAGTTCGACAAGGCATTGATAGAACATACGGAGAAGATTGGTGTTCTGACAGACAAGGAGCATACACCTTCTATCATTGCCCAACGGATGTTGGAATACGGCTATACCTATTATAAGATGTATGTAGGTGAACACCTGGGGAATCCTACCCTTGAAAAGGGTACTACCCTCACGCTTGACAAAGCCGTTCATCATGACTTCTCCATGCCCAACTGCGTGATCCTTTGTCAAGTAGGTAACGGTTTTACCGCTGCTAAACCCTTCGGCATCCCCGACAAAGACTTCACCCTCCTCGACGGTCGTGAGAAGATGATCACCAAGATGCCCATCCGGCTGTTAACGCTGCAAGCTCTCGAACTGACCAAGCGTCGTGTCTTCTGGGACATTGGCTTCTGCACAGGTAGTGTCAGCATCGAGGCCCGTCTGCAGTTCCCACATCTACAAATCGAGGCCTTTGAGATTCGCCCTGAGTGCGAGACCATCATACAAGAGAATGCCAAAAAGCATGGTGCTCCAGGTATCAACATCCACATCGGTGACTTCCTTGTAAGTTGCGACTCAGTCGCAACAAACTCAGCCCCCGATGCCGTCTTCATCGGAGGTCACGGAGGTCGTCTGAAAGAGATGATGGCCAAGATGCTTACTGTCTTGGCAGACGACGGCATCATCGTCTTCAACAGTGTCACCTCTCCCAAAGTGCCCGTTGACAGCCATCGCCTATGGGACGAGGCCTGTCAGGAACTTGGTCTGCGACAAGAGCCTCCACTGCGCATTCAACTCAACGACTATAATCCCATCGAGATACTGAAAGCACACCGCTAATAACAAAAACGACCACAACATGAAAAAGAACCTATTACTGCTACCGTTATTACTGGTATCCTTCACCATTGCAAATGCACAAGGAGAAAACAAGAAAGTCATCAGTACCACCTCTGGTCTGGTCAGTGGCATCATACAGGAGGGGACGATGGCCTGGCTCGGTATTCCTTATGCCAAGGTGGAGCGTTTCATGCCCCCACAACCTGTCGACAAGTGGGAGGGCGTACGGGCCTGCGACCACTGGGGACCGATGACCATGCAACCCACCAACCGTCCGATGTCAGATGACGAGATGTCGGAACAATGCTGCGTACTCAACGTATGGACGACCTACATCCCACACTGCCCTGCTGGCGCAGAACTCAGGCCTGCACCGCTCAAGCCCGTTATGTTCTGGCTCCATGGTGGCGGCTTCGACAGCGGCACGTCCGAATGGGATCCTGGTATGCAGTTGGCCAAGAAGGATGTCGTTGTCGTGAGCATCAACCATCGTTTGAACATCCTCGGTTTCCTCGATCTCTCGACATGCGGAGAGAAGTACAAGTACTCAGGTAACGTGGGTATGCTCGATGCTGTCAAGGCCCTCGAATGGGTACGCGACAATATTGCTAAGTTTGGCGGTGACCCGCACAATGTCACCATCTTCGGTGAGTCGGGCGGAGGAGGCAAGGTGGGCACACTGATGTGTATGCCCCAGGCCAAGGGACTCTTCCACAAGGCCATCATCATGAGCGGCACCATCCTCAACGTCAACACGAAGGCGATGACAGAGGAACTGGGTGAGGCCGTGCTGAAGGAACTAGGTATCGACAAGGCAAATGTCGACAAAATCAAGGATGTGCCTTATAAAGACCTTTATGCTGCCGGCCAGCGGGCGATGGCTGCCAGTATCGGTACGCGTAAGCCTGGTACACCCATGATGTGGGGCTTCGGACCAACACCCGATGGAGAGATACTACTGCAACAGCCCTTCCAACCCGACTTCGCCTCGATCAGCGATAACATCCCCGTATTGATAGGTACTACCTTCAATGAACTGCAGCGATTGCACTATCAGCGCAAGATGACCCTCGACGATGCCAAGAAAGAACTCCAGCCTACCTTTGGCAAAGAGACCGATGACTACGTCCGTGCCTTCGCCAAGGCCTATCCTAACTATACACCACAGGACTTGCTGAGTATCGACTGGCTGTTCCGTCCCAAGACCATCATTACTGCCGATTCGATTACGAAGAAACGTCAAGTACCTACCTATATGTATATGTTCACCTGGCGTTCGCCACTGAACAACGGCTCCATCCATGGTCATGAGTTGAAGTTCTGCTTCAACACCCTCCATCGTGCTAAGAACGACCTGCCGAATCCTACTGCCGAAGACCTGCAATTGGCAGACAAGATGAGCAGTGTATGGGCGCAGTTTGCACATACGGGTAATCCCAACATCCTGGCACTCCCGGCATGGCAACCCTATACCGCAGAGAATGGAGAACTGATGGTGTTCGACTACAACTGTCGTATCCGCCACAATCCCGACCGTGAACTGGAGGAGATCATCAACCGTCACTGTTTCAAACAATTAGATGCTTTCAACGCAAAGGAGAAAAAGTAAGATGAAAATAGCCATCATACAGATTAGCGAGGCAGGCAAGCCTATTGCTAATCGCCTAAAGCAACAGTTCTCTACAGCCGTTATTGTAAGTCGCGATTCCATTGCGCCCATCTGGAACGACTACGATGCTTTCATCTTCATCGGGGCGATGGGTATCTGTGTCCGTACCATTGCACCCTTTATCAAGGATAAGCACGAAGACCCTGCAGTGGTCTGTATCGATTCGTTGGGACTGCATGTCATCTCCGTACTTAGCGGACACATTGGTGGAGCCAACGATCTGACACGTAAGATTGCAGGTATCCTTGGTGCCAGAGAAGTCATCACTACGCAAAGCGATAATGCTGGACTATGGGCTTTAGATACTTTCGAACAACGTTTCGACTGGCCTGTGGCGAGTGATATCTACGACATGCAGGACTGCATCTTTGCTTTCGTCAATCGTAAGCCGACAGCCTTATTATTGGAGGCTCGTGATGAAGGTACGGATTATCTGGAAGCGACAAAGCCTGAACACGTCACCATCATCCATGATATCAGCGAGGCTGACCCCAAGAAGTTCAAACTCGTCATCATTGTTTCGCCTTATATTCGTTTTGTACCAAAGGGTATGCTTGAACTCCATTTCGTACCAATGGTGGGAACAATAGGATTTGGTTTGGCACATCATCCAGATGATTATATCAGTATCTATGATGAGATAGACGAAGCTTTTGCTGAGAGAGGCATTCTGCCTTGTGCGCATAAGTATTGCACCATAGATGTGAAAGAGGACGAGGAGTTTTGTACAATGCTCAAAGAGGAATACGATCAGGAAGTAGTGTTCTATACAGCTGAAGAACTCGCACAGGTGGATGTTCCTCATCCCAGCGATACAGTAGCAAAGCATGTTGGTACCCCCAGTGTCTGTGAGGCAGCAGCTATCTTAGGCTCCAACAATGGAAAACTCATCATCCCTAAGGTAAAAGGAAAGAACTGGACAGCAGCCCTCGCTATCGATAAGAATAGCCTCCCCCTTGCCCCCTCCGAAAAGAGGGGGGCTCACATTGAAATTGTAGGTGCTGGTCCTGGTGATCCTGACTTGGTATCAGTACGAGGACGGAAGATGTTGGAGCGTGCCGATCTCATCTTATATGCAGGCAGTCTGGTACCTAAAGAACTTACGGACTGTCATAAACCTGGTGCTGTCGTGCGTTCCTCTGCTGACATGAATCTCGAAGAGCAGTGCGCGCTGATGAAAGAGCATTACGACCAAGGACATTTCATAGTTCGTCTGCATACAGGAGACCCTTGTATCTTCGGAGCCATTCAGGAACAAATGGCGTTCTTCGACAAGAACGGTATGGACTATCATATCACACCCGGTATCTCTTCCTTCCTTGCTGCCGCTGCAGAGTTAAAAAGCCAGTTTACCATCCCAGAGCGTACCCAGACGATCATCCTTACTCGTGGTGAAGGACGGACACCTATGCCTGAAAAGGAACAACTGCATCTTCTTGCAAAGAGTCAGAGTACCATGTGTATCTTCCTCAGTGCTTCCATCGTGGATGACGTACAGCGTGAGTTGCTGATGGAATATCCTGAGGATACCCCTGTGGCTGTCTGCTATCACCTTACATGGAAAGACCAGCAAATCTATCGAGGGGTACTCAAGGACTTGGCTAAGATTGTTCATGACCATCACCTCACACTCACAACCATGATTGTTGTAGGCGAAGCGATTGATAATCGTGAAGGACTCTCAGAGCTCTATTCCAAGCATTTCACCCACCTGTTCAGACAGGGCGAAGCATGACATATTTGCGCGATTCTTAAAAGAATTATTCTACCATTACCTTCTTACCCTTCTGGATATAGACTCCCTTCCGGGGCGGCTGTCCTTGCAGACGACGACCTTGCAGGTCGTAATATGGAGCATCATCATGTTTACTGATAGGGATGGTTTTGATAGCCGTAGTACCCTTGGGGGTGACGGTTGTGCCAGGCTTGACAACGATATCAAGTAATTTGACGAGAGGGAATAACGGATATTTATAATCTATCGATATGACGAGATGGAGATCCGTCGGTTCCTTGATATTCTCCAGGTCATACGACAGATCGGGTGTCCCATCCACTTCTTCACCTGGTTCCAAATTCATATCATGATAATGGTAGAAAGTAAAGTCGTCATACACGCTGTTATCCGTACCTACTCTTGATATAATGGGGAAATTGAATTGACGTTTATCGTTATTCTTTAAATATAATATACATGTGAAGGCTTTCGTCAGGTCAGTCTCACCAGCCTTGTATTCCACCTTATAGTCCGTCAACTGGATGTCATAGTAGTGAGGCTCCTTATCGATGGGCACCACGGCATTCGCCAGTCCCTCATCTCCCTCATGTACACATAGGCGTACATCCATATCACCCTTGGAGGGGACTATAAGGGGATAGCGTAGTGTAGTCTTTTCCTTGGGCTGTAATATCAGGAATGTCTTTGACTTATCATAGTTGTTTGTCATGACAAAATTATTTTCCCCCATTCTTCCCGCCTTGAGTAATGTCTGTGCACAGAACATCATATCGTCTTGGTTCTCTACCTCCACCACCAGTGTACACTGGTCCAGTGGGGCTTGGTTGTCACCCTCTAAATAAGCCTTGGTGATTTTCAGCTTCACATCGAAGAAGAAAGACATCTTTGAGTCTTTGACATGAATACCCCAATAGTCCCTGTCAGTGCCTAATTGGTGCCAGGTGTCTCCTGCATCGTCAGACTTCCTGTAGAAAGCATACAGTTGATAGGTGCCGTCAGGGAGCGTGAGCTTCTCCAATTCAAAACTTACCACATCAGCTGCCCCTGAGAAATCTTCTATATACTCTTTCAAGGTCTGCTTCAATGAGATGGTACCGTCGGTATTCTTGGTACCCAGGGCTATGTCATATTTTATTTCCTCACACGTCATATCGACACAAAAGACGGGAGCCTTCAGACATTTGCTGGAGACGTATGGGAATCCTCGCAGTTGGAGACCACTGGTCACCTCAGGGAGAGTCTCCTCATTGGCAGTTCTTGGCTTGGCACCTATGACAACACTTTGTTTAGAGTTATATCCTATTGGTAATTTGTCGGGTTCAGGGTTCATCACATCGATGGCGTAATAGTTATCACAATCGCCTTCCCATCCCCAGTTGACGTGGAACATACCGTTGCCGTCGTATCCGTCGATGACAAAGGCGTGACCGCCATCACTAGAGGACGCTCCCATACAGACAGGGCGTTTCTGGTTCAGTTCGTCCCAGATAAGTTTCTTCCAACTCTCGAGTGTATAACCTTCACGTTCGACGGAATGGACGGTTTTCGAGTATCCGAAATAGTATCTCAGGGCATCGGCGATTTCTTCTGTATAAGAACCGGAAAAGGAAACACCATACTTCATGCTGACGGACTGCCCGCAGTAGCGCATCAGCTCGGCGATAGCCTGCCGTTGCTCCTCCGTGCCAGGGTTCTCCTTGGTGTAGGCTGGCAGCATCTTGTCCCACTTGAAGGTGGTGGCTGGCAGACCTTTTACTGGGAAACTTTCAATAATTGATAATAAATAACTATAAGCCGGGATGGCGGTGGTAGCCGCTTGGGGCCACTGATGATAGTACATCACCTGCGCCATAGCAGTGGCGACACAGCCTGTTACTGCATGGACACCATCAGTGATCGGTGTCTGCAGGTTATAAGGCTCATCTTGTCCCCAACGGGTCTTGATGAGCGGCTCGATGGCTGTCATGTCGGGATCACTGTCTGTCGTTGAGGTGACGACGGCATCGCCCAGTTGTCTGATCTGTTCGGCATAGCCCTGCAACCAGGCTCGCATATTGTCAGGTATCCTGCTGGCGTCGAAGCTGCCTGTCAGACTATATCCCAGTACGGGCAGCGTACGGTCGTCCGCCGAGGCTATCACATAGCCGCCGCCCTCGATATTGAAGGCGTAGAGCTCAGGAATCCCTGTCTGTGCCGCCCTCATACTGACATGTTGCATGGCGCGACGAGATGCCGTCTGACTGTTGTTTGTTACCTGGAGCATAAACTGACGTGCATGCTCCAATGCCTGCTGCTCACAGATCTCTGCTGCCGAGAGCATCATGCTCGACAGAAGCAGCCATAATGTCGTGTAGATATGCTTCGTATTTTTCATTTCAACTGCAAAAGTACAAAATTAATTCATATCAATATACATTTGTGCCCCAAAATTGTACTTTCGGTAGTGTTTATCATCAAGCGACAGACTTGCATCCATTATAGTAATAGGTACGCAGCGACCGCTGCCGACAATATTCCCGCCCGTTGCTAATATCAGCAGCGGGCGCTGCTGATATTGATAGCGACCGCTGCTGGACTTATAAATGTCAGGGGTTCTCCCTGTTACCTTGGCACTTTCCCCTTGTATGCTACGTACCTTTCCCCTATTCCCTACGTCATAACAAACGTAAAGCAACTTCTTTTTGTCTTCATTAAGCTAATCTCCCATCCCATTCGCTTTTATTATTTAGCGAAAAACTCAAATATATTTGGCTTTTTACTCGTTTAATCGTAACTTTGCAACAGAAAAGGTTACCATCATGATATTAGTCTTCGGAGGAACAACGGAAGGCCGCAGAACTGCAGAGGCACTCGAAAAGGCGGGTGCCACTTATTATTATAGCACCAAGACTGGCGAGCAGGATGTCTCGCTGCATCATGGCGAGCATATCAATGGTGCGATGGATGCTGAGGCGATGAAAGCCTTTGTTGATAAGCACGGCATCCGTCTTATTGTGGATGCGGCTCACCCTTTTGCCTTACACCTTCATCAGACGGTTGTCTCTGTAGCTTCCGAAAAACAGATTCCCATCATTCGCTATGAACGGATTTATCCGCCTCGCGATCCAGATATCATGTGGATTGACGACTATTCCCAAGTTCCTACGGATATTCATTCGCTACTTGCAACAACAGGTGTTCAGAGCATCAGCAAACTGAAATGGCTGGAAGCATTAGGCGTGAAAGTCATCTATCGTATACTGAACCGCAAGAGCAGTCTCATGACCGCCTATGAACAAGGTGCCACCGATGACCAGTTCTGCTTCTATGAGGATGGCAACAATATTGACGTAGATGCTGATGCCATCTTACTTAAAGAGAGTGGCATATCAGGTGGTTTTGTCGAGAAGGTCGTAGCAGCCAGAACCAAGGGAATGCGCATCATCGCCATCAAGCGCCCAATGGTCAATAGTCCGCTCGAGTTCTGCTCGCTTGCTACCAAGGGGACACAAGGGTGGACAATGGTCAATGGACCCCACGGTTTGCGTTTAGCGGTGGAGAAACTCCTTCCTGACTTCTTTCCCCTGCATAGCGGACTGACGACGGGAACCTGTGCGACAGCTGCCGCTGTCGCTGCCATGATAAGACTGACGAAAGGCGAGACTCCTGCTGAAGTTCCTGTACTGTTGCCTAATGGTGAGACCATCACTGTGCCTGTCGGTTATGCTGACGGGTATGCTTATTGCATCAAGGAAGCAGGTGACGACCCTGACGTGACAAATGGTATTGAGGTAAGGGCGAGTGTAGAGAAATCAGATGTTTTTGAAATCAAAGGCGGTGAAGGTGTAGGACGATTCACTCTCCCTGGTTTCGACTACCCCCCTGGTGAACCTGCCATCAACAAAGCGCCTCGTGAAATGATTCGTCAGAATATAGAAAAAGTTTCAGGATTCAAGTTTCAGGTTTCAATTACAATATCTGTCCCTCAAGGCGCGGAGATAGCCAAAAGGACTTTCAATCCTCGTTTGGGTATTGAGGGTGGTATCTCGATTATCGGCGTGAGTGGTATTGTCAAACCTTTCTCCGAAGAGGCATTCATCAGCAGCATCCGTAAGTGTATGGAGGTAGCGAAGGCCAGTGGTACCGATCGTGTTGTCATCAACAGCGGTGCCAAGAGTGAACGATTCCTTAAAGACCGCTACCCTCACCTGCCCCAACAGGCTTTCGTACAATATGGTAATTATATCGGAGAGACGCTGAAGATAGTCAATAAGTTGCAGTTCCCTCAAGTTACTCTCGGTGTGATGTTGGGTAAAGCCGTCAAATTGGCCGAAGGACATTTGGACACCCATAGCCGTAAGACCACGATGAACATTGCTTTCATCCAGCAGATGCTTAATGAATCTAATTGTCAACTGTCAACAGTCAACAGTCAACTAACCCTCGCCCGCGAGTTATGGGAGATTCTACCAAAGGAAAAGATAGAGGACTTTTGTCGTGTCGTCATCCAACACTGTATGCAGCACTGTCAACCATTAGTGCCTCATACAGAACTTACTCTTCTATTGATTGATGACGACGGAACAATACACCCGCAATGACAGGAGCACCGACTAAGGCGGTGACACTATTGACAGGCAGGGCACCTTCAAAGCCAGGCATTCGGGCTACTAAATTACAGAACAATGCCAATGCTGCCCCTGCCAAGAGTGTTCCTGGCATCAAGATACGATGGTCGCTACTGCGGAACAGCGCACGACAAAGATGAGGAACAGCCAAACCGATAAACATAATAGGTCCGCAATAGGCAGTGACAATAGCCACTAATACACCTGAACAGAGAATAACCTGCATGCGGGCACGACGGATATTCAAACCTAAATTTCGGGCATAACCATCACCCAACAACAACAAGTTCATCGTCTTGACCAACAACATACTCAACGGCAGCAATATCGCCATCAATACCACAAAGAGCACCATCTGGTTACCTGACACACGTGAGAAGGAACCTAACCCCCACACCACATACGCCTTGATATCCTCTTCGGCAGAGAAGAACTTCAAGACACCGATGACCGCTGTGGCAAGATAGCCAATCATCACACCGATAATCAACAACGTCACATTACCCTTCACTTTCTGTGATACATAGAGAATCAGTATCATGACAGCAAGAGAACCGATAATGGCAGCCACTGACATTGCCACATCACCGATATATCCTAAACGACTCAGGGCAACACCTCCCAACGAACCAGACAGTAATACTACACAGGCGACACCTAACGAAGCACCACTGGAGATTCCCAATACGGAGGGACCTGCCAATGGATTACGAAAGACGGTCTGCATCTGTAGACCACTCACGGCAAGACCTGCACCTGCCACCATCGCCGTCAATGCCTGAGGTACTCGTGAACTCCAGATGATATTACAGGTGATCTCTGACACCTCCTGACTCCCCGTCAATGTAGCCAGCACATCACCCACGGGAATCTTCACCGTGCCTAACAATAAGTTAAGCACAAACAGTACGGCGATGGACACGATCAGGATAATAAACTTCGAGACTTTCATTTCAACAACTGATAGTATTTTGGTTTGTAGTCTTTCTCCACCAAATCAGGATGGAAGATAGCCAACAGGTCTTTCAGCACCACATCAGGTTCTACGGGTGTCGACTCATAATAAGGTGTCTGCTTCATATTACAATAGATGACCTTCTTCTCCTTGAACGCTTTGAAGAGCGCATTACGAGGTTCAGAGGCCTTCAGTGCCTCATACGAGAAAGTATCAGGATAACTGTTCAAGATGCGCCAGTAGTCCGCATTGGCAGCCATCGCGTACATCTGTTCAAACTCGATATTTGAGCCACCCGTGTCCTCATTCTTAATGATATACTCGGCACCGGCATCACGGAACAACTGCGCAAGAAAGTTCTTACCACCAACGGCATACCAGTTTCCACCATGCATCTCACCACTAAAGACCGTGGGTCTTTGGTTGTTAGCTGTTAGCTCTTGGCTCTTGGCTCTTAAATCGTTATATCGTTGTTCGATGCCGGAAAAGAGTTCATTTGCCTCTTTCTCTTTACCGATAAACAGTCCGACGAACTTCACCCATTCTGCCTGTCCGAGTGCCTCCAACTCCTTATAGCCTAAATGTGGAATCAGAGTAATTCCCGTTTCTTTAATCGCATCATAACCACCACGTTTAAAAGGAGATACAAAGATTACCTCAGGATTGGCTGCAAGGATTAATTCTGGGTCAAACTCACCCTCCATTCCTATTTTCACGATACGACCATCCTTCACACGCTTCTTAATATCCTTATTAAAGAGGTTCTTTGTTCCTGTGATTCCCTTCACAACATCGTGCGCATCCAATGCCGTGAAGTTCGAGAGTTGTAACATCGTCATCACTATGGTACGACTGACAGGAACCTCTACCCTCGTATAACCCTCAGGCACCTTTGTCTCACTACCCTTCTCTACCAGGGCGAACTGATAACAAACCGGAATTTTATTTTCATCCTTCTGGGGATCCAAGACATCCACTAGTCGGACACCGTTCTCCAAGTATTTCACAGAAAATCCATTGGCATACTGTGGTTGTATCAATATCATAGAATCATTCTGTATATCTTCTTTAACCATCTTCACACCTTTCTTGCTGCTGCATGCCATCAACAGCAAAGCCATCATAATCAATAATATATTTTTCATAGGAAACATTTGAGTATTTATCCTTAATATATGATGCAAAGATAGCAAATCTTTCGCATTTATGCGAGTTGGTAGAGAGAAAATGAACAATTAAACTTTTTTAAGAAAAATAATGGGTGTTAGGAGAACAACGTATTGTATTTTTTTGTAATTTTGCAGCGTTTTACGGTATTAATTAGTACACGCGCTTGATTCTCAAGCAGTTAAGGAAAAAGAGAAAAGTTTAAATGAGACAATTAAAGATTCAGAAAAGTATTACGAATCGCTCTAGTGAGGCACTGGATAAGTATCTGGTGGAAATTGGTCGTGCACCCCTGATCAGTATTGATGAGGAAATCGAGCTGGCTCAGAAGATTCGCAAAGGCGGTCCCGAGGGTGAGCGTGCCAAAGACAAGCTGGTGACAGCCAATCTCCGATTCGTAGTATCAGTTGCTAAGCAGTATCAGCATCAGGGATTGACGCTGACTGACTTGATTGATGAGGGTAACATCGGTTTGATCAAAGCCGCACAGAAGTTTGACGAGACACGTGGTTTTAAGTTTATTTCCTACGCTGTATGGTGGATTCGTCAGAGCATTCTCCAGGCTATTGCAGAGCAGAGCCGTATCGTACGACTTCCATTGAACCAGGTTGGAAGTCTGAACAAGATTAATCACGAGATTAACAAGTTTGAGCAGGAGAACCAGCGTCACCCCTCTGTCTCTGAGTTGAGTGAGGTGACGAATATTGATGAGGAGAAGATCGGACAGAGTCTGATGGCAGATGGTCATCATGTGTCAATAGACGCACCTTTCCAAGAGGGTGAGGACAACTGTATGCTCGACGTGATGGCAAGTGGGGACGATTCCCGTACAGACCGTCAGGTTGACCATGAGTCTATGGCACAGGAGCTGAACACCGTCCTTCAGAAAGTATTGAAAGACCGTGAGATCACCATCATCCGCGAATGCTTCGGTATTGGTTGTCATGAGAAAGGACTTGAGGAGATCGGTGACCGTCTGGGACTGACCCGTGAGCGTGTTCGTCAGATTCGTGAGAAGAGTATCGCAAAACTCCGTGAATCTGGAAATGCACGTATTTTAATGAAATATTTAGGATAAAATCTTTGCGCTTTCAAAATTAATTTGTAATTTTGGAGTGTGAATAGAAAGATATACCTTCTAACGATGATGGCAGGCATGTTGATATTCATGCCTGCCATTTGTTTTGCCAAAGTGCGGAATGACTCCACCATCCTTGAGAAAATGTGGAGTTACAGGCGTAATTATGCCCAATACACCAATAGTGGGAGTACAAACACATATATGCGATATACGCTGAATACCGAGCGTCGTAATTTCACCATGTTCCTGGTACCGACATTATATTCCTTCGCCAAAGGAGAACGCCTGTATATCTCCGAGATCTATGGTAAGATGGAGTCAGAGGGTCCCCATGCTTTTAATACCAAGGCGCAGGTCATCAGCAGCACGATACCCCATGAGAGGCAGATCAGTACGGCTTTCACTGACTTCCTGACACCGAATATTTATGACATGACAATTTACGAGGAGAAAATCCTGTCACCATTTTATCGGAAGAACCGTAAATATTATCGGTATGAGATAGAAAACACGGATGCGAACCTTGTCCATGTCACCTTCCGACCCAAGCTAAAGAACACCCAGCTGGTGAAAGGATATGCCTTGGTGAACGCTAACACGGGACGTGTTGTATATACCTTGTATGATGGTGAGTTTGACATGTTGAAATTCCATGTTGATGCCATATACAATAATGATGGGGCTAGTTCCATCATCCCCCAAAGATGTATCTCTGACTTAAATTTCAAATTTGTCGGGAACCGCATCTCTTCCCATTTTCTGGCAACCTACAACACCCCCATTACCCTACCCGACACTCTGAACGAAGTCAATGACCGTCAGATGATGGACTCTTTACGGACTTTCCAGCTGAATAATGAGGAGAAGAGTATCTACCAGAAATATGATGAGGAACGGGAACAAGATCTTGAAGAGGCAAGGAGAGCCAAGGAGCAAGAAGACTCTGTCCATCACAAGAAACGAAATATTGGTGATGTGTTCTGGAATATAGGAGATCACCTGATAACCAGCTCTCATGCGGATGCTATGGGAGCGGATTTCACCCTCTCGCCCATCATTAATCCTCAGTATATCAGCTATAGTCGCAGCCGAGGCCTGTCGTATAAGATTCAATTAGGTGCTCGGTATAACTGGAACAAAAAGCGCTATCTCACCATTCAGCCACAGATCGGCTACAACTTCAAGATCAAGCAGTTCTTCCATTACACCCCTATTCGTATGACGTATAACCCCAAGCGTAACGGGTATGCTGAGATTGTCGTCGCTAACGGTAATCGTATCTCCAACAACAGTATCCGACAGGCTATCAAGAACCTGAACCCAGGAGTGGAGAATGACGATGAGTTCAAAAATACGGAACTGGAATATTTTACGGATAACTACATCCAAGCCGTCAATAACGTGGCAGCCTTCGACTGGTTGGAGATTAAAGCTGGTATAGTGTACCATATCCGTAGGGCAGACAATGAGTCAGGAATGTTAGAATATGACCAGCCTACCGTCTATCGAAGCTTCGCTCCCATGCTGACGCTTCATGTGTCACCATGGAGGAAAGGCCCTTATTTCACGTTAAACTACGAACGTGGTATAAAAAATGTTTTTGCCTCCACACTTAGTTATGGACGTATTGAATTTGATGTCAGCCACCAAATCAAATTAGACCCTTTACGCCAGATTAATTTAAAAAGTGGATATGGAATGTACACCAATAACAAGACCACCTACTTCCTCGACTATGCTAATTTCCGTGATGAGAACCTTCCTGGTGGTTGGGAGGATGAATGGACTGGTAACTTCCAGTTGGTGAATAGCGAATGGTACAACACCTCTAAATATTATTTTAGATTCAACACCTCCTATGAGTCTCCCCTACTTGCATTCTCCTTCCTTCCTATCGTCGGAAAATTCATTGAACGGGAAACCATCTATTTAAGTTTCCTCTCTATTCAACATACAAGACCATATGCGGAAATAGGCTATGGTATCACGAACCGTTTTGTCTCTATCGGAGCCTTTGCTAGTTTCCTCAATGTCAGTTTCAAGGATTTTGGACTTAAGTTCACCTTTGAGTTGTTTAGAAAGTGGTAGGCATGCGTAAAGCGTTAGTCGTGTACAAAGCCAGTGCAGGAAGTGGAAAGACTTTCACTCTTGCAACGGAATATATCAAACTCCTGGTGCTCAACCCTCAGAACTATCGCACCATCCTTGCCGTCACCTTCACAAACAAAGCGACGGAAGAGATGAAGATGCGTATCTTGAGCCAACTGTATGGTATTTGGAAAGAGCTACCTGACTCCGACAACTATACTCAAAAGGTGCAACAAGAGACAAGACTCCCCATCCACGCCATAAGGGAACGAGCCGGTGAGGCGCTTCATCTCCTCTTACATCATTATAATAGTTTCAGGGTACAGACCATCGATGCATTCTTCCAAAGTGTGCTCCGGAACCTCGCTCATGAACTGGAACTGACGGCAAATCTCCGTGTGGGACTGAGTGGTGACCAGGTAGAGGAAATGGCTGTTGACCAGCTCATTGACAACCTCAAACATACCGACCTCATCCTGCAATGGCTGCTCCGTTATATTATGGACAGTCTTATGGAAGATAAGAGTTGGAGCAACAATGATGAGAAGAAGACCAGTTTCATCCGTGAGATCAAACACTTTGGAAAGACCATCTTCCGTGACTATTATAAGGAGCATCGCCAAGCACTGAATGAGAAGATGACAGAAGAGGGCTTCTTTGACGAATATACCAAAACGCTCCGCCAAATCCGTGACAATGCTAAGGAACGAATGATTACCATTGCTGCCACCTTCTTCGACACCTTGGAGCAGGAGAACTTAACAGTTACAGATCTCAAGAATGGCAGTCGGGGTGTTTCTGGATACTTCCTCAAACTCCGAAATGAGCAGTTTGACCCTTCTATCCTCAATAAAACAGCCGCAAAAGCGATGGATGAGCCAAAAGATTGGTATAAGAAAGACCATCCCCGAGCGGAGGAGCTTCATTATCTTGCCGATCAGGTACTGATACCCCTGCTGCGTTATGCGGAAAAAGAACGGGAGCAGCAATGGCGGCTCTATCAGTCGGCAAAACTAACACTCAGTCACCTGAACAACCTGCGTCTGTTGAGTAGTATCGAACAGAAAGTCAAGGACATCAATGATGACGCTAATGTTTTTCTGCTGGGTAACACCCAACACCTGTTACATGCTTTGATCCAAGACAGTGACGCTCCTTTTATCTTTGAGAAGATCGGTGCCCAGCTCCATCATGTGATGATTGACGAGTTCCAGGATACCAGTACTGTCCAATGGCAGAATTTCAAAGTGCTGATGCAGGAGTGTATGAGTCATGTGGGGTCTGAGAACCTGATTGTCGGTGATGTCAAACAAAGTGTCTACCGTTGGCGTTCTGGTGACTGGCGACTGCTGAACAATATCGACCAGCAGTTCGACAAGGAGATGATGGAGGTGAAACCCTTGCAGACGAACTATCGCTCTGAGCGGAATATCATCTTGTTCAATAACGCCTTCTTTCGTGTTGCCGCCCAACAAGAACAGGATGCGTTAAGCGAACAGCATCCTACAGGTGCCCAACAGTTGAGGAATGCCTATGCGGATGTCTGCCAAGAGATTCCTGAGCATCGCAAGCCACAGGGGTATGTGGACATCCGGCTGTTACCTGCCGAAGACTATCGTGAACGTACCTTAGAGCAATTAATGGATACTATTGAAGAGTTGCTGGCACAAGGGGTCTCTCCCAACCAGATCGCTATCCTCGTCAGGACCAATGATATCATCACCCTCATCGCCAACTATTTCGCGGAACAGATGCCAGAGGTGACCATCGTCAGTGACGAGGCTTTCCGTTTAGACGCTTCTGTCTCCGTACGTCTGTTGATAGACGCCCTGCGTCTGCTCACCCACCCCTCCGACGCACTGACAAAAGCACATATCATCAAGTCCTATTACCGGGAGGTGCTAGGCGAGCAAGTCAATGATGCCACCCTCCTGTTGAAGAACATGGATGCCGACAGTTTGTTGCCAGAGGCATACATCAGTCATTTCGACGAACTCTTGATGCTACCGCTTTACGAACTGGTGGAAACACTCTATCAGATCTTCGGGCTACAACGACTGAAAGACCAAAGTGCCTATCTCTGTGCTTTTTACGATTACCTCCTCCAGTTCTCTGTCGACAACAGTACTGGTATTGACACTTTCATTGAGACATGGGAACAGGAGCTTCACAAAAAGACGATACAGAGTGATGAACTTCATGGTATCCGTATCCTGACGATTCATAAGAGTAAAGGACTGGAATACGACCATGTGCTGTTACCTTTCTGCGACTGGCAGTTGGAACGTGGTGAGACCATCTGGTGCGAGCCTCAGGTGGCTCCTTTCAATGAGCTCCCTGTTGCTCCCGTCGACTATGGAGAGAAGAAAATGGTGGGTACGATCTATGAGGGAGACTATCTCAACGAGCATTTGCAGTTGACGGTCGACAACCTGAACCTGTTGTATGTGGCATTCACCCGTGCTTGTAAAAGTCTCTACGTCATCGGCAAGCGAAAAGCGAAACTGAGTCGCTCGTCTCTGATAGAGCATGTGCTCCCGGAACTGTCTCTTGACGGAACAGTCTTGAATGGCATCGAGGATGAGAAGGATGATATCGTCTTCTCGTTCGGGACACGTTGTACGGAAGAGCAACAGGAGAAAAAGACGTCTGACAATGTCTTTTTGAAATCCTCCGAGCCACTCTCCGTGGAGATGAATGTCTTTGGTCATAAGACGGAGTTCCGACAGAGTAACAAAAGTCGTGAGTTCATACAAACAGATGAGGAAGAGTCTACCCAACAAAGTTATATAAAGACAGGTAGTATCCTACATCATGTCTTCTCCCGTATCCGTACGACGGAAGATGTGGAGACTGCCTTGCAAGAACTGCAGCAGGAAGGTGTCCTCTATGATGAGGAGATGACTGTGGCAAAGGTGTCCTCCCTCCTTCGCAAGCGCTTGGAGAACCCTCGTGTCCGTGAGTGGTTCTCAGACAAATGGACATTGTATAACGAGTGTACCATATTATATAAAGACGCTGACGGACATGTCTGCGAGCGTCGCCCAGACAGGGTCATGACGGACGGACATCGCATGATTGTCGTTGATTTCAAGTTCGGTCATCCACGTCCAGAATACCAGGAGCAAGTAAAGGAGTACATGCAGCTACTTCAACCGATGGGCTACCAACAGGTGGAAGGATATCTGTGGTATGTGTATTCGAACAAGATAGAGGAGGTTAAGCTATGAAGAGTTTCTTAGAATATGTTGCTGAGGATATCATCGAGAAATACGGACATGACCTGTCACGTACAGCAATTGTCTTTCCCAACAAGCGTGCCTCATTGTTCCTGAACGAGCACCTTGCTCGGCTGACTGACCATCCGATATGGAGCCCGTCTTATATTACCATCAGTGACCTGTTCCGGCAACAAAGTTCATTACAAGTGGCGGATCCTATCAAACTGGTCTGTGACCTCCATCAGTCGTTTGTGACCTGTACGGGAATAGACGAGACGCTGGATCATTTCTATGGATGGGGACAACTGCTCCTGTCTGATTTCGATGATATCGACAAGAACATGGCGGATGCCGACCGGGTATTTGCTAACCTCCGTGACATCCATGAGTTGGATGATGTCAGTTATCTCACGGACGAGCAACGTGCCATTATCCAACAGTTCTTCAGTAACTTCTCCGAAGACCATAATAGTGCATTGAAAGAACGCTTCCTGAAGCTGTGGAGTCATTTCGCTGATATCTACCACGATTTCAACCACCGTCTTACAGCACAGGATTTAGCCTATGAGGGTGCCCTCTACCGTCATGTCGTAGAAAAGTTACATGCCACCAGTTGTACATTGGATAGTCGCTATGACCGTTACCTCTTCGTTGGTTTCAATCTCTTACATCAGGTGGAGAAACAGTTGTTCAAGCAACTGAAAAAGGAAGGGAAGGCTTTCTTCTACTGGGACTTCGACCATTATTACATGCAGCAAGAGGCAGGCTTTTACCTCTCACAGTATCTGGAGGTCTTCCCCAATGAGCTCGACAATGACGACGCGACTCTCTACCAACAGTTCCAGCAGCCAAAGACCATCACTTATATCGCGGCACCGACAGAGAACATACAAGCTCGTTATATGAGTACGTGGTTGAAAGAGCACCAACGTTATGCGGATGGCAAACGGACAGCTATCCTTTTGTGCGACGAACAGTTACTGCCCGTTGTCATCCATTGTATCCCTGAGGAAGTCGACAAGGTAAATGTCACCTCCGGCTACCCCCTGATACAGACTCCCGCCGCTTCGTTTATCAACATGTTGATGAACCTCCAGATTGGTGGTTACCGACCTCGATTGATGAATGCTATCCGTCGTCATCCTTATTATAAATATCTGACGGACGACCTGTTGAAGAGTGGTGAGGTAGATAGTTTGTTCCAGACAGAGGCTATCCTGCTTTGGATAGCACGTTTGCTGAGACATGTGGCACAACAGGCTCAACAAGATGACGCCACAGAACAACAGGTTTCCTTACGTGACGAGGCGCTCTTCCGTAGCTATACACTCATCAACCGTCTTGCCGGTCTGGTAGGTAGTGGTGACCTGAATGTAGACCTTACCACCCTGCAGCGACTGACACACCAGTTGATACAGTCAACATCCATCCCCTTCCATGGTGAACCAGCTGAAGGTATTCAGATCATGGGAATCCTGGAGTCACGTAACCTGGACTTCGACCATGTCCTGCTGCTCTCTTGTAATGAAGGCAATATGCCCAAGGGAGTCAACGACAGCTCGTTTATCCCACATAGTCTGCGAAAAGCCTATGAGTTGACGACAATTGACCACAAGACATCTATCTATGCCTATTATTTCCATCGTCTACTGCAACGGGCATCAGACATCACCCTCGTCTATAACAATGCGACAGACGAGGGACATACGGGTGAGATGAGCCGTTTCATGCTCCAGCTATTGGTAGAGAGTGGGCACCCCATCCGTCAGTATACGCTGAAGGCAGGACAACAGATTGTCTCAAGGAAGGCTGAACCTGTAGAGAAGACTCCACAGGTGATGGAGTTGTTGAAGGAGCGTTTTGCCAAACAACCTGATACACACCACGCCTTGTTGACACCAACGGCTATCAACACCTACCGTCGTTGTCCGTTGAGCTTTTTCTATCGTTATGTGAGTGATCTCAAAGAGGCTGATGATGATGAACTGCAGATTGACGACCGTTTGTTTGGTATTGTCTTCCATGCAGCGGCACAGTATCTCTACGAACAACTGATGCAACAAAGTCATCATATCGAGAAAGGACAGTTACAACAACTCTTACAGTCGAAGGTGGCGATTGAAATGGCTGTTGACAAGGCTTTCCACGAGCAGTTGTTTAACAAGAAGGAGTATAGTGGACTACAACTTATCAACAGGGAAGTGATTATCCATTATGTGCGACAGCTGTTGCAGATAGACCTCCAACTAGCTCCCTTCACCATTCATGCCTTGGAATATGAAGTGGTTCATGACTGGACGATCCATCAAGGAGACACCTCTTTCATAACGACAATTGGCGGCAGCATCGACCGACTGGATGCTGTGACTACTGACCAACAGAAACGTATCCGTGTGATTGATTATAAGACAGGAGGGGGTAAAATGATTCTTCTGCCTGATGTCGAGAGTATCTTTGATACGAACGTTTCACATAATGGCTATTATCTCCAGACCTTTTTATATAGTAGTATTGT
Source organism: Prevotella sp. (assembly GCA_045117415.1). Classification (GTDB taxonomy): domain Bacteria; phylum Bacteroidota; class Bacteroidia; order Bacteroidales; family Bacteroidaceae; genus Prevotella. Next base: position 17,747 of record JBGUNO010000023.1, on the reverse strand, counting down.
ACGACAAGACCAGCAGCTCAACACGGAACAACTGCCTGTCAGTCCGGCATTGCTATTTATCCAGCACTCAGCGGGAGCCGACTACGACCCTACCCTCTGTTTTGGAAGAGAGAGAATTATGGATGTACAGCGTTTTATCGTCCCCTTTACAGAGAGACTACAGGAGTGTATTGATGAGATATTCAATGCTGAAATTCCTTTCCTGCCTGTAGAAGATCGGAAGACCTGCCGAAACTGTCCTTATAAACAATTGTGTGGAAGAGGATGAATCAACGATTCTTATGCTTCAAGAACCAGTTATGCGTCAGTCCGTTATACATCAACAGAGCTATCGCTGTCAATGCCAGCGCAACGGTATTCGTCTGTTGTGGTATGACTTCTGTAAAAATATAGGTCAGACCTACACCTAATGCCAACCCTGTCTCCCACGACAACATAAACGAACTCTGTGAGGTTCCACGCTGACAGTGGCGACTGAGTTTAACGAAAAACAGCAAGAAACGAGTTCCTGTGATTCCTGTTGCCATACCTATAAATGTAGAGGCGATATAGATGGCGACCTGCGTATGCTGGGTCATCATGATCAGCAAGGCTGCCGATAAGAGGATCAGTCCTGTCACCACCTCACTCTTCAGTTCTGCATCCCGGAACATAAAACGCTGCGCCAGAAGAGCTAAGAGAAAACCTGTCATCATCATACAGAATTCCTCGATGGAATTCATCTGTCCGATACACATTCCCAAGGCTATGGTGATTAGCAACATGTTCAAGAACAACACTCCACCATTGTTCAACAAAAAACGGTCGAGACTGAACACACGGACATGGTCTTCGGGGGCACGGAAAGGAAACTCCACCATTCTAATGAGTAACAGAGATGCGAGCGACAATCCCATAGAGACCATGATAACAATGTCAAAGCCACATAATTGATGGAGCAATAAACCTGTCAACGGACCTAACGACAGGGCGAAACGCCCAAACCATGAAGCACTGTGATTTGCCTCTGTACGCTGGAAGGACTCGCAAGTGTCAATAATCAAGGTACTTGCCAACACCATCTGTGCCAGTCCGAACATAGCACCCAGTCCAAAACGTTGTAATAGAATAATCCCATAGTCTGCGAACTCACCCTTCAAGGTGTCTAAATACCAAAGCAGTCCTTCACTGGCTGTCAATATGATAATAGACCACAGACAAACCTTGTTACGACGGTAATGCTGCACTAGATACGACACGAAGGGACCTAACAGGTATAAACCCAAAGCGAAGACACCCATTGAGACTCCAGTTTCCATCATAGTGAGGTTTTCCTCACGCATCAACCATAAGGGTAATACGGGAATCAACATATATACTGACATCGACAGGAACAGATTGGCGATCGCCAACTGCCAAAACTCACGATGCCAGAGCTTGACGTGTACTGGTGTGTTTTGACTATTCAATACTTAAAGATTAATATGATTCACTTTCGTTGGGGAAATCTCCACTTTTGACATCCGACACATAATTACCAATAGCATCTGTCATCACGGTATTCAGGTCAGCATAACGACGCAGGAAACGGGGTGAGAAACCATTGGTCATACCTAACATATCAGCAATGACAAGGATCTGTCCATCAGTACCGTTACCGGCACCGATACCAATGGTCGGAACACTGATCTCCTTGGTAACCTCTGCGGCAAGCTTAGCAGGAACTTTCTCCAAAGTAACAGCAAAACAACCAATCTCTGAAAGCAGTTTAGCATCCGACATCAACTTGTCTGCTTCCTCTTGTTCCTTGGCACGAACAGCATAGGTGCCAAACTTGTTGATACTCTGGGGAGTTAGTCCTAAGTGCGCCATCACCGGGATACCTGCGTCCAATATACGCTTGACAGTATCGGCTATCTCCGCACCACCTTCCAGTTTCAGGGCATCACAACCACTCTCCTTCATGATTCGGATAGCGTTACTCACACCCTCTGCGGCATTCACTTGATAAGAACCGAAAGGCATGTCACAAACGACCAAGGCACGGTTAACAGCACGAACCACTGAGCGAGCATGATAGATCATCTGGTCTACTGTCATCGGCAGTGTTGTCTGATTACCAGCCATCACATTAGAGGCAGAGTCACCAATTAATATGCCATCAATACCGGCACGGTCAACGATACCTGCCGTTGTGAAATCATAAGAAGTCAACATGGAGATTTTCTCTCCTTTTTGTTTCATCTCAATAAACCGATGCGTAGTCACTTTGCGTGAGTCACTGACTAAATATCCAGCCATTATTTATTTTTCTTTTAATTATATAGACATTCTAATATTTCAAGATAATCATTCATTACTTGATCACATAGCGGAGCAATCTCCTCTGCGAGATTCGTGGTAGCGAGTCCAATGACAGTCATTCCTGCAGCTCTTCCCGATTTAAGTCCGTTAAAAGAGTCCTCAAAGACTATACATTCTTTTGGTTGAGCACCAAAACGGGCAGCAGCTTTCAGATAGCAGTCGGGATGAGGCTTAGAGTATTCAAAGTCCTCAGAGGTCAGGATAGCATCAAAAAAATCCTTGAATTCAGGATGCTGCCGATACACACTATCCATCTTCTGTTTGTTGGAACTAGTCACCACGGCTGTCCTCACGCCTTGTTTTCGTAAATTACAGATAAACTTCTCGAAGCCATCGATATACGAGTAGTCCATCGATGCTTCGTAGGCATTCAAACGCTCTGTTATCAAGGCTTGTTTCTCTTTAAGAGGACCACTGAACCATGCGTCGTAAATCTGATCCAAGGTCTGTCCTTTGATCTCATGTTCTAGTCCAGGATGCTCGGGATGAAACTCTCTGCACTGCGCTCCCCAGAATACCGTATATTGCGGTTCTGTGTCGAACACCACGCCATCCAGATCAAACAATGCTGCTTTTACCTTATCCATTTCGGAGTGCAAAGGTAGTGCAAATTGAACGAAATACCAAATTTATTTGAGGATTTCTATTCCGAACCAATATATAAGAATAATAGTCCTAGCAGCATCAATGCAAGGTCAAGTGCCTTGGCACGAAGGTTCTTCTCATGAAACAACAATATCCCGAACATAAAACTTACAATTACGCTACCACGTCTAACCATTGATACAACACTAATCATTGCATCGGGAATTGAGAGTGAATAGAAATACATAAAGTCAGCAGCAGATAAGAAGATACTAACACCTATGATAGCCCACGACCAATGGAAAGGCGTCGTCATATGATGCTTAGGCCACCACATCACAAATAACAGAAGGACCATCATCACACACTGATATAATGTGAACCATGACTGCACCATCATACGATCGAGTCCAACACCACCCTGGTTTTCCGGTGCCATCAGGAATTTGTCATATAATCCACTAACAGCTCCTAATATAGCGGCACCGATAGTCATATATATCCATTTGTCATGCTGAAAGTCGATACCTTCCTTCTTTCCACTCTTTCTCAACAGGAAATATGAAAGAATTGCCATCAAGACACCAGCCCATTGCCAACCATTCAAACGCTCTCCAAAAACCAGTAGGGCACCCACTAGCACCATCACCGGTCTAGTAGCATTGATAGGTCCGACGATGGTCAACGGAAGGTTCTTCATAGCGAAATAACCGAGAATCCAACTCGACAACACCAGTATTGCTTTCAATACAATGTATTTGTGCATCTCCCATCCACCACTGCCTACATGAAAGATACTGTCATCAAGAATACTCGTAGTTCCACTCATGATGATCAATGGCAGGAAAATCAATGAAGAGAAAAAAGTGTTGAAGAAAAGTACAGGAATCACTGCATTGTCTTTCAATGCCACCTTCTTCAACGTATCATAGCAGCCTAGTAATGCTGCCGAAATAAATGCCAATATTAACCACGTCATCTCGTCATCTCGTTATATCGAACCTCCTCCAAACACAATGCCTTTGCCGGCATCGACTCACCAGCCTGGGTACGGCGTCCTCCTTTGATCACCTCACGGAACTCGTCAAGCGTCATACGATGACGCCCTACCTCTATCAATGTACCCACCACAGCACGTACCATATTACGCAGAAAGCGATTAGCGGTAATCTCAAAATACCACACATCATTGGCTGTCTGATGCCATTGAGCCGCATAGATATGGCAGATTGTCGTCTTCACATCACTACCTGCCTTACAAAATGCCCCGAAATCATCATATTCCATTAATATCCGTGCCGCCTCATTCATCAACGGAAAATCGAGCACATAATGTAACTCTAAAGAATAATGACGCAAAAACGGATTCTTCTTGGTGTGAATATAATAATGATAGGTACGTGCAGACGCAGAAAAACGGGCATGCAGACCATCTGCTACCCGTTCCACTCTGTCGACACTGATATCCGCAGGCAAGATCCCGTTCAGTTTCTTCGTCAACACTTTGGCGTCAAAAGATACTTCCGTGTCGAAATGTGCCGCCATTTGACGGGCATGCACCCCGGCATCCGTCCTTCCAGCTCCCGTCACACTGATGTCCTCTCGTAGCAGAAGTGACAAGGCACGGTGCAGTTCTTCCTGCACCGTGTCCCCGTTAGGTTGTAACTGCCACCCGTGGTAGTTTGTCCCGTCGTAACTGAACCAGATGAAATATCTCATAAGGAGGTGAACATCTGTCTCTTTAGAATGAATACGTCAAGGAGCACTGGATTTGGTGACGGTTGTCTTTGACGCTAACAGCTGAACAGCCGTTTGTCTCCGTGAAAGTTCCGATTACAGCATCATTCTCATCATAGATTTCACCACTGGCAGTCAGTGAAGGCATGAAAGGATAGAAGTTGCCTTTACGCATGCTGTACTGATAAGCAAGGTCGAGACGGAACTTATCGAAAGAGAAACCTACACCTGCTGTGATGCGATGCGTGTCTTTCCAGTTGACAAAATGCGTAGTTGACGCATAATAGACACCAGGTGACAATAATGTCTGGTCGCGAACACCGTTCTCTTGATACATTGGAGACACATAGTTGTAACCCAGACGGACAGCGATATTCTTGTCAATCTTGTATTCTCCACCCAGCTTCAGGGTAGAAACACCCTTCAGTGTCTTCTCTGTATGACGCTTCATTACATTGTCACTGGAACTGCTCTCACTATAGGTGTCACTCCAATAATCATAGTAACCACCATCAATCGTTCGCATGTCACAGGCTCCATAGTCGGCATACTCATAGACGGCACCCAGTGCGAGATAGTCGCCAACAGTATGTCCAAGGCTCAAACCAAACTTCCAAGGAGTATTGAAACGGAAGTTTTCCTTAGCGGCAGAGTGATCTCCTTTTAACACATTATCGGAAGTAGAATATGTAAATTCCGTGTAGTTCTCTGTTGTCAGACGATAGAAGGTCGGAGAAGCCACAGACACACCAATACGAAAAGGAGACTCCTCGATAGGACGGACAATCAGACCAGCCTTAATATTGTAACCATGACCCGTGATCTTATGGTTGTCCGAAACCAGGACATCATCATAAAGATTGCTTTTCAGTATTTCGTAATACTCACTGTAGTTCTTATAATTTACAGAATGTACACCGATGGTCAAACCTAGATACAGACGGTTCTTGATATTACCGCTAATATTGAAGTCAAACTCGCCAATATATCCAGTATTGGCACGCTGAAACGCATACAACTCACCATCATAGCTATACATGGTCTTCTCCACGTCGTCATATAACATGTTACCAAAATAGAGATCGTCAAGTTGTGACCATGCATAAGTATCAAACAGACCTGCGATATCTTTAATAACTGTCTGACGATTCTGCGACGAACCATTAAGAGATGCTTCTGCAGCTAATACATGGTTAAAATTACGATTCTTATGGTAATTGAAGCCAAAATTCAGATAACCTGTCTTGCCAGTACGACTGCTGAACACGACACCAATTTGATCGAAAGACACGTGAGTCTTACTACCATCTTGGAAACTTTTACCGTCCTCCTGCATATTAACACCCAGTGTAGCGGAAATTTGTCCCTTTCGGAACAAGCCAATACCTGCAGGATTAGAACCCATCGTAGAGATCTCAGCACCCAGCGCATCCATTGCTCCACCCATACCTACATAACGTGCAGTACCATTCAAATCCTCTGTGGCAAGAGCAGCACCTACATAGGTATCCTGTGTTGCCGGCTGAGCCTGCAGCTGCATAGTGACCATCGCCATTGCTGCAAAAAAATATATCTTCTTCATATCTTTAAACTTTAAACTCTAAACTTTAAACTATCTCCGTCCGCCATAAGAGTGTCCGCCACCACCAGAACGTCCTCCACCTCCGAAAGAGCCACCACGACTGCCTCCTCCAAAGGAGCCTGTACTGTGAGAAGTTCCAAAGGAGCGATTGCTTACATTATTATGGTGCGAAGAATAAGTACGCGTACCATAGTTTCGAGAACTACCTACGTTTCGATGGTGTGTACCAGCAGAATATCTATGATGCGACACACCGGCACGACTCCAACGGGCGCCACTGCCCCCCCGATATGTATAGTAACGGGGACCGTACCATCCATAGTAGTGATAGCGCCATGGCGAATACCACGTGGTGTAATAATAAGGCGAATACCATCCCCAGTAGCGGTCATAATAGCCATAATAACCACCATAATACCAAGGATCATACCAACTGTCATACCAAGGATAATAGCTGTTGTAATACCAAGGAGAAGCCCATCTACCATCACGATAACCTATCCAATACGCCTCACTGGGTGTATAGTCGTCAAAACGACTCATCCGACGGGTATATTTATAGTCTGACACTTCATTATAAGCAGAATCAGGATAAACCCCACGCTCCGCCGAAAAATCAATGATATCATTACCCGCTGAGTCGATGGGGGCTACACGGCTCCACGCACGGCGGTTATATTCGTCAGCGCTACGTGTACTGCCCACATAGTAAGTATTGGCAGGCATACCATACTTCTCCGCATCCTTAGCCACGTTCTCCTTCGTAGGAACAAAGTAGAGATCGTCGTCCTGTGCCATCATGGAGATAGGCATGGCTCCTAAGAGGACTGAGAGTAGAACTAACTTTTTCATCTTCATTTTATATCTTTCTAAAGTTTCACGTTGCAAAAATACAACGATTTTCAGTGCAAAATTAGGGAAAAACCCTAAACTGAGGTAGGTTTTTCCCTAATTTTTGTAATTTTGCACTAAAAATTTAACACACGATGAAATATTACGAGATCATTTTCAAGATTCTGCCTATCACACAAGATGCCCGTGACATCCTTATGGCAATGGCAGGTGAAGTGGGATTCGAATCCTTTGAGGAAACAGAGGAAGGCTTGAAGGGATATGTGCAACAAGTTTTTTTCGACCAAGACGCACTAGACCAAACTATCCAGTATTTCCCTATGGATGGGACTCATATTATATATAAGGTGGAAGAAGCTGAAGACAAAGACTGGAACGAGCAATGGGAACAGAAGGGCTTTGAACCAATCATCATTAATGAAGGTAAGATGGTGATTCATGACGGACGTCATCTCAACTCTCAACTCTCCATTCCAAATTCTCAACTCTCCATAGAAATCGATGCTCATCTGGCTTTCGGTACCGGTACTCACGAGACAACCAGAATGATTTGCTCAACCCTGTTATCAGAACAACTCAAAGGCAAGAGAATATTGGATGCAGGATGCGGAACTGGCATCTTGAGTATTGCCGCACTAAAACTTGGAGCAAGCAACGTAACAGCTTATGACATTGATGAATGGAGCGCTGACAATACTAGACACAATGCCATCATTAACCAAGTAGATAGTCACATGAAAATTCTTTGCGGAGATGCTTCTATACTCGACTCTATCCACGAGCAGTTCGATTATATCCTAGCAAATATCAACAGGAATATTTTGTTGCAAGACATGGAGCGATTCCGCCAGGTCATGGCAAATGGTGCTACCCTAATCATGAGCGGTTTCTATACAGAGGACGTCCCCTTGTTGGAAGCCAAAGGACAAGAACTGGGACTCACACTGGTCAGTCAACGGGAAGACAACCATTGGGCATCTATTGTCATGCGCGAACATTATTAATTAAATATTCTATTATAAAATTTTCAATTCTCAATTAATATTTGTACCTTTGCATCGTTTATTCGAATAAAAATTAAAACAAAATATAATTATGCTTACATTAAAACTCATTACTGAGGAAACAGACCGCGTGATTCGCGGACTGGAAAAAAAACACTTTAAAAGAGCTAAAGAAGCTATCAACGATGTTCTTTCCGTTGATAAGCGTCGTCGCGAAGCCCAGCAGAAACTGGATGCCAATTTAAGTGAGGCAAAGAAGATGGCCGCACAAATTGGAGGGCTGATGAAAGAAGGTAAGAAGACAGAAGCTGAAGCCATTAAAGAGTCCGTATCAAAGATGAAGGAAGCCAACAAGCAGTTGGAGGACATCATGAATGAGGCACAGGAGGAAATGACACGTCTACTCTGTCAGATTCCAAATATTCCTTACGACGAGGTGCCTGAGGGTGCTACCGCAGAAGACAATCATGTGGTGAAAAGTAATCAGAAGGAATGCGACGACACAGACACCGTTGGTAATTGGACAGCCAATCCTGAGGTTCCTACGGCAAAACTTCCCCACTGGGAACTTGCCAAGAAATATAACCTTATCGATTTCGACTTAGGTGTGAAGATTACTGGTGCAGGATTCCCTGTATATATTGGCAAGGGAGCCAGATTGCAACGTGCCCTCATCAATTTCTTCCTCGACGAAGCCCGCAAGAGTGGATATACGGAGATTATGCCTCCTACTGTTGTCAATGCTGCTTCCGGTTATGGCACAGGACAACTACCTGACAAAGAGGGACAGATGTACCACTGTGAGGTGGATGATTTCTATCTCATCCCCACCGCTGAGGTTCCTGTGACCAATATTTACCGAGATGTGATCCTTGATGAGAAAGACCTGCCCATCAAGAATTGCGCCTATACTGAGTGTTTCCGCAGAGAAGCAGGAAGCTATGGTAAGGACGTACGTGGTCTGAACCGTCTGCATGAATTCTCGAAGATTGAGATTGTACGTATTGACAAGCCCGAACACTCCAAGGATAGCCATAAAGAGATGCTAGAACATGTAGAGGGATTGTTGAAAAAGCTGGAACTTCCCTATCGTATCCTACTGCTTTGTGGTGGAGATCAGAGTTTCACCTCAGCTATCTGCTATGATTTCGAGGTCTATTCTGAAGCTCAAAAGCGTTGGTTGGAAGTATCGTCAGTATCTAACTTTGACACTTACCAGGCAAACCGTCTGAAATGTCGTTATCGTCGTGCAGATACGAAGAAAACAGAACTGTGTCATACACTGAATGGTTCTGCCCTTGCCCTGCCCCGTATCGTAGCAGCTATTCTTGAAAATAACCAGACAGAGAATGGAATTAAGGTTCCTGCCGCACTCGTACCCTATATGGGCTGCGACATCATCGATTAAATATTCACTTAAAACTAAAATAAAATGGACAAGAATCAAAAGTATGTCATCACAATTAACCGAGAGTTAGGAAGTGGTGGTCGCACCGTAGGTAGAAAACTTGCTGAAAAGTTGAAAGTACCTTTCTATGACAAGGCACTCATCAACGAATTGAAGGAAAAGTTCAATCTCAGTGTGGAGGAGATAGAAAAGCTGAAAGGCAATAAGCACCAGTGGTGGCGTGAGATAATCAATACAGCCATGTATCTTGGACAAGGTATGAACGAGACGTGGTACTATCAGCGTATGGCTGGTCAGGAACAGCATCTACTCACCAGCAGTGATATGTTCGAGGTAGAGAAGGAAGTACTTAAGAATGTAGCAGAAGAGGACTCATGCGTTATTGCCGGTCGTTCGGGATTCTATGTGTTTGCCAACCATCCAAACCATCTCAGCGTCTTGATTCAGGCTCCGTTTGAACACCGTATCCAGCGTATCATGACCAAGCAGAATCTGAGTCATGAGGAAGCAGAGAAAATCATCAAGAAAGTTGACCAGATGCGTGAGAACTATGTCACAAAATACACTGGAAAGTCCCGTTATGACGCTCGTAACTACGACCTCGTCATCAACATGGAGGGCAAAACAGAGGATGAGATTGTAGACTTGATTCTCTGTTACATTGGATAAGTGTTTAGCCCATACTATAACTAAACAAGTATAACATGAACAAAATCGTTAGAAAGGAGCAGTTCTCTGAGAAAGTTTTTCTTTTTGAAATAGAGGCTCCATTGATTGCCAAGAGTCGTAAAGCAGGTAACTTCGTCATCGTACGCGTTGGTAAAAAAGGTGAGCGTATGCCTTTGACCATCGCTGCTGCTGACATCGAAAAGGGTACCATTACCTTGGTTGTTCAAATGGTGGGACTCTCCTCCAAGAAGCTCTGTGCCTTAAACGTAGGTGACTATGTAACAGACGTTGTAGGACCATTGGGCAATCCCACAAAAATTGAGAAATATGGAACTGTCGTATGTGCAGGTGGTGGATTGGGGGTTGCTCCTATGCTACCTATCATCCAAGCTTTGAAAGCCGCAGGTAACCGTGTATTGTCTGTGATGGCTGGACGCTCAAAGGATTTAATTATCCTTGAGGACAAAGTGCGCGAGAGTTCTGACGAAGTCATCATCATGACGGATGATGGAAGTTATGGTGAAAAGGGTGTGGTTACTGTCGGTATTGAGAAATTCATCGAACAGGAGCCCCACGTGGATAAGGTTTTCGCTATCGGTCCTCCTATCATGATGAAGTTCTCTAACCTCACCGCTCAGAAGCACAATATTCCATGTGAGGTATCGTTGAACACCATCATGGTGGATGGTACAGGTATGTGTGGCGCCTGTCGTTTGACTATTGGTGGCAAAACGAAATTCGTATGCATCGATGGTCCTGAGTTTGACGGAGCTTTAGTAGATTGGGACGAGATGTTCAAACGCATGGGTACTTTTAAGCGTGAAGAACAGGAAGAACTTTCACACTATGAAGAGCATCTTGACTCAGAGAACGCTAAAGATACTATAGAAACTATAGACACTATAGGCACTATAGATACTATAAAAACCACAGATCCTATCGAAACGCTCACTGACCGTAATGCACCATGGCGTGAAGAAATCCGCAAGAGCATGAAGCCCAAAGAACGTACGGCAATCGATCGTGTCATCATGCCAGAACTCGATCCCGTTTATCGAGCCACTACCCGTACGGAGGAAGTAAACATCGGGCTGACCAAGGAAATGGCGATGACGGAAGCAAAGCGTTGCCTCGACTGTGCAAAGCCAACATGCGTGGAGGGCTGTCCCGTAAACATCAATATTCCTTCTTTCATCAAGAATATTGAGCGTGGTGATTTCTTGGCAGCAGCTAAGGTCCTGAAGAACACTTCTGCATTACCAGCTGTTTGTGGTCGTGTATGTCCGCAAGAAAAACAATGTGAGAGTAAGTGTATCCACTTGAAAATGAATGAGCCAGCTGTTGCCATTGGTTATCTGGAGCGTTTTGCTGCTGACTATGAGCGTGAAAGCGGAAATATTAGTCTGCCAGAAATTGCTCCAGCAAACGGTATCAAGATTGCCGTTGTGGGGTCTGGTCCTGCTGGACTCTCTTTCGCTGGCGATATGGTAAAGAAAGGTTACGATGTGTATGTCTTTGAAGCTTTGCATGAGATTGGTGGTGTTCTTAAATATGGTATTCCTGAGTTCCGTCTGCCCAACAAGATTGTTGATGTGGAGATAGAGAATCTTGCTAAGATGGGGGTTCATTTCCAAACGGATGTCATCGTGGGTAAGACCATCAGTGTTGAACAATTAGAGCAACAGGGTTTCAAGGGTATCTTCGTAGGTTCTGGCGCTGGTCTGCCTAACTTTATGAATATCCCTGGTGAAAACAGCATCAACATCATGTCGTCTAACGAGTATCTGACTCGAGTAAATTTGATGGATGCTGCTAACCCAACGACAGACACTCCATTGAATCCTGCTAAGAACGTACTTGTTGTCGGTGGTGGTAACACTGCCATGGACTCATGTCGTACGGCAAAGCGTCTGGGTGCTGATGTTACGCTGGTTTATCGCCGTTCTGAAATTGAAATGCCAGCACGTCTGGAGGAGGTAAAGCACGCCAAGGAGGAAGGTATCAACTTCCTGACACTGCACAACCCCATCGAGTATATTGCAGATGAACAGGGTGCAGTAAAACAGGCGGTACTTCAGGTAATGGAATTGGGTGAGCCAGACGCATCGGGTCGTCGCAGTCCTGTACCTGTCGAGGGCAAGACAGTCACACTGGATGTTGACCAGGTAATTGTTGCTGTTGGTGTATCCCCTAACCCACTCGTTCCGAAGTCTATCAACGGACTTGAATTAGGTCGTAAAAATACGATTGTTGTTAACGAGGAGATGCAGTCATCACGTGCTGAGATCTTTGCTGGTGGTGATATCGTACGCGGCGGTGCCACCGTGATTCTTGCTATGGGCGATGGACGTCGTGCAGCACAGAACATGGATGAATTCCTTCAAAAGAAATGAACGGACTATATACTATCATACTGCTCATACTAAGTAACGTCTTTATGACGCTTGCTTGGTATGGGCATTTGAAATTATCAGAAACAGGGATTAGCAACAACTGGCCCCTTTTGGGAGTCATCCTCTTCTCATGGATGATTGCCTTCTTTGAATATTGTTGTCAAGTTCCTGCTAACCGTCTGGGGTTTGAAGGAAATGGCGGTCCTTTCACACTGGTACAGTTGAAGGTTATTCAGGAGTGCATCTCCCTAGGAGTCTTTGCCGTGATTGCTAACATCATGTTTCAAGGACAGAATCTACACTGGAATCATATTCTTGCTTTCTTCCTTATTATCTGTGCTGTTTATCTCGTTTTTATGAAGTAGAATGATTCTCGAAGAACGACTTTGGAAGACTTTCAATAAGGCTTTAGGTATGTACCAGCTCATTGACGAGGATGACATGATTCTTGTCGGCTTGTCTGGAGGAAAAGACTCACTTTTATTATTGGAATTTCTTGCCCGTCGTTCTAAGGTGCATGTTCCTCATTTCACTATCCATGCTATCCATGTCCGTATGGAGAATATCCAATACGAGACAGACACGAGGTATCTGCAGCAGTTCTGTGACACACTGGATGTTCCCCTTCATATCATCACTACACGTTTTGAACCTTCAGAGTCGAAACCTGCCTGCTTCCTGTGTTCCTGGCAGCGTCGCAAACAGCTTTTTAACCTCGCACAGAAACTCGGTTGTAATAAGATTGCTTTAGGACATCATCAGGACGACATCATCCATACAACACTGATGAACCTCACCTTTCAAGGACAGTTTTCTACCATGCCTGCCTATTTGGAAATGGAGAAGATGCCACTTGCCATCATCCGTCCCTTGTGTCTGTGTGAGGAAGCAGACATCCAAGCCTATGCGGAACGACAGGGCTATGAGAAACAATTGAAACAATGTCCTTATGAGCATGATACCAACCGTACTACTGTTCATGAGCTTTTCGAACGGATGCAACAAATGAATAAAGAGGCACGCTATTCCATCTGGAATGCCTTGGAAGCAGGTAATAAACTGATTCAGCGAGTTACTCTGTTATTGTTACTTTTCGTATCCGTAACGGCTCCGGCACAACGGAAGAAAAACGTCCGACAGAAAAAAGAACAGCCCACAGAACAGTCTGAGCATCTGCGACAAATGATGATGGCGACCCAACGAATTATGTTTATCGACAGCATTGTCATACGTAAAGAACATTTCCTGAAAGCTTACCATCTGACATCGGAAGCAGGACGTATTGCCCCCTACTCGTCCTTCTTTCCTAAAAAAGCATCAAAAGCGATAACGTTTATGAATGCACTCAACAACCGTTGTCTCTATGCAGAGAACGACAGTTGTATCTACTCACAGGAACTGCTCCAACAACAATGGACTGCCGCTGACACGTTAGCAGGAATCAATAGTGACAGACAACTACAGCACATCAACTATCCCTTTATGATGCCTGACGGAACGACACTCTACTTCGCCGCTGAGGGTGAAGGCAGTCTTGGCGGCTATGACCTGTTTATGACTACCTACGACAGCTCTGAAGGAAAATTCCTCAAGCCAGAGAATATCGGCATGCCCTTCAACTCTACCGCCAATGACTATTTATTTGCCATTGACGAATATAACCAGTTGGGCTTCTTCGCCTCTGATCGTAACCAGCCTGACAGCATGGTGTGTGTCTATACCTTCATCCCTGCGGAGAAATACCAGACCTATGATGCCACGCAATACTCACCAGAACAGATTGCTGGCTTTGCCCGGATTGACAGCATCAGTATGACATGGGATGACAAACAGCAATACAAGGAGGCTGTCAAACGACTACAACAGGCAAAGACACAAGCAAAGGAAAAAAACACAGATTTCTCTTTTATCATCAATGACCATGTTGTCTATCATCAGAGCAAAGAGTTCAAGGCTGCCGGAAACCAGGAGCGTTATCAGCAACTCATCAAGTTGCACCAGCGTTACGAGCAAACTATCCTTGCCTTAGAGAAAGCCCGAAAATATTATACAAAGGCAACAGCCAAAGAACGCACCGCCCTCTCCCGTGAAATACTCGACAACGAGAAGCTACAATACGAGTTGTATCTCGCCATCCACCAACAGGAAAAAGCCATCCGCTATGCGGAAAACATCTATTTAACTAAAAAACAATAAGTGATATGGACAAGAAAGTTTTCCCTGCATCAGAACTGATTATCAATAACGACGGCTCTTGCTTCCACCTGCATCTCCGTCCCGAACAACTGGCTGACCGTGTCATCCTCGTAGGTGACCCGGGACGTGTGGATACCGTTGCAGCCTATTTTGATGAGAAAGAATATGAGGTATGCAGTCGTGAGTTCCATGCCATCACAGGTACTTATCAAGGCAAGCGTATCACCGTGCAGTCAACGGGTATCGGATGCGACAATATCGATATCGTCTTGAATGAACTCGATACCCTAGCCAATGTCGACTATACCACCAGGACGGAAAAGGACGAGCATCGCAGCCTGACCATCGTACGCATCGGTACTTGCGGCGGTTTACAGCCCTTCACACCTACAGGTTGCTTTATTGCCAGTGTCAAGAGTATCGGTTTCGACGGTCTACTGAACTACTATGCCAGACGTAATGAGGTTTGTGACCTTCAACTGGAAGAGGCTTTCAAGAAGCATATGCAATGGGATCCCATCAAAGGTTCGCCCTATGTCGCCATCGCTGATGAAGACCTCATCGACCAGATTGCCGGCGATGACATGGTACGTGGTTATACCATCGCTTGTGGAGGCTTCTATGGTCCACAGGGTCGCCAACTCCGTGCCGACATCGCAGACCCGCAACAGAACGAGAAGGTGGAGTCGTTCGAATACGACGGCATGAAGATATGTAACTTCGAAATGGAGTCCTCCGCCCTCGCCGGCATGGCCTCCCTGCTGGGACATCGTGCCATGACCTGTTGTATGGTGATTGCTAACCGCTATACCACAGAGATGAATACGGAATACAAGAACTCCATCGAGACACTCATCAAGAAAGTATTAGACAGAATATGATTCCAAGTATTATTTTTTTCATCATCTTTATCGTACTTGCCATCATCCTTCTGATGGGCAAGGGCGATATGCTCATTGCTGGCTATAACACCGCCAGCGAAGAAGAGCGCAAGACAATCGATATCAAGCGACTAAGAATTGTCATGGCCATTCTAATGGTGATTACCGCCGTCTTTTGCGCCATTCTACCCCTTATCGGCAATAATAAGAATTCTCTATTGGTGGCTGCCGCCATCTTCATTGCCATTACCTTAGTCGGTGTCATCATTGCCAATACATGGGCCAAGAAGAAATGAACAACGATACCATCTGTGCACTTGCAACTGCCCCAGGAGGTGCCCTTGGCATCATAAGGATCTCAGGCCATCAGGCACTTGAGATTCTTTCCCACATCTTCTCCAATAATCTCATGAATGCCCACCCCAATACCATTCACTATGGTCACATCAAGGATAGTGAAAACATCATCGACGAGGCGATGGTCTCCATCTTCCGTACTCCCCATAGCTATACAGGCGAAGATAGTGTGGAAATATCCTGTCATGGTTCCACCTATATATTAAATAAGGTGTTGGGACTACTGGTGCAGAACGGTTGTCGAATGGCGAACCCAGGTGAGTTTACCCAACGTGCCTATCTCAATGGCAAGATGGATCTCTCACAGGCAGAAGCAGTGGCAGACCTCATCGCCTCCTCCAACAAGGCAACGCACCAGATAGCGATGAGCCAACTACGGGGTGGTATCTCCACAGAACTCAGTCGTATGAGGGAACAACTGCTAAAACTCACTTCCCTGCTCGAACTTGAACTCGACTTCTCCGACCATGAGGACCTTGAGTTTGCCGACCGTTCGGAGTTATTGCAACTTGCCCAAACTATTGATGACCATATCGCTCATCTAGCCCAGACTTTCGAAATCGGCAATGCCCTCAAGAACGGTATCCCCGTGGCCATTGTTGGAGCGCCCAACGTAGGCAAGAGCACGTTGCTCAATGCTCTGCTGGGCGAAGAACGCGCCATCGTCAGCGACATACAGGGTACTACACGTGATGCCATTGAAGATACGATGCAGTTAGGTGGTGTCACCTTCCGCTTCATCGACACGGCAGGCATCCGTCATACAGACGATACCATTGAGAACTTAGGCATCGAACGCTCGATGGCTGCTGCCCAGCGAGCCCAGATCATCCTGATGATGACAGAGCCAGGTGTCCCCTACCCTAATATCCCCTTTCGTGATAACCAGACCGTTATCCGTATCGAGAATAAAACCGAAGGTTTCCAAGCTAAGTTTGGAGTGGGGCTTGATCAGCTACGTCAACAACTGATTGATGCTGCTCCCAAGACTGCTGACAATGACGTTATCATCACCAATGCCCGCCATTACGACGCATTGACCCGTGCCCAACAGCATCTCCAACGTGTCATCGATGGTCTCCAGAAACAATTAAGCGGCGACCTCCTTTCTGAAGACCTCCGCCTCACCCTCGATACCCTTGCCGAAATAACTGGTGGTCAGATCACCCCCAATGAAGTATTAGGAAATATCTTTAAGCATTTCTGCGTGGGCAAATAGAAGTATATAATGTGTTGAAAATCAATTAGTTACAAATTTCTTAAAAAACAAATTTTAAATTATCACCAAAAGCACAACTACCTTATTATCAAAGAATTACGCTTTTTAAGTTTATTAAAAAACTTTTAATTATAGGAACTTTTTCTACCCTCTAGGAAATTAATAATTTGCATAAAACAACCCAAAAACGAATCCAATAGCATTAAAATCGGCCATAAAACACAAGTTTTCACAATAATCATCGACTCTATTCCTACTCAATATGACTCTTGTGGACTTATATTATTATTAGTCACACTAAGGTGACTAAAATTATTATGAGTAATTACAAGCATTTCAAACATTACTACGATCCTTACGATAGTTTGGATGTAGAGTGGCAGAATGTTGTGTCGAAGGGACATCTCACAATCAGTGAGGTCGTGTCACTTTCCGGCTACACAAAAAGCTACGTTTACCGTCTGGTAAAAGACGGCATTATTCCATGTATGAATGGAAAGAGTGGTAAACAGGTCAGATGG
>JBGUNO010000022.1:0-28513 GCA_045117415.1 Prevotella sp. | reverse complement strand
CCCTGCCCATCACAGGCACCACACCGTTCTTCTCCTTACTCTTGTTCACATAGAACAGAATGTTAAAAGTACTTCTCATGTTTCTTATTCCTTTTTAAATTTTGGCTGCAAAACTACTATTTCTTTTGGCATCCATTGCTATGCAAAATGTAGCAGTTTGCGGAATAAGAAACTTGTTGTGAACAGGCGGTGAAAGGTGCGCCATTCTGCCCCGATTTGCTTAGTCGATTAACCTGCATCAGAACCCTAATTTGGGGTTACGATTTGGCGACCTAACTCCTTCACCAATCCTCCCCAATTTACTTTTTGACCCAATTTGAACTTCTTCATTCTTCCCCGTCTTGCCTTTATTTTAGGCCAAACTGCGTTAATCTTCCAAAATCGCTTCGCTTTTACAAGCTTTTTTCGTAACTTTGTGCCTGATAAAACCAAAACTATCATCAACTATGCCAAGAAAGAAAGACGGAATGCCCTTTGAGATTCATCCCTCCCCGATGAAAGGGAAGGACGGTAAAAACCTGTTGTATGTCCGTCCACGTAGTGGACAGAAAGTATCGATGAGACAGTTGGACGACTATTGTGCCCAGCACTACGCCCTGCGTCCCGGAGAACTCACCCGCTCGTTTAATTCCTTCATCCAGGCGACGGGCTATTACCTTGCCGAAGGCTATCGGCTGGAGACGCTTATCGGTTCGTTTGCCCCGAAGATCGGACTACGCCGTGAGATTACTGACGCAAAGGATGTCAAAAACTATGATGTCCGTTTCGAGGGCATCGAGTATAAGTCGGTGAAGTCGTTCGAGGAGAGTGTGCGCAACTGGCTCCGTGGTTTCCGCCGTGCCAATAATCCCGACACGCAGGAGTTACTTGCCGACACGGAGCATATCGACCGTGCCCTCCAGCGGAGCCTGCATGGAACCGGCTACACCACCGTCCGCCGCTTTGCCCTGTTCGCCAACCTCACCAAATACTCCGCCCACAAACAACTGGAGGCATGGTGCCAGGGCGACAATCCTCGTCTCCTGAAGACCAAGCAAGGTCAACAATTCATCTATACGGAAGTATGAGACAGCGACAGTTTTTTGAGTGAATTAAAAACGGCTATAGCCGTTCAGTTGTCTGGCTGGAGCCGTTCAGTCGTTTGGCTGGAGCCGAACGGTTGAAAGGATGCCTCTAACTCCCTCGAAGGTTGGCACTAACACCCCATCACCAGTAACCTGCACCCCCGATGCAAGGCATTACCATCTTAGTTCATAGAAGGCAGGCTTTGCACGACCTGTATGGTTATCAAACAAACCACGGTTCAGCCAGTAATTAGTAACCTGCCGACCACTCTCATTCTCCTCCGGGAACCACCAGAACACACCTGTCACATGCTTATGTTTACGCAGCTCTGCCATCAGTTCCTTCGTAAACTGACGCTGTCCCTCTGTGGTGATGGGATAGAACTCGCTATACTGATCCGGTCCCTTCGACCAGATATCACGCTCATGAGAGTAATAGGCGGCTGTCTCCACGATCATCACCTCCTTGTTGGGAAATAGGACAGAAAGGGAGTCAAGGGTATTGTGGAGCACAGGCAGACGGTCGTGCCACATCGGATAATACGACAGTCCGATGATGTCATAATCCACCTGATAGCGGCGCATCTGCTCATAGAAGTTCTTGGTGACCGCCCAGTCACCTGCCTTCTCCGTATGGATAATCAGTTTTGCCTTCGGACAGAGTTCACGACAGGCACGGACACCACTCTTCAACAAACGGGAGAGCACGTCGAAGCCCTCACTACCGGCAGCATTGACACGTCCTACCTCCCACATCATCCCATTGGTAATCTCATTACCCACCTGTATCATATCAGGAGTACAACCTGCGGCGATCATCTGTTGCAGACAATGACGAGTATATGCATATACCGAGTCAGACAAAGTCTCAGGAGCCGCATCCTTCCAGCGTTTCGGCATAAACTGCTTGGCAGGGTCAGCCCATGTGTCACTATAGTGAAAGTCGAGCATTAACGCAAGTTGAGCCTTCTTCACCTGTTTCGACAAACGGATGACATAGTCCAGGTCCTGGCACACACCCTCACCCTGGTGTTCTTTTTTGGCAAACTGCGGGTCGACAAACAAGCGGACACGTACTGCATTCCATCCTTGCTGTCTCAAGAACCTCAGGGGGTCCACCACCCTACCTGCCGAGTCACGATAGACCGTCCCAGCTTCCTCATAGGATGGCAGCATGGACAGGTCACCACCCAGATATCGTTGTTGGGCAGAGGCAGACAAAGCCATACACGTTCCTATTAATAATATAAAGACTTTTCTCATCGCTTTTAAATTAAAATCAGGCGGAGCAGGCCTTTTCCAGCCTATCCGCCTGATAATGGTTATAGTTTAAGGGTTATTCTGCTACCCAAGCAATACTCCAGTTGCCTGTGATATCGTTCAGGAAGAAGTCATAGGTACCGGCAGGAACTTTAATATTTTCACCGCCTGGAGTCACATAGTACTTCTCCTCATCAATGGCAGCACTACCGTCGCTACCCCAGTTGACATCCCAATTGTGGTTAGCGCGGAACTTCAACTCCGTATCCTCTGAGATGGTACCACGAACATACCAGTTATGTGGAGCACCCTCCAACTGCGTGAGATCTATCTCGCCCACATCACTCCAACCGTTGAAGCCGCCAATCACACTGATAGCCGTGTAAGTCGTCGTCGGCTCATCGATAGCTGTCCACTCATAAGACTTGGCTCCCATGTCAATAACCAGTGTATACCAGCCGCCTGACTCTGCAGGTCCAAAGGCTTGGGAATTGGAATTAATCAAACTGCCCGACGCATCGGTAGAGCCGTCAACAACACTACCCCAACATGCGCCCCAGTCTCCGAAGTGATCCTGATCCCAGACCTTCAGACTCCACTGGTTGGGCCATTTTGTAGTATAAGAATACTTGTTGGCACCCAATGCATAGAACATACAAGTCTTGTCTTCTGTGCTCCATCCCTGTGGACCACCAACCACGTAATACCTGGTCTCCTTCGGCTCCACCTTATATGACAGCTTGTTCATGTCCAAAGTCACCATCCACTGACCAGCACCACTGATAACAGGAGTCTCTAACTTTCCATAGCGAGGGTCTTCAAACCATGCCAAAAGATTAGGAGAAGTATTGTCACCATTCTTAGGACTACCCAGAGCTACTACGTCAAGAAGACCCCAGTCTGGTTCTGTGCCCCCTGCAAACGGAGTTGCCGGATAGAACTTATACCAGCTGTCACCATCACTGGTGGTTGTAACTAATGCCTGATAGACTCCCGGCTCTACCTCTTCCATCCTAGTTGGATTGCTACGATTCCAACTCTGCCAGTCACCCATCATGACATAACCATTGGAGTCGATCTCTGGCGTACTAGAGTATGGAGTCAGTGTAATCTCTGTCTCTGACTCAATGGGGACAGCCTCACCCGTTGCCAAGACGGCAGACCATTCCGTCTTTACTATCACTGCATGAGGAGTGGCAGAGCGGTCAAGGGTCACAGCCTCTACCAGAGAGTCCAACTGTGCGGACTTCACGGAGATAATATTATTCTCAAAAGTATAAGGCAGTTTCTCACCACCGATGGTGATATCCTTCAGGACAATATAAGACACCTCAGCCTCATCTGCCGATACAGCAATAATCTGGGACATCTCTGTGGCATTGTCCATCACCACGTTTGCCTGACTTCCTGGAGCGACCGTGATACTATATGCAGCAGTAGGATCACCCTGGGCATTCGACTGTGGATCAGCCCAGTCCTTGAAGTCTTCGTTACATGAGGTGAATGCTGCTGCACAGAGCAGCATTCCACCTAATAATATATTTTTCTTCATACGATTCATTATTTTAATCATTATTCTACAGAACCCGTATTGTTATCGAAGTTCACCTTCAGCGTCTTACCAGCAACAGCGATAGAGTATTCCTCACCAACATCTTTCAGCCAGCTGTCGTTACAGTTGTGTTCCTGATCACGCCAAACGATCTTGCCGTCGACAACGGTAAACTCAGTACGCCACCAGTCAGAAGCACCCTCAGTAGGACAAACGATGTAAGCACGAAGCTCAGCAGGTTCACCAGCAGCTGGAGTCCAGTCACTGAAGGTCCACTCGCCTTTGCCCACAGGAGCCGTCATCTCAACACCACTCCAACTGCCATTGTCTACGCACCAACCTGTAACGCATGCCTTACCCTCAGATACGACAACCTTCACATTAACCTTATCACCAACAACCTTGGTAATAAACTCAAGCACATACCATCCAGCTTTGCTGAATACGATGTTACCATCGCTGGCTGCAGTAATCTCAAGACCCTCTACCTGGTTGTCCCACTCATTGATGAGGTCATATCCGAACCAGTCGTCTGGCTTATAACCCCACTTGAAACCGTCGGCATCATTGTAGATCATGGTATAGAAGCGACCGTCCCTACCAAATACAGGTGCCAGAGGCTTCCATGTCTTCCATGCCTCATCAATAGACTGACCACATACATAAATAGCTGTTGGTAATGTAACGTCTGACGGAGTGTCGTAGCTCAGTACATTCAACTGAATAACAT
Organism: Prevotella sp.; assembly: GCA_045117415.1. Taxonomy (GTDB): domain Bacteria; phylum Bacteroidota; class Bacteroidia; order Bacteroidales; family Bacteroidaceae; genus Prevotella. The sequence continues at coordinate 23,907 of JBGUNO010000022.1, read as the reverse complement.
TAGAGAAAACTTCTCCATAGTGCTCACCAGTTCCTGCAAGGAAAGCACGAATACGAACATACAGAGGTAATACGCCTTCTGGGTCTGCATCCTCATGAGCTTTACGATACATATCCAGAACAGTTGCATTCAGTGTTGCTGCAGGAATACTTATCTTAGTAGAAGTATAAGTGTCCTTCATTTCACTCCACTCTCCTTCAGTATCACCATCCAAGGAAAGCTGCACGGCATAAGTAACAGCAGCAGGCCAGCCGCCATAGTCAGGCTGCTCCTTTACCGTCAGATTAACAGCAGTAGCAGAAGGCAAGTCGTACACATTATTCGCTGCAAACTCTGGTTCATTGAGCACAAAAGTCTCAGGCATCGTCAGCGTAGGATTGCTGCCATTGTCGTCACTACAAGAAGTGAAGAGAGGTAAAGCAGCTACCATCGCAATCAGCAGACTATAATATATCTTTTTCATATTCTTAATCTATTTGATGTTTGATTGTCTATTAATAACCAGGATTCTGTATCAGATTCGGGTTGTTAAGCAAGTCGTTAACAGGTATACCATAGATGTAACGGTATGCAGGAACATCGTAAGTACCGAAGCGAACCTGATCCATACGATTTCTTCCCTCAAACCAGAACTCCTTCACCCACTCATCTTGTATTTCAGCAAGAGAATAGTTAGTCTTGGTAGCTGCATGAGCACGCTTATGCAGTTCGTTTATCTTATCGGCTGCATCAGAAGTACTGCCATTCAGACGGGTCTCTGCCTCAGCATAGTTCAGATAAGCCTCAGCGATACGCATCAAAGGAAGGTCTGTGTCAACCTTGACAATAGAACTTGTAACATTACCGTCAGAACGAACGTTACGGAACTTAACGCATCCATAACCATTCAAATTGTCAGCGCGGTCCTCGACATTACGAGTAAAGCCAGTAGTATAGAACAATGCACGGTCGTCGCCAGCAGCAGTTGTGATATCCTGTGTCTTTGTTGTTACTGCAGGTGCCTCACCACCCACGCCAAAGAACTTGTCTACAATATAGCCAGTCAGCTTACCACACTTACCCCATGCACAGTCTGTTCCTGAAGGAATATCAATATCCATATTACCGTCTGTTGGTTTGTCGTACATGGCAAGTACAAGGAAGTGCATTGAACCATAACTCTGCGTGTCAATACCGTGATTCAGGACGGGATAGATATTCTCATACTGAGCACCATTGGTGTCATTGTCAGCAAGGAACAACATCTGATAGCCAGAATATACTTCTCCGGTCTTGGGGTTAGTGGCACCAGCAGTACAAAGCTTATAATAACCATTCTTGATAACTTTGTCTGCATATTCCTTAGCCTTTGCCCACTGAGCAGTGCCTGTATATACCTCTGCATTCAGATAAAGACGGGACAGCAGCAACCATGCAGCAACCTTGTCTATGCGACCGTAAGTGTTGGCTCCTGGGTTAGCAAGTTCATCTTCGATAGCCAGCAACTCACTCTCAATATAATTATAGTACTGATCACGGGTGTAACGAACGCCAGCCTCTGTGCTAACATGTTCTGTGAAAGCAGCATTAGCATAGAAATCCATCACGAAGTAATACAGAAGAGAACGGATAAAACGAACCTCTGCACGCTTCTGCTGAACATCTGATGTACCATCCTCGGGGACTTGGTCGAGATAGTAGTTACACAATGTGATAGAGAAGAACAAACGATAGTACAGACCAACAGAGCTTGCGTTGTCAGCACCCCATGTCTTATCAATCAGTTCAGGGAGACCTGTATCGTCCCATCTCCATGTTGCCTCTCCAGTAGGAAGTTCGTTAAGCTCCCATGACTTACGGAATAAGTCAGAACGTCCTTCATCGATGTCAAGGATATCCTTCCAAGCATCATCGTTATCGCCAGGACCTTTCTGGCCTGTGAGAGCAAAACAAGAATATATCTTGTTCAATAGAGCATCAGTATCCAATTCACTGGTCTGTTGCGGATTGATATTGTCTACATCAAGGTCGCCTGTGCATGATGTCGTCATGGTGCCAAAAGCAAAAACGGCAACAGCTACAGGAATCAATGATTTGATTTTATTCAGTATCATAACTATAATCTTTTAAATGAATGATTTAGAAATTAAGGGTCAAACCAAGAATTCCAACAAACGGACGTGGATACATGTTACCATCATAGCCTCCGTCAATTTCAGGATCGAGTCCCTTGTAATCAGTGATTGTAAATACATTCTGAGCTGTTACGTACACACGACCGCTCGCCTTCAGACCGAACAAGTTGTCGAAAGAATAACCCAGCGTAATATTATCACACTTCAAGAAAGAGGCATTCTGGATATAATAGTCACTCAGAGCGCCAATAACTGTTCCTGTCTGCCAGTTCTTTGGACGAGCAATGTCAATCACATTGTGCCAAGAATTACCCAAGAACACATTTGAGAGTACGAGGTTGGAGTTACCTGCCTCTACACCATTATATACATAATTGTTAATGCTGGCGCGAAGAGAGAATCCAAAGTCCCATTTCTTCCACATCAACTTAGAGGTGAAGCCCATCGTTACATCAGGTGAAGACTTCTTGTAGAAATAACGATCATTGATATTGATGATACCATCAGCGTTGCGGTCTACATATTGTCCCTCAATAGGCTGTCCGTTCATATCATAGACCTGCTGATAGACATAGTATGCCTCCACTGGGTGACCTACCGACCATGCCTTCACACCATCAGAGCCACCGTCACCAATGGCAAGACCGCCATGAAGAATCTTATAGCCCTCGCCAGAACTTGCTATCAACTCATCAATCTCGTTTTTGTTATAAGTAAGGTTATAACCAATCTGCCAGTTCCAGTCCTTTGTCTGGATAGCACGCCAGTTAGCTGCAAACTCGAAACCGGTATTGTGCAGTGAACCGATATTACTGGTCACCTTGTTCTTAAAGTTTGTACCTACTGGAACTGTAACAGTATTAATCAGGTCCTTCGTCTTGCGATGATATACATCAAAGTTCATGGTCAGACGGTTGTTAAGGATTCCGAAGTCGATACCGGCATTCCATGTAGTGGTCTTCTCCCAAGTGAGGTTGGGGTTATAGGCATCTGGACGATAGGTGCGTCCATCACCAAACAGGGGATAATATGCACCCTGAGAGTTTGGTGTATAAGTAGCGATATAGGTATAGTCACCGATACCCTCCTGCTGTCCAGTGATACCCCAGCCTAAGCGGAGTTTGAAGTCAGACAGCCAAGTCGCTTTTTTCAAGAATGGCTCCTCATTGATCTTCCATGCAAGGGCGAGAGAGGGGAATACGCCCCAGCGCTTGTCTTTATGGAAACGAGAAGAACCGTCATCACGCAGGGTGAAGGTCAACATGTAGCGATCCATCAACGAGTAGTTAAAACGACCGAAGAATGATACGAGGTAGTTTTCTGTCTTATAGAGCGTATTCTCTGAAGGCAAATAATATTCACCTGCTAATGGATTACCATCCTCGTCTACCTTCTGAGAAGTTAAAGGATAGAGTCCATAATAGAAATAGTCACTCTTCTTATGGAAGTGCTGCCACTCATAACCTGCCATGACATCAAAGTGATGAATCTCTGCCACATCCTTTATGTATTGAGCATAAAGGCTGAGTGAGAGGTTATAGGTATCCATGGTGTTCCAGCCATAGTTTCCGTAGTAGTAGGTGCCAGAGGCATAGCTATAAGGACTCTGTGACTTGTTAGTCTCACCAGTGCTGAGATCCATACCCATGTTCAAATGGATGTGCAAATCCTCAAAACCATGAATCTTATAGTCTGCCTCAATGTTGCCAATCAAAGCCTTTGACTTACCCTCATCACTATAGTTGTTGAGAGCAGCAACAGGGTTACCGGTAGCAAAGGTATTCACACCTGTATTACCCCATGCAGGATCTTGCCAGTCCGTAGAACCGGGCCACTGCCAGTATCCACCATAACCATTATCCTTGTTGTAATCATAGATAGGCTTCGTTGGATCCATATAGATTGCACCACCAATGGCAGAGCCAGCATTAGCATATTTTGTCTTTGAATACATTCCCTTTGCATTGAAGTTAATGTTCAAGTGGTCATCGAGGAATGAAGGAGATAGGTTCACGCTGGCAGTATAACGCTGATAGTTACTGGTCTTTACGATACCGTTCTGATTGGTATAGCCGAAAGAAACACGATAAGGCATATTCTTTAGACCACCAGAAACTGTGATGTTATGGTCTGTACTGATAGCTGTACGATATATCTCATCCTGCCAGTCCGTATTTGCAAAGAGGTGATTACCATTTGCATCGAAATAACCTAATGATCTATAATAGTCACTAGCTTTGTACTCATCCTCTGTCATACCCTTCTCGTTCATGACACGATCTTGGATGTAAGCCATATATTGTGGACCATCCATCACATCCATCTTCTTCTTAACAGCACTTACAGAAATATTACCGTTATAAGAGATACGTGGCTTGGAGTTTTTCTGTCCTTTCTTGGTGGTAATGATAATCACACCGTTAGAAGCACGGCTACCGTAGATGGCGGTGGCGGAAGCATCTTTCAAGACAGTGAAACTCTCAATATCGTTCGGGTTCACGAGATTGAGGGGGTTAGAAGCGCCCTGAATACCATAGCTGTCCATAGCAAGACCGTCAATCACGATCAGTGGGTTATTGGAAGCATTCAGAGAGGAACCACCACGGATACGGATGGTTGCGCCAGCACCTGGCTCACCACCACTGTTCGTGATATTCACACCGGCAATCTTACCCTGCAACATGTCCTGTGCAGAAGTCTGGAGTCCATGGTTCATCTCATCTGGCTTGAGAGCTGTCACAGAACCAGTCAAGTCGGTTTTCTTTGCACGACCGTAACCAATGACAACCACATTGTCGAGAACTGCGGCATCCTCCAGAAGAGTGATGTCGAGACTTGACGCTGCCTTCACGGTCTGGGTCTGATAACCCACATACGACACGCTAATGTCAGCACCCTGATTAGCCTTCAAGACGAAGTTACCATCGAAGTCTGATACGGTAGCGGTCTGAGTACCTACCACACGTACCGTCGCACCGATAATCGGTTCGCCCTGAGCATCTTTAACATGACCTTTGACATCAATCTGTGCAAAGGCTCCTACCGAAAGAAAGAGTCCTAATAAGAGGACAAGCATCCTTAACGGAGTTGTAATGTTTACCTGCTTCATCTTAGAATTTTTAAGTTAATATATTGTTTTAAGTTTCGTAAAATCCTCACGATTTCTGATGCAAAGATAAGAGTTGTTTGCATTCGTTCATACTTTTTTTGAGTTAAAAACGTTATTAAGGATATGCAAACGTTTGCACATTAGATAACATACAAAACAAATAAGGTAAAGGAATAAGGAAAGAAACTTTTCTATACCTTTGCATCATCAGACTAAAAATCAGGAAATGGAAGAACGTACCCCCTTGACAATGAAGGACATTGCTCGTGAGCTAGGTATCAGTGTGGCAACCGTCTCACGAGCCTTGAAGGACTCGCCCCGCATCTCTGCGGAGCGACGTGCTGCTATCCAGCAGTATGCAAGGGAGCATAACTTCACACCGAATATGATCGCAGAGTCACTGCGTCATTCCCGGATACAGCCTATGAAAGTTATCGGGGTCATTATCCCTGAGTTTGCCCATTATTATTTCTCGTCCATCCTTTCCGGCATCGAGGAAGAGGCATCAGCTCACGGTTATCGTATCATGGTGGCACAAAGTGACGAGAGTTATGAGCGGGAGGTGAAAATATGCCAGTCATTCTACGAGAACAAGGTATGCGGCATTATCGTGTCCCAGGCAAAAGACACCCAGAGATATGACCACTTCCAGCGACTGATAGACGCGGGGGTCCCCTTGGTTTTCTACGACCGTATTTGTACGGGGGTGAATGCCAGCCGCGTGGTGGTGGATGACTATATGGGTGCCTTCAATGCTGTGTCGCATCTGATAGCGACAGGGTGTAACAGGATTGCCTATTATGGTTCCGCAATGACACTGGAAATCTCCAAAAACCGATATAACGGTTACAAGGATGCCTTGTTGAAAAACGGCATCCAACCTGATCCGGAACTGGTACGTATTTGTGACAACCGGAAAGATGCAGAAGCGATTACTCCTGAGATTCTTAAAAGCCCCACCCCTCCCAATGGATTCTTTGCCGTCAACGACGACACGGCAATTGGCATCCTCTATACGGCAAAGCGCATGGGATTCAAGGTGCCCGACGACATCTCTATCTGTGGTTTTACCAACGGACAACGTGCCGTTGCCTGCGACCCCATGCTGACCACAGTGGAACAACGAGGCACAAAGGTCGGGGAAGAGGCCGCCGACATCCTGATAGGACATGTGGAAGGCACCATCCCTCGTAACAAGATGGAGCGAAGAATAGTAAGAACCCGTCTGATTATCAGAGGAACAACGAGATAACCTATCATTCCTATAGTCCCTATAGTTACTATAGTTACTATAAAAATAAAATAAACAGTTATGAAACAAAAACCGAATTTACCATTTTGGAGTCTGTGGAACCTGAGTTTTGGGTTCTTCGGAGTACAGATCGCGTATGCACTCCAGAGCGCTAACATCTCACGTATCTTTGCCACACTAGGTGCAGACCCTCACAACTTGAGCTATTTCTGGATACTCCCCCCGTTGATGGGTATCCTGGTGCAACCAATTGTGGGTTCTCTAAGTGACAAGACATGGACGCGTTTCGGACGACGTATACCTTATTTATTTATAGGAGCCACCGTTGCCGTTCTGGTGATGTGCCTGTTGCCCAACGCCGGTTCCTTGGGACTTGCCGTCAGTGCCGCCATGATGTTCGGACTCATTGCCCTGATGTTTCTTGACACCAGTATCAATATGGCGATGCAGCCTTTCAAGATGCTGGTGGGCGACATGGTAAACGAAGGGCAAAAGGCAAAGGCATACAGCATACAGTCGTTCCTCTGTAACGCAGGCAGTGTGGCAGGGTTTCTGTTCCCCTTTATCTTTACCTTCATCGGCATCAGTAATGTCGCTGAGAAGGGTGTGGTTCCCGACAGTGTCATCTGGTCGTTCTATGTCGGTGCGGCGATCTTGATTCTCTGTGTGATCTATACTACCTTGAAAGTAAAGGAGTGGAACCCAAAGGAATATGCGGAATATAATGGAAATTCGGAAGAATCTGAGGAGTCAGAGAACCCAGAGAACTCTGGCAACTGGTTCACCTTGCTGCGCAAGGCTCCTTCCACCTTCTGGAAGGTGGGACTGGTACAGTTCTTCTGCTGGGCAGCCTTCCTCTATATGTGGAACTACTCGACAGGTGCTATTGCCGAGACGGTATGGAATACGACAGACCCTGCCAGCGCTGATTTCCAGGCTGCCGGCAACTGGGTGGGCGTGCTGTTTGCCGTACAGGCAATCGGCTCTGTTATCTGGGCTGCCATACTGCCCCAGCTCAAGAACATCAAGGTAGCCTATGCCGCCAGCCTCATTATCGGAGGCGTCGGCTTTGCACTCGTGCCATTCATCCATGATGCCTACCTGCAGTTCATTCCTTTCCTGCTGATTGGATGTGCCTGGGCGGCAATGCTTGCCATGCCGTTCACTTTCGTCACCAATGCCCTGCAAGGTTATGGACATATGGGTGCTTATCTTGGTCTATTCAACGGTACCATCTGTATTCCACAGATTATCGCCGCTCTCTGCGGTGGCATTGTCCTTTCCTTGGTAGGTAGTCACCAGTCCACGATGATGATGGTCTCTGGTGTCCTTCTAATCGTCGGAGCTGCCTGCGTCACAGTCATCCGGCAAAAGTAATTGGTGCAAACGTTTGCATTCTATAACTGGAGAATCTCTCCCCATTTGGTTCAACCGAATGGGGATTTTTTGTAATTTTGCCAATAGAAACTATAAATATACGCTTATGAAACTATTATTCAATCTGGAATATCAGACTACCTTCGGAGAATATCTAGTACTGAATGTTCTGTCTGGGGAAGATGCGACGAAAGACTCGCAGCACAAGATGAGTACACTTGATGGACTTCACTGGTTCTGTCAATTAACCAAAACTGCTAAACCAGGAACCTACATAGACTACTACTACAGTGTCTATCGTGGTGATGATGAGGCACGTCATGAATGGTTGGTAGAACCCCACCGAGTAGAGTTTGCTGCACAGAAAGGTAGCCGCTATACCATTTTCGACCATTGGATAGACATCCCTGAAGATGCCTATATGTATTCCTCTGCCTTTACCGATTGTATCATGGCTTGCCAGCGTGAGCTTAGCATGCCTACAGAATTCGAACGGACAGTGCGGCTGAAGGTTCGTGCGCCGCAACTCCGTATAGGTCAGCAACTAGGTATTGTTGGTGCCTGTGAAGCCCTCGGCAACTGGGACGCCAACAAGGCGCTGCCCATGTTTGAACATGAGTACCATGAGTGGGTCATCAGTCTCGATGCCTCTACGTTGCCCCAGACCTTCGAGTTTAAGTTTGTCATGCTGGGCATCGACCAGCCCCTTTGGGAACAGGGTGCCAACCGTACGGTTTCGCTTACTGCCATAGAAGCCAATGAGGTGGTTATCTATGAACTCTCACAATCCAACTTCGCCGTCTATCCATGGAAAGGTGCCGGAACAGTCATCCCTATCTTCTCGTTGAGAAGTAAAGGGAGTTTCGGCGTAGGTGACTTCGGTGACTTGAAGATGATGGTTGACTGGGCAAACAAGACCAATCAGCGTGTCATTCAGGTGCTACCTATCAACGACACGAATATGACTGGCACCTGGCAGGACAGTTATCCTTATAACAGTATCAGTATCTATGCCCTCCATCCGCAGTATACAGACTTCAGACAATTGCCCGAGATTCAAGATGAAAAACTAAAGATTAAATTCGAGCAACTTCGTCAGGAACTGAATGCCCTGCCACAGATTGACTATGAAAGGATGTTCGCTGCAAAGATGGATTATCTGCACGTACTGTTCGAGCAGGAGTGGAAGCGTGTAAAGGCTACCAAAGCCTATAAGCAGTTCTTCAATGACAACAAAGAATGGCTCATGCCATACGCTCAGTTCTGCGTCAACCGTGACAAATATGGTACCGCTGATTTCTCGAAATGGCCCAAAGAAGCCAATAGCCAAAAGCAAACAGCAAACAGCCAACTCGACTTTTGGTACTTCGTACAATACAACCTCGACCAGCAGATGCACGCCGCCCATGAATATGCCCGTCAGCATCGGGTCATCTTAAAAGGCGATATCCCTATCGGTATCAGCCGTGACGGTGTGGAAGCATGGGTAGAACCCAAATACTTCAACCTCAACGGACAGGCTGGCGCACCACCCGATCCGTTCTCTGCCGACGGACAGAACTGGGGCTTTCCTACCTACAACTGGGACGAGATGCTGAAGGACGATTGCGCCTGGTGGGTACGCCGCTTCCGTAAGATGGCACAGTTCTTTGATGCCTACCGCATTGACCATGTATTAGGCTTCTTCCGCATCTGGGAGATTCCCGTACCTGAGAAGTCCGGACTGATGGGACAATTTGCACCTGCCTTGGGAATGAGCAAGGAAGAGATTGAAGGCTATGGTGTGAATTTCAACGATGGATTATTCTTAGTTGATCATAAGCGCAACGACCGCTGGCATCCCCGTATTGCCGTACAGTATCAGCAGGCCTACGAACAGTTGGACGAAGGGCAGAAATACAACTTCAACCGCCTGTATAACGACTATTTCTACCGTCGCAACAACCAGTTCTGGTATCAGGAGGCAATGAAGAAGCTGCCTCGTCTGACACAGGCGACCCGTATGCTGGTATGTGCAGAGGATCTGGGTATGGTACCCGAGTGTGTACCCTGGGTGATGAACGAGCTGCGCATCCTGAGTCTGGAGATCCAGTCGATGCCGAAAGATGACAAGGTTCGTTTCGGACATCTGTCTCAGAATCCTTACCTCTCTGTATGCACCATCTCCACCCATGATATGCCAACACTCCGTCAGTGGTGGGACGAGGATACAGAACGTACACAGGACTACTTTAGCAGCATGCTCTATCGGAGTGGAAATGCTCCTCATCCACTGCCCGGTTGGCTTGCCAAGGATATCGTGAGCCGTCATCTGACATCTCCTTCCATGCTTTGTCTGCTGTCCCTGCAAGACTGGCTATCCATCGACGAGAAGCTACGTCTGCCCGACCAGAACGCAGAGCGTATCAATATCCCTGCTAACCCACGCCACTACTGGCGTTATCGCATGCATCTGACGATAGAGGAACTGATGCAGGCAGACGGCTTCAACGAAGAAATCAAAACACTTATCACACAAAGTGGAAGAAAATAATTATGAGACGCATTAACTTTTTCCTAACACTAACACTGTTACTGTTGCCCTTGACAGCGCTTGCTGCTGAAGTGAAATCGCCAAACGGCAATATCGTCGTTACCTTTGACGTGAAAGACGGCGTCCCCGTCTATAGTATGACCTATAAGGGGAAGGAGGTCATCAGGCCCTCCCGTCTGGGATTGGAACTGGCAAAGGACAAGCACGCTTCCATGGGCATGAACGAGACCGACCTGATGGACGGTTTCGTTATCAAGAACGAACAGACAAGTTCATTCGACGAGACATGGCAACCCGTATGGGGCGAAACCAGGGACATCCGAAACCACTATGTCGAATATGCTGCGACCCTTTCGCAGCAATGGGAAACCAGCAAAGTCACTGCTGCAGAGAACGAACGCGGACGTGCCTTCTACCCACACGAGCGACAGATTATCATCCGCTTCCGGGTCTATGACGACGGTATCGGATTTCGCTATGAGTTCCCCCAGCAGAAGGAACTGAACTACTTCCTCATCAAAGAGGAACATACCGAGTTCGCCATGGCAGGCGACCACATTGCCTGGTGGTTGCCAGGCGACTACGACACACAGGAGCAGGAAACACAGCAGACCCGGCTCTCAGAGATTCGTGGACGAATGAAGAAGGCTGTCAACTGGGGCAACTCGTCGGTAGCAGTCTTTTCAGAGACGGGTGTACAGACCTCCTTGCAGATGAAGAGCGACGATGGACTCTATATTAATATCCATGAGGCGGCATGTCTCGACTATGCCACTATGCACCTCGAACTGGTGGATGCCAAGACGAAGCATCTTACTACCAAACTCGGCGGCGGCAGCAATGCCTATACACCGAATCCCACTGCTTCGGAATACCCCCTGCCCCAGCCCCTTACCTTCGTGAGTCACCTGACTCCCGATGCTACGGGTCTGAAAGGCTGTATGCAGACACCCTGCACCACCCCGTGGCGTACCGTCATGGTTAGCGACGATGCCCGTGACATGCTGTCGAGCAACCTCATTCTGAACTTGAATGAGCCCTGTAAGATAGAGGATACCAGTTGGATTCATCCCACGAAATATTGTGGTGTATGGTGGGAGATGATTGTGGGGCGCGGCAGCTGGCATTACACCAACGACTTCCCCAGCATCCAACTGGATAAAATTGACTGGAACAAAGTGAAGCCTAATGGAACGCACTGCGCCAACAACGAAACGGTGAAACGCTACATTGACTTCGCCGCCAAGAACGGACTCAACGAGGTGTTGGTGGAAGGCTGGAATGTCGGATGGGAAGACTGGGCGAATATGTGGAAGCGGGATGTCTTCGACTTCGTGACACCCTACCCTGACTTCGACATCAAGATGCTCAACGACTATGCGCATGCCAAGGGCGTGAAGATTCTCATGCACCATGAGACCTCGTCGTCGACGCAGAACTACGAGCGGCATATCAAGGAGGCGTATGAACTGATGAACAAATACGGCTACGATGCCGTGAAGACGGGATATGTAGGTGATATCATCCCTCGTGGCGACCACCACTACTCGCAGTCGATGAACAACCACTACCTGTATGTTATCCAGGAGGCGGCCAAACACCATGTCATGGTGAACTCGCATGAGGCGACCCGTCCAACGGGACTCTGTCGCACCTGGCCTAACCTCGTCGGCGGTGAGTCAGCGCGCGGCACGGAGTATGAGGCTTTCGGCGGCAACAACCCTGACCACACCTGTATTCTGCCCTTCACCCGTCTGCAAGGCGGTCCAATGGACTATACCCCTGGTATCTTTGAGACAAAGTTAAGCACATGGAGCAATAACACCTCATGGGCACGCATCACTATCGCTGGCTCACTGGCGCTCTATCTGACGATGTACAGTCCACTACAGATGGCGGCAGACCTTCCAGAGCACTATGAGAAATACGACGACGCCTTCCAGTTTATTCGTGATGTGGCATGCGACTGGGATGACTCCAAATATTTAGAGGCAGAACCAGGCGATTATATCACTGTCGCCCGTAAGGCGAAAGGCACCGATAACTGGTTTATCGGTGGCAAGTGTGACGAGAATGGACACGAGAGCGTCATCAAACTCGACTTCCTCGACAAGGGAAAGAAATATAACTGTACGATATATGCTGATGCCAAGGATGCCCATTACGAGAAGAACCCCAAGGCTTACGTCATCACCAAAAAGGTGGTAAAGGCTGGTGACTCCCTGAAACTGACAGAGGCTCCTGGCGGCGGTTTTGCCATTTCACTGATAGCACAATGATAACGCAATGAGAAAAGCTTTATTCATAGGAATGACAGTGTTACTGACAGCTTGCAAGCCTACTCAAGAGGTGTTTCACTTTGACGAAGTGACCTACTCACCCCAAGAGACCGTCTTCAAGTTGTTCGCACCTACTGACGCCAAGTGTCTGGTGGTCATCGACAACGACAGTATTCATATGAAACTGCAAGCTGACAGCATCTGGACGGCAACGCTCTCAGGCGATCAGAAAGGGAAAGCCTATCAGTTTGTCGTCAACGGACAGGCGTCTCCCGGAGTGTTCGCCAAGGCAGTGACAGTGAATGGCGAGAAAGGGGTTATCCTGGACATGCGTGACACCAACCCCAAGGGATGGGCTGACGACCAGCATGTGCTGCGCCCCTTCCAAGACTATGTCGTTTATGAGATGCACCATCGTGATTTTTCTATAGCACGCCCAGAGGCAAAGCATCCCGGTAAGTTCCTTGCCTTGACCGAGCCTTGGGCAATCCAGCATTTGAAAGACCTCGGTATCAATGCCGTCCATATCCTGCCCAGTTACGACTACGGCTCTGTGGACGAGACTCGTCTAAATGAGCCACAATATAACTGGGGCTACGACCCTGTAAACTATAACGTGCCAGATGGCAGTTATTCCACCGATCCTTACAACCCCGTATGCCGCATCTTGGAGTTTAAGCAAATGGTACAAGCACTCCACAAGGCTGGTATCTCGGTTATTCTCGACGTAGTCTATAACCACACCTACGACATCGATCACTCCAATTTTCAAAGGACCTATCCGGACTATTATTATCGTAAAACGGCAGAGGGAGCGTATAGCAACGGCTCTGGCTGTGGTAACGAGACCGCCTCTGACAAACCCATGATGCGGAAATTCATGGAGGAAAGCGTAAGATATTGGTTTGACGAATACCATGTTGACGGGTTCCGCTTCGACCTGATGGGCTGTCATGATATTGAGACAATGAATGCGATCCGCAAGATGATGAATGACATTGACCCCAATATCCTCATCTATGGAGAGGGATGGAGCGCAGGAGCCTGTGCCCTGCCTAACGAGCAACTGGGTATGAAGGCGAACATCCAGCAGATGTCTCACATCGCCGCCTTTTCCGACGAGATACGTGATGCGCTGCGTGGTCCTTTCAGCGACGACACCAAAGGTGGTTTCCTCATAGGAGTTCCCAATTGTGAGGAAAGTCTGAAATTCGGTATTGCTGGTGCTATCGAGCACCCACAGGTCAATATGATGAAAGTCAACTACTCGACAGAGCCTTGGGCTGCTGAGCCGACCCAGATGATGAGTTATGTGAGTTGCCATGACGACATGTGTCTGGTCGACCGCTTGAAAACTAGTAAGCCCGGGATAACGATGGACGAGCTGATTCGTCTCAACCTCCTAGCACAGACCGCAGTCTTTACTTCACAAGGTATTCCCTTCATGCTAAGTGGTGAGGAACTGCTACGTGACAAGAAGGGTGTCCACAACAGCTTTGAGTCGCCCGACAGCATCAACCGTCTGGAATGGTCGAACCTCCAGCGCTATCCGCAGGTCTTTGCATATTACCAACGACTCATCGCCCTGCGCTTACATCATCCTGCCTTTCGTTTGGGCAACGCAGACCTTGTCCGTAAACACTTAGAATTCCTGAAGACTCCTCAACAGGTGGTTGCCTTCAGACTTAAAGACCTTCAGGACAAGGACGAATGGCAAAATATCATCGTCGCGCTGAATGCCTCTAAGGAACCACAGACCATCGCAATCCCCAAGGGTAAATACACGGTGGTATGTCAGGAGGGAGTCATCGATGAACAAGGGATGGGAGACATCGATGGCGACAAGATAGTGGTCACTCCCCAATCCTCAATGATTATACATAATTAACCCAAGTATGACGATATGAAACGAACATTATTATTAGGACTCTTTGCTTTGCATATAATAACGATGAACGCCGCAGTGAAAATAGACAGGATAGACCCCACCGACTGGTATGCGGGTATGATGAATCCACAGTTGCAACTCATGGTATATGGTAAGAATATCACCTCTGTCAAAGAGGTGACCACTGACTATCCCCATGTGCGCATTGACAGCGTGGTACACCTTGACTCTCCCAATTACCTGCTGGTATACATTAACCTGCAGGGAGCACAGCCTGGAACCATGACACTGAAGTTTGACAAGCAGAAAGTGAACTATACCCTGAGAAAGAGGGAGAAAGCAGGCGACCAGCGTATGAGTTTCACCAATGCTGATGTGCTCTATATGCTGATGCCAGACCGTTTTGCGCAGGGAGCTGGTCACAACCCACAGGTAAAGGGACTGCACCCCTATCAAGAGGATCGTACGCAACCGAGCCTACGGCATGGGGGAGACTTGAACGGCATCCGTGATCATCTGGATTATTTCACCGAATTAGGAGTAACTGCGCTGTGGCTGACTCCTGTATTGGAGAATGACTCCCCCGATACGGAAAATGGGTTCTCTACCTATCATGGCTATGCCACTACAGATTACTATAGAGTAGACCCACGTTTCGGAACCAATGAGGACTACCGCCGGTTAGCTGATGAGGCACATCGGAAAGGTCTGAAGGTCGTGATGGACATGATCTTCAACCACTGTGGCTTTGAACATCCTTGGGTGGCTGACATGCCCAGTAAGGACTGGTTCAACATGCCCGAATGGCTGGAGGAGTCCGGAGGCACTAGTAATCCCACCAAGAGTTTCCAGCAGACATCCTATAAACTGACACCCGTCAAGGATCCCTATGCCTCCAAGGTGGATTTGAAGGAGACCGTTGATGGCTGGTTTGTTCCTACCATGCCAGACCTGAACCAGCGTAATCCGCATGTGATGACCTATCTTATCCAGAACTCCATCTGGTGGATTGAGACGGTGGGCATCGATGGTATCCGCATGGACACCTATCCGTATGCCGATGCCAAGGGAATGGCACGGTGGATGAAGGAACTCGACGAGGAATACCCGAACTTCAATACCGTTGGAGAGACATGGGTCACCGAGCCTGCCTATACCGCTTCCTGGCAAAAAGACAGTAAACTCTCCAAGAACAACAGCTATCTGAAAACCGTCATGGACTTCTCGTTCTTCGACAAGCTGAACCAAGCAAAGAATGAGGAGACGGACGCATGGTGGAACGGTCTTAACCGCATCTACAACTCGTTTGTATACGACTACCTTTACCCCAACCCCTCGTCGGTCATGGCATTTATTGACAACCACGATACTGACCGTTACCTGGGGAACGGATGCGACACCCTTGCCCTCAAGCAAGCACTCGCCTTGTTATTGACCGTCAACCGAATCCCACAGATTTACTATGGTACCGAGATCCTGATGAACGGTACCAAGGAGGTGACCGACGGCAATGTGCGCAAGGACTTCCCAGGCGGTTTCCCTGGTGACCAGCATAACGCCTTTACAAAGGAGGGACGCACCAAGGCAGAACAGGACATGTTCCGATGGACCAGCCGACTGCTGCACTGGCGACAAGGTAACGAAGTGATTACCAAAGGGGCGATGACCCAGTTTATCCCCTATAAGGGTATCTACGTCATTGCCCGCCGATACCAGGGTAAGACAGCACTCACCATCCTCAATGGCACCCGTCAGGAAGCCACGATGCCTGTGGAGCGCTATGTCGAGGTGATTGGTGACACCAAACGGGCGAAAGACATTCTCACAGGGCGATACTACGATTTGTCTCAAGACCTCCGGCTACGTCCCCGCCAGTCGCTGGTTCTTGAGTTCTAAATATTAATCAAACTTAAAACGTATCATATAAAAGGTGGCAATTCAAAAAAAATTGCTACCTTTGCATTTAATATCACTTTACTTAAAAATAAAACTATTATGGCAAATCTATTTTCTTTAGAGGGTAAGAACGCCTGGATTACTGGTGCGTCTTACGGAATTGGTTTCAACATCGCTAAAGCTTTCGTAGCAGCAGGTATCAAGAACATTATCTTCAACGACATCAACGAGGCTGCCCTGGAGCGTGGACTCAACAACTACAAGGAGGCTGGCATCACCAACGTACACGGCTACGTCTGTGACGTGACCGACGAGAACGCCGTGAAGGCTCTGGTGGAGAAAATCCACGCCGAGGTAGGACAGATTGATATTCTTGTGAATAATGCCGGCATCATCAAGCGCATCCCCATGCACGAGATGAAGCGTGCCGAATTCCAGCAGGTCATCGATGTCGACCTGGTGGCTCCCTACATCGTCAGTGCCGCCGTCATTCCTGAGATGATGGAACGTCGTGAGGGTAAGATCATCAATATCTGTTCGATGATGTCCGAGCTGGGTCGTGAAACCGTCAGTGCCTACGCTGCCGCCAAGGGTGGTCTGAAGATGCTGACCCGTAACATCTGCTCTGAGTACGGTGAGTACAACATCCAGTGTAACGGTATTGGTCCGGGTTACATCGCTACCCCGCAGACCGCTCCACTTCGTGAGCGTCAGCCAGACGGTAGCCGTCATCCGTTCGACTCATTCATTTGTGCAAAAACCCCTGCCGGTCGCTGGCTCGATCCGTCAGAGCTGGGTGGTCCCGCAGTCTTCCTCGCTTCCCATGCCTCTGATGCCGTCAACGGTCACGTGCTGTATGTAGACGGCGGTATCCTTGCCTATATTGGAAAGCAACCTCAATAGTTCTTTCGAATAGACCACAAACGAAAGAGGCTTCCTTGCGGAAGCCTCTTTAAATTTTTCTTGACAAAAATTACTTGTTTACAACCTTTGCAAGCTCTGCACCAGCCTTAAACTTAGCAACCTTCTTAGCAGCAATCTTAATCTTTGCCTTGGTAGCGGGGTTGATACCTTCACGAGCAGGTTTCTTAGCTACTGCGAAAGTTCCGAAACCAACGAGCTGAACCTTGTCACCCTTCTTCAGAGCTGCGGAGATAGCTTCGATAGTTGCATCAAGTGCCTTCTTTGAATCAGCCTTAGTCAGTTTTGCAGAGGCTGCAATCTTCTCAATTAATTCTGTCTTGTTCATAATTGTTGTTGTTTTAAAAAGTAAATATTAATAGTTTAAATCGGTTTTAATTGTATTCCACTGCAAATATAGGAGAAAGAATTAAAAAAACAAACAAAATAGCAAAAAAAATGAGATATTTATTGAAAAAAAATGCTTATAGCCCCCTTTTTGTGCCAAAAAACAGATATTTTTCGTAATTTTGCACCGTCAACGATGGTAAATCAATGTTTGACGACAAAGTGTAAATGGTTAATTGTAAATTGAATAATGAATAATATACCTACGATGACCAAGAATCTGCTCATTGTCAACTTTCTGGCATTTGTAGCAACTTGGGTTTTGGAATTACGAGGCATCAACCTGACCTCGTTATTGGGACTCCACTTCTTCATGGCGAAGGACTTCCATCTTTACCAATTTGTCACCTACATGTTTCTTCATGGCGGCTTCACACATATTTTCTTTAATATGTTTGCCCTCTGGATGTTCGGTGCTGTCATCGAACGAGTATGGGGTCCGAAGAAATTCCTTTTTTATTACATCTCGTGTGGC
Organism: Prevotella sp.; assembly: GCA_045117415.1. Taxonomy (GTDB): domain Bacteria; phylum Bacteroidota; class Bacteroidia; order Bacteroidales; family Bacteroidaceae; genus Prevotella. Next base: position 5,676 of record JBGUNO010000022.1, on the reverse strand, counting down.
ATCGGTGCTGGTATAGTACAGGAAATCGCCCAGTATGCCAACTATATGGCAGAGGGTCTTGCCGCCTACGACAACGTGAACCTCGGAGGTACCATCATGGCGACCGCCGACTACCTCAACCTATGGACGACGATTGGTGCCTCAGGTGCCGTCTATGCCATCCTGCTTGCCTTCGGTATGATCTTCCCCAACGAGCGGTTGTTCATTATTCCCTTCCCCTTCCCCATCAAGGCAAAGTGGCTGATTGTCGGCTATATCGCCATCGAATTATTCTCAGCACTTAGTGGTCCTGGTGATGGTGTCGCCCATACTGCCCACTTAGGAGGTATGCTCTTCGGTTTCATTATGATCCGTTATTGGAAGAAACACCCAGGCAACGGCAGCGGTTTCGGTCGTAGCCGCGGACAGGAGTTCTTCGACAATATGAAACGGCGTTTCGACGAACGACAACAGCACAGTAGTAACCGTCGCCGCTGGGCTGATGAGCCGGAGGAGCCGATGTATGAGAAGCCGAAGAAGCCCAAGCGTGCCAATCAGGAGGAGATCGATGCCATCCTCGACAAGATCCGAAAGAGCGGCTACGACAGTCTGACGAAAGAGGAGAAGAAGAAGTTGTTCGACCAAAGTCAGCAGAATTGATTAAGCAGCTAAAGACATTTACCGTGCAGATGCTGGCAGGCGCGAATCTCGTTACCATCATCATCATGACACTGATTGGCTATTCCGACCGGTTGAGTCCTATTGACCACCCTGTCCTGTCGTGCTTTGGGATGACATTTCCCCTTTTCCTGCTCATCAACCTTGCTTTTCTGCTCTTCTGGGTCGTTTTTAAGTTTCGCATGATATGGATCCCCCTGTTGGGGTTTCTCGTCTCGTACGTACCTATATCTATATATATGCCCCTTAACCTGCGGTCGCAAGAGGTTCCTGAGGGTGCTCTTAAAGTTGTGAGCTACAACGTCTGCGGATATGGTGGCAACTACAAGTATGAGCAAGGCTTCGAGGTGGTGCGCGACTATCTCTTCGCGGAGGATGCCGATATTGTCTGCATACAAGAGGACAATGACACCTGGCGCCGTTATTGTTTCAAGCACTACGAGAAGAAGTTCGCCTATAATGACACGCTCATGTTCAACACCGACCTCTACCCCAATGGCGTCGGTATCCATACTCGTTTCCCGATCATCCGTCGGGAGCGTATCCCTTATCGCTCCATCAACAACGGCAGCGCAGCCTGGTACCTACAGGTAGGCAACGATACCTTGTTGGTCATCAACAATCATTTCGAGGGTACCCATCTTAAGAGAGAAGCACGCAGCGCCTATCGGGAAATCTTGAAAGGCGAGATGCGTGGTGACACTGCCCGTAAAGAGTCTAAGAAACTATTGGTAACGCTCTCAGAGTCAGCATCTAAGAGAGCACCGCAGATAGAGGCAGTATGTCGTTATATCCAAGAGCATCGCCAATATCCTATCCTCCTCTGTGGTGACTTAAACGACAACCCTATCTCCTACTCTCGTCACCGTCTTGCGGAGACGCTGACCGACTGTTACGTCGCTACTGGACGGGGGCTCGGTTTGTCATATAATCAGAAAGGATTCCCCTTCCGTATCGACTATATTTTCTGTTCCTCCGACCTCCAACCATACAACTGCAAGATAGACAGTAAAATAGACGCCAGTGACCATTATCCTATTGTTTGTTGGATTAAAATAGGTGGAAATGATTGAAAAAATGACGAATTTCTTTGAGAAATTTCGCTAAGTGAAGAAAAATAAGTATATTTGCAGGCTAAAATTGCGGAATCACAAAATTAAACAATATAAAAAACAAAATGCAAAACAAAGGAATTGTAAAGTTTATTGCACTCGTTCTAATCCTCGTGTGCTGCTTCTACCTCTCCTTCTCGTTTGTGACACGCTACCACGAGAACAAGGCAGCCGCCATGGGCGAAGAGGCAGGTCAGGAGTACCTCGACTCTATCATGAACGAGAAAGTGTACTGCGGAATCTATTCGTTCAAGCAGTGCCGCGAGATGGAAATCGGCCTTGGACTTGACCTGAAGGGCGGTATGAATGTGATTCTTGAGGTATCAGTACCCGACGTTGTCGACGTACTTGCCGACCACAAGACAGACGCTGCCTACAAGAAATCGATGGAAGAGGCTAAAAAAGAGGAAGAGACCAGTCAGGACGACTTCATCTCCCTGTTTATCAAGTATTGGAAGCAGAACTCCAACGGTCGTCCTTTGGCAGCTGTCTTCGCCACCCAGCAGATGAAGGGTAAGGTGAGCACCAACAGCACTGATGCCGAAGTAGAGCGTGCCCTCCGTGCTGAGGTACAGTCTGCCGTTGACAACTCTTTCAATGTGGTCCGCAACCGTATCGATAAGTTCGGTGTCGTACAGCCTAATATCCAGAAGCTGGAAGGACAGAGCGGTCGTATCATGGTGGAGATGCCTGGTATCAAGGAACCAGAGCGTGTTCGTAAGTTGTTGCAGGGCTCTGCCAACCTCGAGTTCTGGGAGACCTATAACTCACAGGAGATTTATCCGCTTCTCGCTCAGTTGAACCAGAAATACGCTGCCACAGGTGGTGAGGCAGAGGTGGCTGATTCTACAGCTACTGCTACCGCTGCTGACACGACTGCCGTAGCAGACACAACTGCTGCCAGCTCTGCTAACCTGGCTGCCAAACTTGCCAAGAAGAATGACAAAGTGATAGATGCCAAGGCAAAGGCAGAGGCACTGAAGCAGAACCCGCTATTCGCCGTCTTCCAGCCCGTTCCACAGGGACTCGCTATCGTTGGTTATGCCAACGCCCGTGATACCGCTGATGTCGACAAGGTGATCTATTCCGATATCGCCCGCCAGATCCTCCCTGCTGAGTGTAAGCTCCGCTGGGGTGCCAAGGCAGAGGACTTCGGAGGTGAGAATACCAAGGGAGACATCTTCGCCCTCTATGCTCTGAAGATTACAGAGCCCAACGGACGTGCTCCACTAGAGGGTGACGTCATTACCAATGCCAAAGACGAGTTCGACCAGATGGGTCACCCCTCTGTATCGATGCAGATGAACTCTGACGGTGCGCGCCGCTGGAGCCAGATTACCAAGCAGAATATCGGACGTGGTGTTGCCATCGTCCTCGACGACGCTGTCTATAGCGCACCTCGTATCCTCACTCAGATTGACGGTGGAAACTCATCCATCACTGGTAACTTCACCATCGAGGACACCAAGGACCTTGCCAACACACTGAACTCTGGTAAGATGCCGGCTCCTACCCGCATCGTACAGGAGGAGGTTGTTGGTCCGTCACTCGGTGCCCAGTCTATCAAGCAGGGTGTCATCTCCTTCGTCGTAGCCTTCGTGCTCCTGATGATCTACATGGTGATGCTGTACGGCTTCATCCCTGGTATGCTTGCCAACATGGCACTGCTCTTCAACCTGTTCTTCACACTCGGTATCCTTACCTCGTTCCAGGCGGCATTGACTATGCCTGGTATCGCCGGTATCGTACTGACCCTCGGTACTGCTGTGGATGCCAACGTGCTGATCTATGAGCGTACCAAGGAGGAGCTCCGCAAGGGACATAGCGTGAAAGAGGCACTGAACCTCGGTTACTCGAATGCCTTCTCCGCTATCTTCGACTCTAACTTCACATCGTTGATTACGGGTATCATCCTGTATGTCTTCGGAACAGGTCCTATCCGTGGTTTCGCCACCACCTTGATGATCGGTATCTGTGTATCGTTCTTCACCGCTGTCTTCATGACTCGTCTGATCTACGATGCCAAGATGAAGAAGGACAAGTGGCAGAACCTTACCTTCTCCACCGCCTATTCTCGCAACATGATGCAGAACACCAAGTTCAACTTCATGGGTATGTATAAGAAGTCATTCACCATCTGGGGTGTCGCAGCCATCCTGTTCTGCGTATCCTTCGCTGTTCGTGGCCTGAGCCAGAGCATCGACTTCACAGGTGGTCGCAATTATGTGGTGACTCTCGACAAGCAAGTTCCTGTTGAGCAGGTACGTACTGCCCTCGCTGGTGCCTTCATCAACACCATTGGCGAGAATAAAGACAAGGAAGCCAACACCAGTGTGATTGCCCTCGGTACTGATGGTAAGACCGTTCGTATCTCTACCAACTGGGATATCGAGTCCAACAACCCACAGGTGGACGACAAGGCAGAGACCATCCTTTATAACACATTGAAGAAAGCTGGTCTTGTCAACCAGACTAACGTAGAGGCATTCAAAAACCCCGACGTTCGTGAGGGTGGCTCAATCATTAGCTCTGCGAAGGTAGGTCCTTCTGTAGCTAAAGATATCACCTATGGTGCTATCATCAGTGTGATTATCGCCCTGATTGCCATCTTCCTTTACATCCTGCTACGTTTCCGCAACGTTGCTTATTCTGTAGGCTCCATCATCGCTCTGGCACTCGATGCCCTCATCGTGATCGGCTTCTACTCCGTATTGTGGGGCTGGGTTCCGATGTCGTTGGAGATCGATCAAACCTTCATCGGCGCTATCCTGACTGTGATTGGTTACTCTATCAACGATAAGGTGGTAGTCTTCGACCGTGTCCGTGAGAACTTCAACCTGTATGCGAAGCGCGACCGTCAGAGCCTGTTCAACGGTTCTCTGAACCAGACACTGGCTCGTACCATCAACACCTCCGTGACGACCCTGATCGTCTTGCTGTGTATCTTCATCCTCGGTGGTGACAGCATCCGCAGCTTCTCGTTCGCCATGATCCTGGGTGTTATCTTCGGTACCCTGTCGTCTATCTTCATCGCAGCACCTACCGCCTTCCTTGTGATGGGTCGTACCATCCGCGAGAACGATGTAGAAGAGAAGTAAATATAATCTACCTATAATAATAGAATAGGTGTGACAGTCTGTCTTCCTTTTGGAGACAGACTGTTTTTATTATATAAATTATAACTAGTATAATGATAGAACTCAGGAACATTTTAGTAAGATGATATAACAAGCGCACCATTTTTTATTTGTTTTGATGAAAGAAATATTGTATCTTTGCATCATAAAACAAACAGAGCGAATCATAAAAACAGTTGAACAATGAACATTGGAGACAAAGCGCCTGAGATATTAGGCAAGGATGAACAAGGACGGGATATCCGTCTGAGTGATTACAAGGGACGTAAGTTAGTGCTGTACTTCTATCCGAAAGATAATACGAGTGGTTGTACCGCTGAGGCTTGCAGCCTGCGAGACCACTATGGGGAGTTGCAAGGTGCAGGTTATGAGGTGGTTGGCGTAAGCAAGGACTCTGCTGTCTCACACGTGAAGTTCAAGGAGAAGCATGGACTGCCTTTCCCTTTGATTGCTGATGTGGACAAGACGCTGATGGAGATGATGGGCGCCTGGGGTGAGAAAGTGATGTATGGCAAAAAGACGATGGGTACTATCCGCACTACCTTTATTATTAATGAGGAGGGAATCATAGAACAAATATATGTCGGCAAGCAGGTGAAGACAAAGGAGCATGCCGAGCAGATACTTGAAAAGAGGGGATGATGATATTTAGACACAAAAAGTCCCGAATTTGACTTCGGGACTTTTGCGCTTCAGGATGGGCTTGAACCAACGACCCCCTGATTAACAGTCAGGTGCTCTAACCAACTGAGCTACTGAAGCAGGTTTTG
>JBGUNO010000021.1:0-11392 GCA_045117415.1 Prevotella sp. | reverse complement strand
AACTGATGCTTCGCTTACTACATGATTCGTTGTCAGGTTCAGCCTACGGATCAGCAAATCAGGATTCACACAGCGGTCAAACAATTCTGTGGTCCCATCCATGATGAGCCGCGACGATGAGGTCGGCCTTTCGAAGTTGAATGTGCCGTGAGCATGCTTCGGTACAGCCTTTCCGTAGTAGTTGGTGGTAATCTCACCATGATACTTTTCTCGGATTTCAGGACGTGTCAGACTTTCCGTATCATAGCCAACGGTCAGTACCAACTGATCAGTCACCAAACGCTTCGATACGAGGTAGAGTGCCATCCCCTCTGCCATTTCACGCATCACCACACGAGCTTTCTTGAAAGTATAAGGTTCCTGCAAAACCTGTCCGCTACTGAAGGAGTTGGTCTCTGGTCTGTAGGCTTTCACTGCATCTATGGTACATGGCTCCCAGCCCCAGGCATGGTCTATCAGCAACTCTGCATTCACACCAAAGAGACGGTAAAGCAGTCCTTCGTTCTGTATTGACATTCGCGCCAACTTTCCCATCGTGTCAATACCATATACAGCCAGTTTCTCGGCTATCCCACGTCCAACACGCCAGAACTTGGTCAGAGGGCGGTAGTCCCAAAGTTCACGTCGATACGACATTTCATCCAGTTCGGCAATGCGCACACCATCTTTATCCGCAGGTTTCTTTTTTGCGACAATATCCATAGCCACCTTTGCCAGATACATGTTTGTACCGATTCCTGCCGTTGCCGTGATACCTGTAGTGGCCAGCACGTCGCGGATTATCTTCATCGCCAGCTCATGGGCAGTCAGACGATTGGTGCTCACCATCGTCTTATAGGAGCGCAGATAAGTCGTTACATCCATGAAAACCTCATCGATGCTATAGACATGTATATCTTCTGGAGCAATGTATTTGAGGTAGGTCTCATAGACTTTGGTACTCACCTCTATGTAGTGAGCCATACGAGGCTTGGCAATGATGAAATCGACACCGCGCGCCTTCTGTCTCACTTCAAACAGTCGCGCACGTCCACCGATGCCGTAGGCCTTCAGCGAAGGTGTCACCGCCAGACAGATGGTTTTGTCTGTCCTCGATTCATCAGCCACGACGAGGTTAGTGGTCAGTGGGTCAAGCCCTCTGTCCACACACTCCACTGAAGCATAGAACGACTTAAGGTCGATGGCAATATATGTCCGTTGCTGCTGTTGCATTTTGTGTGCAAAGATACAAAAATTATTGAGTAATGCAATACTCAAATCAGATGAAATGACGAACGAAACAAGAGCAGAGTCAAGCTCGCTTGAACTATGCCTTGCAAGGAGGAATTGCAATGAAATTGAAATGCAAAAGGAGAGCCGCAGCCCTCCTTTGATTTATGTGATTTCAATCTTTATGCTGGATTGAACTTCGACTTCGGCTGCTTGCAACGAGGGCATTTCCAGTCGTCGGGCAGGTCTTCAAAAGCTACGCCATCATGCTCTGCGGGATCATAGACATAGCCGCAAATGGAGCAGACATATTTGCCGGAGGCTTCCTGCTTGGAGAAATCGACTTCAGCCAGAATAGTCGGCACGGGATGGTCGAGGTCCATCACGCGCTTTGCCTCTAGATTCTCATAGCCCTGTGGGGTGTGAGTGCCACAATAAACGGTGGGGTGGTTGCGGATGAACTCACGCACGCGGTTGAGGGTCTCACGGGCAGCAGGCAGGTCGTCAAAAACGATAGACAGCTTGTCCTCGTAGAGTGCTTCGTCCACATAGGTGATGTCGCCGTGAATCATGTAGAACAGACCGTCCATCTCCACCACAATGATGCTGTTGCCCTTGGTATGTCCCTTGGCCTTGATGTAGTAGATGCCGTCAGCTATCTTTTGACTTTCGGGGAAGTTGTAGTAGGCACCATCGGTATAGCTGACAGGAACGATATTCGTCAATCCTTGCAACTCAGCGGCATCTGTCTCCTCCTGGTTCACATAGATCTTCGCATTGGGGAAACTCTTCAGTTCACCGGTGTGGTCAGCATGCTTGTGGGTAACCAGTATCTTCGTCACCTGTTCAGGCTTATAGCCGAGCGCCTTAAAGGCATCCATATAGCTGCTGATGTCCTTGCCGGTAAAGATGGGGGAATCCTCATTGGGCACTTCCTCTGGGAATCCTGCAGGCAAACCTGTATCCACCAGTATCACTTCGCTACCCGTGTCAATCAGATAGTTCTGAAGGGTGCCGCGATAGCGCACGTTCTTGTCAAACTTGTCCGGTCCCTCCTCGCCTCCGAAGACGAAGGGCTGAGTATAGAATCCGTCTCTGCGGAATTTTACTGCTTTGATTTCCATCATCAGATTAGTTTTTAGATTATTATTAAGCGGGTTGCCACTTGCAACGAACGGGCGATACAATGGCACCCTCCTTCTTCAACTCGGCAAAAGCCTTGTCAACCTCTTTGCGGTCAATACCTGTGATCTCCGCAATCTTGCCAGCGTTCACGGGAGCACCGAACTCACGCATGGCTTGTAATACTTTCTCCTTCATAATATTTAATCTTTAATGTATTACATCTGCATGATCAGCCAGTTCTGTGCGCCAATCTTCTCGATCATCTCGAGTGCGCCCTGACTCCAGTAGAGGTCTTCCTCCTCGTCAGCCAGATAGGCTTTCAGAATATCGAAAGTGAGATAGTCCTCGCATACCGAACCCATGCACTTGCGCAGCAACTCTACACCCGGCTCCTGAATCTTCAGGTCTTCCTTGATGTACTCCACGGGGTCGTAGCACAGCGCGCGGGCCTCGTGCTTCTCCACCTTCACCTCACCGCCCAGGTCGAGGATGCGGTCGATGAATTTCTCTACCCATTCCATCTCCTCCGTGTAGTGGCCGATGTACTTGTCGCCCAGCTTCGTGAAGCCTTGAGCCTTGAAAATCTGTCCCTGTACCTTGTGTACGAATGCGCCCTCAGAGAGGCCTGTTACGAAGAACTGCAATGCTTCGATTGATTTCTGCTTGTCCATAATCTAATTTGTTTTTAGTTAAAAATAATGTTGTTTGTTATCTGGGTGCAAAGTCAGTGCAAACCGAATGCAGAAAGCTCGCTTTATGCTGAGGTGCAGCCTGACTTCGCAGTGTGATTTTAATCACGCTGCAAAGATATCATATAATATCCAATAAATTGCAAGCCCAAACGAAACAAAAACCGACTGAAACGAAACAGATTCAATTTTTTATTGTATCTTTGTAGCGCAAAACATCATTCGTATGTACAGTTTGAAGGAATTTTGGCACCTAAGAAACCTGCCCGAACCCGAGGGTGAGTGGGATGGAAACGTTATCTGCTTGAAGACCAACGCAGAGTGGTCATTCGGCGCGAACGAGACGCACGGATTCTTGTCGTGCTATATCTATACGATTGTCACGCGAGGCTGGCTTACCATATTATATAATAATCGCGAACTGACGCTGCACGAGGGCGACCTATACACCTATTCGCCCGGCTTCGAGATAACCATCCTCTCGTCCTCCAACGACTACAGCGGCATCTGCCTGCTGGGCGACGAGCACTTCACACTCAGCTTGCCCACGGTGCGCGATGCCATCCGCACGGCCTACTTCACGGTGGTGGAACTCACCTCACCCGTGCTACCGCTGAAAACCGACGATTTTCGCCGTCTGCGCGAATTGATGCAGATGATGATTCACTATCAGCAGATGGGACTCCCGCTGACCAACGACAGCCTGCGCATGCTCTACAACCTCTTCCTCACCGACCTCTCCACCGTCCAGCAGCACAGCATCCGCGAGCACCGCTTCCCCAAGCGCGTCGAGGAGATCTTCCTCGGCTTCCTCGGCCTGCTGCCCCAGCACTTCGCTGAGCATCACGACATCGGCTTCTATGCCTCCGAACTCTGTATCACCACCACCTATCTCTCTCGCGTCGTCCGTCAAGTGTCAGGCGGTCGTACCGTTGTTGACTATATCAACCAGATGCTCCTCATGGAGGCCACGTTCCTGCTGCGCCAGACCTCGATGAGCATCACCCAGATCTCCGACCAACTCCATTTCGCTGAAGTCACCACCTTCGCCCGCTTCTTCAATCGGATGAAAGGCATGAACCCCAGGGAGTTCAGGAAGGGAAAATAAATAAAAATTATACCTATTTGATGAACTTCACCTTCGAGGCATCGTGGGGTTTGGCAGCAGGGGCTTCGTCGAGATACTTACGGATAGAGCCTTTTAGAAACTTACCTTTCTTTCAGGTGCTGAAAACGAGCAGAAACGTGCTGTCGCATTGGTGATGTAGAGCACAGCCATTTTGTCATCATCAGCCTTATACATCGACTTCAAGCCCTCATTACGGTTCAGAAATTCCTCCTTGACCGCCAGCGTCTCGTCGTTGACCAGGGTTCCACTCAAGCGCATCCATTCGCTACCTGATTTCTTCAATGCACAGATCTCGAACTTTCCGTTCGCTGCCATCTGCTTGTAAACGTCCTTCATCTTGCCCGTCATGATGTAGAGACGACCATCGATAATCTCTGATACGCCGAAGGGACGAACGTGGGGCTGGTCACCGTCGACTGTGGCAATGAAGAATGCTCCGCACTCCTTCAAATATGCCTGTACTTCTTGCATGTTTGTTTCTTTCATTTCTTTACTGATGGTGTCGTTAGTTACTACTTCGTTCGTTACCTCGCTACTCTCTGTTTCAGGAGCAGCAGCTTGTTTGTTACTACATGCTGCCAATATTATAAGGGCAGCAAAAGCGAATAATACCTTTTTCATTTCTTAATCTTAATTATTTATTATTTATTTCAAATCTTTTATTCATAGTTGTTCATTCCTTCCCTAAATAGTCAAACAAATCAATGGTTCCAGCTTCCTCTTCTACATGGAGGGATGGAACTTCCTCCACTATTCTCGTAATGCCACTTTTCTTATCGACATAAAAATGTACAAAGGCACCCGTATAGCTGCGGAATACTATTTGATATGCAGAATCACTCTCTTCACCCGTCTGTAGATACATCATATCTGGATGATCCTTTGCTACGCTCCAATCATATTCCTTATGGCAATAGTTGTTGATGCCCTCGTATGCCATATCAGCCGTAATGTTTTTTAGCGTATCTTCCGTCTGCGCATCAGAGGACTGTTCAACACCCGCCTTATGATTTTGGCAAGAGCACAAAAACAAGGCAAATAACACGAATGTAAAAGCAATATACTTCATCATAACTCTTGTTCGTTTATCACTTCAATATAAAAACTGAATGGACGGAAACCATCGTTGCAGCTGATCATCGCACTCATTGGGTTCTTCATCCATCCGTCGTAAAAGTTGCCCTCGCCTCGAGCAAGCGATTCCACAAACTCACGCATGGAGTACCATGCTGAAGGACACATTCCTTCTGGCTGCTGACCATCAATGGAAATCCACTGCTGACCCTCCCTGACATCACATGTGTGCTCAATCGGGTTCTCGTATATCACCATCAAATCCTCATAGATGGTCTGGCGAATGGCAGTGATTCTTACTTTGTTCATATTTGCTCGCTTATTAGTTTAGTTCAAAAAGCTAGTCCGATGTAACTGTGTGCTGGGAGTTGTATGTCAAACACGGTAGAGCCGTCAGGATAGCCGAAGAAGCGGTTACGTCCCCAGAAGCCTTGTACGGGTTTTATCTCAGCAGGTTTGAGTTGTTCCCCTGTCAGGAGGTTACGCAGCGCATTCACTTTGCTATTCACCACAACACGCAGTTTGACAGCATCGTCGTTGAAGTTCTCTACCACCAGTGTCTTGTTATCGTAAGGGAACAGTGCCACTTTCGATGGACCCTCGATATAGGCACCTATGTCTTTGCTCATGGCACGACGGATGATGTTGAGGGCAGGAGCAGGGTAGTCGTAGAGGTTGCCGAAATCATCAGGGATGGTGAGCACGAAAAGCATGCCTTTCGAGTACGTGTCACGCAGTAGGATAGGGAAGCCGGAGACACCTCCATTAAGCGGTCTTCCTGCGCTGACCACCTCCCAGGCATCATTGGTGAAGTATTTCACGATGGGGATGATGAACTCACGTTCAGACTTACCAGCATATCCGAAGTCGTTGACGATGGCCTTTAGGTCGCCGCAATACAACTCGCAGATGTCAGCGAGGTCGTCTTTGATGACTTTCAACAAGCCTGTCGTGATGATGACATCGCCGCCGTTCTTCAGTTGCTGTTTAATGTTCTCCACAATCTTCGGGTCTTTCGCTGCCTGCTCTGTCAACAGAATCTGCTGTTTGCCTTTCACCCATTGCGGATGCATGTCCATGGGCAGACCAATCATTCCGAGGTAGTTCTGCAGGAATTCCTCGCCAGAGGAGTGGTAGGGCTTGTAGGACACCAGTCCGATGGGGTTACCTAATGCTCCGATGAGTTGGTCGGTCTGATGGAGCGTCACATCGGCAAAGCGTGCCATCGTTGTCGGCGTAATGGTCTTGCCGTTTTTGGTGAAGGGAGCCACCATCTCGTCATGACGGAAGCTGTTGCCACCAGCCTTCTGCCATTCAGCGCGCATGGCTGGGGTGATTTTCACATCATTCAGTTGCATGTAGTTCCAGAGGATGATCTCAGGTGTCTTGGACAGCATCGTGAGGTGCAGTTGTTCCGCATAGCGGTCCATGCTCATGTGAATGCCACCAGCATCCACCCATCCGCCACCATTGCGCCCAGGTGCGATATTGTCGAAATAACGGACGATGTTATAACTCAGATAGTTCTGCAGGTGTTGTGCGGAACCAGGGTCACGCGTCTCTGTTCCTGTCCATATCCCATCGAAATACGTGGGTTCCTCCTCCAGATTGAAGCCCAATCCATGGAAGTGGTCGTACCAGTTAGGGTATTTGATAATCACCTTCACTTTGGGATTGACAGCCTTGGCAGGCTTCATCACCAGTTCACGACCAGCATCAGCCATGAGTCGGAGCCGATAGTCTGTCCAACTCTTATTTCCTTTAGCTGCTATCTCGTCATCATTCTTCAAGTCGATGAAGAAGAAATCGTCAAGGATAAAGTCATCGAAGTATTTGGCAGTGAATTCTGAGATCTGCTTCACTTGCTGCCGTTCTTCCTCTCTGGCATAACTATAGGTCTCGAAATCAGAAGGCTCAGAACGTGTGAACGTGATACCTCCACCCACCTCTAATCCTTTTCTCAGGAAGAAATTCTTTACTTTGATGAGTGTCTTCTCAGGGACGGTGTAGGCATCACGGTGTGTCTCAATGTAGATTTTGTCGAGATCCACCTGACTACTCACTGTCTCCCATGTGGATTGAAGGAACTTGTCATCCTCCATCCGTGCCACATCCTGTGCCCGGATGTAGGTGGAAACTTTAAAGTTTTGATACTTTCCTGCCTGTATGGCAACGGTAGTCAGTAAGGCTGCTGCAAAAAGAATGCTTTTAAGATGGTTGTGTTTCATATTTGTAAGTCTTAGTTTTGCAAAAATAAGCATTTTACTTAGTTATTCCCAATACTCAAATGATGAGCCTCAATACGTAAACTCAAATTGAAGCCTTATTCCAGTCCTTCAGTCAGGAACCGTCTCAGGTGGTTTTATTTTTTATAAAAACAAAAATACGTAAAAATTTAGTTTTATCCATCATATTAGATGGATTTTGACTTTTTTTAATAAAAAAAGGAGTAACACTACGATGGATGCAATCCATTTTCGCAACTTTTTGTTGCAAAGTTACCAATAATGCCGAAATTTCGCTAAATTTGCGGAATGTTTTGAGAAATATTAGTATTTGAGTAGCATTGTCCTCTCCATATTCCTGCTGAGCATCGGTGCGAGTTTCATCCAGCGCACTACAGGCTTCGGCTTCGGCATCTTTATCATGACGATGCTACCATTCTTTATGCCGACGTATGGCGAGGCCACGACACTCTCGGGACTGCTTGCTATCACAACTTCCGCTGCTATCGTATGGCGGTTGCATGGTTATGTAACGTGGCAGCGGCTGTGGCCGATTCTGCTAACGTTCATCATCGTCTCGACTATTGCCATTTTCGCCCTGACATGCATAGAAGACCATATTCTTCGTCGAATCCTTGGCGTGGCACTTATTATGATTAGCATCTACTTCATGCTGTTCAGCCAGAAAATCAAGTTGCCAACCACGAAGAGAGTTCAGGTAGGCGCAGGAACATTGAGCGGATTAATGGGTGGTTTCTTCGGTATGCAAGGTCCGCCTGCCGTGCTTTACTTCATTCAGAGTGAGCCGACGAAGGAACATTATATGGCAATGGCTCAGACCTATTTCCTGATTGGTAATGTGATGATGACAGGTGTGAGAGCCTACAACGGTTTCTTCACAACTACTGTAGCCGTTGACTATCTCTATGGCCTTAGCGGTGTCGTCATCGGCACATTATTGGGTGCATACGTCTTCAAACATATCCCCAATCGCATCTTCCGCTACATCGTTTATGTTTACATCTGCATCAGCGGTGTAATTATACTCATAACAAATTAGCATATCCGCAACTGAAGGACTGCAGTTGTTCGCCCATTACGTCCTGCATTACCTCAAACACATGATTACCTGTACAATGGCTGGTGTAGAACAGCGTATCAGGGTAATTTGCTTTTAACCTTTGAGCCAAAGCTTTTATTTCTTCCTCTGTCTCTTGTCCATCGAGCAAGTGGAAACCACCGACAACGGTATGAACGGACCAAGGACAAGCTGAAAGAATGTTCTCTAGTCCACTATGAGCACAACCTGTGAACAAGAGACCATCTATATAGAGTGCTAACTCATGTCGGAAATCGTCGTGGATGTAATCCCCATTGGCATCTTGGACATAGAGATTCTGATTCCCCTTGGGCATCGGATGAATCTGAGGTATATGTGCAATAGCGTGAAGACCTTCTTCTATCTCACAGGTTTGGTCTATCAAGACAAGTCTGTTATCATCTATCTCTGGCCATTCCGTCGTAATGCTATGTAGATTACCTCGTTTGGAAAAGAACTGACCGCTCATAGCATTAGGTGAGACAAGAACCTTAGCCTTTTGATTATGCTCTAAAAAAAATCGCAAACCTCCCGTATGGTCACTATGTCCGTGAGAAATGAAAACATAGTCAACTGTGCTGAGGTCTAGACCCAACTGCTCTGCATTTTTTATAAACACGTCACTTGCTCCAGTATCAAGCAGAATCCTATGTTGTTCTGTTTCCAACAGGATAGAAAGCCCATGCTCTGTAAAGAGATGGCTGTCATTGCTTCGATTATCTGAGAATACAGTCCACTTCATAATTCCATCGTTTCTCCTTCCTTGGTTATCTCCCAGAAGGAAATGCCTTTCTCATCTGTAAATTCCTTCATGCGCCACGAGGATTCAAAGCCGCTGGCCACGAAGTGCATAGGAACGAACATGCCGACCTTGAAACGCTCGATGAACTGTCTGCCGCCAAGGGTATAACCGTTGCCTATGCGCCCGTCAATGGGGAACATTACCACATCGAAGCTATCGGTAATCTTACGGATGTCCTTCAGTTCGCCCAAGTATTGCTTTTCGTGGGCTATCGGATCAATCTCCTCTTCAAACTCCTCGCTATAGATAGTCTCTCCAGGCATAACATCAGGCAGGAACCTCGCATACCAGTTGTTCAAGTCACCTGCATGGAATATACGTTTGCCCTCAGTCTCGACAATCCATGAAACGCCGCTGTCTGTACTGCCTAATGCCCATACGGACAAAGTTCCGTCAGACCATGTGCCACCCTTGGCCAGCCATACATCGGCATCCTCCTTCGTGGCTCCCCGATGCTTGTAGATGTCCTTGGAGAGTATGTATGTGAGACCATCACGCTGTTTCCTCCATTCGAAGATAGCCCTGTTGAAATGGTCTTCGTGGAAGTGGCTGGAGAAAACATAGACAGGCTTATCCTTCTTCAGGAACGACGGCACGACACAGTTCAAGTCCAGCCAGTAGTCAAATATCAGGATGGACTTTTCCGTTTCCAGCACAAAGCCGCTATGGAAGATGTATGTAAGGGTCATGTCATAATCGCAAATTTGTTATCTCATTCTTTTCTCAAATTTAAACAGTCCGTCCTCTTGGTCAAACTGCTCTGGCATGTGCGGGTCTGGATGATGCTCGTTGAAGAACTCGACGGCATGGAATCCTAAACTATTGATATAGAAATGGATGTTGCGACGGTCGAAGTACGGGGTGCAAGTTTCCCATACCTCCGTCTCAGGATGCAGCGACTCAATGGCTTTCCAAATTGCCTGTCCGATACCCTTGCTCTGAACGCCCACTTTCACATAGAGAAACGACAATTCGCCTCTATGTTCGGCAGAATCAATGGAAAAGATGGCGCCGCCCACTCGCTGGCCGTCAGTATCGATAGCTTCGTAGGCTTCTGCTCCCTCTGCTTCCAACGACTGATAGAAATCCTTGTCAGGCAATATCTGCCACTGGTTATCGTCTTTGTAATAGGCCATGAAGCCATGCTGGAATGCCTCTTGCATTTCTTCCTTGAAAGCAATGGCTTCCTCTGTTCTAAGTCTTATCAATTGCATATCATTATCATTTTATCGGGTCAGAAAATACTCTCTACTCCCTTCAAAATTCTCCATATTCTCAGTTTTATTTGCAAAGGTACTCAATATTCCACGAATATTTGTATCTTTGCACCTATAATTAACATAATTGATGATGGCACAGAGTAGTTGTGAAAACTGCAAATTGAGGGCTAAATACGACCAGAAGCCTAATTCATTATTTGGTAGGTTCTGGCGATGGCATATCAATTACTGCCCAGGCTGGAAAGGCTATTTCACCAGTCTGAGTGATGAGAAGAAGGCTGAGTTAAGAAATAAGTATAATTTCCAAAAGTATTAACGTGGTACAGCAGATAGAAATAACCCTGCAGCCGAAACGTCGCGGCTTCCATTTGGTGACGAGCGAGATTCTGAGTCAGTTACCGAAATTGCCGAAGACGGGCATCGTGAACATCTTCACGAAGCACACCAGTTGCGGACTGAGTATCAACGAGAACTGCGACCCGGATGTTCGCGTGGATATGGAAACCATTTTCAACCGTCTGGTTCCTGAGAACCGACCTGAGTACGAGCATACGCTGGAGGGCGCCGATGATATGCCTGCCCATGCCAAATCGACGTTGAGCGGTGTCAGTATTACCATCCCCATCACCGATGGCCATCTGAACCTCGGAACATGGCAGGGGATATACTTTTGCGAGTACAGGAATTATGGCGGTTCCAGAGAATTGGTAGTAACAATTATTGGGGAGTAAGATATGAATCTACCTAAGTTCATCATAACAATGGACGGTTACTTCCGCCTTGGCATGGTCAACCAGCACAAGCATCTGTTGAAGTCTGG
>JBGUNO010000020.1:0-5914 GCA_045117415.1 Prevotella sp. | reverse complement strand
TGCCGAGGTGAAGGCTTCAAGCCCCATACGTAGTTCTCTCTACGAGAGAGAACCTAGTATGAGGGGCTGGGTGAAGCGACCTTCACCGAGGCATCGCAGAAAAAGAGCTGCTGGAGTATTTGCCTATGTGATGTATGATGTCTGATGTCTGATGTATGATGTCTGAAGTATGATGTCTGAAGTATGATGGCTGATGACTGATGATTATAGTTTAGAAATTTTGTTAGGTTAGTTTTTCTTTTTATCTTTGCAGTCGAATAAAGTTATCAACATTTTAAATTTCAAACTAACTATGGATAAATCAGCTATTATTCGTTGTAACCCTGATGAGGTGGCTGCAAAATCTTTCCTTGAAAGCGACCAAAGGTCGAGCGGTGACCACCCCCAAGAAACTGCTCTCAGTCAATATGATATTGAGAAGCTAATTATTACGGTTAGAGGAGAGCAAGTGCTTATAGACCAAGACATTGCAAGGATTTATGGAGTAACAACAAAGCGCCTTAATCAGCAGGCAAAACGTAATGTTGCAAGGTTCCCAGAGTCTTTCCGTTTTGAATTAACCAAGGAAGAAGTTGGTGAGGTGGTTGCAAATTGTGACCACCTCCAGTCTTTGAAGTTTCGCCCCACTTTACCTTATGCTTTCACGGAACAGGGTATAGGACAACTTTCAACCGTTGTGCATAGCAAAATAGCCATAGAACGGAGCATTATGATTATGAATGCATTTGTGGCTATGCGACGGTTTATGGTTCAGAATGCAAGTATTCTGATGCGGATTGCCCATCTGGAAAAACATCAGATAGAGACGGATCAGAAGATGGACATGCTTCTCGACAGGATGGACAAACAATCGCCCAAACTTTTGCCAGAGCAGATTTTTGCGACAGGTTGCGTTTGGGATGCATGGACTTACGTATCAGATTTGGTGAGGAGTGCCAGACGGCGGATTGTACTTATTGACAACTTCGTGGATGATCGTGTGCTGTCGCTCTTGGATAAGCGAGCAGATAATGTGGAGGCTACGATTCATTCTCGTTATTACGAGTCTTTCCAGACTGACTTGAAGAAGCATAATGAACAGTATCGCGAAATCAAGTTCGTACAACTGCCCCACAGGAATCACGACCGTTTTCTAATTATTGATGAAGAGGTATATTTATTGGGTGCCAGCGTGAAGGATATGGGTGTCGGTATGTGTGCAGTTACCAAGATGCAGGTGTCACCTGAAACAGTATTGCAATTATTGAAGGGATAGCCATCAAATACTATGAGGGGACAAACGATGGCTGAAGTATGATGTCTGAAGTATGAAGGCTGAAGGCTGATGGCAGGGGGCTGATGGCTGATTTTTTGTCTACAAATATATTAAAAAGATAAAAAAGTATTCTTATTATATTGTAATTTAGTAATTTTGCACCCGCAATTCGATGGCTGGAAAATAATGTAAAGATAAAAATCAAAAAAATGCGTATAAAAGAAAACATGAGATGGATGGCAAGCTGCTGGATGGTACTTGCCGTAATGGTATTCTGCATAGGATGCAGCGATGACAACGACAAGACTGCTGAGCAGCCCGTTCCCCCCACAGAGCAGCCTGAGGACGATGAGCCCGAAAAGACGGCAGCTGAAGTGCTGTCCGCCATTCCAGGTGTCACCATCATCCAGAACACTCAAGATGCCAAGAAGCAGGATGTCACGCTTTTCTATTTCGACCAACCCATCGACCATAACGATGCCTCGGCAGGCACGTTCCGTCAGTATTGCGCACTGCACTATAAAGGTCGTAACTGCGTCAACGCACTCCACACGCAGGGCTACTCCACCAACGAGCCCGAACAGATGAGTCAACCCGACCTGTCGACCATTCTCGACGGCAACTATATTGAGATAGAGCACCGCTATTATAAGCACTCTCCCATCAACAAGGATGCAGAGAACTACGATGCCGAATACTGGAAATACAACACTGCCGCACAGTCAACCGCCGACCTGCACGCCATAGTGACTGCTCTGAAGCAGAGTGGATACTTCAATGGCAAGTGGGTGAGCACGGGTGTCAGCAAGAATGGTATCCTTACCGCTCTCTACGCTTATTATTATCCCAACGAGATGGATGTCTACGTGCCTTTCTGTGCGCCCTTCTGCACCGAGGCAGAGTCACCTGGCATAGGCAAATATATCACTGAGCAATGTGGTAAGGGCACCGAGGCGCAACAGCGCATCTGGAGTGCACTTCAGCGAATGCTCACCGACGAGCAGCTGCGCACGGAGCTCACGGCACTGTACAAGAAGGACTATGCTAACAATGCCGATATTCAGAAATACAGCACATCCACTGCCATGTGTGACATGCTGTTGACGTTCATGAGGAGATTGTTCAGTAAATTCGCCTATCAGCCCCTGGACACCTGGGCAGACGTGACGCCTCAGTATGTCTACAGCGCAGAGGTCTACTATCGCTTCCTAAAGCTGGACAATGTAAATTTCGAAAATGACCTGAAGGCACTTCGCAATCTGTTGCAATTGGAGGATAAGGAGCTGTTCATATATGATTACGAATATGACTCCTATGACGACTACGAAACCGAATACGACGAGGACTGGTCTGGTTTAGGCGACGACGAGCAGCTGACCAGTCGCAGAGCGCCAAAAATGTCGTTCGAGCAACTCCTTATGGACATCTATAAAGTACATGCTGCCAAGGAGCTAGGCTCTTTTTGCTATGACTGGTCGATGTTGCCGGCAAATTTCCCCCCAAACCTTCTGAAGTGGTTGAACGCCCAGCAGAGTATTACCTTTTACAACAAAAAATATGGTGTGGAATATGACGGTGGCAAGCTCATGAAAGACTTCTTGGCGTTTGTCAAGAACAACCGTAACACCAACAAGTGCAAGATGCTGTTTGTCTATGGTGCCAACGATCCATGGACTGGCGCTGCCATCCCAGACCCTGATGCTGACGACCCCTACGTCAAGAAGTTTGTAGTGCCTAACGGCATCCACAGCGGCTGGCTCAACTTCACGCCTCATTACACGACGCAGGACAGGGATTATATTGTCAACACTGTCAAGCAGATGTTGCAACAATAAGGACTCCCTTGACTTATCCCTCTACGATCTCCTTGGCACGAGCCAAGGCAAGGTCGATGTGGTTACAGATGTTCTCCTCACCGATGATACGTTGGAAATTGTTACGCTTGAGGACGGTCTCCACCTTCTCGTTGACACCAGAGAGGACGACGGTGATGCCCTCCTTCTGACTCATCATACACATGTTCTCGAGGTTGTGCAGTCCTGTGGAGTCGATGAACGGAACCTTACGCATACGGATGATACGAACCTTCGGATGTTTGCCATAGCGCGCCATGATATCCTCGAAACGGTTGCCGGCACCGAAGAAGTAAGGACCGTTGATCTCGTAGACCTCCACACCCTTGGGGATGGTGAGGTGCTCCAGGTTGCCACGTTCCATATCCGCATCCTCGTTCAAGTCGATCTCATTGAGGACAGCATGTACATCCGTCGTCTCTGCCATACGACGCATGAAGAGCAGACAGGCACAGATAAGCCCGAACTCGATGGCGACGGTGAGATCGAAGATGATGGTGAGGAAGAAGGTGAGCAGCAAGACGGTGATGTCGCTCTTCGGGTTGCGTAACATAGCAAGGAAAGAACGCCATCCACTCATACCATAAGAGACAACGACTAGTACGCCGGCAAGACATGCCATAGGGATATACTGGGCGAGGGGCATGAGGAACAGGAAGATGAGCATCAGGACGGCGGCATGGATGATGCCAGCTACCGGGGTGCGTCCTCCGTTGTTGATATTCGTCATTGTACGGGCAATGGCTCCTGTGGCAGGAATACCTCCAAAGAGGGGAGAGGCGATATTCGCGATACCCTGTCCGATAAGTTCTGTATTTGAGTTATGATGGTCACCAATGACACCATCCGCAACGGTAGCAGAGAGTAATGACTCGATAGCTCCCAAGACGGCAATGGTGACAGCAGGTCCTACCAGTCCCTTGATGGTCTCCCACGAGAGGGCTGGTACGACGGCACCAGGCAGCTGGGAGTTGATGCTGAAACGGTCGCCGATGGTCTCTATGGAGGTGACGCCCGCATACTGTTTCAGTAATAAGGTGGCGATCGTTATGACGATGATTGCCACCAGGGAGCCAGGGAGTGAGCGTAAGGGTGACAGACGGAACATGCGTGCCAGGATAGGCCAAGCGGCAATGATAACGACACTAGCCAGTCCCATGACGGCACTCCATGGGTCAATGTTCCCCAGGCTTGAGAAATAGGCAATCCATTTCTCCACGAAGTCGGTAGGTACCACATCCATCGTCATGCCGAAGAGGTCCTTGATCTGTGTGGTGAAGATAGTGACGGCGATACCACTGGTAAAGCCCACGACGATAGGATAGGGGATGTATTTGATAATCGTTCCGAGACGAAGCACACCTAA
Source organism: Prevotella sp. (assembly GCA_045117415.1). Classification (GTDB taxonomy): domain Bacteria; phylum Bacteroidota; class Bacteroidia; order Bacteroidales; family Bacteroidaceae; genus Prevotella. Next base: position 1,440 of record JBGUNO010000020.1, on the reverse strand, counting down.
CAGAATCAGGAAGACACCAGCCATCAGGGTGGCGATGGTCAGTCCCTGTATGCCGTATTGTTGGATGATACCATAGACGATGACGATGAAGGCACCTGTGGGTCCTCCGATCTGTACCTTGCTACCTCCAAACAATGAGATCATGAGTCCTGCCACAATGGCGGTAATGATACCCTTCTCAGGGGACACACCACTGGCAATACCAAAGGCGATGGCGAGGGGGAGTGCCACGATACCCACAATGATACCCGCCATCAGGTCGGCGAGGAACGTCTTTTTGTCGTAATGCTTGATTGCCGAAAACATCTTCGGCTTGAAATCTAATGTCTTCATGTCATCCTAATTTTTTGCAAAAGTATACAAATAATATAAGGTGACAAAAAAATGCCACCTTATATTATAATAATTAGGTTAAATTCTTGATTTATTTCTGCTTCAGCAGGTCACGGATCTCTGCTAACAGCTCCTCCTGGGTTGGTCCTGCGGGAGCCTCGGGAGCTGGCTCTTCCTTCTTGCGGTTCAGCTTGTTCATCGCTTTAATCATCAAGAAAATACAGAAGGCGATGATGATGAAGTCGATGATGTTCTGAATGAACTGGCCATAGGCGAAGACGGCTGCACCGGCTTCCTTGGCAGCTGCAAGCGTGTTGTACTTGCTTCCGTCCAGTGTAACGAAGAGGTCTGTAAAGCTGATGTTGCCTGTTGCCAAACTGATAATAGGCATCAAGACATCCTCTACTAAACTGGAAATGATCTTACCAAAAGCACCGCCGATGATAACACCGACAGCCATGTCCATGACGTTGCCTTTCATGGCAAACTCTTTGAATTCTTTAATAAATCCCATAATCTTAACTTTTAATGTTTAACTATAATGTTTAAATTGTAATCTACATTTTACAATCTCAGACTATCGCCCTTGATTTATCTCATTTTTAATGTTTAATGTCGAATCTTTAATCTTAATTAAGATACAAATCAAGTGCAAATATAGATATTTTTTCGTAACTTTGTGCCCGAAAAAGGAAAAATTTTAATAAACCCTTTAAATAATAAGTAAAAATGACAAAAGTAGCAATTAACGGTTTTGGCCGTATCGGTCGCCTCGCATTCCGTCAGATGTTCGAGGCTGAAGGTTATGAGGTAGTAGCTATCAACGACTTGACAAGCCCAAAGATGCTTGCTCATCTGTTGAAGTATGACACCGCTCAGGGTGGTTTCTGTGGCAAGTTCGGTGAGAACAAGCACACTGTAGACTGCACAGAGAACTCTATCATCGTTGATGGTAAGGAGATCACTATCTATGCTATTCCTAACGCTGCTGAGCTGCCTTGGGGTAAGCTGGACGTAGACGTTGTTCTGGAGTGCACAGGTTTCTATACTTCTAAGGAGAAGGCTTCTGCTCACCTGACCGCTGGTGCCAAGAAGGTTGTTATCTCT
>JBGUNO010000019.1:0-25604 GCA_045117415.1 Prevotella sp. | reverse complement strand
TGAAAGGAGGAGTGGTACCTCCAGGAATCGAACCGGGGACACACGGATTTTCAGTCCGATGCTCTACCAACTGAGCTAAGGCACCATGTTCTTTTAGATCACTGCAATCCTTTCTTGCTTAGGCAAGCGACAGTCGTCGATCACGTTTGCGGGTGCAAAGGTACAACAAAAAAAATAATCCACCAAACTTTTGGCGGATTATTTTTCATTCTACTCCAATTTTACACTATTTCACTACATACTTCTTACCATTCTTGATGATAATCCCCTTATGGTTAGCTGATACCCGCTGTCCGCTAAGGTTGTAGATGGGCGTGTCTTTGAGATGGTCCTCCTTTGCAATCTGATGGATACCAGACGAGGCGTTAACCAACGTGTAGCCCTTGCTCCAGTCAAAAGATCTAACGCCTCCACCTTCAGAATAGTAAGTCACGCTAAGATAATATGTTCTACCTATCGTCAGGTTAGGGATCTCAACGTCAGAGAGTGTCTTTTGCTGACCTGCAGGTATCTGGACATCCTTGATGGTCACAGTATTCTCTGGGTATACATATCCATTATTGCCATCATACCATGCTGTCACTTCAATTTTTTCATTGTAGTCGTAACTACTGTTATTCTTGAGAACGACATTCGTAATGATGGACGTCCCCTCAATGGTCATGTCAGACTTCACGTCTTTCACATTCAGGGTGAATGACAGGTTTGCGGGAACCAAAACTTTTCCAACAGTACATATCGTGCCGTTGCTCCAGAAAGAACGTCCTGATGAGAAGTAGTATGCGTCAAGGTAATAGGTCTCACCAGCGATCAAGTCCGGGAACTGGACAGTGACTTGTGCCTGTCCGCCTACAGCCACTTTTATGTTCTTGATGACCTCTATCGGATCACCGATAGCGTTCCAGTCGTCATCAATCCGTTGCAGTTGGAATACTACCTGATCGTCATATTCATAACTCCCATTATTCGTAAAGGTGACTGTGGCATTGATGGTCGTACCCTCAATGGTCGAGTTCTTCGCTCCTTCGATATTGATGTCAGCCTCAAGATCCTGGGGGAGTGATTCCTCAACAGTAATCTCCGTCTGGTAGACGATTTTCTTTTTATCATAGTCCGTGGAGATGGTCAGCGTTTGCGTTCCTGCTACCTGCGAAGTGAAGGCTATCTCAAGGTCTTCCGTCTTTCCGCTTTCGAGGTATGATGATACTGCAGCGGCATAGTCAGAATTAGAGCCAAGCCATACGTAGAAGGGATTCTCGTTATTATAGCCGTTATTAGTCCAGTTAATCAATGCCGACATGTTACGTCCTGTCTTCTTGACTCCATTCACGGTCACACTATTTATCTTAATGGCTTTCTCTAAATCTGTGGAATATTTCAGGGTGAGATTGTTGCCATTGATTTCCGCAAGGAGAACCGCGTCATTGTAGAAAGTACACTTCTTCCAATCTTTATCTTCAGGATAACGGTACATCTGACGCAGTTCATAAATACCATTGCCAAGGTTAGCGCCAAAGGAGATATTGCTATATAGATAAGAAAATCCTTCATTGATTGTCACATCTGACATTATGTCAAGGATATCGAGGAGATTGCCATCCTTGTAGAGTGCCCATGCATGGTTTACCGTAACGCTTCCTTCTCCCCAGAAACCAATCCAACCTGATACGCCGACATTCTTGAAGTCCTGTGTAGAGCCACTACGTGTGTACTTGTCGGTATCATACATACTTATGAAGAAGATGTCCGGTTTTGCGGCTGGTTCCCCATGGTCTGGCTGCACCCCGATAATGGCATCCTGATACCTGGTATAACCGTTAGAAGATGTTCCGCCGCCAATACCTCGTCCGTCAGGATTAAGCACTGACAGTACGAAATGTCCATCGGCATAGCCGCCCCATCCCCAGTTGACATGGAAGAGCCCCTTGTCATCGTAGCCGTCAATCACGAACTGGTGACCACCAGAGCCGGAATTACCAGAATACAGTACAGGACGTGCGTTGGAGAGCTCACGATAGATCATGGATTCCCAATCCGTTGTAGTATAGTCAGAGCGGCTCACATTTTTTGCCATCTTGCTATAGCCGAAATAATTGATAAGGTGTGCGGCGCTTACACTTGCTCCTGACGAACTACTTGTATAGTTCATATTAACAGCCTGGCCACAATAGCGCATCAGCTCTGCGACAGCATCAGCTGCTGTGCCAGTCTCATCATATTGGTATTCGTCTTTCATCAAGTCCCATTTGAAGGTAGTGGCAGGCAGCTCCGAGAGATATATCTCTTTTGTATAGGTTGTATATGCAGGTATTGCTGTTGTTGCACTCTGGGGCCATTTGTGATAGTACATGACCTGTGCCATTGCTGTGGCGACACAGCCAGTGACACACTGGTAATCACCGTCAAACGGGCATTGCAGGTTATAAGGTGACCCCTGGTTCCAATGACATGTCAATAGGGGAGGCACGGGAGAACCTATGACACGACGGGGTGTCTTGTCAGCTTGGACATCATCACCCAAAGTCTTTATCTCCTCGGCATAGCCTTCCAGCCAGCGGCGGGCATTGACAGGGAGCTTGTCCATCTCCAGGCTACCCTTGTCGGCATAACCCAATACAGGTATGGTACGGTCGTCAGCACTGACAATCACGAAACCGTTCTGTCCCTCGGCATTGAACACGTAGAATTGGTTGTCACCCACTGAGGGGGCGCGACGCAACTGCTTCTGCTGGAAAATTTTGCCCTGCATAAACTGGCGGGCAATGGTCAGCGCCTGTTGCTCCGTCACATTCCCTGCCATCATCACCATACTGATGAGGGCAAGAACTAAGGTAAATAGCATTTTCCTCATGATTAATCCTTTCTTTTGGTTAGTTTTATTATATATTATATTTAAGGTAAATTATCAAAGCGTATGCCCCGTCAGTTTATAACGGATTCCACCCCTGAGCCTTGAGTTCGAACTCCTGGTCGTCACGGGTGACGAGGATATGTCCGAGGCTCTCCTTGGTGATGTGTCCGATAAGTTTCACGTCCTCCATTGCCTCGATCTTCTCATGGTCACCGATAGGAACGGTGAATAATAGCTCGTAATCCTCTCCACCATTCAAGGCACAAGTGGTCACATTCATGTTCAGCTCCTCCGCCATCACTGCCGTCTGGTAATCGATGGGAATCTGCTTCTCGAAGACACGACACCCCACATGGCTCTGCTTGCAGATATGTATCAGTTCACTCGACAGACCGTCTGAGATATCCATCATTGCCGTGGGACGGATATTCGCCTCACGCAGCCGTTGGATGATGTCCCCACGTGCCTCTGTCTTCAACTGGCGTTGCAGCAGGTATTCCTTACCGGCGAAGTCAGGTTGGAAGTCAGGGGCAGGTTTTCCTTTCTTCTTGGCTTCATCAACCATCTGATAGAAAACCGCCTTCTCACGCTCCAGGAGCTGCAGTCCCATATAGGCAGCACCGAGGTCGCCGCTGACACAGATGAGGTCAGTCTCCTTGGCACCATTGCGATAGACGATATCCTCCTTGCGGGCCTCACCGATACAGGTAATACTGATGGCAAGACCAGTATAGGAAGAGGTGGTGTCACCCCCTACGATGTCGACGCCCCATTTGTCACAAGCCATACGCAGCCCTGAGTAGAACTGTTCCATGTCCTCCACTGTGAAGCGTTTGCTCAATGCCAGGGAAACGGTCATCTGGCGAGGTATTCCGTTCATGGCGAAGATATCACTGATATTCACCATTGCCGACTTCCAGCCAAGATGCTCCAGGTCGATATAGGTGAGGTCGAAGTGGACACCCTCCATTAACATATCCGTCGTCACCAGTACCTCCCTGTCGGGGTAGTGGAGAACGGCGCAGTCGTCGCCCACACCATATTTCGTGGACTCGTTCTGAGGCTTGATATCTTTTGTGAGTCGGTCAATGAGTCCGAACTCTCCTAATTTTGCTATTTCCATCCTTCTGTTGGGTGATCAGTATTGAATTTCTTTTTCTTTTGTGACACGATCATCTCTGATCGGACAATCATCTCTCGCATGATCTCTGTCATGAAAGGCTGGGCGGCATTAGCCGCTTCCTGTACTTCCTCATGGCTCACTTCCACAGGGTTATCGAAGCCACCCAGGTCGGTGATGACGGAGATGCCGAAGGTGCGGATACCACAATGGTGGGCTACGATGACTTCAGGTACGGTAGACATCCCCACGGCATCAGCACCCATCAAGTGATACATCTTATACTCGGCAGGTGTCTCAAAGGTAGGACCTTGCAATCCGAGATAGACTCCAAATCTCACAGATATCTTCTTCTCATAGGCGATGTCGGCAGCGAGCTGGATGAGTTTCTTGTCGTATGTCTCGTGCATATCCGGGAAGCGGGGACCTGTGGGGTAGTTCTTACCACGAAGGGGATGCTCCGGGAAGAAATTGATATGATCAGTGATAATCATCAGGTCGCCAATTTTGAATTGTGGGTTCATGCCACCTGCCGCGTTCGATACGAAAAGCGTCTTGATGCCCAGCTCATACATCACACGGATAGGGAATGTCACCTCCTTCATGGAGTAACCCTCATAATAGTGGAAACGTCCCTGCATTGCCAAGATGTCGACACCTCCTAACTTTCCGAAGATCAGTTTGCCGCTATGCCCTTCCACTGTTGATACAGGAAAGTTGGGAATCTCCGCATAAGGAATCTCCTTCTTGTCAGTTATCTCGGAAGCTAATTGTCCGAGACCTGTCCCCAGAATAATTGCTGTTGTTGGGCTTGTGGTCATCCTTTGTCTTAGCCAGGATGCTGTTTCTTGAATTTTTTCGTACATAGCCTGTGATATATTGGTTAAACGTATCCTCCTGGTTCAGCAAGAAGCGGATGCTGACAGGAAGGGCGTAGATGTGACGGCGTACCTCATCGCTCAGTCCCTCCACGTCATACAGACGGGTGGTGTCTTTCTCCGTAGTGATGATACAACGGGGCTCAGGGAGTTGTGCGAATGTCTCGTTGATGAGTTGGATGTCCTTCTTCTTAAACTGATGATGGTCTGCGAAGCTCAGTGGGGTGAGGTTCTCAGTATACGGCTTCAGGTCATGTGTCATCTGCTCCGGAGAGGCGATGCCTGTGAGTAGGAGGATGTGATAATCTCGGAGATCTTCGAGTTCTCGGAGTTCTCGGAGTTCTCCGAAAATTGGTTGCAATTTTCCGTATTCCAAGGTGGTGAAGAACAAGCTCTGGTAGGCATAGAGTTTCATTGCCTTGGTAATGACGCGATACTCCATAGGTTTCAGGTCCTTAGGACATTTGGTGACGATGACGATATCGGCACGGTCTTTTCCTGTCAACGGCTCTCTGAGTCGTCCAGCGGGGAGCAAGGTGTCATAGATGACAAGTCTGTGGTAGTCTACCAGCAAGATGTTGACACCGGGCTTGACATAGCGGTGCTGGAAAGCGTCGTCGAGTAAGATGACATCCAGTTTCTTGTCATGACTGGTCAACTCGTCGATGCCATGACAGCGACTCTTGTCGACAGCGACTGTCACTTGAGGGAATTTCTGTTTCATCTGGTAGGGCTCATCCCCGATCTCCAGCATGGTGGTCTTCTCGTTGGCAATGATAAAGCCCTTGCTCTTCCGTTTGTAGCCACGACTGAGTACTGCTACATGGAAGAGGTCTTTCAGGTGTCTCACCAGATACTCCACATGGGGTGTCTTACCAGTGCCGCCAACAGTAATGTTACCCACGGAGATGACGGGGATGTCGAATGAACGGGTCTTCAGGATACCCAGTTCAAAAGCCATATTGCGCAACTTGACTCCTAGACCATAGAGCCAACTCAATGGCAACAGCCACTTGTTGATGATGATAAAATCCCCTTCAACCCTCATACACCTTATTTATTTTATATAGAGGTAATAAGGCAGGCGAGCCTGGATGGCACTCTTCTTGCTGATATTCTTGATATCATTGAAAGGCTTGTAATACTCTCCTAATGTAGCTTGCATCTCTTCGTCAAGATAACTCTTCTTGTTGACCTGTCCCAGGAGTTGCTCTACCCAGTCGGCAGAAGCAGGATAACTCTCCGTCTTGTATTCTTCCAGCTTAGCCAATTGGGCTGCCTTCTTGACAGCGTCATCCAAAGAACCGATAGCGTCTACGAGTTTGATACCCAGTGCGTCATTACCCAGCCATACACGTCCCTGGGCAATCTCCTCAACACTCTCAACGGATAACTTACGGCCATCGGCGACACGTTTGCGGAAGAGCTCATAGCCACGACCGATATACTGGTCGAGCAAAGCCATCTCCTCTTCGTTGAAGGGACGTGCTATCGTTCCGAAGGCTGCATGTTTGTTGGTCTTTATCTCGTCAAACTTGATACCCAGCTTGTTGGTCAGCAGTTCACTGACATCAGGGAACATGCCGAAGATACCGATAGAACCGGTGATGGTGGTGGGCTCAGAGTAGATGTAGTTGGCGGCGCAACTGATATAGTAGCCACCAGAGGCAGCGTAGCCACCCATCGAAACGACAACGGGTTTCTTGGTCTTCAGCTTCGTGACGGCATGCCATATCTGCTCAGAGGCATAGGCAGAGCCGCCAGGAGAGTTGACACGCAGCACAACGGCTTTCACGTCGTCATCCTCAGCCAGTTTCTCCAAGTCCTTGCAAACGGTGGGTCCTACAATGCTGTGCTCTTGCTGCGTCAAACTGGTAACCTCAGAGTCTACGATGTCGCCATATGCGTAGTAGATGGCAATCTGCTCACCACTCTCTTTCTTTCCTTTCACGTTAACCATGTCACTGAGAGACAGTTGGTTGATATGGTCGTCAGCATCCATCTTCAGGAGTTTCTTGATCTCGCCTTTCACCTCATCAGTATATAGCAGACCGTCAACTATCTTCATCTTCACCAGATCAGGTTGGCTGGACAAGGCGACAAAGCGGTCGGCATAAGCATTCAGGGAGTCAATGGAGATCTTACGACTGTCTGAGACATCCTTCAACATCACCTTCCAGATACCATTCATATAGGCTGTCACCTGTTCACGGTTCGGTTCGCTCATCCCGTCGGCAGTCATCATCTCTGGAGCGCTCTTGTATTTGCCGACCTTACAGAGCTGGTATCTTACTCCAAATTTGGCAAGCAGGTCTTTCAGGAACATGGGGTTGGCAGACAGACCGTGCCAGTCTACCATTCCTTGCGGGTTCAGGTAAACCTTGTCAGCCACGGAGCAGATATAATATTCTGTCTGTGTGTAGCTGTCACCATAGGCGATGATCCATTTCCCACTCTTCTTAAAGTCAAGCAGCGCCTCACGGATGGCATGGGCAGAGGCGGGAGTGTCAATGGAGAAAAGTCCTGACTCGATATAGATACCCTTGATGTCCTCGTTTTCCTTTGCCTTCTTGATGGATGCGATAATATCGTCCAGTCCAAGGTTCTCACTGACTTGTCCCATCAGGAGTCCCAACACATCGTCCTCCACACGCTCACCCACTTGTCCGGAGAGGACTAATGTGAACACGGAATTCTTCTCTACAGGAACGGAGGATGCCGAGGAGGCAGCCAGTCCTACCAAGGAAATCACAAAGAAAATACCCAGGATAAGGGTGAAAACGATGATGCCTGTTACTGTGGCAAAAACATACTTGATAAACTCTTTCATAACCTATTTGCTATTGTCTATATTTTGCAAAGGTACGAATAAGTGAGAAGAAAACCAAACTTTAAGCTTCTTTTTTTTATATATAATAAGGTATAAAGATCATCTGCCAAAGTGTCAGTTATGAAAGATTGGCACGCTTTTCGCCTATTCTCGGTCAGTAAGTTTAATTTAAAATTTTAGTATTATGAATATCAAACCATTAGGAGACCGTGTGCTGGTATTGCCTGCACCGGCAGAAGAGAAGATCGGTGGTATCATCATTCCTGATACTGCCAAGGAGAAACCCCTGCATGGAACCATCAAGGCTGTAGGACAGGGAACGAAGGATGAGGAGATGATCCTGAAAGCAGGAGACGAGGTGCTGTATGGCAAGTACTCTGGCACAGAGCTCGAGTTTGAGGGGACCAAGTATCTGATGATGCGTCAGTCTGACGTCTTAGCAGTGATTGAGAAATAAGCATCGTAATAACGAAGAAAGGAAAAAACTATGGCAAAAGATATTAAATTCAATATTGAGGCTCGCGACCTGCTGAAGAATGGTGTGGATCAGCTTGCCAACGCAGTGAAGGTTACATTAGGTCCTAAGGGACGTAACGTAGTGATTGAGAAGAAGTTCGGTGCTCCACAGATCACCAAGGACGGCGTGACCGTTGCCAAGGAGATCGAGTTGGAGGACAAGTTTGAGAATACGGGTGCACAGCTCGTCAAGAGTGTTGCCTCTAAGACAGGTGATGATGCTGGTGATGGTACGACGACTGCCACCATTCTGACACAGGCTATCGTTACTGAGGGCTTGAAGAATGTCACAGCAGGTGCCAACCCCATGGACCTGAAGCGTGGTATCGACAAGGCTGTCAAGGCTGTCGTTGATTTTATCAAGGAGAATGCCGAGCAGGTTGATGACAACTACGACAAGATTGAGCAGGTGGCTACCGTTTCCGCCAATAATGATGAGGAGATTGGTAAACTGCTGGCTGACGCTATGCGTAAGGTGTCTAAGGATGGTGTCATCACCATCGAGGAGTCAAAGAGCCGTGATACCCATATCGGTGTTGTTGAGGGTATGCAGTTCGACCGTGGCTACCTGTCACCTTATTTTATGACAGATAGTGAGAAGATGGAGTGTGTGATGGAGAATCCTTATATTCTCATCTATGATAAGAAGATCTCTAATATCAAGGACTTCCTGCCTATCCTGCAGCCTGCTGCTGAGAGCGGTCGCCCATTGCTCGTCATTGCAGAGGATGTTGACTCAGAGGCGCTGACGACATTGGTTGTCAACCGTCTGCGTGGTGGTCTGAAGATTTGTGCTGTCAAGGCTCCTGGTTTCGGCGACCGTCGCAAGGCAATGCTCGAGGATATTGCCATCCTGACAGGTGGTGTCGTTATCAGTGAGGAGAAGGGCTTGAAACTGGAGCAGGCTACACTGGAGATGCTGGGTACTTGCGATAAGGTAACGGTATCCAAGGACAATACGACGATTGTCAATGGCGCTGGTGACAAGCAGGCTATCCAGGATCGTATCGCTCAGATCAAGAAGGAGATTGAGTTGACGACTTCTTCCTACGACAAGGAGAAGCTGCAGGAGCGTCTTGCCAAATTGGCAGGTGGTGTCGCTGTCCTCTATGTCGGTGCCAACAGTGAGGTGGAGATGAAGGAGAAGAAAGACCGTGTGGACGATGCCCTTTGCGCTACCCGCGCCGCTATTGAGGAAGGTGTTGTCGCTGGTGGTGGTACTACCTACGTCCGTGCTCAGGAGTCCTTAGTCAATGTCAAGGGTGCCAATGCTGATGAGCAGACAGGTATCAACATTATCTGTCGTGCCATCGAGGAGCCGCTGCGCCAGATTGCCGTCAATGGTGGTGCTGAGGGTGCCGTTGTCGTACAGAAAGTCCGCGAGGGTAAGGGTGACTTCGGTTACAATGCCCGTACTGATGAGTATGAGGATATGCGTAAGGCTGGTATCGTGGATCCTGCAAAGGTTGCACGTGTCGCACTGGAGAATGCTGCATCTATTGCTGGTATGTTCCTGACAACAGAATGCCTCATTGTTGACAAACCAGAAAAAGAGCCTGCTATGCCAATGGGTGGCGCACCCGGCATGGGCGGAATGATGTAACGAATTGTAAACCAGACATATCAAAAAGAGGGGGATTGACTTGAAAATCAGTCCTCCTCTTTGATTTAAATCAAGAAATGTTCGTTTTTTAGATATAATGTTTGTTTTTTTTAAGGATAGTTTTTATCTTTGCATCGTCAAAAGGTTAAAACCTTTGACAAGATTATATTAGGATTTAGCGAAATAAAGATATTTTTTTGATTTGTTTTAGTAGATTAGTTTTTAAGTAGTTTGTTTTAAAACCGATTGTCGTGAGACAGTCGGTTTTTTTTTGCCCTTTTCCTTTTGCATTTCTCTCGTTTTTTCGTAACTTTGCAACATAAGTTGCGAACTTACTCCGTCTCGGCAAAAAAAAGAATAAATTCTTTTGTATTGCTCTCAACTTTTCGTAACTTTGCCAACAATTATGCATCAGTTAATAGAATTATACAAGAAGTGGAATGGGGCAGAGCCTTCGATGATGGAGCAGTTGCCCGTGGCAGGAAGCAATCGTGTGTACTATCGCTTGACGGCTCAGGACGGTTCCACCGTCGTGGGAGTCATTGGTACCAGTCGTGACGAGAACCATGCCTTTGTCTATCTCTGTCGCCATTTTACCAAGCGCCAGTTACCAGTACCGCAGCTTCTTGCCGTCAGCGAGGATGAGTTACGTTATCTGGAGACCGATCTCGGTTCCACCTCATTGTTTGAAGCCATCCGTGGCGGACGGGAGGCTGGTGGGCGATATACGTTGAGGGAGCAGGACCTCCTGAAGCGTACCATCCGCCAACTGCCGAACATCCAGATCCGTGGTGCCCGCGAGTTGGATTTCTCCCATTGTTATCCACAGGCGGAGTTTGATGTGAACTCTGTCCTCTTCGACTTGAATTATTTCAAGTATTGTTTCCTGAAGGCAACAGAGCTGGACTTCCATGAGATGAAGCTGGAGGCTGACTTCCGTCTGTTCGCGAAGGACCTGACGTCAGAGAAATGTGAGGCATTCCTCTATCGTGACTTCCAGGCTCGTAATGTGATGCTTGACGACCAGGGGAATCCTTATTTTATCGACTTTCAGGGTGGGCGCAAGGGACCATATTATTATGACCTCGCCTCTTTCCTCTGGCAGGCATCGGCAAAGTATCCGTATAAGCTGCGTCGTGAGCTCGTCTATGAGTACTACCACGCGCTGAAGCAGTTTACGGAAGTGCCGACACCTCACCATTTTGTGGAGCGTCTGTCACTATTTGTCCTCTTCCGCATCCTGCAAGTGCTGGGGGCATATGGCTTCCGTGGCTATTTCGAGCGTAAGCAGCATTTCATCTCCTCGATACCGCCTGCCATCCAGAACCTGCGTGAGTTATTGGCAGTCACCAACTTCCACTACCCATATCTAATGTCCTTGTTGCGTCAGTTGACGGAACTGCCCCAGTTCCAGCAGATAGAGACGACGGCAAGTCGTACGGATGGTTATAAGACAACAGACCGTAACCCCTATACGCCTCATCCACAAGACGGACCTCCTACGTTCTCGAAGTATGACGCACAGGGACCGCTGGTGGTGAAGGTCTTCAGCTTCTCCTTTCTCAAGGGTATTCCTGAGGATGAGAGCGGCAATGGTGGAGGTTATGTGTTCGACTGTCGCTCGACGCACAACCCCGGACGTTATGAGCCTTACAAGCAACTGACGGGACTGGATGAGCCTGTCATCCGTTTCCTGGAGGATGATGGTGAGATACTGACATTCCTGGAGAGTGTCTATAAACTGGCTGATGCCCATGTGCGCCGTTATATCCAGCGTGGATTCACCTCGCTGATGTTCTCGTTCGGTTGCACGGGAGGACAACATCGTAGTGTGTATTCCGCCCAGCACTTGGCAGAGCATATCCATCATAAGTTTGGCATTGAGGTAAAGATATGCCATCGTGAACAAAACATCATCCAGACGCTACCCTCTACCCTCTAAACCCTACATGATTTATGAGACAGGCGATGATTTTTGCTGCAGGACTAGGCACACGGTTAAAGCCGCTGACAGACACGATGCCCAAGGCATTGGTGCCTGTGGCTGGACAGCCGTTGCTGTGGCATGTCGTCATGAAGCTCAAAGGCTCAGGCTTTGAGCGTGTCGTGGTCAATGTCCATCATTTTGCTGACCAGATCATCGATTATCTGAAAGTCAATGGGAACTTTGGTCTCGACATCCGTATCAGTGATGAGCGAGAGCAACTCCTGGAGACGGGTGGGGGAATCAAGAAGGCGGCTCCCTTCTTCGACGCTGACAGTCCTATCCTGATTCATAATGTGGATATCCTGAGTAATATCGACCTTGCCGCATTGTATGACAAGGCACAAAGTGCTGAGGCGCTGCTCTTGGTGAGCCAGCGTCAGACCAAGCGTTACCTGCTTTTCAATGATGAGATGGCACTTCAAGGTTGGACGAATATCGAGACAGGTGAGCTTAAAGGTCCTATAGCCCTCAGCCCTCAGCCCTCAGCCCTCAGCCATCTTCGAAAACTTGCCTTCAGTGGCATTCATGTGTTCCATCCCTCATTGTTTGCACAGATGGAGGGTTATCCTGATAAATTCCCCATCATGGACTTCTATCTCCAGCACTGTGACCGCGCGAGGATCATGGGTTATGAGCAGACTGACCTCCGCCTGATGGATGTGGGTAAGCTTGATACCCTCGATGAAGCAGAGACATTTATAAATAATATATAACATGCAAAAGATAATTATTCTAGACTTCGGCTCCCAGACTACCCAGTTGATTGGTCGTCGTGTTCGTGAGTTGGACACCTTCTGTGAGATCTTGCCTTACAACAAGTTTCCGAAGGACGATCCCGACGTCATTGGTGTCATCCTCAGTGGCTCACCTTTCAGCGTCCACGACCCGGAGGCGTTTAAGGTAGACCTGAGCCAGTTTGTGGGCAGACTCCCCGTATTGGGTATCTGCTATGGCGCACAGTTTATCTCGCATACCCTTGGTGGTAAGGTAGAGAAGGCAGACAGTCGTGAGTACGGACGTGCCCACCTGGAGACTATCAATCTCTATAATCCTTTGTTCAAGGGCTTCGACAGGGGCTCGCAGGTATGGATGTCGCATGGTGACACTATTACTGCCATCCCTGAGGGCTTTGAGGTGATCGGATCCACTAAGGATGTGAAGAACGCCGCTTTCGCTTCTGTGGAACAAACCATCTGGGCTGTACAGTTCCATCCGGAGGTGTATCATACCTCACAAGGAGCGTTGTTACTGAAGAACTTCGTGGTGGATATCTGTGGCTCGAAGCAAGACTGGAGTGCAGCCTCGTTTGTAGAGACCACTGTGAAAGAATTGAAGGAACAGGTCGGCAACGACCGTGTCATCCTCGGCTTGTCAGGTGGTGTCGACTCATCTGTTGCTGCTGTGCTACTTAACAAGGCAATCGGCAAGAACCTCACCTGTATCTTCGTCGATCATGGCATGCTGCGTAAGAATGAGTTCCAGCAGGTGATGGAGGACTACAAGGTGCTGGGTCTGAATGTGATCGGTGTCGATGCCAGTGAGAAGTTCTTCAGTGACCTTGCCGGTGTGACAGAGCCGGAACAGAAGCGTAAGATTATCGGTCGTGACTTCGTGGAGGTGTTTAATGCCGAGGCGAGGAAGATCACCGATGCCCGTTGGCTGGCACAGGGTACGATCTATCCCGACCGTATCGAGTCGTTGAATATCACGGGAAAGGTTATCAAGAGTCATCATAACGTGGGCGGACTGCCAAAGGAGATGAACCTCCAACTTTGTGAACCGCTGAAATGGCTGTTCAAGGATGAGGTGCGTCGTGTCGGTCGTCAGATGGGGATGCCTGAGCATCTCATCACACGTCATCCGTTCCCTGGTCCTGGACTTGCCGTCCGTATCTTAGGCGACATCACACCAGAGAAGGTGCGTGTCTTGCAGGAGGCTGACGATATCTATATCCGTGGATTGCGTGAGTATGTAGATACCGATGGTGAGACATTATATAATAAGGTATGGCAGGCTGGTGCTATCCTCCTGAGTCCTGTCCGCAGCGTGGGTGTGATGGGTGACGAGCGTACTTACGAGAATCCCGTTGCCCTTCGTGCCGTTACCTCTACGGATGCGATGACAGCCGACTGGGCGCACCTGCCTTACGACTTCTTGGCAAAGGTCAGCAACGAGATCATCAACAAGGTACGTGGTGTCAACCGCGTCTGCTATGATATCTCGTCGAAACCACCCGCAACGATCGAGTGGGAGTAATCGCTCCTATTTTAACAGTTTTACAATCGCATAGGAAGTGGCGGGCATATGGATAGTCATATTGCCCGTCTTTTTGTCGTGGCTGATATTGAAACTGTCGCCTGCAAGGAGTTTGGTCTTCTTGAATTTCACATTGATATTGAAAGTGGCATCCGAAGCCTCTGCCCTTGGATTGAGCATCACCAGTACGACATCGTTTCCTGCGGCTCGTGCATAGACAAAGGGATAGGGACCATCCACATAGACAGGAACGAACTCGGCGTAGTTGGCGAGTGCAGGCTCACTATGGTGCAGTGCGATGAGTTTACGTGTCTTGTTAAGCAGCGAGTTAGGATCATTCTCTTGTGCGGCAACATTGGGCGCATCAGGTGACGGGTCGACGGGCAGATAGAGTTTGCTGGCGTCACCAGCAGAGAATCCGAGATTCTTACCGTTGCTCCATTGCATAGGAGTACGTGCACCATTACGCGGCTGATAAGCACCTTCCACTTGGGGCCAGTCATTAGGCAGTTGTCTCATGCCGATCTCGTTGCCATAATAGAGGAAAGGAACGCCAGGCATCGTGAAGCCGAAGGCATAGATGATCTCCAGTTCCTTGTCCGTACGTTTGTTTCCCAGACGGGCATTGTCGTGGTTACCCAACGGCAGACTGATATATCCCTTGCCGAGCGTCTTCTTATACTGGTCCATATAACTCTTCAGGAAGTCAGCAATGTCACCCTTGCCTTCTGCGTCGAAGTAGCTATGTCCCTCGCTGACACCATTCAGGATGCGCCAGCTCTCTTTCTGGAACAGGTCGTTATAGCCCTTGAACCAGTGGAAGAAATCAACATGGAAGCAGTTGTCGAGGGCATCGGCAGGATACGACCATTCTGCCACCATGAATCCTCGTGGGTATTCTTTCTCTAGCAATTGACGTATCTCGCGCCAGAAGAGTTTTGTCTCATTCTCGTTGGTGTTGAAGAACTGTTCGTTGCCTCTCACATAACGTGTCTTCACCAGTGCACCAGCCATGTCGGCACGGAAACCATCGGCACCCATATCCATCCAGAAGCGCAGCACGTCCTTCAGGTCTTCACGCATCGCCATCACATCAGGATGATTGGTAGGCAACTGCCATTTCTGGTCGGGGTCAGGATTGGCAAAGCCGAAGTTCAGCGCAGGCTGACACCAATAGAAGTTACGCATGAACTGTCCGTTGCGCTGTCCATAGCCCTTGACGAACTGTCCTGCAAACTCCATGGGGGGATCGACCCAGTTCGTCTCCGTCCAGATATAGTAGTTGGAGTATTTGTTCTTCTCCTGTTTCTGGGATGCCACAAACCACGGATGGTCGATGGCAGTGTAGCTGATGACATAGTCGAAGATGACATGCATGCCTCGCTTGTGAGCCTCCTCGAAGAGACGTTTGGCATCCTCATTGGTACCATAGCGTGGTGCTATCTTATAGTAGTCGCGGATATCATAGCCGGCATCTTTGAAGGGAGAGTCGAAGAAGGGATTGAACCAGATGGCATCCACACCAAGGCTCTTCACATAGTCGAGTTTACTGATGATGCCTTGCAAGTCACCGATGCCGTCACCATCAGAGTCACAGAACGTCTGCGGATAGATCTGGTAGAACACTGCGTTCTTCGCCCAGTCGGGCATCTTCGGGATCTCATACTTGCCAGTAATACTTTGCGCCGATAGCGTCAGTACACTCATCATTGCCATGAGGCATAGGATTGTTCTTCGCATAATCATGATAGTTTTTGTGGTTTGTTATTCTGCTGCGAAGATAATTAAAATTTCCCAAAGTACAAAATATCAGACAAATATTTGAAAAAAGAAGGCGACAACTCTTGCAAATTTGTGGGGAATTGATTACTTTTGCAATAGAAAGATTTTTCAATGGAATCCTAAAACAAAGACAAACCTAAAAACTATTACGTATGAAAAGAATCTTAATGAGTCTGATGGCATTATTCTGCCTGATGACAGTGAGTGCGCAAGGCAAGTATCCCAACGGCGCATGGCAGTCGTCTCCCGAGTCAAAGTACATGGCAGAAGGAGTCATCTACACCAAGAAGGCAAAGGGGCAGGCAGAACAGTATCCCGACAATGTCTGTAACGGTGAGGTCAAATTCGAAAGCGAGAACGGGTGGACGGAGTATTACGTCCTGACGTACACAGGGACGAAGAATGCCAACGGTCATGTGTTCAACGTGCTGATGGTCGACACGGACATGATAGAGGAGGAAGGCAAGATCGCCGTCAAACAGGTGGGCGATGCCAGTAAGACACAACCCTATATCCTGATCAAGGCTGTCAGCCCGAACATGAGGAAGCGTATGATTAACAATCAGAAACTCATGATGGTGTTCACCAACGGTGCCGGTATTCCCTAACTTCCCCATACAACGATAAAAAAAGGGATAAGTACGGGAGTAGTTGTCAAACTACTCCCGTCTTGAAATGACCTGTACATCTATGTTTCAGAAGAAAAAGGGAGAAGGGGAGTAGTTTTTTTCGAAATGATGGAGTTTATACATACACTTTGTAAAGGAATCATTCAAGGAGTCAACCAGTTCATCACGAACGACTTGGCAAGTTATGTGCCGCTGTTTATCATTGCGGCTGCCATACTCGTCATAGTCATAGTAAAGGATTTGATCCAGAAATTTAGAAAGTAGAACACAGCATCATTTAGTCGGTACCTAAGCATCATTCAGTCGGTACCTAAGCATCATTTAGTCGGTACCTAAGCATCATTCAGTCGGCATGTTTATTTAACAATCCAACTTTTTGGGGTCACTTCATTTCAATTAACTGTCATCTGTCATAACTGTCAACTTTAAAATCTGCTGGCGAAAACACGGGAATGCCTTCTATCACTTGTTCGGATATCTCCTATGGGGGTATTCCAATGCCTCCTATACTTTATGGGAGGCATTCCTTTACCCCCATAACAGGCATTGGCATAAAGCATAGAAGGCATAGTTTTCAGGGAGCGCAAGAAAAAAACGAAAAAGGGGAGGCTTTCATCCACAAAATCACCAGAATGTGAAAGTGTGAAAATGTGATTTTGTGACTTTAAGCCGTTTTCGAGGTGCAAAGGGTAAGAAGTAATAATATTATTATTAATATATTAATTTAAATATTATGATAAATACAAATAAGGGATACCCTCTGTTTGCTGAGTTTGTGGGGTAGGAAATTCCTTAAATTCACAAAATCACAAGTTGAATCATTCTCTCTTAACCCTTGTTTTTGTTGAATAGTCAGTCGGTACATGAGTCAAGGTTAGTCGGCATATGAGTCCACCTCTTGTCCCTTTGCCATTTTGCCACATTAAGTTTTTTCCAGCACAAAAGTAGGAAATCAAGAAGAGAGTGCAAAAGTTTTTAGATCAGAAAAGATAGTATTTGGATAAATTTCATTATCTTTGTACACAAATATGAAACTATAAATATGGGGGACGGGAATCTCAATCTCAAATAATGCCAGTTCAAGTTTGCGAACGGAGAAGTGTTGAGACTGAAGCTGTATGAGCATTTAAAGGTGGGATAAAGAATTGATTTGAAAAGATGGAATTAGGATATAAAGAGAAACTAAGTGCCCACGTTGAGAAGATTTTCAAGAGTTATGTAACTCCTGGGCTTCACATCTGTGATATAGCTACAGGTGGTGGTAAATCATATACTATAGGGAAGCTTACGTGTGAGTATTATCCTCTCCATTTTGACAGGATTATTATTCTCTGTGTTCAGAAGAAACTTGTAGAAGGCATGAACAGGGAGATAGAAAGATTTATTTTCGCTAAGAATAGTCTTATTAAGCCAAATGACAAGTTGGTGATAGAGAACAATTCTGATGTAATTATAACTGCGGTAAGAAACTCAAGTTTTATCAGCCTCCTTAGTGAGATGGAACACCAGGTTGAGGAACAAAATTTTAATGATAGCAATATTAACGATTTGTGTTTTAGTTTAAATAAAATCAAGAAAATTTACGATGGCATTGCTGGACTCGTTACAACATATGATGCCAGCAATAACAACGAGTTTATATTACAACAAATAGAGGAAGGAGAGTCTGCCCTTCGATGGAATGTTAGGATATTCTTTGAAAATTTTAAAACTCATTTGGAACATTCAGGGAAAATAAAAAAGGCTACGTTTGCTACAATAAATAAACTCTTCCCGTCTTTGTCTAAAGCTTATCCTCAAGTCGATTTTGATAGAAAAAAGGTTCTTGTTATGACCGTACATAAAGCTATGTATGGAATTGACACTATTTTGTCAGAAAAAGTAAGATTATCTAATTTCTCAAAATCTAACAAAAGAACATTGATATTGTTTGACGAATCTGATCAAGCAGCTATTGCAATGAGAGATTCTGTAATAGCTCAATCAATAGAGGATGGTGGTGGTACCAAAAGATTTTCCCAAGGATATAATGGCTTCTTACAATACAAAGATTTATTGGAAAACTCATCGCATTTAGCAAATGAGTATTATGGAAATGCAATAGAAGAAAATATTAACGTTTCCAAGAGAATCATAAGCACTAATTGGGAAAAACAATTCGGAAAGACAGAACCGTATAAGAGTATTTTTCTTTCTGACAATGAAGATATTGAAGATTATAGGCGTGGGGTGTTTTTCTCTGGTTCGGCCTTGAAACTTTCCATTTCTCAGAGTCATGATAAAACAGATTCATATATTTGTTATAAATCAGGAGAAAGGCATTTCAGAATAGTCCATGCAGATACAGAACAACTACTAGAGAAAGATTATGCTATAGTCGTTCCTTTGGTTAAGTTTCTTTCATTAATTCGAAGTAATGTAACTGTAATAAAATCGAGGTTCCGCAAAGTCATATCTGATGCATACGATAAGAGTAAAAATAAATTTGAAGAGGAAATAGCTAAAATAAGAAGTAATAGCTCGGAAAAAAACCATTTTTTAGGATACCCTACGTTAGAACGAGAGATACATACTTTCTTTTCAAGATTCGAAACTACATCAGAAAGATTATTTGAACAGCAGATGAATGCGTTTATTACAAACCGTAAAAACCAGATAGTCACTAAAAATAAACTTAAACTGCCGGATTATTCAGTATATTCGCAAGGTGTTCAGCTATATCAAGAAGAAATAGATGAGCGTGACAATCAACATCGTGTAAGATTGTCATGTAGAGAAATTAATATTACACCAGAAAATATAATACTGGATCTTATTCATTTTGATAATACTTCTGTGGTATTGAGTTCAGCGACAGCATCATGTAAGTCAGTGGTAAGTAATTTTGATATTGTCTATCTGAAACAAATTTTAGGCAATAAATATCATACCCTTTTAAAAGAAGATATAGAAAAGTTTGATGATTTGGTTTCCAAGACGTATCCTAAAGAGCATCACATAGAAGTAGTTCCTGTCGAGTATTACATATATGAAGACAAAAGATCAAATAAACTCATGCTGCCTGAGAAGTATAGAAAAATGTTTTGTATTGATGCACAAAAAGAAGAGTTAGCAGATGAATGGTTTAGAATAGCTTATCGTCGCCTAAATAATGTATGCAAAGATAATAATGATGTACGATTTCAGTTAAATCGTTTATTTCAATTTATTGAAGCATATAATTGGTTTGTTAATCACGAAGATGTTCATAGTATGATATATTTTCAGAATCGTACTGGATATAGGGATTATGATCAATTTCAGGTGTTGAGCTGTCTAATTGATGGATCTTATAAAAACATGCAATCGAAATTTGATAGTGAAATACCATCAGATTGGACTAATGCCCATTTGCGTACATCCAATAATTTTGAAGAATTAGAAAAAGGCATATTGAAAGAATTAGGTGAGAGTAAAGATGCAAAAATTTTTTTTGTTTCAGCATATGGTAGTTTTAAAGCAGGTACTAATATGCAATATGATATACCTGATGGACTTGACTATGTCTCAGGAGATGATTGGGATATAGAAGGAGATTGTTTGCAAAAAGACTGGGATGCAGTATATCTTCAGTCGCCTACTGGTTACCTGATGGTCAACGAAGATGGTAGCGAATTAACGTCAGAAAAATGTTTGTATAAGGCGATGCTGGTTCTGACTATGCTTTATGAACGTGGATGCTTGTCAAGAGATGAAATAAAAATATGGTTATATAAGGCATTTACTAATAAGTTTTTCTTTAGTGTTGATGGGGCGGCTAAAGATAAAGCAGCCTGGGCACAAACTATAGTAGAACAGGCAGTTGGAAGGTTGTGTAGAACAAGGAACAAGCCTCGTACTACCTATATTTTATTTGATGAATTGATGATGCAATATTTCGATTATTCAAATATGGATAAATCATTGACTAAAGAATTCCGATTTTTATCTGATTTTATAAAATCGTATAGTAAAGAGCTAAGTAACTTTACTTCAACAGAAGATATAAAACGTTGTAATGATGCAAACAACGCACAATGGCATTTGGATAGAATGCGTTCCTTAGCTCTCCACTACACTCCCCATTCTGATGATTTTGATGATGACTTTGAAAATGAAGAAGAATTGGGAAACAATATTCCATATCAAATTAAGGTCGCACAAACAATGAATCAAAGTTATAAGCAGATGATAATCAAAAAGCCTGTCATATCCAGCTTAGATGATTTGGGTGAAGAAGACAATTATTTAACTTTTGCTTATAAATGTTATGGTAATTGGCAGCGTAATAATGATGGAGGTTACGATTTCTCTTATGATATAACTTACAATAAAGTTTGTCCTATAAGGAAAGATAGGTCATTTTATCGTGTTTCGCCAAATGATGTTCGTTTAGATGTTCTGATGAAAAATAATATAATAAGAACCCATTTTGAGAATAATGGTTATGCTACAGACTGGAAAAGTGATGGATTAATATTGCATCCACAAATATTGCGTTCTGATTATGCTGGTGAAATAGGAGAAGAGGCTTTTAAAGCATTGCTCCTTGCTTATACAGACTGTAACGAGAAAGACATAAAACATTTAGAGGGAAAAGATTATGAATTAGCTGATTTTGTTATTTGTAATCCTGACGGAAGTTACAAAATTGCCTTCGATGTTAAAAACATGAACCCTAAAGTGGCTCACAATGACATGCCCAATGATATTCAAACAAAGGAAAAGCGGCAGCGGAAAAAAGAACGGCTACATTGTAATCTAATAACTGTGAACATCCTCCAAATTGATGATCCACTCATGGATGAGATAAATGAGATAGGAGGATTGATTGATGAGGATGGTGTCATTGTTCCCAAAGGTATTGAAACATTACGGAAACTAGTAAATGTACGGTAAGGAATATGAAGTTGAATTTGGAAGAAATAAAGGCTTGGCCACTTACAACCAACAAAATTGAGGTGGAATATGATAGAGAGATTTTTTTCTCTCAATATGCTATTGCTTCCTACTATAGCTTAGATAAGGAATACAAGAACTTAGCTTACGAACAATTAGCAGATATTCCTTTTTTATCCGTATGTGGTATAAGAGCAAAATGGAATGATGTTCAATTTCCATGTACTCGCTTTTTCATAATGATGAAGAAGGAGGGTCTTCAAGATGTTTTGAAGAGCCTTAGGGATTATGAACAAATTCGATCTCGTATTGATGATTTGACAGACTATGATAATAAAATGCAGCAACGAATCATAGCATCCCTTGCAATCAATTCTCTTGGCAAAATTAAGCCAGATAGGATGATGTATAATAATGGAGTGCTGTTACTCTGTGATGATAAAAACTTCTTGATTCCTCAAAGTCGGAAGGAGTTGGTTTGTTTAAAGGTGGAAGTAAACGAATATATGAACCTAACAGCTAAAGCAACATCTTTCTCAAATCCCAAAAGCATTGATGAATTTAGAAAGAGACAAACGTGTGTGTTTCAAGTTAGCAAAGATATTCATGGGCAATGGTGGTCAGGCTTAGCTGTAAAACCTGTTGTCTTTAAGAATATAAAAGGAATTAAGCCTGAACTTGAAAGCCTTTATGTTCAAAAGAAAAGATTCCCAGACAAGCATAATATTGTCCCATATTGGCCATATAACCCTGAAGATTATTCTCACGGTAGACTGTTTGCCATATATCAGGTAATAGATTCTGTGAATGAAAAGTATCGGGGTCAGCTATCTATTCGATTTATCGACACTGCTGTTCTGTATTATGATGAGTATAAGCCTAGCAAGGATATGCTCAAATTTATTACGGAGTATCTTTATGGAAAGTCAATCTATATTGATAATCCTTTTGGTGAGTCTGCTAATGACTTGATTTCTCAAATGAAGATACAATTCCAAGAAATCATGCAAGGCTCTCTCGTATTCAATCGAAAGAGGACAGCCAACGATTTAACAATTAAATTATGTGAACCTACAGATGAATTACTCCCACAAACTCATTACACGAAATCGTTGTATAGATTTGCACATTCCAGTACAGCGTTACAACATAAGATTTTTTATAATAGTAAGAAAGAGGATAAACTCTCTGTTTCTGAGGCTCGCAGAATATTGATAGAGCTGTTAGTGAAAGACAGTTTAATAAACAGACAAATTCCACAACAACTACGCAATCTTACTAAGGAATGGGTATTTTATCGATATAAGATTCATGATGATTCTGTCATAGGTGCCTCATTGATAATGGCAGATAGCGGAAAGATGAACATTGCTGAATTCGGATTTTCCTCAGAGCAGTTGTCTGTATCCTTCGATGAATTTGCATATAATCATTTGAATTATGACGATCCTAATAAAATTCGTGGACATAGGGATTATATGGCATTAAAGAAGAATGGGAATGTATATCTAATAATTGACACAGATGAAATTCCGATTTTGGATGTAAGTCTTATTGACGAGGCATATAGTGACATAGTGAATAAAGGAATGCCATTGTCATTATTTAAAAGGAAAGCTGAATCGCATAAATACTTAAGAGGTTATATAGGTCTGCATTTGTGGAAAGCGGAAGGGCTAAATGGAGAACCAGAAGGTGCATATGCATATATCTCTGGAACCAATAGCGAAAATATGCAAATAATGAAGAGCACCAAGATGGACCGAATGCCAAGAGCACGACGCATATTCATTCTTCATAAAGAGAATGAGGCTAATGTTGAGAAAGATATATATGAGATTATGGATATGTTGAGGTTTGGATTTGGACGATGGAACGAAATGATGACATATCCATTTCCATTTAAGTTTTTGCAAGAATATCTCGATGATGCTAGTGAGATAGCATTTAGTAAGCATTGGAGCGAAATAACAAAATAAAGATATCTGTCAAAATGATTATATGAACAAATAAAACTATGAAGAAAATTGTACTTCCCTAGAAAAAGATGATGAAGAGTTTAAAAACCAAGGATCAAGTTAAAAACAATTCTATTCCCTCTCAAGTAAAAAAGAGCACTAAAAAGTAAATCTCTCATACATGAGGTTACAAAGGGGCGTTCCTTGTGATAAATGAGAAGTATTTGATTCGATAATTAAAAGATTGTTATTATGAAAAAACTATTATTTTTATCTTTGCTGTTTTCAACAATTAGTATTCACGCAAAGACGACGTATATTCCAACTTATGACAATAAAATTATTGTCATTGAGAATGGACAGATGGATTCTATTTTGAATCAGAGTCGAATATTGCATATAGATTCTAAAGATAACTTGATATCTTGTGCGATAGTTCAGCAGGTAGTTTCAGAGGAATTGGTAAAGTCTATCAAACGGGCTAAGAGTGCTGCTGGTTGGGCCGCAGTTGCTGCAGGGTTCTCGTCAGCCTCAGCAGGCTATTCTTATGGGCAAATGCAATCAAGACGAGTGAGTGGATATGATGTATCTAATTATATTAATTCACGTGAAAAGGCTGCGGAGTCGATGGCTACTTCTGCATCTGCTACAGCTCAAGCGGAGGAATTGAAGACTTTAATGGTAGACTTAGTGGTGACTAACAATTCTGACAAAGAAATGTTGATTACTGATATGGATAGAGGACTTGTTTGGTTTATTCTTCCTCATAATGATGCGATTCTCCCTCTTGCTAAAGGTGAAGAATGCCATTTCCGTATATCTTCCTGCTCACCATTAGACGAGAACGTAAAGTATATCAATGTTTTTGGAACAAGTACATTGGAAAAATATACAATCGGATTGGAAACTGATATGTTTTGGTATGTGCCTATAAGCGAAAAGGTAATGAAAGGATTGAGATTTGATTCTTCTGCTGAAGAGGGATATATTAGGATTAATAAAGAGACAATGGCGATGGTTCACATTACTTCCGAGGAATTTAAAGAAATTAAAAAGGCTATTGGAGATTCAAAATAATAGATGACATGTGAGGAAAGAAGAGTGAGTTAGAGATGTCTGAAAGGAAGAGGTGATTTCTGGTTAAGGGTTCATTTCATTCACTGTCTCCATGTGAGGTCGGATATTTAAATGTTTAATTGGTCAAGGAGAACTAACAGATGATGATATAATCATGTTGGACTGCTTATAAAATAATTACGTCATGTCTTTTCCTTTCGTCATAGCCTTACTGACCATCGGTGCCCTAATAGTTTTTGGTTGGTGGTATAATTCACCCAAACAAAAAGGAAAGAGGGGAGAGGAGAGAGTTTACAAGATACTCTTGGAACTTTCTGACGAGTATCACATATTCAATGATGTCATTCTAGATACAGGAAAAGGAACGACACAAATAGATCATATAGTTGTATCAAAATATGGGGTTTTCGCTATAGAGACGAAAAACTATCGAGGTGAGATTTATGGTAATGATTATCAGGATTATTGGAAACAAATAATTGTTACAAAGGTAACTTATAGACGGAATCCGTTTAAGACTTATACTTACGTAACAAAGAATCAATTATACAACCCTGTAAAACAATCATTGGCGCATGTCTATGCCATTAAGCAAAAACTTACAGACTGGTCGTGGCTGCCTGTCGTTCCCATTGTTGTGTTTTGTGGCAATGC
This sequence comes from Prevotella sp., assembly GCA_045117415.1. GTDB lineage: Bacteria > Bacteroidota > Bacteroidia > Bacteroidales > Bacteroidaceae > Prevotella. The sequence goes on along the minus strand of JBGUNO010000019.1, from coordinate 546 downwards.
TTATTTGAAGAAGGTGGATTCAAAATATCATGTAGTATATGATAATGAGCTTATAGATACTATCCAAAGTTATAAAACGATTTATCTTTCTGATAGTGATATTCAGGAAGTGATTAATAAACTTGCCTTGCTTAATTTGAGAGAAGTGATAGATGATGATTCGCATGTGCTCAATGTTATAGCAAAAGAACGGGAAAAAGAGGAAAAACTTTCCAAAGGGATTTGTCCTAGATGTGGTGGTGACTTGGTCTTAAGAACAGGAAAGTATGGCAACTTCTATGGATGCTCCAATTATCCAAGTTGCAAATATACGATACGTTGAATATTAGACATCAAACACTACGATGGGACTAACGATGGCTGATGTCTGATGTCTGACTTAAAGACTGATGATTATGTTTCGTTGCCATTATCGAATTTGCCATTTTAATAGAGTTAAGATACTGGTTATGCTCTGTTTGCCGAGGTGAAGGCTTCAAGCCCCATACGTAGTTCTCTCTACGAGAGAGAACCTAGTATGAGGGGCTGGGTGAAGCGACCTTCACC
>JBGUNO010000018.1:0-21800 GCA_045117415.1 Prevotella sp. | reverse complement strand
CTTCGGTATCAAGAACATGAGCCGCTTCTATCGTCACGTCCTCATCGAGAAGCACTACCCACACCACTGCGCCGTCATGTTCGGCCATCAGGGTAAGTACCTGTGGGAGGTTCTCAAGTACATGGGTATTCCCGTGGATGAAATTGACTACAACTTCCCGAAGGGTGACTTCTATCCCACAGAGAATCCTTTTGCATAAACGAAGGCTCAACATCGTGACTCAGGGAATTCCCTGAGTCACTTTTTTTATCGATGACGTATGATGAACGACGCCACCTGGCAGTTTATCCATGACCACCGTTTGGAGGATGTCCGACAACTCGCCCTCAAGGGAAAGGGGGCGGCAGAGATTGACATGTCCTTTGCCCTGCGTCAGATAGCAGGGTGGCAGACAGCCAGGATAAAATTGCCGTCATGGGCAGCCATCGATGATATCACCTATCCTCCACATCTGAACATGGAGCAATGCTCTTCAGAACAGACAGCGAGGTATAAGGGAAGTCTTGCTATTGGCTATTGGCCATTGGCTGTTGGCTCTACTTTTGTTGACCTTACTGGTGGCTTTGGTGTTGACTTCTACTTTATCGCCAAAAGCCAAAAACTAAAGGCAAACAGCCAAAATATCTATGTCGAACGTAACCTGGAGCTGTGTGAGATAGCCCGACAGAACTTCCAGGTGCTGGGACTGGAGGCGGAGGTGGTGTGTGACGATGCCACGTCCTATCTCACGACGATGCCCCATGCCGATGTGATATTCCTTGATCCGGCACGCAGAGACGATCATGGGGGGCGCACCTATGATATCAAAGACTGCACTCCCAATGTCATTGAACTGCTGCCCCTTCTGAAAGAGAAGGCAGGCACTATCATCCTGAAACTATCGCCTATGCTCGACTGGCATAAGGCGGTGGAGGACCTCGGAGGAGTGTCAGAGGTCCATATCGTCAGTGTTGACAACGAGTGTAAAGAGCTCCTGCTGGTCGTATCCTCAGTCCCTCCCCTTGAGGGAGAGGAGAGTATGGCAGTTCATTGTGTCAATCTTCAGAGCAAGGAAAAAGATCAGTATTTCAGTTTCTCCTATGGCAGAGCCTGCCCCCCTCCCTCAAAGGTAGAGGTTACGGATGGAACTTCTTTCCTTTTCGAACCGAATGCCAGTATCATGAAGGCAGGATGCTTTCAAGCGCTTGCCCAGCAGTTTGAGGTGCAGCAGGCAGCCGTCCATTCCCATCTCTTCCTCTCTGGTCATGATATCAGCGACTTCCCTGGCAGAAGGTTCCATGTGGAGGTGACGACCACGATGAACAAGCAGGAGCTGAGGAAGACCCTGGCAGGAATCGACAAGGCGAATATCGCCGTACGTAACTTCCCCATGACGGCTGAGATGCTGCGTAAGAAACTGAAGCTCAAGGATGGTGGCGACATGTTCATTTTCGGAACAACCCTGTCGGATGCCACCCATCTGTTGTTTATTTGCCGTAAAATAGGTTAAATCTTTGCGTATTTCTCTGGTTTTTTGTATCTTTGCCAAAAGAAACTCTGGCGATCATCATAATTAGGATACACCATGTCAACAGTAGAAATCAGGAAAGTCACTGACAGGAAAAGTCTGGAAGCCTTTATCCAGTTTCACTACGACCTCTATCGCAATAACCCTTATGATGCCCCTAATCTCCATAGCGATGAGGTGCATACACTGAGTAAGGATAAGAATGCTGCCTTTGAGTTTTGTGAGGCAGAATACTTCCTTGCCTATCGAGGCGGTAAGGTAGCAGGACGTATTGCAGGCATCATCAACCATCGTGCCAATGAGCGGTGGAATCGTAAGAGCGTGCGTTTCGGATGGCTCGACTTCATCGACGACATGGAGGTGTCACGCGCCTTGTTCGACGCCGTAACGGCATGGGGTAAGGAAAAAGGAATGACGGAGATGGTGGGTCCCCTGGGATTCACGGATATGGATCCAGAGGGTATGCTCATCGAGGGCTTCGACCAATTGGGTACGATGTCAACAATCTATAACTACGACTACTACCCCCGCCACATGGAGCAGCTGGGTGGCTGGGAGAAAGACAATGACTATGTGGAGTATAAGCTTATCGTGCCCAAGGGTGACATGCCAGAGAAATACAAGAAGATCTCTGAGATGGTGATGAAGCGTTATAACCTACATCCCGTGCACCCCAAGCGCAGTCAGATATTCGGCAAGGAACAGATCGGCCGTAAGGTGCTGGATGTCATCAACAAGTCGTATCAGGACATCTATGGCTTCTCGCAGATGACGGAGGCGCAGATTGACGAGTATCTGAAGATGTATTTCCCCCTGCTCGACATGGATATGCTCTGTCTGATAGAAGACTGGAACACCCCTGGTCACGATATCATCGGGGTGGGTGTCAGCATCACCAATATGACACGTGCCTTGCAGAAATGTAAGAACGGACGTTTGTTGCCCTTCGGCTGGTGGCATTGTCTGAGAGCATTGAAATTCCACAAGGCAGAATGCCTGGACCTGTTGCTGATCGGCTTCCTGCCAGAATATCAGAAGAAAGGTGCCAACGCCCTGTTGTTCTACGACCTCATCCCTCATTATCAGAAACATGGTTTCAAGTGGGGAGAGACCAATGTGGAGATGGAGACCAACGAGAAAGTGCAGTCGCAGTGGCAGTATCTGGAGCATGAGTTACACAAACGCAGGAGGTGCTATAAGAAGAAACTATGAAAGAAGAAATAACCAATAACCAACCCCAACCCCCCAAAACCCCAGAATATGACGAAGGGAATATCCAAACCCTGACGGGTTTGCAGCATATCCGCCTCCGTCCTGGTATGTATATCGGACGCTTAGGTGACGGCTCCTCCCCAGAGGACGGCATTTATGTGTTGCTGAAGGAAGTCTTCGATAACTCCATCGACGAGTTTAAGATGAAGGCAGGTGAGCGCATCGAGGTCAATGTGGAGGATAGCCTCCGTATCTCCGTCCGTGACTTTGGTCGTGGTATTCCGCAAGGTAAACTCATCGAATCGGTGAGTATCCTCAATACCAGTGGTAAGTTCGACTCCAAGGCTTTCAAGAAGTCTATTGGACTGAATGGCGTGGGTGTGAAGGCGGTTAACGCGCTGAGCAGTCGTTTCGAGGTACACAGCTATCGTGACGGCAAGGTGCGCAAGGCGGTCTTCGAGTGTGGCGAGCTTATCAGCGACGTGACAGAACCCTCTCAGGACGAGAACGGCACCTATATCTATTTCGAGCCAGATAACACGAAGTTTGTCAACTATCAATTCCATGACGAGATTGTGGAGAACATGCTCCGCAACTATACTTACCTGAATATTGGACTGACCATCATGTATAACGGTCGGCGTATCCTCTCACGCCATGGCTTGGAGGACTTGTTGAAGGACCGTATGACGAATGACGCCCTCTATCCTATCATCCACCTGCAGGGCGAGGACATAGAGATAGCTTTCACCCATGCTAATCAGTATGGTGAGGAGTATTATTCTTTCGTCAATGGACAGCATACCACACAAGGTGGAACGCATCAGAGTGCCTTCAAGGAGCATATCGCACGAACCATCAAGGAGTATTTCAACAAGTATGAGTATGGTGATATCCGTACGGGTATTGTGGCTGCTATTTCCATCAATGTGGAGGAACCTATCTTCGAGAGTCAGACGAAGATCAAGCTGGGCTCTACGACGATGTCACCAGATGGTGTGAGTATCAATAAATATGTTGGCGACTTCATCAAACAGGAGGTTGACAACTATCTGCATATCCATCAGGACGTGGTGGAGGTGCTGGAACAGAAAATCAAAGAGACAGAGCGGGAACGCAAGGCAATGGCTGGTGTGACGAAGCTGGCTCGTGAGCGTGCCAAGAAGGCGAACCTGCACAATCGTAAGTTACGCGACTGTCGTATCCATTTCAGTGATGCCAAGAACGACCGTAAGGAGGAGTCGTGCATATTCATCACGGAGGGTGACTCAGCAAGTGGAAGTATCACTAAGAGTCGTGATGTGAATACACAGGCGGTATTCTCCTTGCGAGGAAAACCCCTGAACTCTTTCGGACTCACCAAGAAGGTGGTCTATGAGAACGAGGAGTTTAACTTGCTACAGGCAGCACTGGATATCGAGGAAGGTCTTGACACCCTCAGATATAATAAGGTGATAGTAGCAACAGATGCCGATGTCGACGGCATGCATATCCGTCTGTTGATTATCACGTTCTTCCTGCAGTTCTTCCCGGAGCTGATCAAGAAAGGTCACGTCTATGTGCTTCAGACCCCTTTGTTCCGTGTCCGTAACCGTCGTACGAAGATCCGAAATAAAGAGATGCGTGAGGATGGCAAGAAGGGTGATTTCGTGACCCGCTACTGTTATAGTGAAGAAGAGCGTGTAAAGGCAATACAGGAGTTAGGTCCTGATCCGGAGATCACGCGTTTTAAAGGTCTTGGCGAGATCAGCCCGGAGGAGTTTGCGGGCTTTATAGGACCTGATATCCGTTTAGAGCAAGTCACCCTTCATAAGAACGACCAGGTGCAGAAACTCTTGGAGTATTATATGGGAAAGAACACGATGGAGCGTCAGAACTTCATCATTGACAACCTCGTCATCGAGGAAGACCGTCCTGAGGAGGAAGAAATATATGATTAGGAAAGTCGTTTTCTTTGCGACGATAATAGCGTGGCATACCCTGACCGCCTCTGCCCAGTTCCGTATCAACATGGGAGAGGATAGCCCGTTGCGAAAGTTGCAGATTGCCGAGATGGCGATCTCCAATCTCTATGTGGACAGTGTCGATGAGCAGAAACTGGTGGAGGATGGTATTCGTGGGATGATTGAGAAACTAGATCCTCACAGCAGTTATATGACGGCAAAGGAGGTAAAGGCTGCCAACGAGCCGTTGCAAGGTAACTTCGAGGGTATCGGGGTACAGTTTAATATGGTGGAGGATACCTTGTTGGTCGTCCAGCCTGTTGTTGGTGGTCCTTCCGAGAAAAAAGGAATCCTTGCTGGTGACCGTATCGTCTATGTGAATGATACTACGATAGCGGGAGTCTCCATGTCTAAAGAGGAGATTATGCGGCGGTTACGAGGTCCGAAGGGGACGAAAGTCCGTCTGGGTATTGTCCGCAGGGGTATTGCTGACACCTTGCGTTTTGTCATCACCCGTGACAAGATACCTGTGAAGTCAATAGACGCCACCTATATGATTCGTCCGGGTATTGGTTATATCCGTATTGGCAACTTCGGTGCCCAGACGCATGAGGAGTTCTGTCAGAGTCTGATGAAGCTGACAGGAGAGGGGATGCAGTCGCTGATTCTCGACTTACAGGAGAACGGTGGTGGTTATCTCCAGTCTGCTGTGGCTATTGCCAACGAGTTCTTGGAAAATAATGACCTGATTGTCTATACGCATGGACGGCGCGCCCCTCGTAATGAGTATCGTTCACATGGTGGCGGACTCTTTGAGAAAGGGAGAGTTGTCGTATTGATAGACAGCTATTCCGCATCAGCGGCAGAGATCGTGACAGGTGCCATACAAGACCATGATCGTGGCTTGGTAGTAGGGCGTCGCTCCTATGGTAAGGGACTGGTGCAACGTCCTATCGACCTGCCTGACGGTTCGATGATTCGTTTGACCATTGCGCATTACTATACACCCTCTGGCCGTTGCATCCAGAAACCATATGTGAAGGGTAAGGCAGAAGACTATGCGATGGACGTGATGAACCGTCTGAAGAGTGGAGAACTGATGCATGCCGACAGTATTCATTTTGCAGACTCACTGAAATATTATACGTTGAAAGAACATCGTGTTGTATATGGTGGCGGTGGTATCATGCCTGATTATTATGTGCCGTTAGACACCATGAAATATACTCGTTTCCATCGTGAGCTGTCGGCACGTTCCTATATCATCAATGCCAGTCTGCGTTATGTAGACCAGCATCGCAAACAGTTACGGAAACAGTATCCTACTTTTGACCAGTTTAAAAAGGAGTTTGAGATACCACAGTCAGTGACGGATGGTATTATCGCTGAGGCAGAGAAACAGAAGATCATACCTAAGGATGAGGAAGAACTGAAGAGCACACTGCCTTACCTGCGCTTGCAACTTAAAGCCTTGGTGGCACGTGACCTCTGGGAGATCAGTCAGTACTTCGCTATTATGAACGAGGCAAACGATATTGTTTGTCGCGCTTTGGAATTGATGAGTCCATAATACCTTATTATATTTATGAAGAATCTTTTGCTAACTTTATTGTTGTCTGTCGTGATGCTTGGTGCAAAAGCGCGGCAGACAAGTCAGATACTTTGGTATAACCGACCAGCCTCCCATTGGTTGGAGGCATTACCCATCGGCAACTCGCATCTGGGTGCGATGGTGTATGGAGAGACTGACGGTGAGACGATACAATTGAACGAGGAGACATTTTGGAGTGGGTCCCCTCACAACAATAACAGTCTTGAGGCAAAGGCTCATCTGCAAGAGGTGCGTGACTCTATCTTTGCAGGCAAGGAAGAGGCGGCACATGCCATCCTTGACAAATTCTTTTTCAAAGGTCCTCATGGTATGCGTTTCTTGCCTTTGGGTAATTTAAAGTTGTATGGAGGTATAGATTTTGAGCAGACAACCAATTTCCGTCGTGAGTTGGATCTGGAGACCGCGGTCTGTACGACGGTCTACAAAAACAAGTTGAATGGTGTTACTTATACCCGTGAGGTCTTTGCCTCACAAGCCGACAATGTCATCGTGATGCGCTTGAAGGCAGACAAGAAAGCTCAACTCGATTTCTCTCTAAGTCATTGGTGCCCTACAGCACTCAAGAATAGCAGTCATGTGCAAGATGGAGAACTAGTCGCCACAGTGCAAAATGTAGAGCAAGAGGGAATCCCTGGTGGGCTGACAGCAGAGATCCGTGTGTTGGTAAAGAGCGACGGCACATGGGACAATACCCCGGATATGATGGTTGTCAATGGTGCCACCGAGGCAACAGTCTATATCACTGCCGCTACTAATTTCGTGAACTATCAGGATATCAGCGGTCGTCCATCCGAGCTAACCCAACAGACTATTGCCTCTGTCCGTGATAAAAGCTATCATGAGTTGTTGAAACGACACCTCAAAAAATATCAGGAACAATACCAGCGTGTTAGTCTGTCGTTAGGAGGAATGGATGCCTCTAACCTTCCTACTGATGAGCGTCTTGCGCATTTCGCAGGTAGTAAGGATATGGGTATGGTGGCACTGATGTTCCAATACGGTCGCTATCTGCTCATCTCTTCCTCCCAGCCTGGAGGACAACCAGCGAACCTGCAGGGTGTATGGAACGATAAGTTCAATGCACCATGGGACTCTAAATACACCATCAATATCAATGCTGAGATGAACTATTGGCCTGCCTTGGTGGGGAATCTCGCAGAGACACAGCAGCCGTTGTTCTCCATGATTCGTGACTTGAGTCATACGGGGGAAGAGACAGCACGGACGATGTATGGCTGTGGTGGATGGGTGGCTCATCATAACACAGACCTCTGGCGTATTGCAGGACCTGTCGATGGTACTACCTGGGGGATGTTCCCAACAGGCGGGGCATGGTTAACGACTCATCTGTGGCAGCACTACCTGTTTACGGGCGATAAGGATTTCTTGCGTGAGAACTATCTCGTGATGAAAGGGGCTGCAGACTTTCTCCTGGATTATATGCAGCGTCATCCACAGTATGGCTGGTTGATGACGGTACCTACTGTCTCTCCGGAACATGGTCCGATAGGTAAGAATACTACTGTCACCGCTGGTTCGACAATGGATAACCAGATTGTCTTTGATGTGTTGTCGAATACCCTGAATGCGATGCGTATCATAGGAGAGAAGGATGAGGCTTATGCCCAGAGACTTCAGCATGCCATCAGTCAGTTACCTCCTATGCAGATAGGACGTTATGGGCAGTTACAGGAGTGGTTGCAAGACGGGGATGACCCCAAAGACGAGCATCGTCATATCTCACACCTCTATGGACTCTATCCCTCTAACCAGATATCTCCCTATAGTCACCCCGACCTCTTTGCCGCTGCAGGAAATACCTTAAACCAGCGTGGTGATATGGCGACAGGATGGAGCTTAGGATGGAAGATCAATTTCTGGGCACGTATGCTGGATGGTAATCATGCCTTCCGTATCCTTTCCAATATGTTACATCTTCTTCCTGATGATGCCAAGATGAAGGATTATCCTGACGGACGAACCTATCCGAACCTCTTTGACGCACATCCCCCTTTCCAGATTGATGGTAACTTCGGTAGTACGGCAGGTATCGCGGAGATGTTACTGCAGAGCCATGACGGGGCAGTTCATCTATTGCCAGCCCTCCCTGATATGTGGTCGGAAGGACAGGTAAAGGGCTTACGGGCCCGTGGTGGCTTTGAGGTCAGTATGCAGTGGAAAGATGGGATGTTACATAAAGCAGAGATAATGTCTACCATCGGAGGTGTCCTCCGTATCCGTTCCTATGTCCCATTGACAGGAAAAGGTTTAAAGGAGGCAAAAGGAGCGTGTCCTAATGACTTATATGCGCCAGCCATCATAAAAGTCCCTGAGTACTCGAAAGAGCTCAAGGACCTTCAGGTACCTGTTATCCGACAGGTTTATGAGTATGACATTCCGACCCGTGCTGGTCAGTGTTATTTCTTGGAGGCACGTACGAAATAGGCAATCAACAGCACATAGGCAACAAGGGAGAGCAGTTCACTCAGTGGATTTGCCCACCATTCGCTGTAGTCAAACTGGATTCCACCAAAACGTAGCAAAGCACTGATGACACCCATCAGGGCACCACCGGCTATAAAACCAGAAGCGATGAGATTACCTTTCTCCCCACGTTCCTTGTTGACCTCATTGTCTTTTGAGCGTGTTGTCACATACCAGTTGATGGCGCCACCGATGACCAACGGGACATTCAGTTCCATAGGGATAAACATTCCTAAGGCAAAGGCGAGGGCAGGGACTTTACAGAGTGTCAGGATGATGGCGATGACAGCACCGATGATATAAAGCACCCAAGGAGCACCGACGCCATTCATCAAGGGATCGATGACAGCAGCCATCGCATTCGCTTGAGGGGCAGCTAATGTCCCAGAAGCAAAACCATAGGTCTCATTGAGGAGCATCATCACCCCACCGACAGTTGCCGCGCTCACCAGTGTACCAAGGAATTTCCAGGTCTCCTGCTTCTTAGGAAGGGTATTTGTCCAGTAACCGATCTTCAGATCGGTAATGAAAGAGCCTGCCATAGAGAGTGCCGTACATACCACACCACCCATAATCAGGGCGGCTACCATACCCCCCGTACCTTTCAGTCCTACGGCTACCATCACCACAGAGGCGAGGATCAGAGTCATCAGGGTCATGCCACTGACAGGATTACTTCCCACAATAGCGATAGCGTTAGCAGCTACAGTAGTAAACAGGAAAGCAATCACGGCAGTCAGTATAATAGCAACAGCCGCAAATAACAGGTTGCCATCCATGACACCAAACCAGAAGAAAAGGAATGTCAAGACAAGAGTGATAACAGAAGCGACGGCGATGAACTTAAAAGGCAGGTCTTGGGCAATCTGAGCACTCTGAGTACTCTGAGAGCTCTGAGCCCCCACCAGTCCTACCGCACTCTTGATCACGCTCCATGACTTGATAATGCCAATGATGCCTGCCATAGCTATAGCTCCGATACCTATTGACTTACCATAAGATGTGAAAATCTGCTCTGGTGACATGTCACCCACAGCGGTAGTAATAGCTGGGTTCCATTGGTTGAGAACGGTGTCAGGGAAGATGAGTGCCATACCTGGTACGACAAGCCACCAGACAAACAAAGAACCAAAGGTGATAATCAGGGCATAACGGAAGCCGATGATATAACCAAGTCCAAGGACCGCAGCTCCCGTATTGTTCTTGAATACCAACTTTGCCTTCTCTGCAAGATCCTCTCCCCAGGGAATCATACGACTGGTCACATTCTCGTTCCACCATCCGAAGGTGGCTACGATGAAGTCATATAACCCGCCTACTAGTCCGGCAATCAACAGGGGTTTTGCCTGTGAGCCGCCTTTGTCGCCACTCTTCAGAACCTGCGTCGTTGCCGTAGCCTCTGGGAAAGGGAACTGTTCCTGAGGTGCCTCTACGAAATACTTACGGAAAGGGATGAGGAACAGGATACCAAGAACACCACCCAACAAGGAGGCGATGAAAATCTTCAGGAAGTCAGCAGACATCTCTGGATATTTCGCTTGAAGGATATAGATGGCGGGTAGGGTAAAGATGGCACCAGCCACCACTGCACCAGAACAGGCACCAATCGACTGTATAATCACATTCTCACGCAGGGCATTAGAACGTTTCGCAGCAGTGGAAACGCCAACGGCAATGATAGCTATCGGAATAGCTGCCTCAAAGACTTGTCCTACTTTCAGTCCTAGATAAGCTGCAGCTGCAGAGAAGAGCACAGCCATCAATACACCCCATGTCACAGACCAGGTGTTTACTTCACTTCTTTGTTTCATGATTGATAGTTTCTTTAATTCGTTTCAAGCCCTCCATCATACGACTTCGTGGACAAGCAATGTTAATACGGATATAACCCTTTCCACTTTCTGCTCCATACATCGTCCCGGGGTTAACCCAGACTTTCCCTCTTGTCAAGAGATCATCGCAAAGTTTCTCCACGTCATTGCTATAACGAGTAACGTCTAACCATACGAGATAGGTACCCTCTAGTTGAGTGACTTTGCAGAGCGGAAGCTCTTTCTCAAAGAATTGGCAGAGTGCTTGATAATTATCCCATAGATATTGGTTAAGCTCATCAATCCATTCCTCGCTTTCATTATAGGCTGCCTTCAGTGCAACAGGTCCGAAAGGATTCAGATCGCATACTTCATGGATATTGATGGCACGATCGATCCTGCGCCTCCATTCTGGTTGTGAGCAAATGATATTCGCTGTCTGGAGTCCTGCGATATTGAAAGACTTGGAAGGTGAGTTGAGGATGACACTATTTTGACGACAGGCGTCGTTGACTGTCGCAAAGGGTTGAAAAAGGTAACCAGGCATGATGAGCTCTCCATGAATTTCGTCACTGATGACCTTTACCCCATATTTCATACAGATCGTATTCATACGTTCCAGCTCTTCCTTGCTCCACACCCGTCCTGTCGGATTATGAGGATTACAGAGTAGGAAAACAGTAGTCTTCTCGTCTGCACATCGCTGTTCGAAGTCCTTCCAGTTCACCACAAAAGAATCTCCATCTTTGACGAGGATGGTCTCAGACACCTCACAACCATTATTCCGGATAGAGGAGAAGAAACAATTATAGTCAGGAGACAGGATCAGCACTTTCTCTCCTGGCATGGTCAGAGCCTTGATGGCACAGGACATAGCAGGGATGACCCCAGTGGTATAAAGAATCTCTTCTCGTTGGATGGTCCACTGATGGCGGCGAAGAAACCATGAGATGACAGCTTCGTAGTAGTCTTCTTCTACGGTGGTGTAGCCAAAGATGCTATGTTCCGCACGTTTCTTAATCGCCTCGTGAATAGCAGGAGCTACCGGAAAGTCCATATCAGCGACCCACATAGGAATCACGTCTGCTGAAGGACTCTCATCCCACTTCACACAACTGGTTCCACGTCTGTCAATCGGTTCGTCAAATTGAAACTTCATCCTCTTGTCTTGATTACACAGTTATTCGGTTGACGGACGTTCTCGTCGATGGTAACGGAGCCGATGGAGTCGGCAGTGATATGTCCGCTGGTAGGGTTCTTGATGTGCTCTATATGTCCTCGAATGTCTGCCTCCACAGTTGAATATTCAAAGATACGGTCACATGCCTTGTCAAAGGTGCAGTTCTCCAATACGAGGTTGTCTGCATAACAGAGCAACTGTTCTCCAGCCAGGTGACAATTGACGAGACGTACGTTCTTGGAGTGCCAGGCAAGGTATTCGCCATCCAGTACAGAGTCATAGATGGTGACATCCTCACACTCCCAGAAAGAGTCTTTCGTTAAGATCTTGGCATGGTGTATCTCTACGTTCTGGCAATATTGAAACACATATTTCGAATCACTCTCCAACCCATCCACATAGATGTTCTTGGAGAACATAAACGGATAGGTGCCACCATGCAGACAAACATTCCTCAGTCTCAGCCCGTCTACCTTCCAGAAAGTCTCATCAGCGTCGAGAATCTGTACGTCCTCCAGTTCCACGTTCCTCATCTCACGGAAGAACTTGGGAGCATCGATACGACAGCGGCGCATCACGAGGTCGTTGGTGTACCAGATGGCAGAACGAGAGTCCAAGGCGAAATAACAGTCTTCTATCAAGGCACCGTCAACATGCCACCAAGGATATTTCCCGTAAAAGCGACAATTACTTGCCTCAATATTCTGGCATTGCTTGATACCACTCTCACCATCAGTGATAGTGATATTCTCCAAACGTGTATCATGAATGGTGAACAACGGGCGTTCTCCACCAAACTCTTTGTCTTTAATCAGTTCCAAGGTTAGTTTATCTTTATGATGGTTTTAGAAAAAGAAGAAGAAATAAGCGGCAGCCCACTCCTTGGGAACTCCGGAGACTTTTCCGATACTACTTCCATTACCGTTACGGACAGTACCGTCGCTCTCTACCTTTCCAATGCTGGAACCATTGCCGTTACGGACAGTACCGTTACTGTCAACTTTTCCGATGCTGCTTCCACTGCTGTTACGGATGGTGCCGTCGCGATCTATCTTTCCGATACTGGAACCATTACCGTTACGGACGGTGCCGTCGCTGTCGATCTTACCGATACTGCTTCCGCTGCTATTACGTACTGTTCCGTTACTCTCAATCTTTCCGCAGCTGCTTCCGTTGCTGTTATAGACAGTCTGTGCCATAGCTCCAGATGTCATCATCACTAGTAAAGCGACAAATAAAACACGTAGTAATTTCATCATTTCTTGAAGTTTAGTATTAATATCGATGCAAAAATACAAAAAAAAGCGTAACTTTGCAAGCAAAAAGAAAAAATACATGAAGAAACTCTATATAGAGACCTACGGTTGTCAGATGAACGTAGCCGATTCTGAGGTTGTCGCCAGTGTCATGCAGATGGCAGGATATGAGACGACAGACCATATTGATGAGGCTGATGCCGTCTTCCTGAATACGTGTTCTGTGCGGGATAATGCCGAGCAGAAAATCTATCACCGTCTGGAGGCACTGGCAGCGGAGCGTAAACGCCGCTTGGCAAAGTCATCATCCATGAGCCATCATCCATCATCCTTAATCATCGGTGTCTTAGGCTGTATGGCGGAGCGGGTGAAAGATGATCTGTTGCAGCATCACCATTGTGACTTGGTGGCTGGTCCTGATGCCTATCTCTCCCTGCCCGATTTGATGGCGCAGGCAGAGACTGGACACAAGGCGATGAATATTGAGTTGTCGACCTCAGAGACCTATAAGGATATTGTTCCCCAACGATTACATGGAGCGAGAATAGGAGGCTTTGTCAGTATTATGCGTGGTTGCAACAATTTCTGCCACTATTGTATCGTACCTTATACCCGTGGACGTGAACGGTCCAGGGACGTGGAGAGTATCTTGCGTGAGGTTCGTGACCTCAGAGACCGTGGCTTCAAGGAGGTGACGCTGTTAGGACAGAATGTGAATAGCTATCAGGCACCAGATACTGATTTCCCCGCTTTATTAAGAAAAGTCGCCGAGGAAGCGCCCCAGATGCGTGTCCGCTTCACTACTTCCCATCCTAAGGATATGAGTGATGAGACCTTACGGGTCATTGCTGAGATGCCTAATGTATGCAGGCATATCCATCTGCCAGTACAAAGTGGGTCTGATAGGATTCTGAAACTGATGAATCGAAAATATACTCGTGAATGGTATCTTGACCGTGTAGCCGCTATCCGTCGTATCATCCCTGATTGTGGTCTTTCGACAGATATCTTCGTGGGTTATCATTCAGAGACAGAGGAGGATCACCAGCTCAGTCTAGACTTGATGCGCGAGGTGGGCTATGACTCAGCCTTTATGTTCAAGTACTCCGAGCGTCCGGGAACCTATGCCTCCAAGCATCTGCCTGACGATGTGCCTGAGGAGGAGAAGATACGACGTTTGAACGAACTCATCGCCCTACAGACGGAGATATCTGCCCAACAGAACAAGAAAGATGAGGGTAAGGAGTTCGACGTACTGGTGGAAGGCTTCTCGAAACGAAGCCGAGAGCAACTCTGTGGACGCACGGAGCAAAACAAGATGGTGGTGTTTGACAAAGGCTGTCATCATATTGGCGAGACAGTGCGTGTAAGGATTACAAACAGTACTAGTGCAACCTTATTTGGAGAAGAAGTATGAAAGATTTTATGCAAGTGTTGAGGCGGTTTGTGATGCCATATAAGAAATATGTGGCTCTTTCGATTGTCTTTAATATTCTGTCGGCACTGCTTAATATTTTCTCTTTTGCAGCACTGATCCCCATCTTGCAAATCCTGTTTAAGACAGGTGATCAGGTTGTTGTCACCTCACTGATGGAGTGGGGGGAAGGGAGTTTTAAGGATGTGCTCATCAACAATATCTATTATTACATCAATTACTTCATTGCGGACGTTGGCTCTACTACCACATTGTTGTTCATTGGTCTTTTCCTGATTATTGCCACCTTGCTGAAGACTTTTGCCTATTTCCTCGCCTCTTCCAGTGTAGTTCCTATCCGGACTGGTGTGGTGCGTGACATGCGTAACCAACTGTATAACAAGATAGTCAGTCTTCCATTGGGTTTCTTTACAGAGGAGCGCAAAGGTGATATCATTGCCCGTATGACAGGTGATGTGCAGGAGGTGGAGACCAGTATCATGTCGTCATTAGACCTGATGTTCAAGAACCCTATCCTCATTATCTCCTATTTCACCACATTGATCGTCATCTCATGGCAGCTCACCCTTTTCTCCGTGATTATCATTCCTCTCATCGGCTGGTTCATGGGCTGGATAGGGCGTAAACTGAAGGCACAGAGTATCAGGGCACAGTCATTATGGAGTGATACCATGAGTGTGGTGGATGAGACTTTAGGTGGATTGCGTATCATCAAGGCGTTCTGTGCGGAGGATAAGATGCGTGACAAGTTTAATCATATCAACTCCACCTATCGCAATGATATCATGAAGGTGAATATCCGTCAGAACATCGGACATCCTCTGTCAGAGTTTTTGGGCACTTGTATGATTGTCATCGTCCTGTGGTTTGGTGGTGTGTTAGTACTGAACAACCACAGCCTGTCAGGTCCCACTTTTATTTACTACATGGTGATTCTTTATTCAATTATCAACCCGTTGAAGGAAGTGTCCAAGGTGGGTTATAATATCCCCAAGGGACTTGCCTCCATGGAGCGTATCGATAAGATATTACTTGCCGAGAACACGATAAAGGAACCTGCTCATCCCAAGCATCTTGCCTCTTTCGAGCATGAGATAGAGTTCCGTGATGTGTCTTTTTCTTATAGGAGTCAGGAGTCAGGAGAGAAGGAGCCAGTATATGTGTTGAGGCATATCAACCTGACGATTCCGAAAGGCAAGACCATCGCTATTGTCGGACAGAGTGGTAGTGGTAAGTCGACGATGGTAGACTTGATACCTCGTTACTATGATGTACAGGAGGGAGAGGTACTGATTGACGGCATCAACGTGAAAGACTTAGGTGTTCAAGACCTACGACAGCTGATAGGTAATGTCAATCAGGAGGCGATTTTGTTTAACGACTCCTTTAAGAACAATATCTCCTTTGGTGTGGATGCTGCGACAGATGAGCAGATTGCTGAGGCTGCGAAGATTGCCAATGCCTACGACTTCATCATGCAGAGTGAGCATCAGTTTGAGACCAATATAGGCGATCGTGGCGGACGGCTCTCTGGTGGTCAGCGCCAGCGTGTCAGTATCGCTCGTGCCATTCTGAAGAATCCTCCTATCCTGATACTTGATGAGGCGACATCTGCCCTTGATACGGAGAGCGAGCGACTCGTGCAGGATGCGTTGGAACGACTGATGAAGACACGTACCACTGTTGCCATCGCTCATCGTCTCTCGACGATCAAGAATGCCGATGAGATATGTGTCCTCCACGAAGGACAGATCGTAGAGCGTGGTACGCATGATGAGCTCCTTAATATTGATGGCTATTACAAGAAACTGAACGACATGCAGAGTCTATGAGGCAAAGGGTGTTATATCTGTTGAAATTCTATCTGGCAACCCTCTTGTTCTTCGTTGTTGGTAAGATTGGTTTTATGCTCTATCATCATGGAGGGCATGATTTCTCTCTGACAGATATGATTCAGGTCATCGGACATGGTTTGTCATTAGACCTAAGTACCTCCTTTTATATCTTTATCCTGCCGTTCCTTCTGACCATCATCTCATTATGGGTCCAGGTGCCAAGATGGGTCTATAGGATCTACTATGTCATAGCCGCCATCCTCCTTGCCTTGGCTTTCGTGGCAGACACCAGCCTCTACGAGTTCTGGTTGTTTAAACTGGATGCCTCTTGTCTGCAATATCTGGAGACTCCTACGGAGGCGATGGCGAGTGTCAGTCTGTGGTATGTCCTGCTCCGTCTTTTAGGTGTCCTCGTCATAACCTTCCTGATCTATTGGATTTATGACAAGTTAACCTCTTACTTCTTACCTCTTACTTCTTACCTCTCAAAACTAATAGCCACTTTAGTGGCATTGTTGTTGATTCCCTTTATCATCATCGGTATCAGGGGTGGACTGGACGAGTCCACGACGAATATCGGACAGGTGTATTTCTCACAGAACCAGTTCCTGAACCATTCGGCAGTGAATCCCTTCTTCTCCTTCTTTGCCTCTTTTGAGAAGACGGCAAGTAACAATGTGACCTATCATTTCATGGATGATGCGGAGAGTGACCGTATTGTCAGTGAACTGTATAACACTGAGAGTGTGGGTACTGATACCTTACTCACTACCCAGAATCCTAACATTATCATTATCCTGCTGGAGAGTTGTGGGGGACAGTTCACGGAGATTGGTGGACGTAGTGATATCACACCCAACCTTAACCGTCTTGCCAAAGAGGGTATCTATTTCACTAATTGCTACGCCAACTCATATCGCACAGACCGGGGTACGGTATGTACCTGGAGTGGCTATCCCTCTTTTCCCACCATGTCGGTGATGAAGATGCCGGCTAAGTCGCGCACCCTCCCTTGTATTGCCCGTACCTTGAGAGAACAGTGCGGCTATAAGACACACTATCTCTATGGAGGTGACATCAACTTCACCAATATGCGCAGCTACCTCGTCTCTGGCGGCTTTGAGCAATTGACATGGAAGGATGACTATACGAAAGACGAGCAGGCATCTGCCAAATGGGGTGTTCGTGACGATATAACCTTCGAGACGCTGTTTCAGTTGACTACCACCATGCCGCAGCCATTTGTCATCGGTTACTCTACCCTGAGTAGCCATGAGCCTTGGGATGTCCCTATCCATCATTTCGATGAGGAGATAGAGAATGCGTTCTATTACCTCGACCAATGCGTGGGCCAGTTTGTAGAAAAGTTACGTAAGAGTAAAAGTTGGGAGAAGACCCTCTTAGTCATATTACCTGATCATAGTGTTGTATACAAAGGGGTAGACAAGCCCAATCCTTTGTTTGGTCATATCCCAATGATATGGTTGGGCGGAGCCGTGAGGCATCCTCAGCGGATAGAAAAGATCTGTAACCAGACGGATCTGCCTGCCACCTTGTTGGGACAGTTAGGTCTTAACCACGATGCATATACCTTCAGCCGTGATGTGCTTAGTGATACATATACTAAGCCATTTGCTATATATACCTTTAATGATGGCTATACAATAATCGATAGTGCTGCGTTTGTCAGCTATGACTTTATCAGTGACCGTGTGGTGACATCGAAAGGTGACAGTGAGCGACTTATTAAGCGGGCAGAGGCAATCCTTCAAGCATCTTCTAATGATCTGAATGCGCGATGAAAAGGTGGTTAGCTAAGACATATTCCCCTTTGTTGGCAGTTCTCTGGAACTTGCTGTTGGCATACTTGGTATACCAGATAGCAAGGTTAGCGTATTATGGTGAGAATATCGACTATCTCTCTTACTCTTGGGATGTCTTCCGTGGGGGATTGCTCTTTGACACCTCCGCCATTCTCTATACCAATGTGCTCTATGTGGTGATGATGCTTTTCCCCCTGCATTGGAAAGAGAACAGGATATACCATCAGGTCTGTAAGTGGTTGTTTGTGGTGGTCAACGGTCTTGCTCTTGCCATCAACTTAGCGGATGCGGTCTATTTCCAATATACCATGCGTCGGACGACGACGACGGTATTCCAGGAGTTCTCTAACGAGGGGAATCTGGGTAGTATCATAGGCACGGAGTTCTTGAACCATTGGTACTTGGTACTGCTCTTTGTCGTGGTGATGCTCCTCCTTTGGTATTGCTATGCGAGACCACACCTTGACGGTCGTACGCTCCATGCTCCAAATACGTGGCGATATGCCTTAACCTGTCAGTTGTCATTCGTCGCTTTCCTTCCATTCTGTATAGCTGGCATGCGTGGTGGTTTTACCACAGCGGTGCGTCCTATCACTGTGTCTAACGCCAACCAATATGCGGCACGTCCCGTTGATGCCGCCTTGGCATTAAACACACCCTTTGCCCTGATCCGCTCCATCGGCAAGAATGTCTTTGTAGTTCCTCCATATTTTGATAATGAGGAAGAGATGTCACGCATCTATTCTCCTATCCACACTATAGATACTATAGGAACTATAGATACTATCCCCTCTATAAAAAAGAACGTGGTCATCCTCATCGTCGAGAGCTTCGGACGGGAATATATCGGAGCCCTGAACAAAGACCTGGAGGGTGGGAAATACAAGGGCTATACCCCTTGTGTCGATTCATTGATCAGCAAGAGTACCACCTTCCGTTATAGTTTTTGTAATGGTCGTAAGAGTATTGACGGTATGCCGAGTATCCTCTCTAGTATCCCTATGTTCGTCGAACCGTTTATCCTGACACCAGCCTCGATGAACGACTATACGGGTATAGCTGGGATCTTAGGTGCGGAAGGCTATGAGACGGCATTCTTCCATGGGGCACAGAATGGTTCGATGGGTTTCCAGGCTTTTGCCCAGAAGACGGGTTTCCAGCATTATTTTGGGCGTACGGAGTATGAGGCGGCAAAGGGGACGAAAGACTTTGACGGCACATGGGCTGTCTGGGACGAGCCGTTCCTGCAGTACTATGCGGAGCAGATGACTCAGATGAAAGAGCCTTTCATGACTGCTGTCTTCACAGCCTCCAGCCACCATCCTTTTGTAGTACCGGAATCCTACAAACAACAGTTCCCAGAGGAACACCTGGCAATCCAGAAATGTATCCGTTATACAGACATGGCTATCGGCAGGTTCTTTGAGACGGCTAGTCGACAGCCTTGGTTCCAGCATACCATCTTCGTGCTGACCAGCGACCATACGAATATGAGTGACCATGCGGAGTACCAGACGGACCTGGGTGGTTTCTGCTCACCGATTATCATCTTCGATCCTAGTCATCCTGTTGGTGAGATACAGGACAAGATAGCCCAGCAGATAGATATCCTGCCTACTGTCTTGGGGATGCTGGGTTACCAGAAACCTTATTTCGGCTTTGGCATTGATGTGCTGAATACTCCTAAGGAGGACACTTGGGCTGTCAACTACCTGAATGGTGTCTACCAGTATGTGAAATATGGACATGTGCTCCAGTTTGATGGACAAAAGACGAAGGGTGTTTATGCTTTGACCGACTCGCTGATGCAACATAACCTGATGGTAGATGGTAGATGGAAGATGGAAGAGGGTAGTACTAGGCAACCACAAATGGAACGCGAGTTGAAAGCCATCATCCAACAGTATATGGAACGGATGACACAAGACCGGTTGTCCCCATTAAAGTAAACCTAAGAAATTAGTCGAAATTAGAGTTCCCGATTTTCGGCGGCACCTATCCATGCGTTTGGTGCCGCCTATCCCATCGATATGTGCCGCCTGTCTATGCGATATGTGCCGCCTGTCCCATCGATATGTGCCGCCTATCTCCACTCAGTACCTGTCCCTTCGTCATACTTTTAACAACAAAGGTAGGGAATTGGCTGGGATTAAGCAAATTCTTCACTGATAATCTATATCGAGCGCAAAATTAGAGCCCCCGTTTCCTTCGTTTCCTTGCTTGACCAAGCCCAATTTTTTCAAGATAGGGATGACAACTTCTGGTGAATAGCGTTTTTTCTTATCTTCAATAGCCTTGTATTCCGCAAGGATTTCATCGTGCCCCTCCAATAATGTGAGCAGATACTCCTCGTCGATAGGTTCTACAAAGGCATCGTCAGCATTTGATGGTTTCAGAAGATAACACTGGTAGCTTTCTTTGTACATTGAAGCGGCGATAGCTCCCCCCATTATTCCAAACATGAAAGCAGCAGAAGCCGTATTACCACGTGATTTAATACTCATGGCAGTGAACAAAAAGTATTGCTTGTCATATACGCTGGCTGGTGAGTACCAATTGCCAAAATCAACTCCCTTTACACTTAATCCACGACAATTTACATATAATGAGTCATTGTGTATTATAAAACGAGCTTTCTTTTTAAGCAGTTTGTCTGTTGCCCGTTCGCCTGTTTTAGGTATAATAAACCCTCCTCCAAACCAAAGTGACCGTTCGCCAGAGCGGTTTTCAAACTCTAGTCGTTCTAACGGATACCATGTATTAGTCAAATAGTCCAAATACGACATGCAATATCTGCTTTGTGCCATACTGACCACAGAGGTCAGCATTATTATAATAGCTAATATCGTTTTCTTCATTATTTCTTTGATTAACTAAAATTAGAATCCCTGATTTTCGATGTCATTTCCCATAATATTCTATTCGATTCCCTTCGTCTAACATCTCGCGAATGACGAACAATGAATCATATAATTGTTCTTTGCATATCTCAGCCCAAGTATGATTTCGTGCTGTCTCTAATTTAATGATAAAGAAATAGGCTTTATGCTCTTTGTCATGTGAGAAAAGAGCACCAGATTCTGCATAATTTGCCGTAGAATCTTGAGGAATGTAGTCTTGACTCCTTATTTCAAGCATTCCTTTTTCGTTAATAGTAGTCCATGTATAATCACACTTTGCCCAAGTACGTGGTAAGAACCGAAGCCTACCACCGTATATATTTATATAGACACTATCAATATTGTTGCTGAAAGATGCACCAATAAGTAATGTATCTGTTGTACAATTTTTTATTCTCATACTTTCCATGGTATCCCACACGGGAAGACAAGAAGCAAGAAGAAACATACTGAATATGATTGATAGTTTTTTTTCTTCATCCTTTTTTCTACTTATTATGTGCAAAATTACTAAAAATATCTTAGATATAAATTGAATCATGGGGTCGGTTCTAGTGATCATTTTTCAGTTTCTGAATAACTCCAGACGAAACGCCCGTCAGCCGGGACAGTTGTCTGACTCCTGCCCCAAAGGAAAGGGCGTAACTTAACACTTCATTCCGTTAGAGTCCCCTGCTCTATGCGTATCTGTCTGGTCATATATTTTCCATAAATATTGCTTGACGATGGCAAAAATACAAACATATTTTGATACAGCCAAATTAATTACAATAAATGATCACTAGAACCGACCCCGTGATCC
>JBGUNO010000017.1:0-80151 GCA_045117415.1 Prevotella sp. | reverse complement strand
CTGGTCTTTTTCCATAGAAGCGTATGGATCTTCCGCAGAGATTGGCTCCGTTTCCATCCCCTGCAGACGTTGCATCATCAGCACTCGCTTCAATAATTCGTCCTTCTCCATACCTTCTAATTACTCTACAAAGGTACGAAAAAATTTCGAGATATGCAAGCTTTTTAGCCATTTAATTTGCTGATTATCAACGTTTTACACAAAGTTTAACACTTTGTTTTCGCAGGTATATTATTTAATTGTAAGTTGCTTGATCACAGGCGATTCGAGCACTGCCACCAGGTCTTTCCAGTCGATGGAATAGACCGGTTTGTCCTCCACAAACTTCAGTTTCATAAACGTATATCCGTTGGCAAAAGTCTTCTGATGCACATAGTAGGCATTCTCCTCAAAATTCACCATCTTCACCGTTCTCTGGTTCTTCGACATGAAGATAAACACGTCTCCATTGTTTGTTTGCAGGTGATGCTTGTGTTTTACTATCTGAAGCAGTCTGTGGGCACCACAACGCATATCGTTAATATCGGGTACGAAGTAGAATTTCTTCAGTCCGGAGATGGTCAGCATACCACCTCCAATCTCTCAATCAGATGCTTGAGCTCAGTGAAACTTATGCCCGTCTTCACGATCTTCATTCCGTCAGGGAACTTGATGCTGATGGAAATCTTCTTGCTGATGTTAGTCACCTTGTCGGTCGGGTACTTGAAGGGGTGCCTGACGGGATCATGCACCTGACTCTCCTCACTTACCTTCTCTGCCTCAGCCTGAATCGCTTCGTCTTCTTCTGGACGGCCAGTGATTGTGATGGGATAAACTTTCTTATGCGTCTTGCGGTACCATTTGTCGAAAGTCGGGAAATCAACTCCGTGCTTTGTGCAGAATTCCTCTATCGAGATATTCTTCGGAAGGCCCTCAGCCTGGTACAGAAACCAAAGGCTCTCAAAATCTTTTGAACTGTATACCATTTGTCTCATTCTTAAAACGAGACCAAAGGTATCATTTTCCCACTTCATGTAAAAGACGTCAAAATTGACAGTTTACAAACTTGATTACAATTTTTATTATATATATATTATATATAATATATATATAATAATATAATATAGTAATATTATTATTGTTAGCAAGTGAAAATCCAATTTTAATAACTGAGATCTGAGATTTGAGATTACTAAAAATTCCGCACGAAAACAAAACAATGCCTTCTATCCCCCACTCCAATACCTTCTTCACCTTGTTCCAATGCCTGTTATACCCCCATGGGAGATATTCCTTTACCCCCACAACAGATATTAGCATGAAGCGTAAAAGGCATTGGAATGTAAAATTGAAAAGTTTAGTGCTGAAAACGTGCACGTTTGGGGTGCTGAAATTTGGTAGTTGATGAAAATAGTAGTATCTTTGCCACCGAAATAATATTATTAACCAAAAAGTACAAAAAAACAATGAAGAAATTAGTAACCGTAACCATGCTGCTTTTTGCAGCCCTTACCATTCAAGCACAGAGTATTATCGGTTCCTGGAGCTTTCCTGTGGAGGTTCAAGGAGAGAAAGTGAACTTGATAATGACCTTTAATGCTGACAAGACCGCAAATTATGAACTTCTGACCACCAACGAAAGCGAAGAACTGGGTGCCCTGACCTTTTCTTTCGTCGTCAAGGGAACCTACGTCGTGGATGGGAAAGATCTGACGTTATACCTCAATAACAAGGACTGTGATATTGATTTTGTTGAGATTCAATGGAGTGAGGCACTTAAGGCTTCGTTCAAGGAGAATCCGGAACGTGAGAAGACCATCATTAACAACATGAGGGGTGCGATGGAGAAGGGAAAATCCAAGTTCCTCAGAACTGTTGATGAAGTAAACGAATTTAATATCGACAAGATTACCGCCACCACGCTTGAGTTGTCTGATGATGATCAAGCCGTTACTCTCACTCGCGTACAATAAAGAATAACCTCCTCCACTCCCTCGTCCGTACAGCGATGTTCTTTGCGAGACACTCGCTATAGAGCCATGGCTCGCAACTGTGGATGTCACCAACATTAAGGAAGCCCTTGTATGGAGGATATTCCGATCCACTATAGCCACTGACCACGAGGACGTGGTACGCGGGAGACAGTGTGACGGTAATGGTATCATGCAGAATGGCAGGGGTATCATCCGTCCGCCAGTTTACAGGATTGATTCCCATGCAGGTGGCAGAGATGACAGGTTGTATGTATTTCACGTCCTTCACCGTGTTGTAGCAAATAGTGACACCTGTGTCTGTCTCACCCTGTGCCGCCTTGATATGATTGGTTTGCAACGTGTCCCCTGGTGTTACCTTGTAGCCTAGCACATAAGCGGCAGCCAACTGGCTATATGTCTCGTCGTCCATATGCTTCAGCAGTTCCACGACGGCAAGCCCACCCTGACTAAAGCCAGCGATAATGAGCGGGCGTGTCTTGTCACGCTGAGCCTGAAAATGGTCGAAGGCAGCACAGACATCAGCCATCGGCAGACGAGTGCGACGATAGATGGTATCCTCATCTTGCGTCAGGAAAGTCTCAATGGTCGTATGGCGATAATAGGGAGCGTAGAAACGGTTGCCTGGTGACATATAAGCAGCCACCCTCTTGATCTCCTTTTCTCCCATGCGCTCACGATGTGTAGGGTTCCAGACATCAGCATAGTGACTGATACGTCCGTCTTCCGCTTTCCAGTCGACCTCCCATGTCGATACCACATAGAACACGTCAGCTCCCATCCCTGTCGAGTCCCCATCTTCTGTTATCCACATTGTGGAATCGTTGTAGTCGGGTGCCTTGGGAATGAACTCAAGCTCCTCACACTGTCCAGGCACTTTGGCGATATCAGACGCATATATCGCTGAGCCCCAGACAGATAGTATGGCAACCAGTAGTCCGTATTGTATTCGTTTCATTTTAATACTTATGATTAGTGTTTAGCCGAAGACAAACCTCAACGACTCATAAAATTGGATGAACAAGAGATAGAAAAGTATACAAGGTGCCGCCCAACGAATCCCGTATAATAAAGAGTCATAGACATCACGGAGAGTTTGGAACGTACCCGCTATCAAGCCATACACAATACTGAACGCACAAATACTGAACGAGACAAAGGGAATCAGACTATAGGAGAATGGCGAGGGGAAGTACCCACCTGTCGCACTTACCAAGACAGCATGAGGGACAACCGTCAGTAACAAGAGGGAGACGACACAAGCCAGCAGCACCCCTCCACTTATCAGGAACGCACGTCGCTCACGATAGTTAAACCGCATGGGATGAGGATAGATACCACAACACTTCAGACAGCCGATAGCTATCGCCGCCAATATCAGCCATGACAAGATGGGGGTAGCAAGGATGGTACCGAAATGACCCATGAACCAACGGATACCCTCTCCTGACAACATGGAGCGTACCCCACTATTCGGCAGGGCAGCACTTAACAGCCAGGAGACCAGTATCAACACCAACTCTGCCAATACCAGGACAAGTGCCATATATGGAACCAGTTTCCTCATTCAGTATCGGGCTCAAGGTTATCGATGTCAAGGATACGAAGCTCAAGGGCACGTACGACGAGACGGGTGGCGTTGACACTCTCCCCGCCAGGAAACAGCTTGCGCACCAGCTCGTTCTGTCTTTTCTCCAGGCTCTTCACCCCGAAGGGCATGCCACGCAAGTTGGTGATCTGCTCTTTGGTATAGCCCAGGGCAAGATGACGAAGGAAACGCTCGTCATACTCATCGATCTCATAGTTAACCAACGCCTCCTGACGTACCAACTGTGAGGAGACGACATACTTAAATCTCTCCACTATCTTCTTGAGGATAGGCTCATTGAACACCAGTTGTTTTCCCTCCATCACCGCACGGACATCGGCACGGGTCAGTAACTCACCACTCTTCAGGATGATACCATCGGCACCAGCGTCAAGGACATCCACCCATAGCTTCTCATTCAGTATCTCACCAGTGAAGATCAGTATTTTCACCTGCGGATACTGTTCCTTGGTATGGCGGCATATCTCCACACCTACAGTGGTAGACCCTCCAAGTCCCAGGTCCAGTAACACGAGGTCCGGCAGTTGTTTCTTGATCAACCGCCAGTACTCCACCTCATTACTTGCCGTACCTATCACCTCCGCCTCTGGAATCTCATGACGGACAATACCCTCCGTGCCTTTGAGTTCGAGGGGCACATCCTCAACGATTATCAACTTAAAGTTTTCCATATCTTGGTAGTGTTATTTGAATCCATGTCATTCCTTCTGCCACCTTCGCCCAGATACCACAGCCACGACGGTTAGTCGCCTCCCCATGGTCACGCACGATCTGTCGGCAGAGCAGATACGGTATGGTGTTCATCTGGGGAGAGAAAAGGTTGGCAGCTTCCTCTTCCGTTATCTGCAAGTCAGCGCGGCGAATGGTAAATAGCAGGTATTGCTGATCTTTCACCTCCACAGTCACATCGCCTTTCAGCAGTTCAAAGAGATAGCGCAGCATGTGCTCATCGCCCAATACCTCCTGTCCGTAAAGCTCCACTCTCTTCAGATGCAGTTTCACCTGCTCCGTCTGACGGAGAGCCTGTTCGCTCAGTAGTCCATAGAGCTCCCGATAATAGGAAGCCACCTCCAGCATCGACTGCGTATCGCCTTTGTCCGCCAGTTGACGGATACGACTGGGATAATACATCGTCTCGTGCTTGAGTGTCGACAGGCAGTTATCCAAGACGGCATTCGACACATGCAGGTTGCTGTCTTCCAGCTCCGCCCTACGCAACTCATCCTCCGCCATCTCCAGATTGGTCTGTTGCAGTCGCTCCTTACGGAAGCGGTTATACAGACGGTGTCGGTAATAGAGCATGTAATAGGCAGGTATCATCAGCATAAGAATCAGGATCAGCAGGATGATGGCGATACGCTTATTCGACTGTGACTGCTGCATCATGCGGCAATAGTCCGCCAGCGTGTTATCCGCGGAGAGCTCTTTGAAGAGCTGGGTATAGACTTTATTATTATATGCGTATAACTCCCACTCATGGAGGGCAAGAGCTGCCACCGCACTCTCATTACGGATATCAAGGATGATCTGATAGTTCGTGCTCACACTGTCGTACAGCCATTGTATCTCCGGTGCCACCAAGGAAGCATTACCCTGACGTTGCATCAACAAACTGCCTTTAGGATGCTGTGACAGATAGTGGGCATTCAGATATTTACGACAAGAGTCGGCAAACTCCAGTGTTCTCGCATAAGTGCCATTGACATTTGAGAAATAGGCAGAATCAGCGAAGATATGAGCCTGGTCGATATCCCTGTTGGCAGTCTTCTGCTGACTATTGGCTGGAAGAGTACCAGATACCAGCAGGAGGAAGCCAACGACCAACAGTCTCATGACACCCTTGGGCAGACGGAAGAAGAAACGGCTCCCCTTACCCTCCTCACTCTCTGCAGAGAGGTGGCACACCTGGAATATCTGGCTGATCTTATGGTATTTCTCAATGATACCCTTACAGTTCATCAGTCCAAAGCCATGTCCACCCTTCACCTGATGGTTGAACACCTGAGCCAGTTCTGTCTCCGGGATACCTTTTCCCGTGTCCTTGACGGAGAGCTCCACATAATCAGCGGTCTCCTCTGCGGAGATGCTGACCTCCCCACCCCGCTCCGTAAACTTACGAGCATTATCGGCAAGAGTGTTGAGCATGAAGAGCGTCAGCACACGGTCAGCTTTTACCACTGCCTCAGTAGGCTCCACTTGCAGTGTTATGCCCTTCATCTGGAATCCTGTCTTACTCCGACTGATAATATCAAACAAGGGCTGCAAGGGGAAGCTCTCGATATGCAGGCTCAGTTCTCCCTGCCGCAACTGAATCCAATGCGTCAGAATGTCATTCTGAGTGTTAATCTGATCGGTGAGCTCACGGATATAGTTTAATCTTTCTGTTGTGGCTGTAGTGCCTATAGTATCTATATATTTTGTCTCATGGATAATACGGTCGATGAGCGGGGTAATGCCAACCACCATCGACACCTTGGCACGCTGCTCCAGATGACGACGCTCGTTTTTCTCCACTCGCAGACGAGCCTCGGCAATCTCCTCCTCTTTCTGCTCCAACTGGTCGTCATAGTCACTAAACTGTTTCTCCCGCTTGTTCATCCTATTAAAGAGCCACAAGAGGAATAACAAGAGCAGAATGGCGATGACGACAGCCACCATCATCCAGTTCAATTGGGAGGAAGCCCTGTCGTACATGGCGGCACGCGCTTCTAGCTCACGATCCTGACGTGTCTGTTCCTGCAGGTCGATATAGATATTACGGTTCAGGTCACTATTCTGCTTGTCGTTCAAGGCAGAGTAAGCGACACTCATCTGCTCACGAATACTCGCCACCAAGTCGGGAGCCTGGTTGATGCGTTTGTCAGACAGGGCACGATGTAGATACGCCAGTGCCTGCTCATCATCCCCCATCGCATGGTAACAAGAGGCAAGGGTACGATTGGCACCCGCTATCTGGTAGACATCGCCATAACTCAGGAACCCCTCCAAGGCTTCCTGTGCGATATCCACATCCCCCAGGTGTTCGGCAAGTGCCTCCTTGGCATTCGCCTCGAAATAGGGATAATAATGACGCTGGGAAAGGCTTAGGCATCGGTCCAGGCACTCTATTTCCGCCCGATAGATATCATCATCGCTCCCTTCCGTGATGATACCTCCTGCCCCGATATTATACAGATAGTTGAGATACTGTGCCGTATCACGTCGTATCTCGTCCAGGTTAATCTCTTGTAACGCCTCTATCGACTGACGCTCCAATCCCACATAATAATAATAAGTAGAGTTGACTATCGCATACTCACTCTCCGCATAGATCAGACGGAGCAGCTGTCTCTCAGACAAGGCGCCTCTCTCCTCGTTGATACGATTACGACACTCGATAGCGTGTTCCCGATGCTCATAGAACTCACGGTTGCGGGAGCACCGTTGACAAAGTCGCATCTGCTGCACCTCCGCCACGAAGAGCTCGATCTGGTTATCTGTCAACGATATGGCTTCCTTCAATAGCTGGTCTGCACGGACATAGTCCATACGGACCATACTGACAAAAGCAAGATGGTTGAGTGCCTCCGCCCTACCAGCGGAATAGCCTCCAGACAAATCATAAGCTTGTTGGGCATAATAAGCAGTAGAATCAATATGACGATAATGACAGGCATAGGAAAGAGAATTCAGCTTGTCCACCGCCTGTCTATCTGATGACGTACAAGCTGATAATAGGAAAAGACCCAGTATGGTCATCAACCATACTGAGTCTTTGATAAAATATCGTTTAAGCGCGAGCCTTAGCACAATAGCCGAGAGCCTCCTTGCACTTGTCGGTAACATACTGCCAGTCGCCTGCCTTTACCTTGTCTGATGGGAACAGTTTTGAACCCATACCTACGCAGAACACACCAGCCTTAAACCACTTGGTGAGGTTCTCCTCCTCTGGAGCGACACCACCAGTCACCATGATCTTAGACCAAGGCATGGGAGCCATCAGACCCTTGATGAGGTTTGGACCTACAACGTCGCCTGGGAATACCTTCGTGAAGTCGCATCCTACCTCCTGAGCCTTACCAATCTCTGATGGTGTCAGGCAACCAGGACAATATGTCACACAACGGCGGTTGCAGACAACTGCGATGTCAGGATTGAAGAGAGGACCTACCACGAAGCAGGCACCTAACTGGATGTACAAGGCTGCCGTGGGAGCATCAACGACAGAACCAACGCCCATAGCCAGCTCGGGACACTCCTTGTCAGCCCACTTCACCAACTCACCGAAGTTCTCGTGGGCGAAGTCACCACGATTGGTATACTCGAAAGCACGTACACCACCCTCATAGCATGCCTTAATAACGTTCTTGCAGGTCTCAAAATCCTTGTTGTAAAAAACAGGAACCATCGGTGCCTCGGCAATCTTTGCCATCACCTTGAATTTATCAAACTTTGCCATAATTGTCAATTTTCTAATCGTATCTTTTAACGCTGTACACGACCATTAGCATTACCACCGGCAAGGCTCTCTACCTCGTCGACAGATACCAGGTTGAAGTCACCATTGATCGTATGTTTCAAGGCAGAAGCGGCTACAGCGAACTCAAGAGCCTCACCCTGAGTCGGCTTTGTCAGCAGACCATGAATCAAACCACCAGAGAAAGAGTCACCACCACCAACACGGTCGATGATAGGATTGATCTCATAGCGCTTTGACTGATAGAACTCCTTGCCATCATAGATCAGTGCCTTCCAGCCATTGAAAGTAGCAGAGAAAGACTCACGCAGTGTAGAAACCACATACTTGAAGCCGAACTCCTCACGCATCTGCTTGAAGATTCCCTCGTAACCAGAAGCGTCAGTCTGACCACCCTCCACGTCGGCGTCAGGCTTGAAGCCCAGACAAAGCTCTGCGTCTTCCTCGTTACCAATGCAAACGTCTACATACTGCATCAATGGACGCATGATGGAGATAGCCTTCTCCGAGGTCCACAGCTTCTTACGGAAGTTCAGGTCCACAGAAACTGTCACGCCATGACGCTTAGCAGCCTCACAAGCCAACTTCGTCAATTCAGCAGCCTTATCTGAAATAGCGGGAGTGATACCAGACCAGTGGAACCAAGCAGCGCCATCCATGATCTGATCGAAATCGAAATCAGAAGGGTCAGCCTCAGCAATAGCAGAGTGAGCACGGTCATAGATCACCTTTGAGGGACGCATTGACGCACCTGTCTCAGCATAGTACAGACCTACACGGTCACCACCACGAGCGATAAACTCAGTGTTAACACCATAGCGACGCATTGCGTTCACAGCAATCTGACCGATCTCATGTTTCGGTAATTTAGATACGAAATAAGCCTCGTGACCGTAGTTTGCCACAGAGATAGCAACGTTAGCCTCACCACCGCCAGGGATGATACGGAATGATTCACTTTGAATGAAACGGTCATTGCCGTTTGGAGAAAGGCGGAGCATAATCTCGCCTAAGGTTACAATTTTAGCCATTTGTTTTAGTATAAATTAATTAATGTATGTCTTAACAGTTGGCAAAGATAGCCAAAAAAGTCCAAATACCAAAATAATCGGCAAAAATATTCCTAAATTATTCCGTAAACGTTTTTTTTTCTTTATCTTTGCATTCAAAACAACAAATGAACAATGGATACAGGTAAAATCAGAATCAAGGATATTGCCGAAAGAGCTGGTGTGAGTGTAGGCACGGTAGACCGTGTGCTGCATAAACGCCCTAACGTATCGAAGAGTGCTTTGGAAAAGGTTGAGAAGGCACTGAAGGAAATGGACTACAAGCCTAACATGTATGCCTCTGCCCTGGCATATAACAAATCGTATACGTTCTATTGCATCATCCCCAAGCATGAGTCAGAGGCTTATTGGGAAGAGGTGGAAGAAGGTGTCCTTGACGCCTGTGATCGTCGCAGCGACTTCCGTATCAGTCAGAAGATGATGTACTACAACCGTTTCTCGACGGATACATTCACGAAGGTCACCAACGAGTGTCTGAAGCAGAAGCCCCATGGTGTGATTATCGTCCCCTCCAAACTGGATGTCACCCGTAAGTTCACAGACCAGTTGCATGAACAGGGGATTCCCTTTGTCCTGCTTGACTCCTACATGCCAGACCTAAAGCCATTGTCGTTCTATGGTCAGGACTCTTTTTCCAGTGGCTACTTTGCCGCCCGGATGCTGATGATGCTGGCTCCTCATGAGAAAGAGATCATGTTGATGAAACAGATGCGCAACGGCAATGTGGCATCGAAGCAACAGGAGAACCGTGAGACGGGGTTCCGCCATTATATGCACGACCATTATCCTGAGGTGGTCATTAACGAGGTGAATCTCTCTTTGGACGAGAAACGCGAGAACTATGATGCTATCCTCGATGAATTTTTCATCAAGCACCCACATACCCACCATTGTATCACCTTCAACTCAAAGGCGCATCTGGTAGGCGAGTATCTGTTACGCTCCAACCGTCGTAACATTCAGATTATGGGCTACGACATGGTGCCGAAGAATGCGGACTGTGTACGTCAAGGCAGTATCTCCTTCCTCATCGCACAACATGGTTATATGCAGGGTTACTCCTGTATCGAGACGCTCTTTAACGCGATCGTATTGAAGAAAGAAGTTGAACCCATCAACTACATGCCTATCGAGCTGTTGACGAAGGAGAACATTGACTTCTACCGTCGTAAGAATATCGGATAAACTACTTAAACAAATATTTTATAATTATGGTACAAGCTACATTCTTAAAAATCAATCCCGCCGACTCCGTCGTGGTTTGTCTGCAACCCAAGAAGAAGGGTGACATCATCGAGATCGACGGCAAACAAATCACAGTGAACCAAGATACTCCTGCTGGTCACAAAGTTCTTATTAAAGAAGTGAAGGAGGGAGAGAATATTATCAAATACGGCTATCCTATCGGTCATGCTCGTCAGGACATGAAAGCTGGTGACTGGGTAAACGAGAATAACCTCAAGACCAATCTCAGTGGCACCCTCGAATACACATATAATCCTGTAAACGAAGCTCTTAGTATTAAAGATGAGAAGCGAACCTTTAAAGGGTACATCCGGAAAAACGGGGATGTGGGTGTTCGTAATGAGATATGGATCGTACCTACCGTAGGATGTGTCAACGGCATCGCAGAGCAGTTGAGTCACCGTCTGATGATGGAGACCAAGGGTGAAGGTGTCGACGCCATCTGGACATGGCATCACAACTATGGTTGCTCACAGCTCTCTGACGACCATGAGAATACGCGAAAGGTACTGCGTGACATCTGTCTGCATCCCAATGCCGGTGGCGTATTAGTGTTGAGCCTTGGATGTGAGAACAACCAGCCT
This sequence comes from Prevotella sp., assembly GCA_045117415.1. Classification (GTDB taxonomy): domain Bacteria; phylum Bacteroidota; class Bacteroidia; order Bacteroidales; family Bacteroidaceae; genus Prevotella. Next base: position 69,217 of record JBGUNO010000017.1, on the reverse strand, counting down.
GAAGATTTTATGGCGATGTTGGGTGACTATGACAAAGACCGTATCAAACTGCTCGTTACCCAACGAGTAGAGGGTGACGAGATAGAGGCTGGTATGGATATGCTACGTGACCTTTATCAAATTGCCAAGCAGGACAAGCGAGTGGATGTCCCTGTCTCGAAATTACGAGTCGGTCTGAAGTGTGGTGGCTCTGACGGTTTCAGTGGTATCACTGCCAACCCGTTGGTTGGTGAGTTCAGTGACTGGCTGGTGGCACAAGGTGGCACCAGTGTATTGACAGAGGTTCCTGAGATGTTTGGTGCTGAGACGATTCTTATGAACCGTTGTACGACACCAGAGCTCTTCAGCCAGACTGTCTCGATGATCAACAATTTCAAGAACTATTTCCTCTCACATGGCGAGCCCGTTGGTGAGAACCCCAGCCCGGGAAACAAGGCTGGTGGTATCTCAACCCTTGAGGACAAGGCTTTAGGCTGTACCCAGAAATGTGGCAAGGCTCCTGTCAGCGGTGTCATGGAATATGGTGACCGTTTGCAGAATCCCGGACTCAATCTGTTATCAGCTCCAGGTAATGACCTCGTTGCGTCTACGGCCCTCGCCTCTTGTGGTTGTCATATCGTACTCTTCACCACGGGACGCGGAACGCCATTCGGCACCTTCGTACCCACCATGAAGATAGCCACCAACCCTACCCTCGCCAAGAACAAGCCCCATTGGGTGGACTTCTCCGCAGGACAGCTGGTCGAGGGGCGTACTATGACAGAACTCGTTCCGGAGTTCATCGACAAGGTTCTTGCTGTGGCGTCTGGAGAACAGGCTCGCAATGAAGCAAACGGCTATCGCGAGATCTCTATCTTCAAGAATGGTGTTACTTTGTAGAATTGAAAGATTGAAAAATTGAAGAAAGGTCTCATTGCATTATCACCGCTCCTGGTGTTTATAGTACTCTATTTAGTCACGAGCATTATCGCTCGTGACTTTTATAAAGTACCCATCACCGTTGCCTTCATGGCGGCAAGCGTCTATGCTGTCATCATCTCGGGAGGTCTCCCCATCAGGAAACGCATCGACATCTACAGTCGTGGAGCAGGAACGTCGCAGATGATGCTGATGATCTGGATTTTCATCCTTGCCGGTGCTTTCGCAAACACAGCGAAAGCGATGGGGTCTATTGATGCCACCGTTAACCTCACCCTCACATTATTGCCTCCCAACATGTTACTTGCCGGCTTATTCATCGCCGCCTGCTTTATCTCTATATCCATCGGCACCAGTGTGGGGACCATCGTGGCACTTACACCCATCGCGGCAGGTATCGCCGATCATATAGGTGAAGAGTTACCGATGATAGTGGCAATTGTGGTAGGTGGCTCTTTCTTTGGCGACAATCTCTCGTTTATTTCTGACACGACGATTGTGGCAACATCTACGCAAGAGTGCCGACTGAGCGACAAATTCCGTGTCAACTCCTATATCGTGATGCCTGTAGCATTTATCATGCTGCTGATATATCTGTTTTTGGGTATTCATGCCCCTATGCAACACCCAGCAGGCGACGTGGAGTTCTGGAAAGTATTGCCATACCTCGTGGTACTTATCACTGCTATCTTCGGTATGAACGTAATGGCTGTCATTGCCCTCGGGCTATTGCTCTCTGGCATCATCGGACTCTGTTATGATGCCTTCGACATCTACGGATGGATGAAGGCGATGGGTGACGGTATTCTGAACATGGGTGAGCTGATTATCATCACCATCATGGCAGGAGGTCTACTGGAACTCATCAAGCACAATGGAGGTATTGATTTCATCATCAGGTTGATGACCCGTCACGTAAATAGTAAGCGGGGTGCCGAACTGTCCATTGCCACTTTAGTCTCATTGGTGAATATCTGTACGGCAAATAATACCGTAGCCATCCTGACGGTAGGAGGTATTGCCAAGAAGATCGGTGACCGCTTCGGAGTAGACAACCGTAAATGTGCCTCGATACTTGATACCTTCTCTTGTATGATGCAGGGCATCATCCCCTATGGCGCACAGCTGCTGATGGCAGGAGGACTGGCTGCCCTTAACCCTGTCAGTATTGTGCCCTACCTCTACTATCCCTTCCTTCTGGGCTTTATGTCCCTTTTCTCCATCCTATTCCGTTACCCTCAAAAATTCTCGTAAATGGATATCATACAACGTAACTTCCTCAGACTGCTCATGAGTGGTGCCTTCGGACAACGCGAACGGATAGAGCCCATGAGCGCATGGAAATGGAAACGACTTTACCAGCTCTCCCAGATGCACGATGTGACACCATGGGTCTATGACGGCATCCAGACCTGTCATGACGATTTCTTTCTTCAGATTCGTCAGGAACAGATGACACAATGGAAAGAGAGTGCCATGATGGCTGATACAGAAATCGTAAAGGACGAGGAGCAACGGCTCACCAACCCTCTGTTGAATCATAAGCTGCAACAGTTGACAGAGAAGGAGGGTAATACGCCGACCTTGGAACTTCTCTATAATATCATCCGACTGGCTCGTTTTATCCTCACACAAGGTATTAACATGCGCCATCTGGTGGAACTAGGCATCTACCTCCGTACCACAAAGGATCAGATAGATTACCAGCAGCTGGCAGGCTGGATCAAGAAGCTACACATGGGGAAAATCGTTAGACTGGAAGCCGCGCTGTTAGTGCATTTCTTCGACTTCAAGCCAGAAGAAATTCCTTTCACAAAAGCAGACATCGGCAAGAGCACCATCCGCATCGCCGAAGATATCATGAACACGTCAAGTGAACAAGCTGTAGACTGGTATTTCACACAAGGAAAGAACGTGTTCGTACGTACCAATAATTCCGATGCCATGATGTGGCATGTCCGCCATTCCGCCAAATATATGAGCTATTACCCGAGTGAGGCTGTCACCAATTTCTTCGCTAATTTCGCCCACTCCCTCTCCCATATCGAAGAATGACTAATGATGATGGAAGCGTAACTCACGTAACTTATGCTGTCCCATCAGCCGACTCTTGTCCACATAGCCATTAACACCCGTCAGTCGTCCCTTACCAGTATACTGCCAGGCAATGATGTCACGCTCGTCTGCCAAGACAGGTTCCTCGTCAGTATACATGGCAATCATTAATTTGTAGTCGTCCAGTTTTCCTAACAAGTACTTGTTATAAAAGTTACGATAGGTATACACCAATGGCTTCTGACGATATGCCTCCTCTACCAAGTCAAGGAACTTTAACAGCGAGTCACAGAACTCCTCCACGGGAAGTCCTCCCATCGACTCGACATCAATCATTGGAATCAAATCCTGCTCACCAGGCAGGCACTGCGTCTTGAAATTCTCAAGTTGTACTTTCTGGTTGGCTTTTGGACGATAGAAATGATAGCTACCCACCTTCAGTCCATAGCGATGCGCCAGGTTGATGTTGCGTTCAAACATCTCGTCTATCCTGTCGCCACCCTCCGTCGCCTTCAGGTAGACATATGACATCTTTGTGTTATCACCTACTGTCTCCCAGAACACATTGCCCTGATAGTGGCTCATATCGATACCATGCACATGTGTACAAGTATCCTCACACTGTACATCCTCATAGTTCTGTGCCACTGTTGTTAGTGTCCCGAATATAACAAATAATGTATATATGATGGTCCGTCTCATTATCTTTTCTTCTTTTAGCGAATGCAAATTTAACAAGAAAAGGCTAAACCACAAAAGCCTTTCACATCTTTTATTATATCTTTTTTGAGAAGGTTCTCACCTCCTCCCAAGCGGTGTCATTTAAAGAAATCTTCCTCAAGACTTTGATATTTGTTTCATTTTTCGTATTTTCGCAGCAAAATAGATGAATAGTAAACATCATAAGTTATGACACGAAAAGAAAGATATACGTATATCCTCCATTATTTCCGCAAACAGATGCCGGAGGTGCAAACAGAATTAGAGTTCGGCAGTGTGTTCCAACTACTGGTAGCAGTCATACTGAGCGCACAATGTACGGATAAACGCATCAACCAAGTCACACCAGAACTATTTCGACATTATCCCGATGCGAAAGCAATGGCAAAAGTGGAGGCGGAGGACGTGCTGGAGTACATCAAGAGTGTATCCTACCCCAACTCAAAGGCAGACCATTTGGTAAGAATGGCTCGTGCGTTGATGGAGAGACACGGAGGAGAAGTTCCGTCAGACATGAATCTGTTGCTTGACCTACCAGGTGTGGGCAGGAAGACTGCGAATGTCATACAGAGTGTTGCCTTCGGGAAGTCAACCATGGCTGTCGACACACACGTATTCCGTGTCAGTCATCGTTTAGGACTGGTGACGAAAAAAGACGACACCCCTTATAAGGTAGAACAGGTGCTTATAAAAAACATACCCGCGGAAGATATTCCACGGGCACACCTTTGGTTATTGCTTCACGGAAGATATGTATGTACCTCCAGAAAGCCCCATTGCGGGAAATGTGACCTCAAGGGCGTTTGCCCTTCTGCCATCCTTTCATCATCTGGCGATGGAACTGACTCTCGGCTTTAATGACATCATAAACCTTTGAAGCTGGAAGCACACACATCATCTTCTTATGATAGGTCTGCTCCAGTTGCTTGAGTTCTATGTCCAGTTTGTCACGATTGTGGATAGCACTAGCACAGCCTTCCTCAGTGGCAGGCTTCTCCTTTCCATAACTCCGTTTCTTCTGATACAGACAACGTTGTTGCTTATGCATCTCACGAAGCAGAGGGAAGAGCTTGGCAGCCTCTTCTTCTGTAAGACGTGCCTGTTTGGTGATAAAGGCAGTCATCTCAGCATCAAACTTCTCTGGTGAGAACTTCTTCTCTTGTGCCATGCAAAACATGAACAACATGATAGAGCAACCAAGTAATACCAATCTTCTCATACACATCTCCTTTTAGTTTTCTGCCAGACAGGCATAAATATCAGTATTGTCAATCATAGCATAGTCTGCAGCCTCGTCTATATAAGACTCCGTGACAGCAACCTGAGGCATCTCAGGAGTGTCTGGCGCTATTTTTGAGAAGTATAATGCCACACTGAACACGACAACCACCAGACAAGCTGCGGCATACATCCACGGACGAAGCATCATGTGTCGAGCTCTCTGCTGTTGCACCGGAATCTGGCTCATCACCTGTTCGGTAAAACTATCGAAGTATCCCTCCGGAACTTGGAAAGGATTCTTTCTTGACAGTCGTTCTTCAAGATATTTCTCTTCGTTCATCATTGTTACTTTATTTATTGGACGTTCACTCTTTCGGAAAGTTTAATCCCGTAGTTTAAAAAACTCTGAAATTTTCTTCACGGCAATATGGTAGGATGCTTTCAAGGCACCCTCTGATGTGTTGAGAATCTTACTCATCTCACTATATTTCATCTCGTCATAATAACGGAGATTGAATACTGTTCGCTGTACTTCTGGCAACTGTGCAATTGCCTCCTGCAATTGTGCCTCTGTCTCGTCGCCATCGAAATAGCGATCAGCCATCAACATGTTGGCAATTCCCACGGAATCATCCGCACTGACAACATCTGCCGCTTTCTGGCGACGCACGAAATCAAGACTTTCGTTGATGGCGATGCGATAGAGCCATGTTGACAACTTAGAGTCCCGGCGGAAAGTATCAATATTGCTCCATGCTTTCAACATCACATTCTGCATCACGTCATTGGCATCCTCGTGAGAAAGTACGATACGTCGAACCTGCCAGTAGAGTGGTTCACTATACTGTCGTACCACCTGCTCAAAAGCCTTCCGTTGTGTTGATGGGTCGGAGAGCATGGCAACTAACTGTCCCTCGTCCATCGTCATCAGATGAATTTCTTTAGATAGTTCCACACGGACTTGTCATACCCATAGACATCTGGGAAGGTCTGTATCACCCCTTTCTCATCAGGATAAATAGTGTAATATATAATATAAAGAGGTACGTGAGGCTTCACAGGCATATAACTGATTAGTTTTCTTGGCAACTTCCTACCGTTCTCATTCTCTTCTGGTGTATGGCTACGAAGATACTCCCTACCTTGCTCCGTCACCGGTGCAATATCCATGGAGATACGGAGCTTGTCTAATGTCCAATCGTCAACATCCCCCAGCAAGAAATGGGCAAGATCGAAAGGACGCTGCACACGAACACAGCCATGAGACACACCTCGCCAACTGTTCTGGAAGAAGCCTGGTGTGGAGGTGTCATGCAGATAAACCGAGAAGTTATTCTTAAAGCGGAACACGATACGTCCCAAGGAGTTGCCTCGTCCACCATCTTGCGACACACGGTATTTACCACTTGCAAGCATGGCACGTGACACACTGCCGATAGCGACTTTCTTACCCGTCGAACGATCTGCGATATAATAGCGATGACGAGCGAAATAGCTACTATCGCCAGCATGATGAAGCACATCATTATTAATAATACTCTGTGGGATATTCCATTCCGGGTTTACCTGAAAATACTCAATATAGCTCGACAGCAACGGTGTCTTTGTGGATGTCTTGCCACATCCGATTTTCATAGCCATGGTAGAGTCCGGACCGAAGGCATAAAGCATGAAAGCTGGGATATTTACCACCACACGCTTACCAGACGAGGGCATCGGGTTTTTCTCTTGCCAACGGCATCGTTCCATGTTTACCATGATACGCATACGTTTCTCCGCTGACAAGGTATCAGACAACTGATTCAACATGTGGCGATAGAGGGGCGACTGAGGTTCTACCTCTCGCATCATCTCACCCACACTGTCATTGGTGATCTTACAGAGAGCCTTCTGATAGAAAGCAGTCGTAGGACGTACGATGGGGATGTCAAACAGATTCACGAACTGCACCTTGACATTACCAAGACTGTCCGGCTTGGACTCTATACGATTAATAGCTGTCTTAGGATTGACAAAGCCATAACGTTGTCCTGCCACATACGTCAAATAGGCCTGGGTGAGGTGATACTCCAGATCGGCTATCACATCATTCACTGTATGCTGCTTGTCAAAGTCCAAGGATTTAAAACGCTGAATGCTCTGCTCTATTTCCTTGACTTTAAAACCTGCTGGTGAAAAACCTATCTCACTGACATGAGACAACTGTGCCAGAAGGGTGTCAGCCATTGCTGTGATGCCCTGTTTGCTAAACCACAGCATCTGTCCGCCCTCACGATAATACAAAGCTGTCCGACTGTCAGGCGACATGGAGTCCTTGCTGACAGTTCCCATTTTCTTTAAAGCAGACTGAATTTCCGAAGGTGCTATTTGAAAAACAGGCGTCTTCAATTCAGAAAACGCCTCTATTGTAATATCTCCTTTCTGCACAGCCTCGTTATCACATCCTGTGAAAAGCCATGAGACTATCAGAAATAAAAGGAATGTCAGACAACAATCTTTCTGACAACCTTTCCAACTTTGATAATGTAGCAACCTTTAGGTATGTTTGTTAATTCAATTTTTTGTGCAGGACTCTCAATACGTACTGACATCACATGACGACCTGTCAGTGAAATCACCTCCATCACTTGTCCTTCAGCGTTTACAATATGAACTGTTGACCTAGACACACTAATCTGCACCTCGTTCTTCTCATCATTCTGCTCAATACCAAAACTCTCTGACGGAGCCGCCTGAGTAGTCATTGGGAGCATGAGGAAACATGCAACGAAAAGTGATATTATAAGTACTCGTTTTGTCATACGCTATACATATTACAAATGCAAAAGTAGGAATAATTTTTGAAATTTCCAAATTTTAATGTAAAAAAATGCGTTTACAGCTCAAAAATCATCTGTTCGTCACACAAAAAGCTGTCCTTAAACACCTTTTTCGCCTCTTCAAGAAGAACATTCTCATCCCCATAACGCGAGGAGTAATGACCCAACAGCAATTTCCCGGCTTGAGCATCACGAGCCACCATAGCCGCCTGAAGGGCTGTGGAATGGTAGTATTTCTCTGCATGTTGTATACAATCCTCCCCATAGGTGCTCTCATGATATAGCGCCGTCACACCCTTGATACGCTCGTGCAAAGTAGGGATATACTTAGTATCACTACAATATGCATAGCTACGGGGAGGTTCTACCGGCTCTACCAAACGACTATTGGGAACTACCTCCCCCTCTGGCGTCACCCAGTCTGCCCCACCCTTGATGTTGTTAATCTGACTAACAGGAATATGATAGAAATCAATCATATCACGCTTGATATGCGACCTCGTTGGCTTTTCCCTGAACAAGAAACCACAACAAGGCACACGATGATCCAACGGGATTGATTCTACTGTCAGGCTACGATCCTCGTAGATAACCTGCTGTTGGGTTGTATCGATGACGTGGAAGACCACCTCATAATCGAGTCCATGACAATATAGACGCATCTGATCATCAAGCATCTGCTCCAAAGCCGCCGGAGCATATACATCCAGTTTCGCAGTTCGTCCCAGCAGACCAAAAGTACTAATCATCCCGATAAGTCCAAAACAGTGGTCGCCATGGAGATGACTGATAAACACCGTAGAAAGCTTGGTAAAGCGGATACGGGAACGCCGCAACTGCATCTGCGTTCCCTCTCCACAATCTATCATGAATTGCTTTCCCCTTATCTCCACTATTTGCGACGAAGAATAATGGCGAAGTGTGGGCAAAGCACTCCCACATCCTAAAATATGAATCTTAAACGGTTCCAAGAATTCATCAAATCTTATAGTCGTCCTCTGAAGCCTCCTCCAGTTTAATGTCTGAATCTGGCTTCTTCAACTGCTGACGTCCATACTCGTAAGTATCCTCACCGTCTTTGAGTATCAATGAATCTGGAGTCAACCGCACAATATCATATAAATTCACCTCTTCTTCCTCACCGGCACCTTCACGGATATCAACCAGTTCAAGTTTACCACGAACCAACCGCCAAGTTTTATAGGAAAGGGTACTCTGTTCTATTCCCTCTACGATGCCACCTTCCTTAATCCTAAAGCCGACTTCATCACTACCATCCAACGGGTTAGGCATAACCCAGTTTCCTAACAAGGCAGCCTGGTTGATAACAATCAATGCCTCTGTCTTCTTGGCATTGGGAACAACAGCCATACGGTCGCCTGCCTGTAAGCCACCAAAGACCTGGTTGTTCTCGCGAGCATAAGTGATATCCAACTGAATGGTGTCACCTAAATCCGTAACAACCTGCAGCGTATTCATTGCCGTGCCCTCGCCACAAACACCATAAATGGTTGGATCCTGCATGGCGCTCATATCCGTAGAGTCACCATTGTCGAAAGGAACAGGCTGTGTCTTTCCGCCACAGCTTGTCATAACTACTATAGTAGTTACTAACATCGATACAAAAGCTATTTTCTTCATAATCATTTATTTAAATAGTTCTCATTTTTCTTTGCCTCATCCCACAGAGCGTCCATTTCCTCAAGGGTCATCTCCGTCAGGGGCTTTCCTTCCTTAATACTATGTTGTTCTATATAATTAAATCGTCGTATAAACTTTTGATTGGTTGTTTCCAGAGCATTGTCGGGATTCAGGTGATACAGACGCGCCGCATTGATAACGGCAAAGAGGAAGTCACCCAGTTCTTGCTCAGAGCGCATCTTGTCTTCACGCTTCAACTCCACCTCCAACTCATCCAACTCCTCACGTACTTTCGACCATACATCCTGTTTGTCCTCCCAGTCAAAACCTACATGACGAGCCTTGTCCTGTATGCGATATGCCTTGATAACAGAGGGAAGGGCGGCAGGGACTCCACTCAGCACACTCTTATTGCCATCCTTTTCCTTTTGCTTAATCTGTTCCCAATTATCAAGAACCTGCTCCACATTTTTCGCATTTGAGAATTCACTCTTTCCCGCGTCCTCACCATAGGGTAATGGTTGAGGAGCTGGGGCGCCGACCTGAGAGGGATGATAGACATGAGGATGTCTAAATATTAACTTATCAACCAGATGGTTACAAACATCTGCTATATCAAATTGACGATTCTCTTCTCCTATCCTTGCATAGAAACCAACGTGCAATAAGACATCACCTAATTCCTTGCAAATTTCAGCTGCCTCACCCTTCATCAAAGCATCACACAACTCATAGGTCTCCTCTATCGTATTGGGACGCAGACTTTCATTCGTCTGCTTCTTATCCCAAGGACATTTCTCCCTTAATGTGTCCAGCACATCAAGCATTCGCCCAAAGGCTGCTATTTTTTCTTCTCTTGTATGCATCTGCTCCATAATCCTTGCAAAAGTACAAAATAAAAACGAAACCACCAAATTTCCGCGACCTATTTGGCAGTTTCGTTTTTTTTGCTTACCTTTGCACGTCATTATTAAATTAGTTATGGAACTAGCAAGTAAATACGATCCAAAAGAGGTCGAATCGAAATGGTATCAGTATTGGTTGGACAACAAGTTGTTTGCCAGCAAGCCTGATGGTCGCGAGCCTTATACAATAGTTATCCCGCCGCCCAATGTAACGGGTGTGCTTCACATGGGACACATGTTAAATAATACCATCCAGGATATTTTGGTGCGCCGTGCCCGTATGGAAGGTAAGAATGCCTGCTGGGTGCCAGGAACGGACCATGCCTCTATCGCTACTGAGGCTAAGGTAGTAAAGAAACTGGCTGAGCAGGGCATCAAGAAACACGACCTCACTCGTGAGGAATTCCTCAAGCATGCCTGGGACTGGACCGATGAGCATGGAGGCATTATCCTTAAGCAGTTACGTCGCCTGGGGGCTTCCTGCGACTGGGACCGTACTGCCTTCACAATGGACGAGAAACGCTCAAAGAGTGTTATCAAGGTTTTCGTTGATCTCTATAACAAAGGACTCATCTATCGTGGTTTACGCATGGTCAACTGGGACCCTAAGGCACTGACAGCATTGTCTACCGAAGAGGTTATCTATCGCGAGGAGAAGAGTCATCTTTTCCATTTGAAATATTATGTTGACGGTTTAGATAATCTAGAAAATCAAGAGTCTCTAGAGGCCGAAGGCAACGTCATCCACAAGGATTCCAAAGGTTATTTTGCCGTTGTTGCCACCACCCGTCCAGAGACTATCATGGGTGATACGGCGATGTGTATCAACCCTAAGGATCCCAAGAACCAGTGGTTGAAAGGACGTAAAGTCATTGTTCCACTCGTCAACCGTGTGATTCCAGTGATTGAGGACCGCTACGTAGACATTGAATTCGGTACGGGATGTCTGAAGGTGACGCCAGCCCACGATACTAATGACTATATGCTTGGTAAGACTCACAACCTGGAGACCATCGACATCTTCAACGCCGACGGCACCATCTCTGAGCAGTCACCATTATACGTCGGTATGGATCGTTTTGACTGTCGTAAGCAGATTGCCAAAGACCTACAGGACGCAGGACTGATGGAGCGTATTGAGGACTATACCAATAAGGTAGGTTATTCTGAGCGTAATCCGGATACTGCTATCGAGCCACGACTTTCTTTGCAGTGGTTCTTGAAAATGAGGCATTTTGCAGATATTGCACTACCACCTGTATTGAACGATGATATCAAATTCTATCCCACAAAATACAAGACGACCTACAAGAACTGGTTGGAGAACATTCAAGACTGGTGTATCTCTCGTCAACTTTGGTGGGGTCACCGCATCCCAGCATATTATTATAATGAGGAAGGCGACTTCGTAGTAGCAGAGACTCGTGAGAAAGCTCTTGAGCTCGCCCGTGAGAAGAGCGGCAATGCAAACCTCCAACTTTCTGACTTGAAACAAGACGAGGATGCCCTGGACACATGGTTCTCTTCATGGCTGTGGCCAATCTCCCTCTTCGACGGCATCAACAACCCCCAAAGCGAGGAATTGGCATATTACTACCCCACTTCCGACCTTGTAACAGGTCCTGACATCATCTTCTTTTGGGTGGCACGTATGATCATGGCAGGCTATGAGTATGTAGGCAAGATGCCTTTCAAGCATGTCTACTTTACAGGTATTGTCCGTGACAAGCTGGGACGAAAGATGTCCAAGTCACTGGGTAACTCTCCTGACCCCATTGAATTGATTGAGAAATTCGGTGCCGATGGTGTGCGTATGGGTATGATGCTCTCCGCCCCTGCTGGAAATGACATTCTCTTCGATGAAAGTCTGTGCGAGCAAGGTCGTAACTTCAATAATAAAATATGGAATGCCTTCCGTCTTATCAAAGGATGGCAGGTTGCCGACACCGACCAGACAGAGGCAAGCAAGATTGCCGTGGCTTGGTTTGGAGCGAAACTCAAGCTTGTCAATGAGGAATTGCAAGACTTGTTCTCAAAATATCGTATCTCCGAGGCACTCATGGCTGTATACAAGCTATTCTGGGACGAGTTCTCGAGTTGGTTTCTGGAGATGGTAAAGCCAGCCTATATCAATGGTGAGGCACAGCCTATCGACAAGACCACCTACGAGGCAACATTGCATTTCTTCGATATCCTGTTGAAGATGCTACACCCCTTCATGCCCTTTATCACGGAGGAGTTATGGCAGGCACTCTATGAACGAAAGGCAGGAGGAAGCATCATGCGTGAAAGTCTGAAGTTGGAGACCCCTACTGCTGCAGAGAAAAAACTTGCTGATGATATTGAGCTGGTAAAACAGATTGTCAGTGGCGTCCGCATGGTACGCAACCAGAAGAACATCGCACCCAAGGAAGCATTGGAGTTGCAGGCTGTTACTGTCAACCACTACGAAACATATACCGCTGCTGTCATGAAAATGGCAAATGTCAGTGCCATCCAAGTGGTCAACGAGAAAGATGCTACGGCTTCCGCTTTCATGGTAGGCACAGATGAGTTTGCCGTTCCTCTGGGTAATATGATTGATGTCGATGCTGAAATCGAGAAGCAGGAGGCCCAGTTGAAACACCTTGAAGGTTTCCTTGATGGTGTCATGAAGAAACTCTCCAATGAGCGGTTCGTCGCTAATGCGCCAGAAGCTGTCGTCGCCTTAGAGCGCAAGAAACAGAGTGACTCCGAGGAAAAGATAGCTGCCCTCAAGGAAAGCCTTGCTGCACTTCGTGCACAGAAATAAAATGCCCATTATTGAGATTACAGCACTCACACATCCAGGTGTGGAGTTGTTCAGTGCACTGACTGAAGCACAACTACGCAACAGGATGGAACCCGAAAAGGGCATTTTCATTGTGGAGAGTCCAAAAGTGATTCGGGTAGCAATGGAAGCTGGTTATCAGCCTGTGGCACTGCTCTGCGAACAGAAGCACATCCATGGAGATGCTGCTGACATCATCCAGCGATGTGGCGACATTCCGATATATACGGGCAATCGCGAGCTTCTTGCTAAGCTGACAGGATATACTCTCACAAGAGGAGTGCTTTGTGCCATGCGTCGCCCCACCCTGAAAAGCGTGGAAGCCATTTGCAAGGACACACATCGTATCGTGGTCATAGATGGTATAGTCGATACCACTAATATTGGTGCCATCTTCCGCTCTGCAGCGGCACTGGGGATAGATGCCGTCTTGCTGACAACGAACTCGTGTGACCCGCTGAACCGTAGGGCTGTAAGAGTGTCGATGGGGTCAGTGTTTCTCGTTCCTTGGACATGGATAGAGGGAAACATCTGTCAACTGCATGACCTGGGATTCAAAACACTGGCAATGGCACTGACGGACAACTCTCTCCCACTCGATGCCCCTACGCTGAAACAAGAAAAGCGACTCGCCATCATCATGGGAACAGAGGGAGACGGACTTCCTAAGGATACCATAGCAGAAGCTGACTATGTAGTAAGAATCCCCATGTCACATGGTGTTGACTCGCTGAATGTAGCTGCAGCATCTGCCATTGCATTCTGGGAATTGGTGAGGAAATAAACAAGTATCTATTTGGAATATGGAGAATAACAGTATATTACAGAAACTCGACGGACTGGAAGCACGCTTTGAGGAGGTGTCAACATTGATTACCGACCCCAGTGTTATTGCTGACCAGAACCGTTTCGTGAAACTCACAAAGGAATATAAGGACTTGGGGGATATTATGGATGCCCGCAAGCGTTATATCTCCTGTCTGAACAGTATCAAGGAGGCAAAGGACATCCTTGCCAACGAGGATGATGCAGAGATGAAGGAGATGGCACGTGAGGAACTTGCTGAGAACGAGGCTTTGCAACCAAAATTAGAAGAGGAAATCAAGATCGCCCTCATCCCAAAGGATCCCGAGGATGCCAAGAACGTGCAGATGGAGATCCGTGCTGGAACAGGTGGTGATGAGGCATGTCTGTTTGCCGGTGACCTCTTTAAGATGTACAAGAGCTATTGCGATGCCAAAGGTTGGAACCTCTCCATCACCAGTGTGTCGGAAGGTGCTGTCGGTGGCTACAAGGAAATTGATTTTGCTGTCAGTGGTGCTGATGTCTATGGCACCTTGAAATATGAATCGGGTGTTCACCGTGTACAACGTGTACCGGCAACTGAGACCCAAGGCCGCATGCACACCTCCGCTGCTACCGTTGCCGTTCTCCCTGAGGCTGATAAGTTTGAAGTGCATATCAACGAGGGTGAGATCAAATGGGATACCTTCCGTTCAAGTGGTGCCGGTGGTCAGAACGTGAACAAAGTGGAGTCCGGTGTCCGTCTGCGCTATATGTGGAAGAACCCGAACACTGGTGAGACGGAAGAAATCCTCATCGAGTGTACTGAAACCCGTGACCAGCCGAAGAACAAGGAGCGTGCCCTCTCGCGTCTCTACACCTTTATATATGATAAAGAGCACCAGAAATATATGGACGATATCGCTTCCCGTCGTAAGACGCTTGTCTCCACCGGTGACCGCTCTGCGAAGATCCGTACCTATAACTTTCCGCAGGGACGTGTGACAGATCACCGTATCGGCTATACTACCCACGATTTGCAAGGTTTTCTCGGAGGAGATATCCAGCCCATGATTGATGCACTGACCGTTGCGGAGAATGCAGAACGAATGAAAGAAACAGAGTTATAAGCTATGAACAGACAAGAATTAATAAACCAAATCAAGGAGAAACAGAGTTTTCTCTGTGTGGGACTTGACACAGATATCAATAAGATTCCACAGTGCATCATTAATGAGGCAAAGGCAAAGGACGGCGACGACTATATCTTCAGAGCCCTTTGCGAGTTTAATGCGCTCATCATCGATGCTACAGCTCCCTATTGTGTCGCTTACAAACCCAACCTTGCCTTCTATGAGGCATATGGTGTGGACGGTATATTAGCCTTTGAGGCGACCATCGACTATCTGAAGGAAGAGTATCCCAACCATTTCATCATCGCGGATGCCAAGCGCGGGGATATCGGAAACACGTCGAAGATGTATGCCAAGACCTTCTTCGAAGAGTATGACGTGGATGCCTTGACTGTTGCTCCTTATATGGGTGAGGACTCGGTGACTCCCTTCCTCGGCTATGACGACAAGTGGGTCATCCTGCTTGCCTTGACATCCAATAAAGGCTCGCATGATTTCCAGTTGACAGAGGACACAAACGGAGAACGCCTTTTTGAGAAGGTACTGAAGACTTCCCAGCTATGGGGTAACGACGAGAACATGATGTATGTCGTTGGAGCTACACAGGGACAGATGTTCGAGGATATCCGCAAGGTAGCCCCCACCCATTTTTTGCTAGTTCCTGGTGTCGGTGCACAGGGAGGCAGTCTGCAGGAAGTCTGCCAATATGGTATGACAAAAGACTGCGGACTGCTCGTTAACTCCTCACGTGGTATCATCTATGCCAGCAACGGAGAGGACTTCGCAGAGGTTGCTGCCCAAAAGGCAAAGGAACTTCAAGAGCAGATGGCAGAAGAGATTAAGAAAAGGATGTAAGAAGGGATTTCTTACGGTAATGGTTTTACATAGCGCATCTCATGAAGGATGCGCTTTTGTCTTTTATAGACATAAGCACTAGGGCTCGCTGAATTATAACGCAAAGGATTGGGCAGTGTGGCAGCTATCAACGCACACTCCGCACTCGTCAGTTGGGAGGCGTTTTTATGGAAATGCCATTCCGCCACAGCATCAACACCATAGATGCCATCCCCCATCTCTATCGAGTTAAGATAAACCTCCATGATACGCTGTTTCGACCAGAACAGCTCTATCAATACTGTGAAATATACTTCAAAGCCCTTTCGCAACCAGGAGCGCCCAGGCCACAGAAACACGTTCTTCGCTGTCTGCTGGGAGATTGTAGAGGCGCCCAGTTTACGTTTCTCCGGATGCTTGAGATTACGGATTGCGGCATGTTCTATCGCCTTATAATCAAACCCATGATGTTCTAAGAAACGGGCATCCTCACTTCCCATGACGGCAAGTGACATAGAGGGGGATATTTCCTCATAGGGAACCCAATGGTGATGAAGTGTTAGCTCCTTTCCCTGGGACATCTGCTGTCCCAGGCGGATGAACATCAAGGGGGTAAACCAAACAGGCACCCAACGTAATACTACAACAGAAAGAATAGTGGAGGCAAAAAATGCCACCACTATCCATATAAGAAATTTTTTAATTTTATGCAGTAATCTCTTCATTACTGAAGTGTACCAGCCTCAGCCTTCTGGATCATCTCCTTGCTGGCATACATATAAACCTCCACACGACGGTTTTGCTGACGGCCAGCAGCTGTTGAGTTGTCGGCAACAGGATTGGTAGAGCCCTGTCCTTCCACACTCTTGATCTGCTTACCCTGCACACCACATGAACGGAGATAGTTGCTTACGCTATTAGCACGATTAACTGACAGAGGCTGGTTGACAGCATCAGTTCCAGTATTGTCAGTATGTCCGATAATGGCAACGTCACAATCGGTATTGGAGTTAAGCACACGGGCAAACTCTGCGAGTGAGTTCTTTGCACTGGTACTCAAATCTGCCTTACCAGTAGCAAAGAGAATACCAGAGTCAAAAGTCACTTTCACAGCATCCAAGCCATTGGTATCCTTCACGGTCTCTACCTGAGCATTCTGAACCTGCTGAGCTTGCTTCTTAGCTTTATCCATCTTATTACCGATGATGGCACCTGCACCAGCACCTACTGCGCCACCTACTGCAACACCTACCGCAGTGTTACCGGCAATAGCACCAATGATACCACCTAATAAAGCACCGCCACCGGCACCGATACCTGCACCCTTCTGGGTGTTGTTACATGCGAAGAGCATACCTACGCAAAGTAACAGAGAAACTAATTTTAATTTCATAATACTTGTGTTTAGTGAAACAATTACTAATTTGGGACAAAGATACAAATTAATTTGTAATATTCATATTATTTTCGTAATTTTGCACCAAATTTTGAAAAAATAAAGACTTTTATGGCTAAAGAACTCAAAGAAATGACAAAAAGAGCTGACAATTACAGTCAGTGGTATAATGACCTGGTGGTGAAGGCTGATCTTGCTGAGCAGAGCGCCGTTCGTGGTTGTATGGTCATCAAACCGTATGGCTATGCCATTTGGGAGAAGATGCAACAACAACTGGATAAGATGTTCAAGGAGACAGGTGCCCAGAACGCCTATTTCCCTCTTCTCATCCCCAAGTCGTTCCTCAGTCGTGAAGCAGAGCATGTAGAGGGCTTCGCTAAGGAATGTGCCGTAGTAACACATTACCGTCTTCGTGCCAAGGAAGACAAGAGTGGCGTAGAGGTTGACCCTGCTGCCAAGCTGGAAGAAGAACTGATCGTACGTCCTACCTCAGAGACCATCATATGGAACACCTATAAGAACTGGATTCATTCTTGGCGCGACCTGCCTTTGATGTGTAACCAGTGGTGTAATGTGATGCGCTGGGAGATGCGTACCCGTCCCTTCCTTCGTACGTCTGAGTTCCTGTGGCAAGAGGGTCATACTGCTCATGCCACGAAAGAAGAGGCAGAACAAGAGGCACAGAAGATGCTGGGTGTATACGCCAAATTCGCAGAGGAATGGATGGCAGTACCCGTTCTGCAAGGTGTGAAGAGTGAGACAGAGCGTTTTGCCGGTGCCCTTGACACCTATACCATCGAGGCGATGATGCAGGACGGCAAGGCACTACAGAGCGGTACCTCCCACTTCTTGGGTCAGAACTTTGCCAAGGCTTTTGAAGTCACCTATTTAAATAAAGACAACAAGCCAGAGTATGTATGGGCTACCTCATGGGGTGTCTCTACCCGACTCATCGGCGCATTGATCATGACACACTCTGATGATAATGGTTTAGTATTGCCTCCTCGTCTGGCTCCTATTCAGGTTGTTATCATTCCTATTGCCAACAAGCCAGAACAGTTGGAGCAAGTGAATAAAGAGGTGACACCCATTATCGAGAAACTACGCAAAGCAGGTATCACCGTTAAGTTTGACGATGCCGACAACAAGCGTCCAGGTTTCAAATTTGCCGATTATGAGCTGAAAGGTGTTCCCGTTCGTCTCGTATTAGGTGCCCGTGATTTGGAGAATGGTACCATTGAGGTGATGCGTCGCGATACTTTGGAGAAAGAGACTCGCAGCATCGAAGGCATCGCCGAGTATGTAGAGCAACTGCTGGAGGATATCCAAAAGAACATCTTCGAGAAAGCCCGTAAATATCGTGACGAGCATGTCTATGAGTGCGACAACTACGAAGAGTTTAAGGAACGCGTCAAGGACGGTGGTTTCTTCCTCTGCCACTGGGACGGCACAGCCGAGACGGAGGCACAGATCAAGGAAGAGACACAGGCGACCATTCGTTGCGTGCCTTTCGCTTACGAACAGACCCCAGGTGTTGACATGGTCAGCGGAAAACCAGCCAAATATCGTGTCATTATTGCTCGCAGCTATTAGTATTTAGCGAAAAATCAATAAATTACAGAAACTTCTGGTCAAATCATTTGGTGATGACCAGAAGTTTTTGTAATTTTGCAGCCGTTTATGTCCCAAAGGGGACGATAGGTGCCGGAACAGGCGCTGACACCTATACATTATTAACCCATTAAACACGGTCTGGTAAACGTCTGTTCAGACCACGCCCTGACACCAATTCCGATTGGAGGGGCAACAATTTTATTTTATGTCAAAATTAACAAAGAACGTCCAGCCATTGCAGGATTTCGACTGGGAGCAGTTTGAGAATGGCATGGCAGCAAACGTCAGCAAGGAAGAGCTTGACAAGGCGTATGATGAGACACTGAACAAAGTCAGTGAGCATCAGGTTGTCGATGGTAAAGTCATCAGCGTCGACAAGAAAGAGGTAGTCGTTAACATCGGCTACAAGAGCGACGGTATTATTCCCGCCTCTGAATTCCGTTACAACCCTGACCTGAAGGTTGGCGACACCGTTGAGGTGTATGTGGAAAATGCTGAAGACAAAAAAGGACAACTTGTATTGTCACACAAGAAGGCTCGCCTCTCTAAGAGTTGGGATCGCGTCAATGCCGCACTTGACAATGAGGAGATTGTCCAGGGTTACATCAAGTGCCGCACGAAGGGCGGTATGATTGTTGACGTATTTGGTATCGAGGCATTCTTGCCCGGCAGTCAGATTGACGTTCACCCCATACGCGACTACGACCAGTTCGTAAATACCACAATGGATTTCAAGATTGTGAAGATCAATCAGGAATTCCGCAATGTAGTTGTTTCTCACAAAGCCCTCATTGAGGCAGAGTTGGAGGCACAGAAGAAAGAAATCATTGGTAAGCTGGAGAAGGGTCAGATCCTCGAGGGTACCGTTAAGAACATCACTTCTTACGGTGTATTCGTTGACCTCGGCGGTGTTGACGGACTCATCCACATCACCGATCTCTCTTGGGGTCGTGTAGATGATCCTCACAAGGTAGTAGAGCTTGACCAGAAGATCAATGTCGTTATCCTCGACTTCGACGATGAGAAGAAGCGTATTGCCCTTGGTCTGAAGCAACTCACTCCACATCCTTGGGATGCATTGGATGCTGAGCTCAAGGTGGGTGACCACGTGAAGGGTAAGGTTGTCGTTATCGCAGACTACGGAGCATTCGTTGAGATACAGCCTGGTGTTGAGGGTCTGATCCACGTTTCTGAGATGTCATGGAGCCAGCACCTGCGCTCTGCCCAGGAGTTCCTGAAGGTAGGCGACGATGTAGAGGCAGTTATCCTGACCCTCGATCGTGACGAGCGTAAGATGTCTCTCGGCATCAAGCAGCTGAAAGAAGACCCATGGGAGGCTATCGACGTGAAATATCCTGTAGGCAGCAAGCATACTGCCAAGGTTCGCAACTTCACCAACTTTGGTGTGTTCGTTGAGCTGGAAGAGGGTGTTGACGGTCTGATTCACATCAGTGACCTCAGCTGGACCAAGAAGGTTAAGCATCCTTCAGAGTTCACACAGGTAGGTGCAGAGATTGACGTTGTCGTTCTAGACATCGACAAAGAGAACCGTCGTCTGTCACTTGGTCACAAGCAGTTAGAGGACAATCCTTGGGATGTTTTCGAGGCTAAGTACACCGTTGGTTCTATCCATGAGGGTAAGATCATAGAGCTGCTCGAGAAAGGCGCTGTTGTTTCACTCGATAAGGATGTTGAGGGCTTTGCCACTCCTAAGCACCTCGTCAAAGAGGATGGCTCACAGGCTCAGCTCAATGAGGAACTGCCCTTCAAGGTGATTGAGTTCAACAAGGACTCCAAGCGCATCATCCTGTCTCACAGCCGTACCTTCGAGGATCCTCAGCGTGAGGAGAAGAAGGCTGCTGCTAAGAAGACACGCGCTGCCAAGAAGGACGATACTCCGAAGATCGAGAATGTTGCTGCCAGCACCACACTGGGTGACATCGACGTTCTCGCAGAATTGAAGGCCAAGATGGAGAAAGGAGAGTAATCTCAATCTCCACAATCAATCCCTTTCCGATTTAGTAAATGAAAGCCTGGGCATCACGCTCAGGCTTTTTCTTTTGATTCTCATGGATTCAGCAACCGCCAGCCGAATGGTCTCATCCCCATCGGATTTGAGTTAAAAACATAAAACCCATGCCACCTCACAAGGGGATAGTCCCCCTGTGCTCCTATTTAAATCATCATGCAGATTTCCTCCAGATACTTGCGGTCTGTTTCGTCGAAGGTATTCAGTTTCTCGCTGTCAATATCAAGCACTGCGACAACGGTTTTATTAGTTCCATACACAGGCACGACAATCTCAGACTTTGACTCACTACTACAAGCGATATGTCCAGGGAACTGCTCTACATCAGGAACGATTACAGTCTCTGCCTGTTTCCATGCCGTACCACAAACGCCCTTTCCGAATGGAATGTGCATACACGCCACCGGTCCCTGGAACGGCCCAAGTACCAACTCGTTACCAACCACCCGATAGAATCCCGTCCACCAGAATCCCATCACTTGGTGAATGGCGGCAGCTACATTACTCATCACTGCTACTGCATCCGTCTCGCCCTCAATAAGGGATCGGATCTGACTAACCAGCAATTCGTATTTCTCAATCTTTTCCATTGTTTACAGATTTTTCACCGTTTCTTCTAACATCAGACATCTTACATCTGCCATCGTATGTCCCTGAACCCTTAACCATGAACCAGAAATCACTTGCCACCTCACAAAGGGACAGTCCCCCTGTGCTACAATCCTTTTCAGGAGGTAGTCTTCATTCCTCATCCTCATCGTAATGATCCCCATCGGCGCGATCTTCAACCACCTCAGTCTTTGAGAATACAGGTTTCATTCCGTCCCATTTGAAGGTATGTCTCAGGTACCCTTTCGGTCCGAATTCCGTTATGATTAAATCCTTACCCTCTTGAGGCAGATCATAGAAGAATTTAGTATCTTCCGTTGTACGATAACCGTCAATAATCTGCGGCTCAGGAGTCAACGTGCGTTTCTGAGGGTTATAGTCATAGAAGCATACGAAATGGATGCTGGGTTCGACAGGATTGCCGAAATATATGGCAAACAGGCGGTGTCCGTTAGTACGTTTCCAGTAGCAGACCTTCATGAACTCTGCAATGAGTGGACCCGACATAGCCACTTCCACCCATCCGTTCTTGGGGTCATAGTGGACAACAGGCTGTGAATCACCGTTACGCTCAAGACGCAGACCTTTCTTCATCGTCTTACGGGCAGCCTTCACCATCCATGTAGGCCACCTCTTGTCGAAACAATCCAGCATGGCACCAAGTGTATTGTTTTCCACATCACTCAATGACTCATGCTCCCATTCTTTTTCTATAATCACCAGACTGGTACTGCCTTTACGAATATCCTGCCCCACTGCTGTCATACAAGACATCAGTGCTATTAAGGCTATCAATACATGTTTCTTCATAACTTTATTGTTTATTTTATTTCGTTTGCAAAGATACAACAAAAATCTCAAATTCTTCCTTTGTCTTCAACCTAACTGTCATTTGTCACCTGTCACCCCTAAAATCCGCTGGCGAAAACACGGGAATGCCTTTTATCACTTACGCTAATGCCTTCTACACTTCATTCCAATGCCTGTTATACCCCCATAGGAGGCATTCCTTTACCCCCATAGGAGATATCGGAACAAGTGATAAAAGGCATTGGAATGTAAAATTGAAAAGTTTGGTGTTGAAAACATGCACGTTTGGAGTACCAAAAACACACAATAAGGTGGAAGACCTCATGATCCTCCACCTTATTATATAATATAGGATGCCTTTAAAAGGCAATCCTAAAAGGGAAGATCGTCAGCACTACCCTCGCCTGCCGGTTCCTGTGCTGGAGGGAACGGGGCTGTGGCATCCTGGGGAGCTGCCTGCTGCGGAGGGAACGGAGTTGCCTGTGGGGCACCTGCTACGGGAGCGGCGCCACGAGTCACGTTATAGGCACGGATCTCGTTGAACCAACGTCCGTTATACTCATGTGCATCAATATCAAAACTGATGGTCACATCCTCTCCCATCTGAATATTAAACTGTTTGATACGATCCTCACCGAAGATACGGAAAAGACACTTACGGGGATACTGTCCAGGAACCTCAATCACATATTCCTGCGACATCCATGAGTTTCCAGTGCGTGCGGACACACCACTGTTTGCCGGAAGCACGGCAATAATCTTACCTGTTAATTCCATAATTATTGTTTCGTTATTAATTGTTGATTTTACGTTTCAGATTGCGAAATTACGAAAAATACTTTTAATTTGAGAATATTTTACCGAATATTTTTGCTATTGAGCAACTTATTTTGTATTTTTGTAGTCAATTTAAAGGACTTAAAACAAATAAATGAAATAACTCATGAGATTTACCGTATCAAGCACTGCGCTTAGCAGCAAACTCAATGCTCTTTCGAGAGTCATCAACAGCAAGAACTCCTTGCCTATCTTGTCAGACTTTTTATTTGACATTCAAGACAGTGTGCTCCATCTGACCGCTTCAGACAGCGAGAACGTGATGAACACGCAACTGGAACTGACAGAGTGTGACGGCAACGCCCGATTCGCCATTGGCAATCACGATTTACTAGAGGCTGTCAAAGGGTTCTCAGAGCAGCCCATCACCTTCGATATCAACATGCAGGAGAATTCCGTAAAAATCAGTTATCAGAATGGTCTGTTCTCACTGCCTATTGAAAATGCTGACGAGTTTCCACAGGCACAGATGCTCAATGCGGGCGCCCACGTGATTACGATCTCCAGCAACCTGTTGGCAGAGAACATCAACCGCTCGATATTCGCCACGGCACAAGACGAGCTCCGCCCTGTGATGAACGGTATTTATTTTGACCTCACCCCAGATAGCCTCGTCATTGTAGCCTCTGATGGTCACAAACTGGTACGCAACAAGATCTTCACCATTCAGAGCGAGCAGCCTGCTGCCTTTATCCTGCCCAAGAAGCCTGCTTCCCTGTTGAAGAACATCTTGCAGAAAGACGGTGGTGATGTTGAGATTCGTTTCGACGAGCGTAATGCTCTGATCAATTATGGTGAAGGACAGATTATCTGTCGTCTGATAGAGGGACGTTATCCCAATTACAATTCCGTAATCCCCCAGGGCAATCCCAATGTCCTGACCATTGACCGCCTGGGACTGCTTGCAGCCCTGCGCCGTGTACAGCCTTTCTCCAACGACTCTAGCAACCTGATTCGTTTCCACGTAGAAGGTGGCACGCTGCAGTTGGACGCAGAGGATTACGATTTCTCCAAGACTGCTACAGAGCGTATGTCATGTGACTATAACGGTCAGCCTATGAGTATTGGTTTCAAGGGAGCCTCTTTCATAGAGATTCTCAGTAATTTCGACTGTCAGGAGGTTATCATCCAGCTTGCCGACCCCAGTCGTGCTGGTCTGGTATTACCCTCTGAGCAGCCAGAGAACCAGGACGTGCTGATGCTGATGATGCCGATGCTGATTAATGACTAGATAGGAGACTGGAGTCAGGAGTCAGGAGTCAGGAGTCAGGAGACAGCAGACAATTGAAAATTGAACATTAATGAAACTGAACTTACAGAAGCCACTCGTCATATTCGATTTGGAGACCACGGGTCTTGACTTAGTCAAGGACCGCATCATTCAGATATCCTATATTAAAGTGTTCCCGGACGGGAGGGAAGAACGTGGCAACTATCTCATCAACCCGGAGAAAACGATTCCTCAGCTCGTGGAGGACCTGACAGGCATCAAGAATGAGGACGTGAAAGACAAGCCGTCTTTCAAGCAGATGGCGCAACAGTTATTTCATATATTCAGCGGTAGTGACATCGCCGGTTACAACTCCAACCATTTCGACGTACCCTTGTTGGCAGAAGAGTTCCTTCGCGCCGGTGTTGACTTCGACTTCTCCAAGTGTCGCTTGATAGACGTTCAGACCATCTACCATAAGATGGAGCGCCGCAACCTTGCTGCCGCGTACAAGTTCTATTGTGGAAGAAAGATGGAGGAAGACTTCACGGCACACCGTGCCGACGAGGACACAGAGGCGACCTACCGGGTATTACAGGGACAATTGGACATGTACACCGCTGAGAACCAAGAAGATCCTGAGCGCGTCCTAAAGAATGACATGCAGTATCTTGCGGATTTCTCGAAAGCCAATAACAACGTGGACTTCGCCGGACGTATTATCTGGGGAGAGCTGACGGACCGTACAGGGAAGCCTGTTCTCGACAAAGAAGGGAACCCCGTGATCACAGAGGTGTTTAACTTCGGTAAATACAAAGGACAGGCTGTTGCGCAAGTATTACGCTTTGATCCTGGCTATTACAGTTGGATTCTTGCTGGTGACTTCACATATAACACAAAACAAGTTCTCACACGGATTCGTCTTCGTGAGAGTCAAATGAACTCATAGAGAATGCTCAAAGGAAAGAAAATCGTATTAGGAATTACTGGTTCTATTGCCGCATACAAAGCCTGCTATATCATCCGTGGGCTCATCAAGGCTGGTGCTGAAGTGCAGGTGGTCATCACCCCTTCAGGTAAGGAGTTTATCACTCCTATCACACTCTCCGCGTTGACTCAGAAACCTGTCATCAGCGATTTCTTTTCCCAACGAGACGGCACCTGGCATTCCCATGTGGCATTAGGGCTCTGGGCTGATGCCATGCTTATCGCACCCTGCACAGCCTCCACCCTTGGCAAGATGGCGAATGGTGTGGCAGACAACATGCTGATCACCACCTACCTGTCCATGAAGGCTCCCGTCTTCATCGCCCCTGCCATGGATCTGGACATGTTCCAACACCCCACTACACAGGAAAACTTAAAAAAGCTTCAGTCTTTCGGCAATCAGATCATCGAGCCGCAAAGCGGTTTCCTTGCCTCTGGACTGGAAGGCAAGGGACGCATGGAAGAGCCTGAGAAAATCGTGGAATATCTTGACAAGGCATTGGACAATAACGCTCCACTGCGTGGAAAACGTATTATGATCACGGCAGGTCCTACCTATGAGAAGATAGACCCTGTGCGCTTCATCGGCAACTACTCCAGTGGCAAGATGGGCTTCGCCCTTGCCGAAGAGTGTGCCCGTCAGGGAGCGGAAGTAGAGCTCATTGCAGGTCCTGTGGCTCTGACAACCAACCATCCACTCATTCATCGAACAAACGTAGAGAGTTGTGAGGAGATGTATCAGGCGGCTATCCGTCTTTATGGCTCCTGTGACGCCGCTATCCTTTGTGCAGCCGTTGCAGATTTCCGTCCTGAGACGATTGCCACAGAGAAGATCAAGCGCGAGAAAGACGATCTTGTCATCCGCCTGAAGCCCACTCATGACATTGCCGCAGAGTTGGGGAAGATGAAACGTAATGACCAGCGGCTGATTGGTTTTGCCTTGGAGACCAATGACGAGCAACAGAACGCACAAGGGAAGTTGGAACGTAAGAATTTCGATTTTATCGTTTTAAACTCTTTACGCAATGAGGGTACCTGCTTCCAGTCTGATGAGAATCAGATCAGCATCATCTCCCGTCAGGGACAGAAGGACTTCTCCCGTAAGCCCAAGTGTGAGGTTGCCACTGATATTGTCAATGAACTTGTGAAGACAATGTAAAAATGATAAAATGTAAAAATGAAGCGTAGCATTTTAATTCTTTCATTGTTTAATTTCATAATTGCAGCGAATATCGCGGCACAGGAGCTGAACGCCAAAGTCACCATCAACCATGCCCAGATACAAGGAACGGACGCCAGTGTCTTTGAGACGCTTCAACAGACGCTCGAACAATTCATCAATGACCGTCAGTGGACCGACTATCAGTTTCAGAAGAATGAGCGTATCGTCTGTAATTTCAATATTACAATCACCAAATACGACAAGAATGCAAACCGTTTCGAGGCTACGGCGATGATACAGGCAAACCGCCCTGTCTATCACTCCACCTACACCTCCACCTTATATAATAATAAGGATGACGACTTCAACTTCGACTATGCCCAATACGACCAGCTGAACTTCCAGGAGGAAATCATTGACAACCAGTTGACGGCACTCTTCGCTTATTATGCATACCTTATCATCGGACTCGACCTCGACAGTTTCTCCCCTATGGGTGGAACAGATGTCCTGCAGCGATGTCTCAATCTGGTGAATAACACCCAGAACCTCGGTTTCCCTGGATGGAAGGCGTTCGAGACCAGCCGCAACCGGTTCGCCATCATCAACGATTATCTGGATGAAGCCGTAAAACCCTTACGTCAGCTGCAGTATGACTACTATCGTACAGGTCTTGACGAGATGGCGAGCAATGCCGAGCGTGGAAGGACAAATATCACGACGGCACTTAATCTCCTGAAGGAAGCCCATGAGAACAAGCCATTGAGTCTGCTGCCTCAGATATGGACAGACTACAAACGTGACGAGCTTGCCTCCATCTATCATGGGAAAGGGACCCAGAAAGAGAAGCAACAGGTCTATGACCTGCTGTTCTCCATCAATGCCTCCCAAAGTAACGCTTGGGACAAAATCAAGAACTAAGAGATGCTTCAACAACTATACATTAAAAATTTTACACTGATTGATGAGCTCAATATCGAGTTTCACCCTGGTTTCTCCGTCATTACAGGAGAGACGGGTGCCGGTAAGAGTATCATCCTCGGTGCCATCGGACTCTTACTGGGACAACGTGCCGACTCCAAGACCATCAAACAAGGTTCCGACCGTTGTGTCATTGAGGCACATTTCAATCTCAGCCGCTATCAGCTAGAGCCCTTCTTCACAGAAAACGACATTGACTATGATGCCAGTGACTGTATCATCCGACGTGAACTGACAGCAGCGGGAAAGAGTCGTGCCTTTATCAACGACACACCAGTATCCTTGTCCTTATTAAAGGAATTAGGCGATATGCTGATGGATGTCCATTCCCAGCACCAGAACCTGCTACTTGGTAAACAGGACTTCCAGTTGGAAGTCGTCGACACCCTTGCCAAAGACCAGGATACGGTGACTGTCTATCAGCAGACCTATGCCGCCTATCATGACAAGCAGCGACAGTTACGCGAGTTACAGGAGGAGATGGAGCGTAACAAACAGAATATTGACTTCCTGCAGTTTCAGTATGACGAACTGGCAAACGCCCAGTTGGTGGAGGACGAACAGGAGGAGATGGAACAACAACGGGAGACGATGACCCACAGCGAGGATATCAAGACTGCTCTTTACGAGACGCAACAGCATCTCTCTGCCGATGAGCAGGGCGTCCTCTCCCTACTCCGCAAATCGCTCTCTGCCCTCCATACCATCACGAAAGTCTATCCTGCCTCAGAAGAATGGACAGAACGCATGGAGAGTTGTCAGATAGAGCTCAAAGACATCGCCCAGGATGTAGAGGCGCGACTGGACGCTATCGATTTCGACCCAGCAGAACTGGAACGTATCAACCTGCGGTTAGACAAGTTGTATGACTTACAGAAAAAATACCATGTCGAAACCGTTGCAGAACTGATTCAGCAACGGGATGAGCTAAAGCGTCAACTCAGTCAGATAGAGAACAGTGATGAGACGCTCTCTGCCCTGCAAGAAGAGTTGGATGTTTTGCAGAAGAGATGTCTGCACGAGGCTGAGGAACTCACTAAATACCGACAGAAAGCCGCCAAAGAGATAGAACGGCAGATGCGCGAGCGCCTGGTGCCGCTGGGTATGCCTAACGTCCGTTTTGAGGTTAAGATCAACAAGACAGACCTCCACAAAAACGGACAGGACGATATCGCCTTCCTGTTCAGTGCGAACACCTCCAGTCCTTTACAACCCATCGCACAGGTAGCCTCTGGTGGTGAGATAGCCCGTGTGATGCTCTCCCTGAAGGCGATGATCAGTGGAGCCGTCAAACTACCTACCATCATCTTCGATGAGATAGACACAGGAGTCAGTGGCAAGATTGCGGAGCGTATGGCAGAGATCATGCAGGAGATGGGAGCCAATGACCGTCAGGTCATCTCCATCACTCACCTGCCCCAGATTGCCGCACTCGGAACGACCCACTATCGGGTATCCAAGGAAGAGACCGCCAAGGGGACGACGAGTCGGATGCAGCTGCTCTCTGACGAAGAGCGCATCCATGAGATAGCACAGATGCTCAGTGGCAGTGACATCACCGCCGCAGCCATTCAGAACGCAAAAGAACTTTTGAGAACTAAGAAATAAGAATTATGAAGAGAATACTTATCCTTTTACCTTTTTATATTATTTCCTTATTACCCATATCCGCACAGTCATGGGTCTCCAAAGCCGCTAAGTCGGTATTCACCTTAAAGACCTTTGCCGCAGATGGCACTCTACTGGCAAGCAGCACGGGCTTCTTTATTACCCCAGATGGAGTGTCTGTCAGTAGTTTTACCCCTTTCAAGGGTGCCCAGCGTGCCGTTATTATCGATGCAGAGGGGAAGGAGTATCCTGTGGAATTAATCCTCGGGGCTAATGACACCTATGATGTCGCCAAGTTCCAGACAGCCCTCAGAAAGGCGACACCCCTGTCTGTTGCCCCTACGGCAGCTAACGGCAGCAATATATGGTTACTTCCCTATGCTGTCAAGAAAACACCTTCCTGTATTCAGGGAGCACTCAAAAGTGCTGAGAAATTTCAGGATACCTA
The DNA here is from genome assembly GCA_045117415.1 of Prevotella sp. GTDB lineage: Bacteria > Bacteroidota > Bacteroidia > Bacteroidales > Bacteroidaceae > Prevotella. The sequence continues at coordinate 39,688 of JBGUNO010000017.1, read as the reverse complement.
TCAGTATTATACCCTTCAGTTGAATGCGGAAGATATTTATGTCTCCTGCCCTATCCTCAACCAAAACGGTCAGGTGATTGGTCTGACCCAGCCATCCGCAGGCAACCAGAAAGGTATCTCCTATGCTGTTGACGCCCGCTTTGCCGCAGACCTTAAAATCACTGGATTAAGTGTCAACGACCCGGCTCTGAAACAGACTAATATTGCTATCGCCTTGCCTGACAAAATAGATGAAGCCATCCTGACGCTTTTCCTTGCCTCCTCATCTATGAAGGAAGACCAATATGTCAGTATGCTGGAGCGTTTTATCCAAAAATTCCCTAATGAGGCAGACGGCTATATCTACCGCGCCCGCTATCAGGCGGCAAAGGGGAATTTCAACAAAGCCGAAGAGGATATGCAGAAAGCCATTAAGATTGCTGAGAAGAAAGACAATGCCCATTACCAGTATGCGGAGCTTATCTACCAGAAGGAACTCTACCAGAACGACAAGCCTTTCGACGCATGGACGCTCGACAAGGCTTTCAGTGAGTCACAGGAAGCCTATCGGATAAATCCAATGCCCATCTACCTGCAGCAACAGGCACAGATCCGCTTCGCACAAGGTCAGTATGCCGATGCTTACCAGATATACGACCAGCTCACCCATAGCGACCTCCGCAGCGCGGATATATTCTTCGCAGCTTCCCAGTGCAAGGCACAGTTAGGGGAGTCCGACCAACAGATTGCCCTCCTCGACAGTGCTGTTGCCCAGTTCTCTCGCCCTTATGTCAAGACTGCCGCTCCCTATCTCTTAGCCCGAGCCCAGGCATTGTATAATAACGGGAAGTACCGTCTTTCCGTTAATGACTATAACGAATATGCTCGGTTGATGGAGACTCAGTTATCTGCCCCGTTCTACTATCAGCGTGAGCTTGCCGAGGTAGGAGGCCATCTGTACCAACAGGCATTGAATGACATCAACAAAGCTATTGAGTTGGAGCCTGCCGAACCTACCTATTACGGAGAGAAAGCCTCCCTACAGATACGTGTCGGGATGCATAAGGAAGCTATTGAGACAGCACAGCAGTTGATCCGTCTGTCCCCAGAACTGTCTGACGGCTATCTCTTCCTGGGAATTGCCCAATGTCTCTCCAACCAGAAAGCTGAAGGCTCCAAGAATCTCCAGAAAGCAAAAGAGCTTGGAAATGACCAAGCTCAATCTCTCATCGATAAATATGCCAAATAGGATCAGAACGGTACTGGTCCATTATCTCCACTCCCAAAAGGAGACTGACTCATATCCATCTGGTCGCCATTGACCCTGCTTCCGAGGATCTCTCCCCCATTGTCATCAACAGCACCCTGCTTGCGACGACCCAGGCGGCTGTCCTCTGGGTTCTCAAAACGGGTGAACTCTCCTCGGAAAGTCAGCAGCACATCACCTGTAGCGCCCTTACGGTGCTTGGCAATAATGATCTGTGCCATACCATGCAGGTCGCGACCATTATCATCCTGATAGATATGATAGTATTCCGGGCGATGGACAAAGAGTACCATATCCGCATCCTGCTCGATGGCTCCCGACTCACGCAGGTCGGAGAGTTGCGGACGCTTACCTTCCAATCCCTCACGACTCTCCACACCACGGTTCAACTGTGACAGGGCGATGATGGGGATTTCCAACTCCTTGGCAAGACCTTTCAGTGAACGGCTGATGGTAGACACCTCCTCCTGACGACTCGAGAATCGCATGCCATTGGCATTCATCAACTGCAGGTAGTCAATCATGATGATTTTCACCCCATGCTCACGTACCAGTCTGCGAGCCTTCGTACGTAACTCAAAGACAGAGAGACCCGGCGTGTCATCCACATACAACGGAGCGCCCAACAGGTTGTTGACACGTTTGTCCAGACGGTCCCACTCATCAGGGTGCAACTGTCCGTTCAGGATTTTAGAGCCTTGTATCTCACAGACATTAGATATCAGACGGTTCACCAACTGTGTGTTACTCATCTCAAGAGAGAAGAAAGCCATCGGCAACTGATAGTCTGCAGCGATATTCTTCGCCATGGAGAGGGCAAACGACGTCTTACCCATGGCAGGGCGGCCTGCGATAATCACCAGGTCAGAAGACTGCCATCCACTCGTGATATCATCCAGTTTGTGATAACCCGTCGGCACACCCGTCAGACCATCCTTGTTGGCAGCTGCCTTCTGGATGACATCCACAGCCGTCTTGATGACAGGGTCTATCTGCGTGTAGTCCTTCTTCATGTTCTTCTGAGTGAGCTCGAAGAGTGAGCCTTCCGCTTCCTGCATCAAGTCTTCTATATCTATCGTCTCGTCAAAAGCCTTCGTCTCTATAAAGCTCGCATAAGATATCAACTGACGGGCAAGGAATTTCTGGGCGATGATACGGGCGTGATACTCGATATTCGCAGAAGAAGCCACTCGTGAGGAGAGTTCCATCACATAGGCAGGACCTCCCACATCCTCCAAGTCCCCCTGCTTGGCAAGCTGTTCCGTCACCGTCCATACATCGACAGGCTGTTCTTTCATCTCCAAGTCACGGATGGCAGTATATACCTTCTGGTTGCGAGGCTCATAAAAGCTCTCAGGATAGAGCATCTCACAAACCACAGTATAGGCATCCTTATCGATCATCAAGGCACCAAGTACCGCACGTTCGATCTCTGTTGCCTGCGGCTGTACATGGGCATAGGTGTTATCCGTCGGTATTGTCTTGCGCGTCCTGCGCTGGTTATTTTGTTCGGGCATTATTTCTTGTTTTTTTATTATAGTTACTATAGTTCCTATAGGCACTATATCATAGTCACTATAGATTCTCACACTCCTTCAGCCATAGTGCACTAGATGCATCACTTGGCATACGCCAGTCACCACGGGGAGACAGGCTTACACTACCCACCTTAGGACCATCAGGCAGACAAGAGCGCTTGAACTGCTGGTTGAAGAAACGACGACAGAAAGTCGTCAACCATTTCTTGATGGTCTCCTTGTCGTATTTCCCCTTAAAGGCATGACAGGCGAGGAAGAATATCTTAGAGGGTCGGAAACCGTAACGCAGGAAGTAATACAGGAAGAAATCATGTAATTCATACGGTCCCACCAAGTCTTCCGTCTTCTGCTTGATATTTCCCTCCTCATCCGCTGGTGTCAACTCAGGTGATATCGGTGTGTCAACAATGTCATGCAACGTGTCCTTTTGAGCCTTATACTGAGGAAGTGCCGCTATATAACGAATCAGATACTGGATAAGAGTCTTGGGAATACCACCATTGACACCATACATCGACATATGGTCACCATTATAGGTTGCCCATCCCAGTGCCAGCTCCGATAGGTCACCTGTACCCACTACCATCGCATTCAACTGGTTGGCAAGATCCATCAGGATCTGCGTCCGCTCACGGGCTTGCGAGTTCTCATACGTCGTATCATGTTTCTTGATATCATGACCGATATCCTCAAAATGCTGAGTCACCGCCTTGGCGATAGACACTTCCATCTGTGAGATCCCCAGTGTCTGCATCAGCGAGGTGGCATTGTCATGCGTACGGTCTGTCGTTCCAAAGCCAGGCATTGTCACACCTACGATTCCCTTACGGTCAAGTCCCAGTTTATCGAAGGTGCGGACACATACTAACAAGGCGAGTGTAGAGTCGAGACCACCACTGATACCCACCACCACATGCTGACAGTTGGTATGCACCAACCGTTTGGCAAGTCCTGCCGTCTGTATATTGAGAATCTCCTCACATGTCGAAGCCATATTCTCCTCACTAGGAATAAAGGGATGGGGGTTGACGGGACGGAGCATCTTGAACTCCGAGAGCTCTACCGCCTTACAATCTATCAAGAGTGCCTTCGCTTCACGTTGGGCATTGATAAAGGTGGAGTTGGTATGACGCTCAGTACGTAACCGCTCCACATCAATCTGGGTGACCTGCAATTGTGGTTGGAAAGAATAACGCTCCCCCTCTGCCAAGAGATGACCATTCTCGAAGATCATGGCATTACCGCCATAGACGACATCCTGCGTCGACTCCCCGAAACCGCAAGAGGCATAGACATAGCCACTGATGGTACGGGCACTCTGTTGTGCCAGGAGTGCGCATAAGTACTGATGCTTACCAAGTACCTCATCACTCGCCGAACAATTCAAGATGATATCCGCACCTGCCATCGTCAGGTTATTGCTGGGCGGCACGGGTGCCCATACATCCTCACAGATCTCTACGCCGAATTTCACTCCTCCTGCTGTCTGGAACACCTTCGGCTCTGCCGATAAGACGACACGTGTACCAGCGATATAGAGGTCTATCGGGTTCAGGTCCTGTGCGGAGGCGAACCACCGTTTCTCATAGAACTCATTATAGTTGGGCAGGTAGGTCTTGGGGACCAAACCCAGCAAATTACCACTTTGTATGACGGCAGCACAATTGAGCAACAACCCTCCAGCCTGTATCGGCATACCTACCACACAGATAATATTCAGTTTACGTGTAAAGTCCAATAACATCATCAAGCCCTCTTCCGCCTTCGACAGCAACAGCTGTTCCTTGAAGAGATCCTGACAACTATATCCTGTAATGGCAAGTTCCGGAAAACAGATCAGCTCTGTCCCCTGTCCTTCTGCGTTGACAATGAGTTTCTCTATCTCGAGCACGTTATACTCGACATCTGCTACTTTGACGGCAGGCACAGCGGCTGCCACAGTAATCAGTCCATGTTTCATATCTTATCGTTATTTTGTTTTTTCGTTATTTCAAGATCAAGGAATGAGAAGCGAGGAGTCACCATAGCTTAGGAAACGGAAATCATGAGACAAGGCATAGTCGTAGATACGTCTCCAGTCGCCTTTGACGAAGGCACTCACCAATAACAGCAGTGTTGACTGCGGCTGGTGGAAATTAGTGACGAGCATCTTGACGATATGGTATTCGTAACCTGGAGCTATGATAATCTGCGTGGAGGTATGCAGCGTTGTCAACTCATGACGGTCCATCCAGTCAAGCAGAGCCTGCAACACCTCTTTCACCGTTAACCGTTTACCGTTATCCTCTGAACGCTCATATGGTTCCCATTGGTTGACATGCAACTGCTCCTCTGTCAAATGGGGATTCGCTATTACCTTGAGTCCCATGTAATAGAGACTCTCTAATGTACGCACACTGGTAGTGCCGACAGCGATAGCCTTTCCCTCATGGGCGATAAGCCGTTCGATGGTATGGCGGCGCACTGCGATATACTCTGTGTGCATAGGATGCTCACCAATGGTCTCGCTCTTCACTGGACGGAATGTGCCTGCTCCCACATGCAAGGTCAGCTCTTCCCGCTCGATACCATGAGCATCGATATCCGCAAGGACACGCTCGGTGAAATGCAGTCCTGCCGTTGGAGCAGCGACACTACCTTTAATCTTCGAATAGACCGTCTGATAGGTCGTCTTATCACTCTCCTGTGTCTCACGATTCAAATATGGAGGAATAGGCAGTTCGCCGATGGCATCAATGATATCCGAGAAGGGCACGTCCCCATCCCACTCGAAGTCGATGAGCTGACTCGTTCCCACTTCTCCACGACGCGTAGCTCTTACCTCTACCTCCTGACTCCTGACTCCTGACTCCTGACTCCTGACTCCTACCTTCCTCACCAGCGTTCCCTCTTTCCATTTCTTCAAGTTTCCTACCAGACAGAACCACGAGCAATGCCCATGCGTCTGGAACATCAGTTCATAGTCAGCTGGCTCGGAGGGTTCCAACAGGAACACCTCGATGAGTGCCCCCGATTCTTTGCGGAAATGCAGACGCGCCTGTATCACCTTCGTATTGTTGAATACCATAAGGGCATCCGAAGGCAAATAGTGGGGCAGACGGTAGAATATATCCTCCCCTACCTTACCTTTATTATATATCAATAGTTTCGAGTGGTCACGCTCCGCCATCGGGAACTTGGCAATGCGCTCGTCCGCCAACTCGTAACTATAATCACTTATATGTATCTCTTTCGTATCCATAAACCGTAAACGCTGACAAAGGTACGATTAAGTGAGTAAAAAACCAAGAGAATCTTGAGTTTTTTCGAACGATAGTACCTTAAACGAAGTTAAAGGTACGAATAAGTGAGCAAAATGCCAAATTTATTTGAGCATTTTCGAACGGGAGCAAAAAACCATAAGGAAAAATGACTTTCTATGATGGGAATGGCGGCTATCTCGAAAAAACTTTGTACTTTTGCATTCAAGAAACTTCAAACAGAAAATGCGGAGCATTATACTGATACTGACCATACTGGCTACAGCAGTCAACAGCAGCTGGGCACAGGATCGTGCCCAAAAGGTTCGCAACAAAGAATACCCGTCATGTATCTACAGAGTGACATTGCGTGACAAGCAGAACTCTCCCTACTCGCTGGAACGCCCTACCCGATTTCTCTCAAAACGTGCCGTAGACCGTAGGAAAAGACAAGGGCTCCCCTTGGACACTACCGACCTGCCTGTCACCCCTAAGTATGTGAGACAGATAGAGTCGTTGAAGACGACGGTGGTGGGAACCAGTAGATGGAACAACACCGTACTGGCACAGATGAAAGACACTAGTGAGCTCCAGCGAATCCGTCAACTTCCTTGTGTGAAGGATTGTCATCTTGTATGGCAAGCCACTGACTCCATTGAGCCTACCGCCCTCAAGACAAAATATGAAGAGCATTTCAAAGAATGGGACTCCGTAGCGACAACTCCATACGGACGTGCCGACGCCCAGATCAAAAGCCTCTACGGCGACAGGCTCCACGACATCGACTGTATGGGTGAAGGGATGATGATTGCCGTACTGGATGGTGGTTTTAAGAATGTGGACAAGATTCCAGCTTTTGAAAATGTTGATATCAGAGGTACCCGCGACTTCATCTATCCCGCATCCCCTTCCGTCTTTTACGAGTTAGACCACGGCACAAAGGTGCTGTCGACGATGACCATCCAACAACCTCATTACTATATAGGGACAGCCCCGAAGGCAAGCTACTGGCTCTTACGCTGTGAAGACGGACAGTCGGAGCAAGAGGTGGAGGAAGACTACTGGGCAATAGCGGCAGAGTTTGCCGACTCTGTAGGCTGTGACCTTATCAACTCATCATTGGGATATAATAACTTCGACAAGGGACATGTGTCACATAAGCTGTGGCAGCTCGATGGCCACTCGACTTTTATCAGTCATTCGGCATCTATGGTGGCAAAGAAAGGGATGATACTCGTCAACTCGGCAGGCAACTCAGGAATGGGACCTTGGAAGAAAATCACCTTCCCAGCTGATGCAGAGGACTGCCTGACCGTAGGAGCCGTCACGGACATGTTGACGAACGCACCTTTTAGTTCTGTGGGACCCACACAGGACGGTCGTATAAAACCCGACATCGTCGCCATCGGCAGTCCCACAACGGTTGTCACAGGCAGAGGTTCTATCGCTCAGGACATGGGAACCTCCTTTGCCGCCCCCATCATCTGCGGACTAACAGCATGTCTGTGGCAGGCTTTACCTAATAAGACCGCCATGGAGATCATGGAACTGATCCGTCAGTCCGGCAATAACAAAGAACATCCTGACAATATCTCCGGGTTTGGATTACCTAACTTCTGGCGTGCATATATGGTGGGGAGGATGTGAGGATGGTTAAGGGTTCATGATTCATGGTTAAGGGTTAAGGGTTCATGATGATAGATGATGAGTGAGAAGCGATATACCTTGCAAGTGCTGAACAGTCTTGTGAGAGAGGCTATTGAAGCGGAACTGCCTGATGAGTATTGGGTAGAGGCGGAGCTGTCGGAATGCAGGGAGAGCCGCGGACACTGCTACATGGAACTCGTAGAGAAGGACGAGAAATCAAATACACCCGTTGCACGTGCCTCCGCCAAATGCTGGAAACAGACATGGGCGATGATTCAACCCTATTTCGAACGTACCACGGGACAGTCGCTGCATGCAGGCATGAAAGTACTGCTGAAAGTCTATGCCCAGTTTCATGAGGCTTTCGGTTTCTCGTGGATTGTCACGGATATCGACCCCACCTATACGTTGGGAGATATGGCACAACGCCGTCAGGAGATTATCCGGAAACTGAAGGAGGAAGGTGTCTACGACCTGCAACGTGAACTGACAATCCCCCGTTTCTGTCAGCGCATCGCTGTCATCTCCGCAGAGACAGCGGCAGGCTATGGTGATTTCTGTCGCCAACTCACAGAGAATAAATACGGACTGCAGTTCTATCCCACCCTCTTTCCAGCCATCATGCAGGGAGAACAGGTGGAGCAGAGCGTGATAGCAGCCCTGAACAATATTCATGGACGGATAGACGATTTCGACGTGGTAGTGATCATCCGAGGGGGCGGCTCGACGAGTGACATGAGCGGTTTTGACACCCTGCCCCTGGCGGAGAACGTGGCGAACTTCCCCTTGCCCATCATCACTGGTATCGGACATGACAGGGACGAGTGCGTACTGGACATGGTGTCGAATACAAGGGTGAAGACACCCACGGCGGCTGCCGCCTTCCTGATAGCCCATCTGGCAGATACCCTCCAGCATGTCAACGACCTACAACAACGCATCACCTTCTTGTTCTCGATGGTGCGGACGAATATGGAGCACCAACTGGAACAGCGTTACGAGCGACTGCTGCATGCCATCAGTCAACGGCTTACCCATGAGCACCATCATCTGGAGATGGCAGAACAGAAAGTGCTATCGTTCGACCCTGCCCTGTTGCTTAAACGCGGTTATAGCATCACCCTCCACAACGGAAAGGTGGTACGCGACCCTCAGAAACTGAAAGAGGGCGACGAGATAGAGACACGGGTAGAGAAAGGTAGAATCAAATCAAAAGTCATATATGAAAGAGAATCTGAAGTATGAGGAGGCGATGGCTCAGATAGAGACCATCGTCCACAAGATGGAGAACAACGAACTGAACATAGATGAACTCGCTGCACAGTTGAAGACTGCACAGCGACTCATTAAGTTCTGCAAGGACAAGCTGACCAAGACAGAAGAGGAACTCTCAAAGATACAAGCCGAACAGGCGTAACCTTTAGAAATGGAGATAGGCTCTTTAGGGAGTAAGTGCCATCCTAACAAGGGTGAAGTGCCAACCTAACAGGGAGTAAGGGGTATCCTAACAACCGTTCGGCTCCAGCCAAACGACTGAACGGCTCCAGCCAAACAACTGAACGCCTATAGCCAAAATAGAAGACAACAAAAAGTGCAGAATCAATAGGTACATTTATGTATCATTTTCCATGCGAGTTTTTTCCATAAAAAGACAAGAAAGGGAGGAAAATAGTGAAATTTCACAGGATTTTATTGTCTATAATCAATAATTTGATTATTTTTGCAGTCAGTTTGAAATAAAAAGGACTAAAATTATTACGATATGAAAGACTTAGACTGGGGAAACCTGTCGTTCGGTTACATGAAGACCGACTACAACGTACGCTGTTACTATCGTGACGGTAAATGGGGCGAGATAGAAGTCTGCTCCGACGAGTATTTGAACATGCACATGGCAGCAACCTGTCTGCACTATGGACAGGAGGCTTTCGAGGGACTGAAGGCTTATCGCTGCAAGGACGGCAAGGTGCGTATCTTCCGTGTGGAAGAGAATGCGGCACGTCTGCAGTCCACCTGTCGCGGCATTCTGATGCCGGAACTTCCCACGGAGCGTTTCGTGGAGATGGTGAAGAAGGTGGTACGCCTCAACCAGGAGTGGATTCCTACCTACGAGAGCGGTGCTACCCTGTATATCCGTCCGTTACTCATTGGAACGAGTGCACAGGTGGGTGTTCATCCTGCCAAGGAATACTGTTTCCTCATCTTCGTGACCCCGGTAGGTCCGTACTTCAAGGGCGGTTTCTCCAGCAATCCATACGTGATCGTCCGTGACTACGACCGCAGTGCTCCTCTCGGTACTGGTAAGTATAAGGTAGGTGGTAACTATGCCGCATCTCTCTATGCCAACAATCTGGCACATGAGAAGGGTTATGCCTGTGAGTTCTATCTCGATGCCAAGGAGAAGAAATACATTGACGAGTGTGGTGCTGCCAACTTCTTCGGTATCAAGAACAATACCTATGTCACTCCAAAGTCAACCTCTATCCTGCCCTCTATCACCAACAAGAGTCTGATGCAGGTCGCTGAGGACCTCGGTCTGAAGGTAGAGCGTCGTCCTATCCCTGAGGAGGAACTGGAGACCTTCGAGGAGGCTGGTGCTTGCGGAACGGCTGCCGTCATCAGTCCTATCTCCTATATCGACGACTTAGAGACGGGCAAGCGTTATGACTTCGGTGAGAAGCCCGGTCCTATCTCCAAGAAGCTCTTCGATACCCTCCGTGGCATCCAGTACGGTGAGATTGAGGACAAGCACGGTTGGACAACTGTCGTGATTGAATAATAACTAAATACAATCAATTATGGACAACAATCAAGGTTATAAAAATCGTGCCCTTGCCTCCTTGGAAGGCAAATGGACGAATGGTATCATTGCTGCTATTATCTATCTGCTGATCAGCGGATGTGTAGGTCAGGGAGCTACCATGTTCTTTGACGTAGCTACAGGGTATGGAATCTCAGGATTCTGGTATATCCTTTGTCTGCCCTTGGAATGGGGTGTTACAGTTTACTTCCTAAACCTCATCCGTAACGAGGACATCGCCTACGAGCGGCTGTTCGATGGTTTCAAGGACTTCGTCCGTATCTTCCTCGCCGGCTTCTTGGTATCCCTCTGTGTTGTTATCGGCATGATCTTGCTGATCATCCCTGGTATCATCCTTTCTCTTATGTTCTCACAGACCGAATATATCCTAAAGGACGACGAGCAGATCAGTGCCGCTGACGCTATGAAGAAGAGTGCGGAGATGATGAAGGGACACAAGATGGAACTGTTCTGGCTATTGCTGAGTTTCATCGGCTGGGCAATCTTATCCATCATTACATTTGGCTTCGGCCTTATTTTCCTTCTTCCTTATTTCCATAGCACAATGGCTCATTACTATGAGGATCTTAAGGCAGAGAATGCATGAGTAAAGGAAAGCTGGCGAAGTTCGCCGACATGGAAACTTATGAGAACGTGTTCCAATACCCCTATTCGGTAGTGGAACACGTTCCGTTTGAGATGCAGGGACACTGGCACGAGCAGTACTTCCATAATAACAACCCCATCGTCCTTGAACTCGGCTGCGGTAAGGGAGAATACACCGTTGGACTTGCCAAGCGCTATCCCCACATGAATTTCATCGGGGTGGACATCAAGGGGGCGAGAATGTGGACAGGAGCCACACAGGCTACCAAGGAGGGACTGAAGAATGTGGCCTTCCTGCGTACCAATATCGAGATCATCGACCGATTCTTTGCGCCTGATGAGGTACAGGAGATATGGTTGACGTTCTCTGACCCGCAGATGAAGAATCCGCGCAAGCGACTGACCTCTACCTACTTCATGAACCGTTATCGCCGTTTCCTCATTGACGGTGGTATCATCCATCTAAAGACTGACTCCAACTTCCTCTTCACCTATACTACTTATATGGTAGAGAAGAACAAACTGCCCCTAGTGCTTTGTACTAGGGATTTATACTCGGAGAACTCGGAGAACTCGGAGTACTCAGAGGCAGCCTCCATCCAAACCTACTATGAACAGATGTGGATAGACCGTGGGTTGAATATCAAATATATGAAGTTCCACCTGCCCCATGACGGAGAACTGGTAGAGCCAGATATCGAGATTCCACTTGACGACTACCGTTCCTACCGGCGTGACAAGCGTAGCTCGTTAGAGACTGCGAAATAAAAAACTATAAAGATGCAAAGAATACTATTCTTCTTTACCATTGCGGTTTTGTTCGCGACACTGAATACTTACGCACAGGACGAGGACGAAGATATTGCTTATTCACTCAATCTGGCTGAGACGGTAGTGCTGCCAGACGGTATGACTTTCGAGGAATACTTGTTGAAGAAGGTGCTGGACAATTCTAAGCCACTCAAGACACGAGTCCGGGCAATGCACTACTCAGTGACTTGCCAATTGGAGAAGGACATTGATCTGACGACATTTCCTAACCGTAGAACGATCACCTTCGCCGCCCGTCTGGCAGGTTATGGACCTATTGTGACCGCCCTCAGGGAACATAAGCATTTCGGTATCACAATGGCGGAGGATGTCCTGTTCAACAATGGCAGGATTACGACCTCGAATGTGCGTATGGTGGAGATGAAGCAGGAACTAACGAAGAAGCAGATTGCCTCGTTCCTCAAACACGATGGCATGATGAGTGCCAACGTGTATGACCAGTTTTATAAGAAGGTGCGCGAGAAAGTGAAGGAACTGCAGAAAAAGTATAGGAAAAAGAAGGAGACAGGCATGAGATATGTCGGCAGTTACACTGTGGGTAACAGGACGTTCTATATTGTCAAGCTCGACAACATGCGAGTGCATATTGCTGATGGCTGCTGGCAAATATCACGCATTAACTGGCAGGAGAAACAAAACAATATGCATTATGAATTCAAGGAAGTAAGACCCGATCTCTTTCTGCTGTCACAAGGTACGGCAAAGTTTTTCGTGGACAAAGCGAAATGGCCCAAGGGCTACGTCTCCATGAAAATGACATATACTTATCATTAAGGCACTTATCCCTGCAAGGATGGCACCCATCCCTGCAAGGACAGCACTTACTATTTTAGCTGTACCGATATACAATTTCCATGAGTTTCTTACCTATAGCGTCAGCCTCCTCCATGGTGTTCGCCTCGCTATAGACACGGATAATCGGTTCAGTATTCGACTTACGCAGATGTACCCACTTGTCAGGGAAGTCAATCTTCACACCGTCGATATCGTTAACCTGTGCCGTCGGATCAGCCGCAAACATCTCCTTCACCTTCACCAAGATAGCATCCACATCCGTCTCTGGAGTCAGGTCGATACGATTCTTGGCAATCTGATAGTCTGGGAAGGTGGCACGCAGCTCACTCACCTTACAACCCTTCTTAGCAAGAGAGGTCAAGAAGAGAGCGATACCCACCAAGGCATCACGACCATAATGACTCTCGGGATAGATGACACCACCATTACCCTCACCGCCAATAATGGCATTCACCTCCTTCATCTTCGTCGTCACATTTACCTCACCCACAGCGGCAGCCGTATACTTGCCACCATGTTTCTCGGTCACGTCACGGAGGGCACGGGTGGAAGAAAGATTGGATACTGTATTTCCTTTTGTCTTCGACAATACATAGTCAGCGACACTGACCAACGTATATTCCTCACCAAACATTTTTCCATCCTCACAGATAAAGGCAAGACGGTCGACATCGGGATCGACGACGATACCCAGGTCATACTTTCCCGTCTTCATCTCATCCATGATACCCTGCAAGTTCTTCTCCAAGGGTTCCGGGTTATGGGCAAAGTCTCCTGTTGCCTCTCCGTTCAGGATGGTATATTCCACACCTAATTGCTCCAAGAGCTTAGGCAGGATGATACCACCCACACTATTGATGGTATCGACACATACTTTGAAACCTGCCTTCTTGACAACCTCAACATCAACCAGTTTCAGTTGCAGGACACTCTCGATATGGCGTGCATCAAACGTATTGTCTTCAATATAATGTCCCAGATGATCCACATCGGCATATTCAAACTTCTCGCGCTCTGCTATGGCAAGCACGATGGCACCATCAGCCGCTGTCAGGAACTCACCCTCACTGTTCAGCAGTTTCAAGGCATTCCACTGACGGGGATTATGAGAAGCAGTGATGATGATACCGCCATCGGCACCAGACATTCTGACGGCAAGCTCCGTAGTAGGTGTGGTGGCAAGACCTATATTGATGACATCATACCCTACCCCCATCAATGTACCACATACTACGTTCTTCACCATCTCGCCAGAGATACGGGCATCACGTCCTACTACAATCTTGTTGGAAGAACCTTTTCCGTTACGACGGATAAACTGTGCATAGGCTGTGGTAAACTTCACGATATCAAGGGGGTTCAAGGTATCACCCGTAGAGCCGCCTATCGTTCCACGGATACCAGAAATAGATTTAATAAGTGTCATGTTTTCTTGGTTTTATTTATCTCTTTCGTAAGTAATCTCGTAATAACAGGGGAAGACACTGGATGAGGCATCCACTGTACCCTGGGAATGAGGAACAATCAGGCGAACCTTGGCAATCTCGTCGTCATCATTGATAGGACGTCCCACGTTCACATACATCAACGGCACCAGCCAACCTGCAGGAACGGAGGTAGAACTATGAGTATAGCTCATTAGACCATATACAAAAGAGCCTGTGTAAGAATTACCAATACGCTCCACCATCATTTTGTCAGGAAGAGAGGAATAGTTTCCATAAGAGGAATCATAGAAATAAACGATGTCATTCCTCGTCATCAACTTGTTTTCCTTGATATTATATTCTGAGAAACGACAAAGAATCTCCAATGTCTCTCCGTCTTTTACCTTTTCACCACATCCTTTACGGACAATCTGCATGTAGACACCACTTTTGTCAAGATAGACAAATTCATTGTTAGAGAGATTCGTCGTCTCCCCTTGGTCAGTAAATTGTGTCTGGCTTATCACCTTAATATTATTCTTGGAGATATATCGATTTATCGCCTCACGCTCCGCATCCTTCAAGTCAGAATAGGTCTCACCCTTATTACAACTGGTAAGAAAAAGGATGCCGCAAAGCAATATCAACAGACTATAAACTTTCTTCATTTTACGCTTTCATTAAATTTCGGGCACAAAATTACAAATAAAAAAACAATTATCTGCAATATTAGGCTACTTTAACGTGTCTTCAAAGTGAAGGATGGCTTGTTTGACCACCTCAACAGCCTCGTCCATCGTACACATCAGCTTTCCTCCTGAGGCATTCAGATGCCCTCCCCCATTGAAGAACATCTCCGCCATCTTATTACAGGGGAAATCGTCAACAGAGCGGAGACTGATCCATATCAGCCTGTCGCGCTCCGAGTCCTCGCGCAAAGAGATACTCAGTTTCAGTCCCTTGATCTGCAACGGCATATTGACCAAACCCTCCGCATCACCTTTGATAAAATGGAAACGCTGCAGGTCCTCACGGGTTAACGTATAAAATGCAGCATGACGTTGTTCATCGACTACCAGTTTATGACATAGCACATAGCCCACCATACGGATACGGTGCTCACTGTAGTTATGGTAGACCTGACGATAGATCTTGTCTTTGTCGATATGCTTGGTCAACAGTTGACTGATGATAAAATAGATCTCAGGAGAAGAGGAGTTATAGGTAAACCCGCCAGTGTCCGTCATCATTCCGCAATAGACAGGAATGGCAAAATGTTTCCCCTGCTGCTCGAATAACCCCATCTGCCAGACGATCCGGAACACCAGTTCACAAGTAGACGACAATTCCGGATGTGAGATGGTCAGGACAGTATCCACGTCAGGCTCCAGATGATGGTCTATGAGCACTTTCTTCGCTGGAGAGTTTGCCAATGTCGCTTCCATAGCTTCCGTCCGAGACAGGGTATTGAAGTCAAGACAGAACACCAAGTCAGCGATCTTCAATACCATATCGACATAATCCTTACGCTTGTCGTAGCGTACGATTTTCTCCGTGTTCGGCAACCATTTCAAGTAATCGGGATATTTGTCCGGTGCAACGATCAGCGGGTCTTTTCCCATTCCTCGCAACACCTCTGCCCATCCCAACATGGAACCCAATGCGTCACCATCGGCATTCACATGGCAGCACAACACAATGGTCTCCGCGGTATCGATAAGGGAGCGCAGTTGACTGCACTCCCCTTCCGTCATCATCTCTTTCAGCATCAGAATAATTTATTCGGATAGACGCCCTCATCCACTAATTGCTGGATACGCTTCACGGTATCCTCACGATCAGCGGCATAAGTCACACCAAACCACTTAGAGGTGGTATCGAGTACCTCACAGGTAGCCGTACCCTCTGTTATGAGCTTGTTGACCATCAATGGGATAAAAAACTCTGCCTTCAGGTTCTCCATATTCTTCGGATCACTCAGGAACTCCTTGAAGTAAGCCTCGGAATACTCGAAATAGTCAGGCGTGAAGCCCCACATATTCATAGACACAGGGGTGTTGTCGTCGACGACTACCCACTTGCCATTCTCGTCCTTATAGCGGATAGGCTCACTGGCGGCACCGGCATTGGAACCGTCAGCCGCACAGCGTACGATCTCCGTGCGTTCTACCACGTCCGTCAGGTGTCCCTTGTCATTCTTCGTACAGATACCACGAGCAACGGTACCATTCTCGCTCAAGGTATTACCCACGCGGAAACCTACCATCGCATACTGGTTCCTGGCACCCTCGGGAAGCTCTGAGAGGTATTTGCCAATCACCATGAAGGCATCACGGTTGTAGAAGTCGTCACAGTTGATGACGCAGAACGGTTCCTTGATAACATCCTTACCCATCAGTACGGCATGGTTGGTACCCCAAGGCTTCACACGTCCCTCTGGCACCTTGAAGCCCTCTGGCAGGGCATCGATGCCCTGGAAGCACAACTCACAGGGGATATGTCCCTCATACTTAGAGAGTATCTGCGTACGGAACTGCTCCTCGAAGTCCTTACGGATCACCCAGACGATCTTACCGAATCCTGCCTGGATAGCGTCATAGATACTGTAGTCCATGATGGTCTCCCCATTGGGGCCCAGACCGTCCAACTGCTTCAGACCGCCATAGCGGCTTCCCATACCAGCAGCAAGGAGAAATAATGTTGGTTTCATATTACTTCAATTTTTCGATTCTTCAATCCTTCAATTCTTCAAAACTCTTTCGTCATCTCAGCGACCTCAGCATTGATGTGGTCGATGAACTCCTGGATGGTCATGACTTTCTGTTCTCCACCACCCTGCGGACGAACGGCCACGGTACCGTCAGCCTGTTCCTTCTCACCGACGATCACCATATAAGGGATACGCTTCAACTCGTTATCGCGGATCTTACGACCGAGTTTCTCATTACGCAGGTCGATGGTAGGACGAACACCTCCGAGGTCGAACTTCTTAGCCACCTCCTTGGCATAGTCGTTATACTTCTCTGACAGCGGCAGGATAGCCACCTGATCAGGTGTGAGCCACAAGGGGAAGTGTCCGCTGGTATGCTCAATCAGCACGGCACAGAAACGCTCCATCGAGCCAAACGGTGCACGGTGAATCATCACAGGTGTCTTCTTCTGGTTGTCCTCGTCGGTATATTCGAGTTGGAAACGCTTCGGCAGGTTGTAGTCTACCTGGATCGTACCCAGCTGCCAACGACGACCAATGGCATCCTTAATCATGAAGTCGAGCTTAGGACCGTAGAAAGCGGCCTCACCATATTCCACCTTGGCAGGCAAGCCCTTCTCCTCACAGGCCTCAACGATAGCCTTCTCTGCCAATGCCCAGTCTTCATCGGTACCAACGTATTTCTCATGGTCGTTAGGATCACGCAAAGATATCTGTGCCTCGAAGTTGAAACCGAAGGCACTCAGCACGATACCGATGATGTCCATCACATTCAGGAACTCCTGCTTGACCTGGTCGGGACGACAGAACAGGTGGGCATCGTCCTGCGTGAATGAACGAACACGGGTCAGTCCGTGCAACTCACCACTCTGCTCATAACGATATACCGTTCCGAACTCAGCGATACGCAAGGGAAGGTCACGATAGGAACGGGGCTTCCAAGCGAAGATCTCACAATGGTGAGGACAGTTCATCGGCTTCAGCATATACTCCTCATCCTCCTCGGGGGTATGGATCGGCTGGAAAGAATCCTTACCATAATGGGCATAGTGACCACTGGTAATATAGAGGTTCTTAGAACCAATATGCGGAGTGATAACCTCTTGATAACCAAATCTTTTCTGAACTTTACGCAAGTGATCTTGCAAGCGCAGGCGCAACTCTGTTCCCTTCGGTAACCAGATAGGCAAACCCTTACCTACCTTGTCGGAGAACATGAAAAGTTCCATCTCCTTACCAATCTTACGGTGGTCGCGCTTCTTCGCCTCCTCCAACATCACAAGATACTCATCGAGCATCTTCTTCTTGGGGAAGGAGATACCATACAGACGCTGCATCTGCTCACGGGTAGCGTCACCACGCCAGAAGGCACCGGCCACGCTCGTCAACTTCACAGCCTTGATCTCACCCGTGTCCATCAGGTGCGGACCACGGCAAAGGTCGGTAAAGTTACCTTGTGTATAGGTTGTGATACTGCCATCCTCCAAGTCCTGGTCGATATGTTCACACTTATAGGTCTGACCATCAGCAGCAAACTCCTTGAGTGCATCTGCCTTAGCCACTTCCTTGCGAACAACAGGCTCTTTCTTAGAGGCAAGTTCACGCATCTTATCTTCAATCTTCGGGAAATCGCTCTCCTTGATCATCTCGCCATTAGGCAACAGCACGTCATAGAAGAAGCCGTTCTCCACGGCAGGTCCGAAACCAAACTGGATACCAGGATACAACTCCTGCAGTGCCTCAGCCAACAAGTGGGCTGATGTGTGCCAGAAGGTATGCTTACCCTGCTCGTCGTCAAACTTGTAAAGTTCAATCGTCGCATCCTCATTGATTGGGCGATTGAGTTCCACGGTCTCCCCATTCACACCACAGGCAATCACGCTGCGTGCCAGAGCTGGTGAGATACTCTCGGCAATCTGAAGTCCGGTAACACCCTGCTCATACGAGCGAACAGAACCGTCCGGAAAAGTAATCTGAATCATATCTACAATATATGTTTAAGTTTAAATCGTCTGCGAAAGTACTAATAAACAAGCAAAATACCAAATAAAAACACATTTTTTATACTATAACTTAAAATAAATAGACTTTTCCATGGTTTTTTGAAATTTATAATTACCTTTGCAATTCATATGAACTAAATGACAAGAGCAAATAGTAATCTTTGTCATCCTCCTAAAACATAAAACAAACATCAAATATTATTAAAAATGAAAAGAAAAGATTCTGTAAAATGGTTTCTCACACTCACCACGATGGTCAGTGGTCTGACGGCGTGCGTCGGCGACATGCCCCAGGTGGAACAGACTTCGTTTGAAACAGTAACGATTGAGAAGAAGGACATCACGGTGCCTTTGAGATTCAGTGCCAAACTGAAGGGACAGACCGATGTAACCATCACACCGCAGGTGAGCGGACAGCTGACGAAGATCTGCGTGAAAGAGGGTGACCAGGTGAAGAAGGGTCAGGTGCTGTTTATGATTGACTCGCGTAGCGCACAGCTGGATCTGGAGTCTGCGCAGGCAAACCTGCAGGCAGCCATTGCTCAGGAGAACAGTGCGAAACTGGAGTACGAGTCAAACAAGAATCTGTTTGATAAGAAGATAGTGAGCCAGTACACGCTGAGCAGTGCCGAGAACTCCTGGAAACAAGCACAGGCATCGGTCGCCCAGGCCCGTTCGTCTGTGAATTCGGCAAGGGTGAATCTGAGCTACTGCACCATCTCGGCTCCTGTGACGGGTGTTATCGGCGAGATTCCCGTACGTACGGGTGACCAGGTATCGCCAGGTACGGAGTTGACCATCGTCAGTGGCAATACAAATATGGACGCAGAGTTCTCACTGCCTGAAAGTGTCATTGAAAATGCCGTAGCCGAGGGCGTCAGCACCAAGGCGGAGGATGCGATGAAACACTTCCCTGAAGTGACATTTGTCATGAAGAACGGTACGGAGTATCAGCACAAGGGTCGTATCAGTAGTGCTACTGGTATAGTGAACTCGACGACGGGTACTATTTCCGTGAAGGCGACGTTCCCCAATTCTGGCGGACTGCTCTATTCGGGTATTCAGGGTTCCGTTGTCATCCCCTACGCCCTGCAGGGTGTGATAGTGATTCCGCAGGTGGCTGTCGTAAAGCTGCAGGACAAGCAGCAGGTTTATAAGGTCAAGGCTGACAGCACGGCAACGGCTGTGGAAGTGAAGACTGAGGATATCGGCAATGGCAATGACTTCATGGTGACCAGCGGTCTGAATATCGGTGATAAGATTGTGACCGTTGGAGCCAACAACGTACACGAAGGACAGAAGGTCCTGTTCCCGGCTGCTCCGGCAAAATAATTGACAATTAATAATTGATAATTGACAATTATGAAAAACAATATATTTATTAATCGATACGTAATGGCATGTGCCATCAGTATCGTCTTGGCGCTGGTAGGCTACATCGCGATGAACTCGCTGCCCGTTGAGCAATATCCGAACATTGCGCCGCCCCAGGTGGAGGTATCGACCAGCTATACTGGTGCAGACCCCAAAACCATTATTCAGTCGGTGATCTCGCCTTTGGAGGAGAGCATCAACGGTGTAGACGGTATGGACTATATGGTATCGAAGGCCACCTCAACAGGAGACGTGACCGTCGACGTGTACTTCAAGCAGGGCACCGATGCCGACATGGCGACGGTGAACGTGCAGAACCGCGTGTCGAAGGCTCAGTCGCAGTTGCCTTCTGCCGTAACAAGCGTAGGTATAGAGACTTCAAAGCGACAGAACAGTATTCTGCGCATTATTGGTGTACAAAGCACTAACGGCAAGTATAGCGACGACTTCGTATCCAACTACGTAGATATCAACATCAAGCCGCGTATACAGCGTATCTTTGGTGTGGGCTCCGTGATGTCGTTAGGTAACACCTACGCCCTGCGCGTCTGGATGAAGCCCGATGTGATGGCACAGTACGGTCTGACGCCCGACGATGTCACCAGCGCCATTAACGGCCAGAGTTTTGTCGCAGCTACGGGTACTTTCGGTGAGCAATCGAAGAACAAATACCAGTATTCGATGGAATATAAGGGTACGCTGAAGGAGATTGATGAGTTTAATGACATCGTACTTAAAACTACCGATGGTGGTCACGTGCTGCACTTGAAAGACGTGGCTGAGGTAGAGATCGGTGCACAAAGCTATAGCTTCATCTCTAACATCAGCGGTAAGCCGGGTGCCATCATGCTGATCTTCCAATCGCCTGGTTCCAATGCGACAGAGGTGAATGCCCGCATCGACCAGATGTGCAAGGAGATGAAGGAAACTATGCCCGACGGTTTGGAGTTTGTTACTTTGCAAAACTCTGACGACTTCCTCTTCGCTGCCATCCACAATGTGGTGGAGACACTCATCATTGCCATCATCCTCGTGATCTTGGTGGTATTCTTCTTCCTGCAAAACGTCAAGGCAACCATCATCCCGTCCATCTCGGTCATCGTGTCGCTGATGGGTACCTTCATGATTGTCACCTTGGCAGGCTTCTCGCTGAACTTGCTGACGCTGTTCGCTCTGGTGCTCGCCATCGGTACGGTGGTCGATGACTCCATTGTGGTTGTGGAGGCGGTCATGGCGAAGATAGAAGGCGGTGTCACGGATGCCAAAGAGGCTACGCGTCAGGCGATGAACGAGGTGTCGATGGCAGTATTCTCATGTACGCTTGTCTTTATGGCGGTGTTCATCCCCGTGACCTTCATCTCCGGTACGTCGGGAACCTTCTTCACGCAGTTTGGTATCACCATTGCTTCGGCTGTAGGTCTGTCATGTCTGCAGGCCCTCACCACGTGTCCTGGTCTCTGCGCCATTATGTTGAAGGTTACGGAAGGTAAGAAGGAAGGCAAGAGCCTGACGTATTACACGAGGAAAGCTTACGAGGCCAGCTATAACGCTATCCTCGGCAAATATACCAAATCCGTGCAGAAGTTCATCAAGCGCCCTGCGATGGCGTTTACGCTGCTGGCGGTTGCTGCTGTGCTGCTCGTTCTCTTCATGAAGAACCTGCCTTCAGGTCTTGTGCCACAGGAAGACCAGGGTATCTTCTTGGCAGAGGTGCAAGCACCGGAGGGTTATACGTTGGAGCAGACCAACGAGTTGATGAAACAGGTAGAGGTGAATCTCAAGGATATTGAAGATGTAGAGAGCTATGCGATGGTCAGCGGCTACGGTATGATTT
Source organism: Prevotella sp. (assembly GCA_045117415.1). Taxonomy (GTDB): domain Bacteria; phylum Bacteroidota; class Bacteroidia; order Bacteroidales; family Bacteroidaceae; genus Prevotella. The sequence goes on along the minus strand of JBGUNO010000017.1, from coordinate 17,638 downwards.
CGGGCTATGGCTCGAGTTATGGCTTCTTCGTTGTCCGTCTGAAGAACTGGGATGAGCGTCCGGGTCTGGCTCACAGCGTCAATGCGGCCATGTATCGCTTCTATCTGTCGTGTGCGAACATCAAAAATGCACAGATCATCCCCTTCCAGATGCCTCAGATTCCAGGCTATGGTACGAGCTCAAACGTGAACCTCGTCGTAGAGGATCCCACCGACGGCAACCTGTCGGAGTTCTCCCAGAAGACCAACAACTTCCTCGCCAAGCTGATGGAACGCAAGGAAGTCAGTATGGCGATGTCCTCCTACTCGGAGCGATTCCCGAAATATCAGGTTGAGGTGGATGCCTACCAGTGCGACCGTGCTGGCTTGACACCCAAAGAAGTGCTGAGCACCCTTGGTGACTATTGTAGCGGTTCCTATATCGGTAATTACAACCAGTTCGGTAAGGTCTATCGTCTGATGATTGCCGCAGCCCCCGAGTATCGTCTCGACCCATCCTCACTTCAGAACATCTTCGTGAAGGTCAGCGATGGTAAGATGTCGCCCCTCTCCCAGTTTATAACGCTGAAAGAGATTGTCGGGCCGTCTAACAACCAGCACTTCAACCTGTTCTCAAGTATTGAGTGTCAGGTAGTGCCAGCCAGCGGCTATAGCGAGGGTCAGGTTCAAGATGTGATTAAGGAGGTGTTCCGTCAGGAAATGCCTTCTACCGCCACGTTTGAGTACAGTGGTATGTCACGAGAGACCGCCGAGGCTGCCGGTTCGAACACCACGACCATGATCTACTGTATCTGCGTCATCCTGATCTACCTCATCCTTGCATCGTTGTATAACTCATGGTTCACACCGTGGGCCGTGCTGTTCAGCGTGCCTTTCGGTTTGATGGGTGCCTTCGGTATCACTTGGCTTGTCTCACTGCTTGGCATTCAGGGTATGGAGAACAATATATACCTGCAGACGGGTGTGATCATGCTGATTGGTCTGTTGGCGAAGACCGCCATCCTGATTACCGAGGTGGCCTCTGAGCACCGTAAGCATGGTATGGGCATCACTGAAGCAGCCTTTGCTGCCTGCCAGGAACGTCTGCGCCCGATTCTGATGACTGTCGCCACGATGATTATCGGTATGATACCACTTGTCATTGAGGGCGGTGCTGGTGCCAATGGTAACCGTGCACTGGCATTGGGTGTCATCGGTGGTATGAGCGTGGGTACCCTCTCCCTGCTTTTTGTCGTACCAGCCTTCTTCATCATGTTCCAGAAGATGCACGAGAAATTCCAGGGTAGCACAGTAGATAAAAATGTAGAAATGTAAAAATTTTAAAATGTAAAAATGTAAGTTTGCGATATGAAACGGAATAACTCTTTATTTTTTAAATTCTTTAATTTTTACATTGTGGCTGCAGCGATGCTGCTGACACTGTCAGGTTGCGGTCTATATAACAAATATGAGAAGACTGTAGAGGAACCTGTGGACCCCTTCGGTACCTCACAGGATATCATGGCAGCTACCAGCGAGTCAACGCTGGCGCAAATGTCATGGCGTGAGTTTTTCAGTGACCCCCTGTTGCAGAAGCTCATCGAACAGGCACTCGCTAACAATACCGACCTGAACACAGCACGTATCAACATCGAGAAGAGCCAGATATCGCTGAAGGCGAAAAAGTTGGCATACCTGCCGTCGCTCTATTTCTCACCGCAGGGCACACTCAGCAAGTTCGGCAATAATGATTGGTCGAAGAGCTACACCCTACCGCTGGATCTGTCATGGGAAATCGACGTGTTCGGTTCCATCACCAACAAGAAGCGCGCCGCCAAAGCCGCATTGCTACAGGCACAGATGACAGAGGAGTCCACACGTTCCAACCTCATCAGTTCCATTGCCCAACAGTATTTCTATCTCCAACTGCTCGACCGTGAAATGGAAATCCTCATCGAGACAGACAGTCTGTGGAAAGCATCATTGGATACGCAACAGGCACTCTACGAGAACGGACAAGCTTACTCCACAGCTGTCAACCAGCAGGAATCGTCATGGCTCGACGTAAAGACACAGATCGTCGACATCCGCTCCACCATCCACTCTACGGAGAATGATATCTGCAGCCTGCTCTGCATCACACCGCAGCATATCGCACGCTCTAAATGGTATTCGGAGGATCAATATCACTCGTCTACTAAGGGACAGCGTATGTTCGACTTGAAATTTTTGAAAATCGGAGTACCTGCCGACATGCTCAACCTGCGTCCTGACATCCGCCTCGCTAACTACTATATAGAAGAAGCCTTCTATAACGTACAGGCCGCCCGCGCTGCCTTCTTCCCCAGCATCAAACTGACGGGAGAGGCAGGATGGTCCAATAATGGCGGTATCGTCAATCCCGGCAAGTTACTATGGCAGTTCATTGGTTCACTCACGCAACCCATCTTCGCACGTGGACAGATCAATGCAAACTACAAGACGGCACTGCTCACCGAGGAGAACCTGAAGAAGAAGTATGTACAGGCTGTCATTGATGCTGGTAATGAAGTCAACGAGGCGATAGCTGACTGTATGACTGCCCGTGAAAAGCATGGATACTACCACCGTCAGGTGGAGGTGCTCCATGAAGCATATACTGGTACACACGAGTTGATGGACAACGGTAAGGCTAAATACCTCGAAGTACTCACAGCTCAGGAATCGCTTCTCAATGCTCAGCTCAACGAAGCTACGAACATGTATAACGGAGCACAGGCTATCATTGCTCTTTATATCGCTTTAGGAGGAGGAACGAAATAAGGGGAAAGGATTTCCAGGTTTCCTCGTATTAAAACAGGAAAGTCCCTGCTATGCAACCAGCATAGCAGGGACTTTCTTTATGCTTCTTTATTTCATTTTACTTGGAATGATACCTCTTAAGATTCTCTGCTATCAATTGTCGCATTTCCTCTCGCAGTTCAAGCGGTTCGAGTACCTCGATGCCATCACCATGCGAGAGTAATTGCCCCAGGAAATCGGCAGTAGGACGGAGATCAAAAGCGAAGTCTGTATAGTCGGCAGTAGATGCCATCTCACACTGAGAACGATGCAAGGGAAGTGTGCGCAGGTAGTTAGGAGTCTTGCCATGGGCACGGATAACAATATGAGCCATGGGGGTACCGTCAGTCAATACTCCATAGTACTCTGAGAAATAGTCCTGAGGCGAGAAGTCATCAGGCATCTTAAAATCCTCGTCAGTGAGTTCCACCTGGCTTGTGCGGTCGAGGGCATAGATACGCATCTGGTCGTCCTCCGTCCTTGCCAATAGATACCAACGTTGATGAAACAGTTTCAAGGCATAAGGACAAATCGTCTTCTCATAACCTGCAGCCCCGAATTTCTGATAGTCTATACGAAGTCGTCGTCCGGTACGGATTGCACGGATGATGGTCTCAAGAAACTCCACACCAGCTGGTACGTTCTCCAATACCACCCGCTCCTTCACCGCGGCACTATCTGCCAGTACTCCATGCACAGTCAGGGTGGAGAACAACCACCGTTCGATGCTGTCATCGTTCAGGACTTCCGGATTACTGATATAATATCGATATGTCTTAGGCTCACAGTCAATGATAATACCAAACATATCGAGGATGGCATCACGGTGACGATTAAACGAGGAGCGTTGCAAGACATTACCGTCTACCACCCCATCGTCCTGCCATTTTCGGTTCAGTTCTTCAAAAGTCAGATGCTTGTAAGCCCTGAGTGTATTGATGATCCAGATGTACTGGTGGAATATCTGAGCAGGTTTCATAACCTCACCATGAAACTAATCAATGAATGACTCCCGCTTTCTGGAGAATATCGATAACAGTATCTGCCGTCTCACGGTTTTTCTTGTCTATAGCCTGATAGTCGGCAAGTTGCTGGGGATGGCTCGTCAGGAGTTTCTGAACGATGGCGGCAGTCACCCTGACCATGCGGAGCTCCTCACGCTTCGAATCCCATACGGCAAGATAGCATACAAGATTCTCCAGATGAGACAAACTACTAAACATTTTCTTGGAGACAGGAATACCATTATCACCATTGGCGATACTGAAATGAGAAGGGGCTATATCCTGACGAGCAAACAACAGTTTGTCTCCGATGCGCCAGGCACGGACATAGACATCCCCAAAAGTGTTGAATGAACGAAGATTGAGATAAAGGGAGTCCTGACACTCCAATACACAAGCCTTCTTTCGCAAGAGATAATTCATTTTCTTGTTGTCTGTCTTTACCTCCATGGCAAGAGCGTCTTCTTTAGAGGCAGACGAAAGCTCTACTCTCCCCTCTGTCTCCTGCCACTGACCACCTAGGAAGTCCTGCCAGGAGAGACAATATCTGTTCTGCGAGAAAGCAGAAAAATGTAATAATGTAAAAAAGAAAAAAAGGAAAAACCTACGCATAGTCATTGTTTTTGGTATTTCTTGATGATACTATAAGCAGTATAAAGTCCCTGTTCACCTGCCTTTGAGAGATCACTGATACCCTCTGCCTGTTGTTTGTTGGCAATATGTGCCAGTCCCCGGTTGTAATATGCCTCCGCGAGATTACCGTCAAGGGCAATGGCGTGGGAATAATCCTCGATGGCATGCGCGTAATCATTACGCTGCACATATACATTACCGCGATTATAATAGAGGTAGGCACTCTCGTTATAACGGATAGCCTCCGTCAAGTCAGAGAGCACATTAGCGGTCTTCATCCGCACATCCGTTCCTTGCGAGGCATTGAAGGCATTGAGTTTCGACTGACAGGCGGCACGCTGCCAATACGCAAGAGAAGACACAGTATCAATCTGCAAATAAGACGACAGGTCTTCGATAGCTGCATCGAAATTCTGGATGACACTATAGGCAAGGGCACGCTTAAACAACAAGGGGGCAGAACGTCGTATCTGAGGTTCTTTGTCAATCTGTCGTGACAGCGTGTCAATATAGGCAAAATATCTCTTCGTATCCTGTTCCTCCAAGGCAGGGTGATTGCTGACGATATGCAACAGATGCTGTCGTCCCTCCTTGGCATTATAAGCCTCCACCTGTCGGTCGAAGGCGATATACTGTTTCACCTGATTCTGCTCAAGCTCATAAGAGAGGCTATACATCGGGAGATAGTCTAGAGCCACCTTGCGGTTCTGCACCCTACCCCGATACTCACTCTGGTACTCATGCTCCATCTCCTGTTCATCTGCCACAGCGAGCTGGTTGTATTTCTCGATATCCAGATCACTACGTTTACGCATCTGTTCCTTAGAGAGTCGCGGTTGCCTTCCCAGATAACGTTTGTCCATCTGTGCTTTCAGGATACGGAACTCATCCGCCTCAGCCTGTTTTGTCATTCCAATACGACGGTAACAAGAGGCACGGTGCTGTAATCCAAACCAGAAATTAGGGAACTCCTCGATAACCTTTGTATAGTCACGAATAGCACCACGCAGGTTTCCTGTGTTCTCCAAAAGCAAAGCACGGTTGAAGAGTGCCATCAGGTTATTAGGCTCCAAGTTCAATACGAAGTCAAAATCAAGGATAGCACGATTGTCATCTCCCACCTGTGCACGAAGCAGTCCACGGTTATAGTGTCCGAGGAAATTATTGGGGTCGAGATCGAGAGCAGTATCATAGTCTGCCATCGTCCCACGCAGGTTATTCTGATTAAATCGGGCGAGGGCACGGTTGATATAATTCGTAGCCTGTTTGGGTTGCAGATGAATTGCTTTGGAGAGATACTCCTCACTCTCCTTCCATTCCTTACGTGAGAGACTGATGACAGCACGCTGGCTCCACAGATTTCCGTCATAAGGATCCACCTCCAGGCTCTTGTCGAGTGCCGCAATAGCTTTTGTGGTGTCTTTCTGCAATATATATACCTCAGCCTGCATGGCGTAAGCGGGTGCATGCTTACTCCATCGTGTCAGAATGGTATCGAGTTGAAGAAGTGCGGTGTCATAGTCTTTCTCATTGATATGACAGAGCACTCGGTTATGCCAAAGACTCTGATTCTCTGGGTCATAGCGTAATGCCTGGTTATAATCCCTGATGGCATCACTATATTTTTTCTGTTGGATACGGCAGAGTCCGCGAAGCTCATACATCCCCACCACATAGGGATTACGCTTGATAGCCTCCGAACAGTCCGCCTCTGCTCCTGCGAAGTCGTCAAGGTAGTATTTCGCCACTCCCCGATAGAACCACGGCTCATAGAGATAAGGCTTGGCGGAGATGGCTTGGTTGAAATACTGAATGGAAAGGACATAGTCCTCAAAATAAAGTGCCGATCGACCAATCATCACCAGACGGTCGGTCTTGAACTGTGCGTAGCACACTGACCATTGACCATTGACCATTAACCATTGTAATGCCAACAATACAAACATCCATCGTTTCCTGAAAAATAAATTCATCTCAATCGTCAATGTTCAATGCTCAGTGTTCAATGGTCAACGAATGACTCCTTTCGTCTTATAGCCACAGCGGTAACGCCCCTGAGTAAGTGCACGTAACTTACTCTTGATCAGCTGTTTACGCAAAGGAGTGATACGATCCACAAAGACCTTTCCCTCCAAATGATCAAATTCATGCTGCATCACACGGGTGAGGTATCCCTCCACCCACTCATCATGAGGTTTCAGTTCCTCGTCAAGCCATTGAACACGAATACGAGTGGGACGTGTCACCTTTTCATGGATGGCAGGAAGCGACAAACATCCCTCCTCCAGTGACTCCGTCTGCGTATCGTCATACTCAATGATATGCGGGTTGATGAACACATGACGGAAGCCCTTATACTCAGGCATGTCGTCACTGAGTACATCCAAGTCGATGACGACAACACGGATGGACTTGCCTATTTGCGGGGCAGCAAGTCCAATACCCTCACTCTCTGCCAACGTTTCCCACATATCCGCAATCAACTGTTGCAGGTCAGGATAGTTGGCAGGAATATCCTCAGCTACCTTTCGGAGCACGGGATGACCATATATGTAAATAGGTAGAATCATTTTAATTAATTGTTTCGTTATGTCGTTATAACGTGATAACGGAATAACGGAATTACAGTTTCTTTGATCTCATATAGTCCTGGAGGATAATCGTTGCACTGATCTCATCGACTAGTGCCTTATCCTGACGGGCTTTTTTCTTGAGTCCCCCGTCAATCATCGCCTGATGCGCCAGTACAGATGTAAAACGCTCATCGTAGAACTCGATAGGAATCTGTGGCACTGCCTTCCGCCAACGGTTGACAAACTGTTGTACACGCTGGAGGTTCTCACTGGGCTGACCATTGGGTTGACGAGGCTCACCAATGACAACACGCTCCACATCCTCACGGGCTATATATGCCTGTAGATAATCAAAGAGCTCAGAAGTAGCGACAGTCGCCAACCCTCCCGCTATCATCTGGAGAGGATCGGTGACTGCCAAACCTGTACGTTTTTTTCCGTAATCTATCGATAAGATTCTTGCCACGCCAGAGCCTTTCAGCCTTTAACGGGCATTATAGAGCAACCATGCACCAGCATACTTTGTCTGCAAGTCATTACGGCTGGCAGAAGCTTCCTCCTTCGTGTCGAAGGTTGTTGCCACTACACGATACATGTTACGTTCCACGTTCTTTACCACCTGTGCATTATAGCCTGCGTTGTTCAGCTGCTGCTGGAGTCCCAAGGCATTAGCCTCCGACTGGAATGAGCCTACAACAACACTGAAGTTCTTCAGTCCGCTACCAGAAACCAGAGACACACGCTCCTGAGTCACTCTTACATTGTCTGTATTATCAACCACCTGGGTATTGTTAGCTGGCTTCTCCTGCAGGGGTACCACCACATTCGTCTCAGCCTGCTGAGTCTGAACGACAGCGGGCTGCTGTTGCTGGAGCTCCTCCTGCTGTTTTGCCTTCAGATATGCCTGCTTATAGGCACTGTCTTTTGATTTACAGCTTGTGAAAGCCAATACTGCGCACAAACCAGCGCAAACGACTACATACTTCTTCATGTTTCTTTACTTATTGTTTAAATTAGACGTTATTTCAAAATTCACGTGCGAAATTACAAAATATCGGGCAATTAAAGTAAAAAACGTGCATAAAGTTTGTTAAATAAGGAAATTCTAACTTATTTAACAAAAAATGTCACTCTTTTTGCCTACTTTTCGAAAAGATTCCATATATTTGCAGTACATTTCGTATTTATCTAATTTAAAACAATAAGACTATGAAAGGTTTAGGTGTATTAGGCGCATTTTTCGGCGGAGCTATCGCTGGTGCAGTCATTGGTTTGCTGCTCGCTCCTGAAAAGGGAGAGGACACTCGTGAGAAGATTACAGATGCGATTGATGACTTCATGAAGAAGCACAACATCAAGTTGAGTCGTAAGGAAGTAAGCGACCTCGTAGAAGATATCGCGGAAGCAGCTCCTGAAGTAGACTGATTATGTTATCGAGCGACAAGAACGTAGAGACCATCGCGCAACTGGCGGAGATTGTCAAGCACTATCTGGGTATTCAGACGGAATACCTGAAATTAGATGTGGTTGACAAACTGGTGCGTCTGTTGACATTCACAGCGCTTGCCATTGTGTTCTTACTGATCATCATGGGAGTGGCGATGTTCTGTTCGTTTGCCCTCGCTTTCTGGCTTGCCTCCTACACGGGGACGGCTATTGCCTTCCTCGTGGTAGGAGTGCTTCATTTCCTTTCTATCCTCCTTGTCTTCTTTAAGCGCCATACTTGGATTGAGAAGCCTTTGGTTCGTTTCTTTGCCAATCTCTTTTTAAACAACTAATCTGATGAAGTTGCCCGTACAAAATCCCAAGACAAACAACTACCAGTCACTGGAGGATATTCAGGCTCGTAAAGACGAGTTACTGGAACAGCTCCATACTGACAACACCCATTTCAGTTCGAAATGGAAACAGTTGTTTGTATCCAAGGAAGACAACTCCAAGGCAGCATTCATTGGAGGACTCCTTGTCAACGGTATCACTGTCGTTGACTTTATCCTTACAGCAAGGAAACTTTACAAGAACTACGGGTTTATCTTCGGATTGGGTAAGAAAAAAAAGAAAAGATAGTCCCCTATCCTATTTCTATGACTTGACCGTCGTATGCCATCTGGATATCAGAGGGTAAAGACGCATTGACCTCCTCGTGTCGTCCAATGTCATGGCTGCTATGAATCAACCATGTCTGACGGGCACCTATCATTTTAGCGAAATCGACAGCCTCAGCCAATGTCTGATGAGAGTGATGGGGCTTCTCACGAAGGGCATTCACCACAAGGGTATCCACCTCTCGCAGATAGTCCAGTTCTCCCTCGTCAATCGTCTTCATATCTGTGATATAGACTAAAGAGGTCTGAGGTAAGAGGTCTGCGGTTTGAGGTGAGATGCGGAAACCAAGGATGGGCAGGTCGTGATGCATCACCTCTATGGGCATGATGTCAAGGTCGCCAATCCGTAAAAGCTCATGCTTATGGATCTCATGGAGCTGGATGGCTGGTACACCGGGATAGCGATGTTCCGCAAAACAGTAAGGCAGCATCTGTAGGAGTCCTTCTCTGGCAATAGGGTCTGCATAGACATTAATTTCACCAAACTGACAATAGGGACGGATATCATCCATACCTCCCATATGGTCGTAATGGGCATGGGTAATCAAGATGCCGTCTATTTTTCGGAAGGGCTGTGGCATCATCTGCTGACGGAAGTCCGGACCACAGTCTATCAGGATGCGTGTCGTCTCTGTCTCCACCAAGACAGAGCAACGCAACCGTTTGTCGTGAGGGTCCTTACTGGTACAGGTATAGCACTGGCAACCGATTGTCGGCACACCACACGATGTTCCCGTTCCCAAGAAAGTCAGTCTCATATCACATTCACTTCAGGGAAAATATCTATGTCAAATTTCTCTTTGACATCACGCTGGATGACTTTACAAAGCGCTAGAATCTCCTGGCCTGTCGCTCCCCCTCGATTCACCAACACCAATGCCTGCTTATCATGAACACCCGCACGTCCCATAGACTTACCTTTCCATCCACACTGGTCTATCATCCATCCTGCTGGGATCTTCTCATGGTCAGCATCAACAGCATAGTGAGGCATCCCCTCATACTGAGCGGCAAGCTGTTCGTATTTCTCTCTGGCGACAATCGGATTCATAAAGAAGCTGCCTGCGTTCCCCATCACTTTCGGATCCGGGAGCTTGGCTTGACGGATATCGATAATCACCTGTCGGAGCTGTTGCGCAGTAGGCTGAGCAATCCCCTGCCGTTCCAGTTCCGCACGGATATTACCATAGTCAAGATGGGGCTTGAAAGTCGTCTGCAGCCGATAGGTGACCTGCGTGATCAGATAACGGTCCTTCCACTCTTTTTTGAAACGGCTTTGCCTGTAGGCGTAGCCACATTCCTCACAGGAGAACACACGAGTCTTACCCGTAGCAATCTCCACAGCCTCCACCTCTGTAATGAGATCTTTTACCTCCACACCATAAGCTCCGATATTCTGAACGGCACTGGCGCCCACATCACCAGGTATCAGGGAAAGATTCTCTACGCCATAACACTGATGGTCGATACAAAAAGCCACCACGTCATCCCATACTTCCCCGCTACCACAAGAGAGGGTGGCGTATAAAGGGGAAGAGGTCATGTGGATACCCTTGATGGCTGAGTGAACCACGATGCCATCATAGTCTTTTGTCAGCAACAGGTTACTGCCGCCACCTATTATAATATAAGGAAGAGAGGCTTCACGCAATATGGCAGCCACTTGTTGTGCCTCCTCTATGGAGGCATACTCTAAGAATCTGTGGCAACGGGCATCGATGCCAAAGGTGTTATGCTGCAATAAATGATAATCCTTGATATCTTTCACTTCACTTCACTCTTACGTTGTCATCTTCTCCAGTTTCCATTTTCCTCCCTCATGTTTGAAGGTCAGTTCCATTTCCAGTCCGTTGGCAATACCACGCAACACAAAGATCTTACGACCTGTTTCCTTTTGTGGTTCACCATACACAATATTGAAAATCATGCCAGAAGGCAACTCTGGAGCGAAAGCCTCCCATGTATCTGGTGTAATCACACCTTCCATCTGTGCGAAATCATCATCAGGATCAGGACCAACAAACTTCACACTCTCCATCAAATGCTTCTGCTGATAGTCTGGATCAGAGGCGAAATGCGCATAGAACTCCAGGAATGAGGCATTATTTGACTCGCTCAATGGCATATGAATCACCTCCTGAAGCATCCATAACCCATTCAAACGGTCGAAAACATATTGTTTGACGGTTTTTCCTTCCAGATATATCTTCTCTACAATGGCATGATTGATATCAGTAGCTTCCTTCACATACTCCATCTCTTTCTCACTGTTGAATAACAAAGTATATGAGTCTTGCTTCATGAAGAAATACTCCATCTGCCACTGCCCTTTTTTCGTATAGCTGACCTCCTCGCCACGTTGTATTCTCAATGGGAATTTAATACGAGAGAATTGTAACTTGCGATTAGCTGCGAAATTAAAGATAAAATCATCGAAAAGCTCGTCGGCAGCCTTGGGCATTGGTGTCTGCTCCGAAGCCACCTCCTCTTCCAAGGTCGAGGCTGTGGTATCTGCCTTCTGTATCGAATCGGCAGTTGTCTCTTCATTGCCTCCGCTCTTTTGTCCCTGACAGGCGGAAAACAACAATACTGCTACCAAAAAGACAAACAAAAACTGTTTCATCTTTGACTTCGCACTAATATTCAACTCTCAAATTTGATGCAAAGGTACGAATAAGCGAGCAAAAATCCAAGAAATCTTGAGATTTTTCGAGCGCGAGTACCTTAGAATTCTTTCAAAGGTACAAATAATTCGCAATTCTTAAATCATATTTCATATTTTTTTTCTACCTTTGCACGCAAATTTTATTATAAAGCAAGATTATGATACTTGACAAGATAGAAGAACTGCTCAAAGAAGTGCAGCAAATGAGTGCCAAGAACGCGGAGGAAGTAGAACAACTCCGTCTGAAATATCTCAGCAAGAAAGGTGAGATCACAGCATTGATGAATGATTTCCGTGAGGTTGCCGCTGACCAGAAAAAGACCGTTGGTATGAAGATCAACGAGCTGAAGACGCTTGCAACAGAACGTATCAACCAGTTACGTGAGGAATGTCAGACACAGGAGAGTGAGGGAGATGCCATTGACTTGACACGCACCCCCTACCCTGTCAAGTTAGGCACCCGTCATCCACTGACCATCGTCACCAACGAGATTATCGACATCTTCTCCCGCATGGGCTTTGTCCTTGCTGACGGTCCAGAGGTGGAGGACGACCTCCATGTGTTCACCAAGATGAATTTCGCCGCTGACCATCCTGCACGTGATATGCAGGACACCTTCTTTGTCAGTCAGCATCCTAATGATGTGACCAAGAATATCCTGTTGCGCTCACACACCTCCAGTGTTCAGGCTCGTGTGATGGAGCATATGCATACGGAAGACGGCAAGCTCACAGCACCCATCCGTGTCATCTGCCCGGGACGTGTCTATCGTAACGAGGCAATCACAGCCCGTGCCCATTGTTTCTTCCATCAGGTAGAGGGCCTGTATATCGACAAGAATGTCAGCTTCACTGACCTGAAGCAAGTACTGCTCTCCTTTGCCCGTGAGATGTTCGGCGCTGACACGAAGATTCGTCTGCGTCCCAGTTACTTCCCCTTCACGGAGCCCAGTGCGGAGATGGATATCTCCTGCTTCATCTGCGGCGGTGAGGGTTGTGGGTTCTGCAAGCACACTGGATGGGTGGAGATTCTTGGTTGCGGCATGGTTGATCCCAATGTTCTCGAACAGTGTGGCATCGACTCCAAGGAGTATAGCGGCTATGCCTTCGGTATGGGTGTCGAGCGTATCACGAACCTGAAATACCAGGTCAGCGACCTCCGCATGTTCTCAGAGAACGATGTCCGCTTCCTGAAGGAATTCGAGGCAGCAAACTAACAACGGCTATTATTGTCTATAGCCAGCTTCGATAAATCTCAACTCGGCTTCGAGCATTGCTAACTTCGGCATCTCGAAGCCGACTTTTTTTGCCTCAGCGATAGGACGGGTATAGAGATAATCAATCTCCATCGGACGATGAAAGTCAAAATCAAGTTTCATCGAAGGACTATAGGGTACCATCGCATCTGTCATCGCCATCATCTTATCCGCAAACGCACTGGTCAAAGTACTGACACCCAACGCATTGGCAGCCCCAATCACTTCCATCATCTGGTCATAGATCAACTGACGTGTGGAAGGGTTCTTCAATAGTTTGTCCGTAGAGGTATTCAAGGCGACCGTCATTCCATTGAAGGGCATGTTCCATACCGCCTTGCGCCATCGTGCCTCCAGATAAGGAACTTCCGCCGCCTCAATACCAGCCTCTTGGAAATCCTTGACAATCTCATGGAAACGCTCGTCAGGACAGGAGTAGTTGCCGAAGTTAATAGAGCCATAACACTGGTGTACGACATGTCCTGGCTCCACCTTGTTGGAACAGATAAAAGCCAGGCCTGCCACAATGTGCAGATGCGGGAACTCTTTCTGCAGATCATCCTCTAGTCCGATACCGTTCTGGATGAGCACTACTACTGTATCCTCCTTGAGAATCGGTGTCAGCATCTCTTTCAGCAAGTGGTTGTTAATAGACTTCAGTCCAACAAGCACGACATCCGCCTTGGGCATCTTCTTGGTATCGTCGTATGCCTCAACATGATTTATATGGAAACTACCGTCACAAGAGTCTATCTGAAACCCATGCTCTTTTACATATTTATAGTCAGAATGCAACAGGAACTTCACCTGTTTTCCTGCCTTCACCAATCGACAGCCATAGTAACCTCCTATGGCTCCAGCTCCTATCACCGTGTAATTCATCATGATCACATTTTATTTGGCAAAGATACTATGAAGTACGTAAAATACAAAAGGAAATGAGAAAAATCTTTGCCATTTCACTTTTTAATCGTACCTTTGCATCATATTATGACACGAAAAAGAAATCGTCACCTATGGGAAAAATAAAGAAAACATTGCTTCTGTTAGTCTCCACGCTATTGTTTGTCGCTTGTTCAAGTGGCGACGGTGGTGAGAGTCATCAAACCGCCAAAAGGACGGTTATCGTTTATATGGCTGCAGAGAACACGTTAACCGGGAATGCCCAGAGTGACATCAACGAGATGATACAGGGCGTGAAGAAGATATCCAAATACGATAACCTGATTGTATTTGTCGACCGTGCCAGCTCTACGGAGAAACCATTTCTCATACGACTGAAGGACGATGAGAAGCAACCTGCGGACACTATCTATAAATATAGTAGTGATTTCTACACCTCTGACCCGGAGAACATGAAAGAGGTGATTGGCAGGGTGATGGCGAACTACCCTGCTGACGACTATGGACTCGTGCTCTGGGGGCATGGCAATGGTTGGGTCATCATGAATGACTCTGTAGCTTCAAGAAGGGCAATCGCTGTGGATAACGGGAAGAACACTGTCTCCGACAACGGACTATGGCTGAACATCCCCTCCCTGCGTACTGTACTGGCAGCACTGCCCCATTCCTTCAAATTCATCTTCGCTGATTGTTGTAACATGCAGAACGTAGAGGTGGCGTATGAGTTGAGAAACTATACGGAATACTATATCGCCTCGCCTGCCGGTATTCCCGGCGACGGTGCACCTTATGAGAAAATCATCCCTGACCTCTTCCTGTATGATGATGTGCAGATGTATACCAAGACCTGTGATGATTATTATAACAAAGTAGACCTGGAGGACGGACATCTGCCTATCTCTGCCATCAAGACGAAGGGACTGCCTGCACTGGCAAGTGCTACAAAGGAGATTCTATATAACATTTACACAGCAAACAGACCTATCAATACAGATCATCTTATTTATTATTACAGCTACAAAGTCTCTGACCCCAATGAGCATGTGATGTATGACATGAACGACTTCCTGCTACGCCATGCCGAGCAAGAGGACTACCAGCAGTGGCTTAAAGCCTTCAACCAAGCTGTCGTCTATAAGAAGATGAGTACTAAATGGCAAGTGTCAGGAACACTGGTCTTCGACTTTGAGGTGACGGAGGAGCGTTTCGGAGGTGTCAGCATGTTCGTCCCCTTAGAGCGATACGACTACACGTTACTCAAATACAACGAAGGCATCAAGAAGATGGCGTGGTATTATGCTGTGGGGTGGTCGGCACTCGGCTGGTGAACAACCACCTTGACTTTAGAGATACGACGTCCCTCCATCTCTAATATCTCAAAAGTGAAATGGAGATAATTGATTTTCTCATGTAACACAGGGAAGTCGCCCTTGATCTCCAGCAGTAATCCTGCCAGGGAATCAGCATCTCCCTCTACCTCTGAGAAAATCTCATCGTCAAGCTTCAGGATCCTATAGAAATCACTCAACAAGGTCTTACCCTCAAACACGAAGGTATTACTGTTGACACGCACATAACTCTTCTCGTCCTCATCATACTCGTCGTTGATCTCACCCACAATCTCCTCGAGGACATCCTCCAATGTCACGATACCACTAGTACCGCCGAACTCGTCAACCACGATGGCGATATGCACCTTGTTCTCCTGGAAGTCACGCAACAGGTCGTCAATCTTCTTCGTCTCTGGTACGAAATACGGAGGACGTATCAATGACTGCCATCGGAAACTAGACGGTTTACGAAGATGGGGCAACAGGTCTTTGATATACAGGATACCTCGGATATTATCAATATTGTCCTGATAGACTGGGATTCGGGAATAGTTATTCTCCACAATACATTTCAACACCTCGTTGAATGACGACTTGAAATCAAGGTCGACCACATCCTGACGACTGGTCATGATCTCCTTCGCCGTCTCATCGCCAAAGCGGACAATACCCTCCAGCATCCGCTGCTCATCCTTGATATCCTCCTTGTCTGTCAACTCCAGCGCCTGCTCCAGATCATCCACACTCAACACATGGTTCTCTTTCTGCACTACTTTTCCTGCCAAGATACCAGACTTCATCAATATCGTGGCAAAAGGGTAAAAAAGCTTACGACAGAAGAGGATGCCACCCACGACTGTACGACAGAAACGAAGTGGTTGATGACGGGTGTATATCTTCGGCATGATCTCACCAAAAAGCAACAACAGGAATGTCAACAAGACAGTGAGACATATGAAATGCATCCAATAAGCATCCCTGAAGTCTATCACCTGCGAGAAGAAATAGTTCAGCAACATGATAATCGTGACATTTACCAGATTATTGGTAATCAAGATGGTGGCAAGTGTCCGCTCCGACTCTTCCCGGAGTTTTAATACCAGTCGGTCATACTCTGTCTTCTCCTCTTCCAACTCATTCAAGTCAGCAGGTGAGAGAGAGAAAAAGGCTATCTCCGAGCCAGAGGCATAGCCAGAAAGCAGTAACAAGATACATGCAAGTACAAGAGCAATCATGGCACCAAGACTTGGTGCCATCACTTGAATATCATTGATTGTCTGTAGAGTTTCTTCCATTCAACATCTCCATATTATCCGCCCATATCTCCGTTACATAGCGACGCTGACCTTGTTTGTCATCATACGAAGTATAACGAAGACGGCCCTCGATATAAAGTTTGTCACCCTTATGGACGTATTTCTCCACGATCTCAGCAAGTTTACGCCATAAGATAACCTGATGCCAATCAGTATGGTCAGGCACCTGCGTACCGTTCTGCAACGTATAGCCACGCTCTGTCGTCGCCAGTCGCAGACGTGCCACAGCAACCCCCTGCTCCACATAGCGCACCTCGGGGTCGGCACCGACATTACCTATCAGCATCACCTTATTCATGAAAAAGTATTATTTACAAAGTCCAAGAAAACGGAATCTGAAGTTCTTCCCTTTTGCGGAAGGGAACTGGCTGCGCTCATCCACACGCTCGCGAAGATATTCCACGATGCGGTTATAGCAGTCCATACCCGATACAGCCTTACATTGTGCCACGAAATGGGTATCACGATACTGGAACTTACCAGTACCAGGAACCATCAACACACGCTTGAAGTCAAGGGAGCCCTCATACCATCCAAACAGCTCTTCGTTCAGGCGGACCAAAGCGGGAGCCATCGGCTTCTCTATCCTCTCTAACGATGGATGAATGGCACGTTTCTCTTTAAAGTCAAGCATGGTAGGAGCATCTGTCTTGATAATAATGAAATATACACGTGGACGAACCTTATAGCGCTTAGGATAGTAGACTTCACTGGTACAATAGGAACGGACATCATCCTCAAGCACAGGATTCATACCTATCTCTGGTATATCAGCAAGAAAGGCAATAGCATCATCAACATTATCAACAAGGACCTCCTTATCAAAATATCTTAAGTAAAAATTCATAGAATAGTTTGGTTTTCCAGAATAAAAAAAAGAGCGGAAAACGGGACTCGGACCCGCGACCCCAACCTTGGCAAGGTTGTGCTCTACCAACTGAGCTATTTCCGCAATTAATGTCAAGTTTATGTGAAGAGGAGGAGACTCGAACTCCCACGTCGCAATTGACACTACCCCCTCAAAGTAGCGCGTCTACCAATTCCGCCACCTCTC
>JBGUNO010000016.1:0-10534 GCA_045117415.1 Prevotella sp. | reverse complement strand
TGTATACCATTTGTCTCATTCTTAAAACGAGACCAAAGGTATCATTTTCCCACTTCATGTAAAAGACGTCAAAATTGACAGTTTACTGATGATAGACTAAATTTTTATTATATATATAATATATATATTATATATATAATAATATATAAATGCATATAATATACAGATTTTTTAAATGAAAATAACATATCTGTTATCTGTTATCTGTTATTGTTCTAAGTCAGCGTCTGTTTATCTACCATAAAATAGCCTGTAAGGGGGTATAGTAGTATCTCCCGTGCCCCACAGCAGATACTGGCATCAACGACGATAGATACTGGAATAAGTGATAGTAGATACTACTATAAAATGGAGAGAAATAGTTAACAGAAATTAACAAGAATTTCATTAAGTTAAAGAACACGAACAGCACTTCTTCGACCAGCTCATTTATCCCTGTTTTTTTGAAATAAATTTGGCTATTCGATGAATTATTAATAATTTTGCAGACAAATATAAACGTTTATTTGAAAAGATGTCATTAAAATGTGGTATTGTGGGACTGCCCAACGTGGGTAAGTCCACTTTGTTTAATTGTTTGTCGAGTGCCAAGGCACAGGCAGCCAACTTTCCTTTTTGTACGATTGAGCCGAATGTGGGTGTCATCACCGTTCCTGATGAGCGACTCACCAAACTGGCGGAGATTGTTCATCCGGGACGTATCGTCCCTGCAACCTGTGAGATTGTGGATATCGCAGGATTGGTAAAGGGAGCCTCCAAAGGTGAGGGTCTGGGTAACAAGTTCTTGGGAAATATCCGTGAGACGGATGCCATCATCCACGTGTTACGTTGCTTTGAGGACGACAATATCACCCATGTAGACGGTACTATTGACCCTATCCGTGATAAAGAGATTATCGATACAGAGCTTCAACTGAAAGACTTGGAGACGATCGAGAGTCGTCTTGCCAAGACAGAGAAGGCTGCTGCCGCTGGTAACAAGGAGGCAAAGCTGGAGGTCACTGTCCTGAAAGCCTATAAGGAGGTGCTCGACCAGGGAAAGAATGCCCGTATCGTGGAGTTCGAGAGTAAAGACGAACAAGACTGCGCCCGTAATCTCTTCCTGTTGACGGCGAAGCCAGTCCTTTATGTATGTAATGTCAGTGAGGCTGACGCGAAGTCAGGCAACACCTTCACACAGAAGGTCGAGGCACTTGCCAAGGAGGAGGGTGCCGAGGCAATGATCATCGCAGCCAAAACCGAGGAGGATATCGCCGAGTTGGAGAGTTATGAGGATAAGCAGATGTTCTTGGAGGAGTTGGGCTTGGAGGAGAGTGGCGTCAACCGCCTCATCAAGAAGGCTTATTCTCTCTTGAACCTTGAGACCTTCATCACAGCAGGTGAGATGGAGGTGAAGGCATGGACTTACCACAAGGGATGGAAGGCACCCCAGTGTGCCGGTGTCATCCATACCGACTTCGAGAAAGGATTTATCCGTGCGGAGGTCATCAAATACGAGGACTATATCCAGTATGGCTCTGAGGCTGCTGTCCGTGAGGCAGGTAAGATGGGCATAGAGGGAAAGGAGTATGTCGTTCAGGATGGTGACATCATGCACTTCCGCTTCAACGTTTAAGTAGGAACTATAGGTACTATGGGAGCTATAGGCACTATACTATATATAACCTGGAATCCGAGTGTCGGGATAGGTCCGTTCCGCTGGTACGGACTCTGTTGGCTGATAGGCTTTGCTGTCGCATACCTCTTGGTGCAACGTCTTTATCGCGAGCAGAAAATCAAGGACGAGCTCTTTGAGCCACTCTTCCTTTATTGTTTCTTGGGTATTCTGATTGGAGCCCGGTTGGGACACTGTATCTTCTATGAGCCGGATTATTTCCTCACCAGCGGGAAGGGTCTCATCGAGATGTTCCTGCCGATCCGTTTCCTCGCTGACGGAGGATGGAAATTCATAGGCTACGAGGGACTGGCAAGTCATGGTGGCACGTTGGGACTGATGATAGCCTTATGGCTCTATGTGAAGAAGACCAAGCTGGGTATCTGGACCGTTCTCGACAATATCGCCATTGCCACAGGCTCGATGGCTTGTTTCATCCGTCTGGGTAACCTTATGAACTCTGAGATCATCGGAAAGGTGACAGAGGTGCCCTGGGCATTTGTCTTCGAGCGTGTGGATATGATGCCACGTCACCCTGGTCAGCTATATGAGGCAATAGCCTATGCCATCTTGTTCTTGATCATGTGGTGGCTACATAAGAAAATACCGGAGAAGATCGGCACAGGGTGGTTTTTTGGTTTCTGTCTCACCTATATCTTTACCTTCCGCTTCTTCATCGAATATACCAAAGAGATACAGGAGGCATTCGAAGCCTCGCTACCTCTTGATATGGGACAGATATTGTCTATTCCCTTCATTCTCCTGGGAGTTGCATGTATGTGCCGAAAGGGGCAACGACGTTGAGACGGAGTGTTTATAAAGGTTAAACAAGGGGGTAAACACCTAACATGAAACAAAATAAGTAGTTTTTGATACAAATGTGAAATAGGAAATCAAATGGAAAGTATTATCTTTGCAGTTGAATCATCCTAAAAGGCACAGATTTATTAAACCTATAACAAAATGTCAACAAACGAATTGTCTCAAGAGACGAAAGGCTTCTATAAGCTTTCGTGGGTACAGCGCATCGGTTTCGGCTCAGGTGACCTTGCCCAGAACCTCATCTTTCAGGTAATCTGTACTTACCTGCTGTTCTTCTATACCGATATCTACGGACTGACACCGTCGGCAGTGGCTGTCATGTTCCTCGTGGGTAATGTGGCAAATGTGATTTGGGATCCCATCGTGGGTACGCTTATCGACAAGAGTAATCCGCGTTACGGTAAATACCGCTCGTACTTGCTCTATGTGGGTATTCCCCTTTCGGGCTTTGCCATCCTGTGCTTCTACAATGGTTTCGCCCCGTCGCTCATCTATGCGTATGTTACCTATATCTCCATGCAGTTGCTCTACACGTTTATCAACGTGCCGTATGGAGCCTTGAACTCATCGCTGACGCGTGACACCAACGAGATTACCGTGCTCACTTCAGTACGTATGTTCATGGCGAACCTTGGCGGTCTCGCCGTTAACTCCGGTCTGCCCCTGTTCATCGCCCTGATAGCTGGTGCTCCCTCTGACAGTTTGCCAAAGGATCCTTCTGCCTGGTTTACCACCATGACAATCTATGCCATCGTCGGTTTCTGTCTCCTCGCCTTCTGCTTCTCGCAGTGTAAGGAGCGTGTGGTGATGGACGCGAAAACGACAGAGGACGTGAAGGTCAGTGACCTCTGGATGGAGTTCCTCCGTAACCGTCCCTTGCGTGTCCTCGCCTTCTTCTTCATCACCGCTTTCGCGATGATGTCAGTGGGTAACGCTGCAGGAGCCTACTTCATCAACAGCAACCTGCACGGTTCGGCTCAGCAGTTGTCTATCTTCATGGCTTTAGGCTCAGCACCTGCCTTCTTGTTTATGCCGTTGGTGCCTTGGTTCAAGCGCATGGTGGGCAAGAAGAACATGTTCTATCTCTTCCTCGGTGCCGCCATTATCGGTATGGCGATGCTCTATTTCATCTCTAAGATGGAGAGCCCCAGCATGATGATGATCTATGTGGCTCAGTTCATCAAGTCGACAGGTGTCATCGTGGCTACAGGTTATATGTGGGCACTGGTACCTGAAGTCATCTCCTATGGTGAGTATACCACAGGTCGTCGTATCTCTGGTATTGTAAACGCCTTGACGGGACTGTTCTTCAAGGCAGGTATGACCTTCGGTAGTATTGTCGGTCCCGCCGTTCTGGCATACGTAGGCTATAACAGTGATGTCATCGACCAGACTCCTTTTGCCGAGGAGGGTATCCTGTGGCTCGTCTGTGTCATTCCTGCTATTCTGCTGGCTTTGGCTATGTTCATCATCAGCCGCTACGAGTTGACGGACGAGGTCATCGACGATATCAACAAGAAGATTGAGGAGCGCACGAAGAAAGCGTAATCCTCTTCAATAAGAGCTAAATAAAAGAGGTTGCTTTTCGGCAGCCTCTTTTATTGTTATTTCGTGATGTTGATCTCGAAGGGGGAGGCAGGCAGGTCTTTTTGGGAACGGAGACTGGCAATAGGACAGTCCTTCCATGCATAGCGTACGAGGACGGGCTCTGAAATAGGTGATTTCAACGACACCTGACGACCTGATGCGGTAGCGTCCTTTACGTTGACAAACTTCTTGTCTGCTCCTGCCACCTCGAATTCTGCTTGTTCACCATCCTGTAGTGGTTGGTCGAAAGTGACTATCACTTGATTGCCTTCTATCGTGGCACGAATAGGTTGGGGAGCTAGAGTCACCTTCTTGCCAAAGACAAGACGATCGAAGCACTGTCCGATACGCTCTGACACTTCTTTCTTACGTAACGGATGGATGTCAACACGCTCACCGAGGTCAATGGCGACGGCAAGTGCTGCATGGGGGTCATTGACAGCAACCTGTCGCTGTGCCTCACGCAGTTGTGCCCATCCACTATTGATAGGTTCTGTCTGTGGGGTAAGAGGTTGGGGGAAACCCGTCTGTTGGCGTCCGTCGTGGTTGGCAAGCTGGACGATGCAGAAAGGCAGGGAGGGATTCTTCCACAGCGTACGCCAGTTACCTATCATCTTTCGAAGCAGGTCTGCATACGGGGCAGGGTTCCCTGTGTTTGACTCACCTTGGTACCACACGACACCACTGACGGCATAAGGTGCTAACGGGTAAACGACGGCATTATAAAGGGTGGTGGGTAAATTCTGTAGGGACACATCCCCGCTGGGACAGGACGGCATATCCACGCCAGCATGATGCTTCCAGTTCTCACTGAGAGGTATCATGTCTTTTGGCATCGGATGCTGTGAGAAACGGTCGTCTCCAAAGGTAAGCATATATGGCTTTTCCGGGATGAAATGGGGGATTCCGTATTTATTGATGAAACGGATGGTAATCACATTATCACCCTCACGAAGCATTCCTGCTGGGATATCATAGCGGCGGGGAGGATACTGATAGTAGGTGTGTCCGATCTCTTTCCCGTTAAGATAGGTGACATCTTGATCAAAGAGGGTGCCCAGTAAGAGGCGTGCGGGTTGTCCGGCATGTGCTTTGTCAATCTGGATGTGCTGGCGGAGCCAGATACTTCCGATAATGCCTCTACCATTCTTTTTTGCCCATTCCATCGAGAACTGGTTGACGGTCTCCCATGCGGAATCATCATAGTCAAGTGCAGCGAAATGCTGTTGTATTCCTGGGTCTTTCTCGTTCAGTAGTTCGTTCCAACGCTGGTCTGCCAACTGGTTGGCGTGTGCCTGAGCCTTGACATATTCATCACTCTGGTATAGCTGGGTCTTCCTCAAAAGGTCAGGATAGCCTTGCTGGAGGGAGTCTGCGCTAATCCAAGCCTCGATAGGAGTGCCTCCCCAGCTATTGACAATGATACCTTGTGGGACCCCCGTTTGCTCAAACATCCGTTTGCCGAGGAAGGTGCCGACGGCGGAGAACCCCCATGCATTCTCTTTGGTGAGAGGCTTCCAGTTGATGGAGGTCGCACGGATATCCTCTTGTACGCCATGGGTATTTGTCTCGTTCTGTATTCGGAACAGTCGAATCTTATCGTTAGAGAATTGGTCTATCTCTGTTGTGTATTGTGGATAGACACGCTCAATGGTTACATCGATATTAGATTGTCCGGAGCAGAGCCATACATCGCCTACTAAAACATTGGTTAAAACCACATCTCCAATCATTAACGTGTAAGGTCCTCCTGCTTTCATAGCCGGTAAATTGGCTCGGAAGTTTCCGTTGGAATCGGCAATAACAACGGTTTTGAACTTGTTAAAGCGGATAGTGACTTTCTCTCCCCCATCTGCTTTTCCCCATACGGGTACTGGTTTCCCACGCTGAATCACCATACCTGATTGGAAGAACACGGGTAGCTGGACCTTTGCGTTTGATGTCATCACTCCCAGGAACAGGCATGTCAGAAGAATAGTAAATCCAAGTTTCTTTTTCATCATTCAAATCTTTGTTTCTTTGATGCAAAAATATAAAAAAAGGAAGAAAAATGCAAAAAAAGTGGATTTTAATATGAGGATGAGACAAAATCATTACTTTTCTGTAACAAATTTGAAAATGGTTCTCAAAAAAATAATTTAATTTTGCAGCAGAAAACTTAGTTCCTATTAATAACTGAGATGGAGTCACAAAAAGTATCTTTAAGCGAAAAGCTCGGATATTCATGGTTCTATATATTATTATATATTATTATTAATGTATGCGAGTAACAATATATTTATCAGCAGACATAAAACATTTGTTAAAATGAAGATTATTAGGTTAGTAGTTGTATTGTTTTCAGTGATTATCTCTGAAGTAGCATATGCCCAATCCGCACTGCGAAGCGCGGATGGGCAATGCTGCCTCAATCCTGCTGGAAACACTTTGTGGGAAGCCTATCGTGATTATTGGTATACGGGGGTTAGTGTCAACCAGTGGGAGGTTCAGGGCGAACAGGAAGCTGACTGGTCGATTATTGCCAAGAACTTCAACTGGGTGGTTGCAGAGAATTGTATGAAGAGTGAGGTGATCCACCCCCAGGAAGGAGTCTATGATTTTACCCTGGCAGATCAGTTTGTTGACAAGGCAAAGGCTTCTGGTCTGAAGGTGATGGGACATTGTCTTATCTGGCATTCTCAGTGCGCTCCTTGGTTCCACTATGATGAAAAGGGGAATTTGGTGTCTGCAGATGTCCTGAAAAAACGTATGCGCGAACATATTTATACTATTGTGAGTCATTTCAAGGGACGTGTTGACGCATGGGATGTTGTCAATGAAGCCTTTGAGGATGACGGTAGCCCTCGGCAAAGCCTTTTCTACCAGATATTAGGAACGGACTATATCCCTCTTGCCTTTCAATATGCCCATGAGGCAGACCCCTCTATACAGTTGTTCTATAACGATTTCTCGATGAACAAGCCGACGAAGGTGAAAGGGGTTACGGACTTTTTCCGCCCGTTGATACAGCAGGGACTGCCTGTTACAGCCATTGGCATGCAAGGACATATTATCTTGGAGGATAATGTTGATGATAGTGTCATCAAACAGTATGAGCACTCCATAGAGACGATAGCCGCATTGGGTGTTCCTACCTTCTTCTCAGAGCTTGACTTGTCGGTCTTGCCTAATCCCTATGGGTTCTCTGGCGCGAATGTCAGCGACAAGTTTGCCTATCGTCCGGAGATGGATCCTTACAAGAACGGACTTACGAAAGAAGAGGAATTAGAGATAGAGCAGTTCTGGGTGAGTTTCTATAAGATGTTGATAGGTCATCATAAGGACATCCTGCGTGTGAATTTCTGGTGTCTGAACGACGGGAACTCATGGCGTAATGACTTCCCCATTCCGGGGCGTACTGATTATGCTACTTTATATGACCGCCAGAACCAGCGGAAGCCTTTCGTGCAGGCACTGATTCAACTGGTGAGACCCCAGCAGAAAGAAACCAAAAAGAGCAAAAAATAATATTAATCATTTTAACAACTACTGACTATGGCAAAATTACCTCGTTATTTGTTTCCGAGTGATTACATGGCTGACCCTTCAGCCAATGTGTTTAACGGCAGATTGTATGTGTATCCCAGTCATGACTGGGACGCAGGAGAGTGCTTCGACGACGACGGCGGTCACTTCCAGATGAAGGACTATCACGTGCTGTCGTGGGATGACGTGGAGAATGATGAAGCGACTGACCATGGGGTTATTCTTGATGTGAAGGATGTGCCCTGGGCAGAGAAGCAGATGTGGGACAATGATGTCGTCGAGAAGGATGGAAAATTCTTCCTGATTTTCTCTGCGAAGGCATACGATGGTGTGTTCCGTTTGGGCGTCGCAGTCGCTGATAAGCCCGAAGGACCCTTCATCCCGGAGGCACAGCCTATCCGTGGCTCTTTCTCTATTGACCCTTGTGTGTTCAAGGACGATGACGGTCAGATATACTGTTACTTTGGCGGTCTCTGGGGTGGACAGTTGCAATGGTGGCATCCGCTGCCTAACGGTTTAGCCCCTGTCTTCGGTAAGTATGGAGATGAGAACGGACTCATTGACTTAGGTGCCTCGCCTGACCATAAGGGGGAGCTTTTCACCACAGCGGACGCCCCTGCCATTAACAGCTGCGTCGTTCGTATGAGTGATGACGTGAAGCAGTTTGCTGAGGCTCCACGTGGCGTTGTCGTCCTCGATAAGAATGGAGAGCCGATGAAGGCTGGTGATCCACATCGTTTCTTCGAGGCTTCATGGGTGCACAAATATAATGGAAAGTACTATTTCTCTTATTCTACAGGTGATAGTCATTTCCTTTGCTATGCGATGAGCGACAGTCCTTATGGACCGTTCACCTATCAGGGTGTGATCCTTGATCCAGTCGTAGGTTGGACGACCCATCATAGTATTGTAGAATATAAAGGACAGTGGTATTTGTTCTATCACGACTGTGTTCCGTCCAATGACATTACCCATCTGCGTAGCCTGAAGGTACAGCGTTTGTTCTACAATGAGGATGGAACCATCCAAAAAGTAGTTAATGAATAACTAAGATATTATAACTAACTATTATCAAGGCCATCGTGATGAAATGGAGAATTTTGTCACGTTGTGCATTCAGGACAGGAATGAGGCTCAGGACCATCGTCCAGAACCTCTTCCTGCACCTGTTTTTTTAGTCACCATTTATTTTATTAAAGATTTTGTATAAATAGACTATTTTTCTAACGAAAACGTTTGCGGAATTCATATTTTTGTAGTATATTTGTACCCTCAATGTGCGTATGCGTACTTAATAATGAGTAATTAATATTAATTTAATACTATAGTTTTTATGTGGTTAATCAATTCATCAATTGGTCGTAAGGTTGTAATGTCCGTAACGGGTATTGCGCTGATTTTGTTCTTGACATTCCACTGTGCCATGAACATTGTCGCACTATTCTCGGGCAAGGCTTACAACATGATTTGTGAACTGCTGGGTGCCAACTGGTATGCTATTGTGGCTACACTGGGTCTGGCTGCCCTTGCTGTGATTCACATCGTTTTCGCATTCATCCTGACAGCGCAGAACCGTACTGCACGTGGACAGGAGCGTTATGCTGTGACAGACAAACCCGCGAAGGTAGAGTGGGCATCGCAGAACATGCTGGTGCTGGGCATTATCATTGTGTTGGGACTGTTGCTCCACTTGTTTAATTTCTGGTACAACATGATGTTTGCCGAGCTTGCTGGTTTCACGAACGGTCATCTGCCCTCTGACGGCTTTGCCTTTATCATCGACACCTTCGGCAATCCTGTCTTTGCTGTACTGTACATCATCTGGCTGGTTGCCATCTGGTTCCATCTGACCCACGGTTTCTGGTCAGCCATGCAGACCCTGGGTATCAGTGGTAAGATCTGGTTCAATCGCTGGCGTGTCATCGGTGGTATCTACGTGACGCTGCTGATGCTGGGCTTCTTGGTTGTAGTGCTGGCTTTTGCCTTTAAGTGTGCTCCGAGCCTTTGCTGCTATGCAGGTTGATAATTGTTAACTTTTAAATCTGAAAGAATTATGGCAAAAGTAATAGATTCTAAGATTCCCGCAGGTCCAGTACCTGAGAAATGGAAGGAATATAAGGCTCATCAGCGCTTGGTTAACCCTAAGAACAAGCTGAAGCTCGATGTGATCGTGGTAGGTACCGGTCTGGCTGGTGCTTCTGCAGCTGCCTCACTCGGTGAGATGGGCTTCAACGTCATCAACCTGTGCATTCAGGACTCCCCCCGTCGCGCACACTCTATCGCAGCCCAGGGTGGTATCAATGCCGCCAAGTGTTATCAGAACGATGGTGACTCTATCTATCGTCTGTTCTACGACACAGTAAAGGGTGGTGACTATCGTGCTCGCGAGGCTAACGTTTATCGTCTGGCTGAGGTTTCTAACAATATCATTGACCAGTGCGTGGCTCAGGGTGTCCCCTTTGCCCGTGAGTATGGTGGTATGCTTGCCAACCGTTCATTCGGTGGCGCTCAGGTAAGTCGTACATTCTACGCTAAAGGTCAGACGGGTCAGCAGTTGCTGCTCGGTGCTTACTCTTCACTCTCTTGTCAGGTTCAGGCAGGTAAGGTGAAGCTCTATACCCGTTATGAGATGGAGGATGTCGTCATCGTTGACGGTCGTGCTCGTGGTATCATCGCCAAGAACTTAACAACAGGTAAGCTGGAGCGCTTCAGTGCCAATGCTGTTGTTATCGCTACCGGTGGATATGGTAACACCTATTTCCTCTCTACCAATGCGATGGGATGTAACTGTACCGCTGCCGTTCAGTGCTATCGCAAGGGTGCTTACTTTGCAAATCCCTCTTATGTTCAGATTCACCCCACCTGTATCCCTGTTCATGGTGACAAGCAGTCTAAGCTGACGCTGATGTCTGAGTCACTGCGTAACGACGGTCGTATCTGGGTTCC
>JBGUNO010000015.1:0-86155 GCA_045117415.1 Prevotella sp. | reverse complement strand
CTTGCTGTTGATAAGATAGCCTGTATAACTGAAAGGGTTACCGACAATCTCAGTAAAATTACTTTCCTGTTCTGTACGCTGACGAGTCAGGGCAAGCATATAGGATAAAGTTAGCTTTTCTCCTTGACGACTTGTTTTATGTTCATAGTCCAGTCGTCCATTCCATGAGTGATGTTTGTAGCCAGGCATCCAGTAATGTTCGTTATAACTATAGAGAGGTTGCTGATTGCTATCGTACATCGTTGTCAGTCCTCCACCCTGAACATTGACCTTATAGAAATAACCACCGAACGAAGCTGATATCAGATTGAGTGTATCAATGTCGTAACTGGCACTAATATCTGTATAGAAGATATCGCCAGGGTTAGAGCCTTCCGAATGTGATTGCTGTGTTCTGCCTGATTCAATATAAGTTCGTTCCAAGTCTCGAATATGCTCAGTAATCTCTTCCGTCATCTTGTTATAGCCAACATCAATAGAGACAATAGCCTTGCCGAATTGCGTTGTTATGTTTCCCCCAATGCTAGGTGCTTTCGTGGTGTCATAATAGAGGTTTACTCCTCCTGTGACACCATTGAAACTACGATCATCCATCATGACGATGTTTAAGATGGCATTCACACCCTCGGCATCTTCACGTGCTCCTGGGTCGGTAATGACTTCGATACGTTTCACCATCGAGGCAGGCATGGACTTCAAGATTTCCTTCGCATTCTTGGAAAGGCTGGGATCAAGATGCCCATTCTTATAAATTTTGAAATTACTATTTCCTTTTACTTTTATATTCTCTTCGCCATCAACGGTTACCATCGGCACCTTACGCAACAAATCGAGGACTGTTAACGTCTTTGATTCCTCATCGGCCTGCACATCGTAGCCTATACGGTCAATGTCTTGTTTAATCAATTGACGTTGGGCTTTAACAGTAACACCCTCTAATTCCTGGTCCCATGTGATGGAATCGTTATTAACCGTTGTACTATCTGTCTGTGCCATCCCAAAGGTCGCAACCGATAGCATGGCCATCAGTATCAGGAGTCGTTTGATGTGTTTCTTAGTTTTCATATCCATTTCGTATTATATTCTTAATAACAGTTCTTTATATGATAAGCGCCAACCGTCATCACGACGGATGACGCTTATAATTATTAATAATCAAGAGAGCCTTTATGATAAAGACTCATTGCATGCAAAAGTAAGATAAATAACACGAAAAGCCTTCGGAAAACCTATAAATCGGATGCCGAAGGAGAAAATATGAAAGTAGTTTCATACTAGTATGACTTTTGCTATGGCTGAGCATCGAAAGTAATGTCTTTGCGGATTTTGGAAAGCATCTGAGGAGTGATGCAAAGGAAAGATGAAATGGCATTTAACGGCAGATGTTGAACGATGCCAGGACAACGTTGTAACAATAATTCGTAGCGCTCGCGAGCAGTGGCACGATGGAGGTCGAGGTAGCGTTCATGGAACTGACAGAGGATATGCTCACCAATGACAGCTCGCAGTTCCATTTTCTCAATACTCCGGCCGAAGAACTGCATCAACTGTTCTCCATTGACTCTTAGCACACGGCTGGGCATCATTGCCTCTATCGTGGATTTTGCAGGACGACCATATAGGGAACGGGGATAGTCACACACATATTCGCCTGCAAACGAGAACCACGTAATATGTTCCTTGTCATCGCTGATGCCATGCGTTACATACTTGAAGCAACCCTCCGTGACAAAAGCAAACCAACGTGCAGGGTCACTCTCACGCTCCATCTGATCACCTTTGCGGTAAACTACCACATCGCCCTCTCGCTCACAGAATTCACGCAGCTCCTGAAGGTCTATACTATTTTTGCTGAATTTCTGTTCCATATCATTCCGTCTATTGGGGACAAAGATATAAAAAAGTGAGTAAAAAACAAAGAAAGACTCTTTTGAATGGGTAACCGATGGTAAAAGTATGAAAATAGTTTCAGGGTATCGGGTCAATAGGTGCCGCCTATCTCCACTCAGATGACACAAGGACAGGTTCCTGTCAGAAAGATCAAGGGGACAGAAGATCAAGGGAACAGGCACTTGATTCTTTCAAAGCACATATGACTGATGGACAGGAGAGTGACACGAATGAAAGGGGAAGTTGGTCTTAATCCACCCCAATAACCTCAAGTCTCAGAATCTCTCTCAGAAAGGAATCATCCTTGGAAAGAGACTCCTTGATCTCTATGTGAAAAACACGTTGTTATTTAATTCTTAAGTTTTATGAATATTAAAATATTGATTCGATTATTTGCGAATTTCAATTCTTTTGCTTACCTTTGCACTCAGAAAAAGAAAGAATATGTTAGTAACATTCAACGAAGAATATTTAGAGAAGTTATATAAAGACGGAGAAACTGGTATTAAGAAACTAAGGTTTCAGCCACAGATAGTCAGAGGATATCAAAAGGCTGTAAAGTATCTGATACAGGCAAAGCGTAAAGAGGATTTGTTTCCATTCAAATCACTACATTTTGAAGCTCTGCATGGAGATAAGGAAGGACGTTTCTCTGTAAAAGTAAATGACCAATATCGGGTAGAATTTACACTAACGGATACAGAGGATGAACCTGTGGTCACAATATGCAACATTATGGAATTGTCGAATCATTATAAATAATTAATAGGATAAGGTTATGGTTACAATACGAAACATTGCAGACGATAAGATTGCCAATAACATGAGGTCTTCATTGTTGATTCATCCAGGAGAGATGATCAAAGACGAAATCATTGCACGTGGATTGACACAAAAGGAACTTGCTAAACAGATGGGGGTGTCATACACTGTGTTCAATGAGATTCTCAATGGCAAGCGTCCTGTGACGACAGAGTATGCATTATTGCTTGAGGCCGCTCTTGGTACAAATGCTTCAATTTGGATTGGTTTGCAGGCTGATTATAACATGCAAAAGGTCAAACAGGACAAATCGTTTATGAAGCGTTTAGAAAAAATCCGGAAGATAGCCGCCATTTTCTAAACTAAAAAATTGATAATGAAGGAACTGTTACGAGATGAAGCAAACAAAGGGATGCCTTCTATGCTTTATGCCGATGCCTGTTATAGGGGTAAAGGAATGCCTCACATGGGGGTATAGGAGGCATTAGCATGAAGTGTGGGAAGCATCTGCAACAGCGTTGAACGATAGGTTTATTGAGTAAATTTCTCACGTTTGACAAAAGAAATAAATTACTTTTGTTTTCTCTTAATCGAAATTTTCGTACCTTTGCACCAGAAAAAAAGACATAGGAATATGAAATATTATAGCACAAATGGGAAGGCACCCATTGCCGACCTGCAGAAAGCCGTTGTGAAAGGACTGGCGGAAGATCGTGGACTCTACATGCCCGAACGCATCAAGCAACTGCCGAAGGAGTTCTTCGACACCATCGAGACGAAGAGTTTTCAGGAAATAGCCTATACCGTTGCCGATGCTTTCTTCGGTGAGGACGTAGAGGCTGAAGCCCTGAAGAAGATTGTCTATGACACCCTGTCGTTCGACTGTCCTGTCGTGAAGGTGAAAGATAATATCTACACTCTGGAACTCTTCCATGGTCCTACCCTCGCCTTCAAGGATGTGGGTGCCCGGTTTATGGCAAGACTGTTGCAGTATTTTATCAAGGAGACAGGAGTCAGGAGTCAGGAGAACAAGGAGGTCAATGTCCTCGTGGCTACCAGCGGTGATACAGGAAGTGCCGTTGCCAACGGTTTCCTCGGTGTGGACGGCATTCACGTCTATGTGCTCTATCCCAAGGGAAAGGTCAGCAAGATACAGGAAAGCCAGTTCACGACCCTTGGCAAGAACATCACTGCCGTTGAGGTTGACGGCGTCTTCGACGACTGTCAGGCACTGGTGAAGAATGCCTTTATGGACGAGGAACTGAACAAGCACATGAAACTCACTTCTGCTAACAGCATCAATGTCGCCCGTTTCCTGCCCCAGGCATTCTATTACTTCAATGCCTATGCACGAATGAAGGCACTTGGCAAGGCTGACAACCTCGTTATGTGCGTACCCAGCGGTAATTTCGGAAATATCTGTTCGGCACTGTTCGGTCATGCCATGGGACTGCCCATCAAGCGTTTCATTGCCGCCAATAATGCCAACGATATCTTCTATAAGTATCTACAGACAGGAAAGTACGAGCCGAAGGCTTCCGTGCAGACCCTTGCCAATGCGATGGATGTTGGCGATCCCTCTAATTTCGCCCGCATCTACGACCTCTACGGCAAAAGCCACGAGCGCATCAGCAGCCTTATCAGTGGTACTACCTATAGCGATGCTCAGATTGAGGAGACCATGCGCCAGTGCTATCAAGAGACAGGATATACACTCGACCCCCATGGTGCCTGTGGCTATCGTGCTTTACAAGAAGGACTGAAAGAAGGTGAAATCGGCGTATTCTGCGAGACTGCCCACCCTGCTAAGTTCAAGGAGACGGTCGACCGTATCATCGGTGGCGACGTCGAGATTCCTGAACGCCTTGCCGCCTTCATGAGAGGTCAGAAACAAAGTGTGGAACTCAGCAAGAACTTCGAGGACTTCAAGGCGTTCCTCATGAGTCGCTAACGGATAGAACAGCGAGAGCAGATGCATATTTATTTGCAATCTGCCGAGTCGTGATAGACGAAGACAAAGTCAGCGAACGGTCATGTGGAAGCAACCTTGCTTCACCTCATACTTGATATAACAGCGTCCCTGTTCACGCATATCCCTCAGCACCTCGCATAACACCCACTTTAACGTGTCATCACGAACAGACTGAGTAACAGGATGATACCGGTTATAGCAAATATCAAAAGTAGTGCCGAAGAGATGACAACTGCGCTCCGTCGCATTGCCGTTTCTTCGGCGTAGTTTTGTCACGTCTGCCTCTGAACGCAACACACTGGTCACAATCAACTGGTTGAAGGGGACACCCTTCACATACAGACTATCGTAGAACGCCTGACCGATGTCCTGCAGTAACAAGGCGGCACGGGGCACCAGATAAGGAATACTGCTGTACAGCGGATCGACATGATAGTACGGGCTTGCCCCCACATACACCAACTCCTTCATACGCTTCTCCGCATCCTCACGGTTCTTGACGGGACGCACCCCCCATTTCTCCGCAGCCACGATCTGCACTGCCTGACTGTCTGGAAACGTCTGCCTGCAGTCACGCACCCCATAGATGCGATGCTTTTTCGTTTTTTTAAGTTGAGAACTAATCATCGACCATGCGTTGGACACAGCCTTCTCACCATCCACAGCCACCTGACCATTATCAACAGTCACCTCATGGCTGTTATCAACCCCTGGAAACAACACCCTGATCATGGCGAGAAGCACCACTGTCACAGCGAATCCAAGCAAATATTTGTTCTTCGTTATCTTCATTTGGCTGCGAAGATACAAATTTTCTATCAAAAAAAAGATTATTTCTCCCAAAATGTTTGTAACTTTGGCTTTGCCGAAGTTACTTCCGTTCGAGAAAACTCAAATAAAATTTGGTTTTCTTCTCACTTATTCGTAACTTTGCATCCATTATTATGATAGAGAAACATATTGTATTAGAAGATATTGACCCCGTCGTGTTCTATGGGACAGGGAACGGGCATTTGCAGATGCTACGTGCCTTGTACCCGAAATTGCGTATCGTGGCTCGTGATAATGTCATCCGTATCCTCGGTGACGAGGAGCAGATGGCTGCCTTCGAGGAGAATGCCGAGAAACTACGCCAGCATGTGTTGCGGTTTAATGCGCTCAACGAGGAGGATATCCTGGATATCGTCAAGGGACATCGTACGAAAGACGAAGTACCAGAGGGTGTTGTCTGCTACACGATGTCTGGACGACCCATCAAGGCACGTTCTGAGAATCAGCAGAAACTCATCGATGCCTATGAGCAGAACGATATGGTATTTGCCGTAGGACCTGCGGGAACAGGAAAGACCTACCTCTCCATCGCCCTTGCCGTGAAGGCACTGAAGGAGAAGACGGCGAAGAAGATCATCCTCTCCCGCCCTGCTGTCGAGGCTGGTGAGAAACTGGGATTCCTGCCCGGTGACATGAAAGACAAGATTGATCCATATCTGCAACCGCTATACGATGCACTGGAAGACATGTTGCCACAGATGAAACTGCAGGAGATGATGGAGAAGCATATCATTCAGATTGCCCCGCTCGCCTTCATGCGAGGCAGAACACTCAGCGATGCCGTGGTCATCCTCGACGAGGCACAAAACACGACACCTCAGCAAATCCGCATGTTCCTGACCCGTATGGGATGGAACACGAAGATGATCATCACGGGTGACATGACGCAGATAGACTTGCCGAAGTCACAACTCTCAGGACTGGTGGAGGCGCTGCGCATCCTGAAGGACGTAGAGGGCATCGGTGTGGTGGAACTGGGACGCAAGGACATCGTGCGACATAAGCTGGTGACACGTATCGTCAATGCCTACGAGGCTTTTGATAAATTGAAAATTGAAAGTTGAAAATTATATATAACAATGAAAGCATTAACAAAGACTGACTTCAATTTTGAAGGACAAAAGAGTGTGTATCACGGAAAAGTCCGTGACGTGTATAACATCAACGACGACCTGATGGTGATGGTGGCTACCGATCGCATCTCTGCCTTCGATGTCATCCTGCCGAAGGGTATTCCTTTCAAGGGACAGGTACTTAACCAGATTGCCGCTAAGTTCCTGGATGCCACTACGGACATCTGTCCGAACTGGAAGCTCGCCACCCCCGATCCCATGGTGACAGTAGGTCTGAAGTGCGAGGGGTTCCGTGTGGAGATGATTATCCGCAGCATCCTGACAGGCTCGGCATGGCGTGAGTACAAGAACGGTTGCCGTGAGCTGTGCGGTGTGAAACTGCCTGACGGTATGAAGGAGAACGAGCGTTTCCCCGAGCCTATCATCACCCCGACGACCAAGGCTGACGAGGGTCATGACATGAATATCTCGAAAGAGGAGATTATCGCCCAGGGACTCGTATCGGCAGAGGACTATGCCGTGATGGAGGACTATACCCGCAAGATTTTCGCCCGTGGACAGGAGATTGCCGCCAAGCGCGGACTCATCCTCGTAGATACAAAGTATGAGTTCGGCAAGCGCGATGGTAAGGTGTACCTCATCGACGAGATTCACACCCCGGACTCCAGTCGTTACTTCTATGCCGACGGTTATGAGGAGAAGCTCGCCAAGGGTGAGCCCCAGAAGCAGCTCTCGAAGGAGTTCGTTCGCCAATGGCTCATCGAGCATGACTTCATGAACGAGCCCGGACAGGTGATGCCTGAGATTACCGACGAGTATGCAGAGAGCGTCTCAGACCGTTATATCGAGCTCTACGAGCATATCATCGGAGAGAAGTTCGAGAAGGCAAGCGACAATGACGATATCGCTGCCCGCATCGAGAAGAATGTCAGTGAGTGGCTGAAGACCAGATAGAATAATATAGAGCCTATAATTACTATAGTTCCTATCGATATGAGTTACCAGCAAGAGACGATCAAGCCCTATCATGAGGGCAGCAAGGCTACGCAGGTGGAGCAGATGTTTGATAACATCGCCCCTACCTACGACACGCTGAACCATCGTCTCTCATGGGACATTGACCGTGGGTGGCGTAAGAAGGCTATCCAGCAACTCCAGCCCTACCAGCCGCAGACGATGCTTGATATCGCAACAGGAACGGGTGACTTCGCCATCCTTGCCGCAGAGATGCTCAAGCCCCAACGACTTATCGGAGCGGATATCTCGGAAGGTATGATGAATATCGGCAGGGAAAAAGTGAGGAGACAGGGCTTGCAGGATGTCATCTCGTTCGAGAAGGAAGACTGTACGGCACTCTCCTACCCTGACAACACCTTCGACGCTGTCACGGCAGCCTTCGGCATCCGCAACTTCGCCGACCTCGACAAAGGACTACAGGAGATGTGCAGGGTACTGAAAAAGGGAGGACACCTGAGTATTGTCGAACTGACATCACCGGTGTCTTTCCCCATGAAACAACTCTTCCACATCTATGCCCACACGGTACTGCCCGTCTATGGCAGACTCATCTCCAAGGACACTGCCGCCTATTCGTATCTCACCAAGACCATCGAGGCATTCCCACAGGGAGAGCAGATGGTGGAGATACTGAGGAAGGCTGGTTTTCAGACCGCACAGTTCAAACGACTGACGTTCGGTATCTGCACGATGTATTTCGCAACAAAATAAATGGAAAAGGATTATGGATAAGTACGGACTAATCGGTTACCCGTTGGGACACTCGTTCTCCATCAGTTACTTCAACCAGAGGTTTCAGGATGAAGGCATCGATGCCGTGTATGAGAACTATGAGATTCCCAATATCGACGCACTCCCCGAAGTGCTGGGCTCTAACCCCGAACTGAAAGGGCTCAATGTCACCATCCCCTATAAGGAGAAAGTGATACCCTTCCTGGACAGCATCGCTCCGGAGGCACGTGCCATCGGAGCCGTCAATGTCATCCGTGTCACCCATCGTGGCAATAAGACGGAGCTGAAGGGCTATAACTCGGATGTCATCGGTTTTACCAAGAGCATTGAGCCGATGCTTGATAAGAAATGGCACCAAAAGGCGCTTATCCTTGGAACGGGTGGAGCCTCGAAGGCGATAGACTATGGACTGCGCAGTCTCGGACTGGAGACTGTCTTCGTCAGCCGTTATGAGCGTCCGGATACGATTCAGTATCAGAGTATCACGCCGGAGGTGGTGAAAGAGTATAACGTGATTGTCAACTGTACCCCTCTGGGTATGTACCCCAAGACCGAGGTATGTCCCGACCTGCCGTATGAGGCAATGGACAGTCACACCATCCTTTACGACCTTATCTATAATCCTGACGAGACACTGTTCATGAAACGGGGTGCCGAATATGGAGCCAATGTAAAGAACGGACTGGAGATGCTCTTGCTGCAGGCTTTCGCCTCATGGGAGTTCTGGCACGAGAAATAATCCGCTATGACGACGACTTTCTTCTTTTTCCTCGGATTCATCATCCTCCTGTTAGGGGGAGGCTATACGGTCACACGCAAGTATGACTATACCCCGAAGAATGCCCTGATGAAGAAGTCGTCAGACCTCAACGCCCTCACCTATCAATATAATGACGCTATCATCGCATTGGAGAATTCCTATAAGATGGAAAAGAAACAACAGTCTTTCTGGAATGTCTCAAGCATCAGGCGTCAGTATTCCAAACGCTATCAGGCTTTGGAAAGGGAGTATCAGGGCAAGCGCCGACAGATGACAAGGGTCTGGGAACAGATGAACCCTGCATGGTGCAAGGCTCGGAACATCTGGGGCTGGGTATTCACCATCG
Organism: Prevotella sp.; assembly: GCA_045117415.1. GTDB lineage: Bacteria > Bacteroidota > Bacteroidia > Bacteroidales > Bacteroidaceae > Prevotella. The sequence goes on along the minus strand of JBGUNO010000015.1, from coordinate 76,772 downwards.
GTATGATGGGTGCCTTCAGCTGTTGTTCCTTCTCCATGCCTTTTGAGGAAGACGAGCCTGCCGTATCAACTGTCAGCAGCAGTACCGAGGAGCGGTATTGGAATGCGGAGAACATCCCCATGCCACATCTGAAGGATGCCAACCAGTATGTGTCGAACCCGGATCATGTGCTGGCACAGAACACGGTAGACCAGATGAACGTGACACTGAAACGTCTGGACACAGAACTGGGTATTGAGAGTGTTGTCATCGTCGTCAACCATATCGAGAATGACGACCCCTTCCGTCTCGCACAGGATGTGGGTAACAAATACGGAGTAGGAAGAAACGACAGGGGTCTGATGGTCGTTGTAGGCTATCAGGATCATAGCATCAATATATCCCCGGGAAGGAGTCTGGAAGCAGACCTTACCGATGCGGAGTGTCACCGACTGGAACAACAATATGTCGTGCCTGCCATGCGTGCCGAGATGCCCGACAGTGCGATGTACTACCTGACAGAAGCCATCTATGCCACCATGCAGAAGAAAGAACAGCCGGAGATGTCGTCACTAACCAGTCAAAGTGACGAGATAGACAATGAGATTATTGCCACGACAGGTCTCTACATGCTCTTCATGATAGCATGGATAGCCTTCTTCCTGCATCTCAACCGTAAGTACCAGTGGCTTGCCGTTCTGGGAGTAGCCACCCTGCGCTCGAACCCTTTCTATGATTATAGCTCATCAGGTGGCGGAGGCAGCTGGGGAGGTTCCAGTGGAGGCGGACATAGCTCATGGGGCGGAGGAGGCAGTTTCGGAGGTGGTTCTTTCGGAGGCGGAGGCGCCACGTCAAGATGGTAGCCCCAGTCGGAATCACGGAATAACGGAATAACGATGATATAACGAATAAACTAAAAATAAAAGCATCATGAAAATCAGTAAAGGACTTATCGCAATTATCGCAGTGGTCGTCATCCTTGGCGCATGGGCTGCAAGTGCTTACAACTCAATGGTAAAGGTGCAGGAAACTGCTACTACGGCATTGTCTAACGTACAGTCTGCTTATCAGCGCCGTGCCGACCTGATTCCCAATCTCGTGGAGACCGTCAAGGGCTATGCTGCTCATGAGAAACAGACACTGGAGGATGTGGTGGCAGCACGCAGCAAGGCGACACAGATCACCCTCGACCCGGAAAACATGACTCCTGAGAAGATGAAGGAGTTCCAGCAGGCTCAGGGAGAACTGGGCAGTGCCCTCGGTCGTCTGATTGCCATTCAGGAGAACTATCCTGATTTGAAGGCCAACGAGAACTTCCGTGACCTGCAGGTACAACTGGAGGGTACGGAGAACCGTATCAACGAGGCTCGCAACAAGTACAACCAAACTGTTCAGGGTTATAATGTTGAGATCCGCTCTTTCCCCAAGAACATCTTCGCCAGTATCTTCGGATTCGCCAAGATGGACAAGTTTGAGGCTGAGGCTGGAGCAGAGAAAGCACCACAGGTTAAATTCTAATCGCTCATGGACAATCGTTATATGATGCGCGGTGTCAGTGCCGCCAAAGAAGACGTTCATAACGCCATAAAGAACATCGACAAGGGAATCTTCCCACAGGCTTTCTGTAAGATTATCCCCGATATCCTGGGCGGTGACCCGGAATACTGTAACATCATGCATGCCGACGGAGCCGGCACGAAGTCGAGCCTTGCCTATATGTACTGGAAGGAGACGGGTGACCTCTCCGTATGGAAGGGCATCGCACAAGATGCCATCGTCATGAACACCGACGACTTGTTGTGTGTGGGTGCCGTGGATAACATTCTGGTGTCAAGTACTATCGGACGCAACAAGATGCTGATACCGGGTGAGGTCATCAGTGCCATCATTAATGGAACGGATGAGTTACTTGCCGAACTCCGTGAGATGGGTATCGGTATCTATCCCACTGGCGGTGAGACGGCAGACGTAGGTGATCTGGTACGTACCATCATCGTAGACTCTACCGTCACCTGTCGCATGAAACGCAGTGATGTCATTGACAATGCCAATATCCGTCCGGGGGATGTCATCGTCGGTCTGTCGTCTACAGGACAGGCTACTTACGAGAAACGATATAATGGCGGTATGGGCTCTAACGGACTCACCTCCGCCCGTCATGATGTCTTCGCGAAATACTTAGCAGAGAAATATCCAGAGAGCTACGACCATGCCGTACCTAACGAATTGGTATATAGCGGTAAGTATGAGTTGCTCTCGGAGTACTCGGAGAACTCGGAGTTCTCTGACCTTCCAAATATGGGACAACTCGTTCTCTCCCCCACCCGCACCTATGCTCCCGTTATCAAGAAACTACTCGACGAGTTGCGTCCTGAGATTCACGGTATGGTGCATTGTACTGGTGGAGCCCAGACCAAGGTGCTGCATTTCGTCAATGACAACTGTCGTGTCATCAAGGATAATATGTTCCCTGTACCTCCCCTCTTCCATGCTATCCATGAATGCTCCGGCACCGACTGGAAGGAGATGTACCAGGTATTCAACATGGGACACCGCATGGAAATCTATGTCCGTCCCGAAGTGGCAGAGAAAGTCATCACACTCTCGAAGTCATTCCATATCGACGCACAGGTTATCGGACATATCGAGGAAGGTCAGAAGAGCCTGACAATCCAGAGTGAGTTCGGAACCTTCGAATACTAACTAAGAGTTTATGGTAAACAAAAGGGTGGTTTCTCGTAAGGAAACCACCCTTTTATCGTTATGAAACTAATTGCTTATTTCCTAGTACCTATCTGATCCTGTCTGCTGCTCGCACCAACCGTTCATCAGCAAGGATTCCTTTGCGAGCCATAAAGAGCAGAATCGCGATGACAGCAGGGAACGAGGAAGCTATCTCCAAATGGAAATTGGCTGCGTCTGGTGCCAACTGCTTACTGACCACAATCATGGAAACATACCACAACAACATGATGAAGATGTTAACCATACATAAGCGAGCCTGTAAAGGGCGACGCTTATAAAGGAAGATCGTACATGCACTCAGTGTTGTGGACAAGAGCATCAGTATAAACAGAGGACATGGAACAAAACTACTGATGTTATTCTGTCCTATTGCCCAGAGACTGAAAACCCGGTAAGTAGTAAGTCCCTCAAAAGAAACCGTAGCCAACTGCATACATAAAGAAAATACACCAAAGACTACAGCAAGGAAGAGGAATATCGTTTGCTTACGTTGTATCATATCTTTATTAGAGATGCTCCTCCTGCATCATAGACTGGTCACGGGCAGGATCACGCCAATAGACCTTGCCTTCCACGAACTCCTGTGTTGCGAGAAGAGAAGGTTTTGGAAGTTTCTCATAATAACGGGATATCTCTATCTGCTCACGATTCTCAAAGACTTCTTCCAAAGAGTCATTATAAGAGGCGAACTCTGCCAACTTCTTGCTCAGGTCTTCCTTTATCTGAACACTGATCTGGTTGGCACGCTTGGAAATGATTGCAACACTCTCATAGATGTTACCAGTATCCTCACAAAGATCCATAATATTACGTGTCACTGTGTTTACTGGTGCTTTTGACTTCTTATAATCCATATTCTAATCTTTTGTTATTTTCTTACATTTAATGATAAACTTCTCTGCAGTCTCTTTCTCCTTAGACTCAGGATATTCATTCAGGAATCCATAACACTCATCCTCTGCCTCACGATAACGCTCGAGCCTTCTTTCCTCGGAGCTGTTCTCTGCCAAATAGAACTTACTCTTCATGATCAACACGGAGAACTTCTCACGAATCTTTGTATAAGGGTAATTCTTCAAAGCGTTCTGAGCCGTGATAATACAAGCCTCATAGTTACTTTCTGTATTGGCATTGATATTTCCGAAATAACCTCCTAGGTTATAATATAGCTGGGCAGAGAGGAATTCCTTTTGTACTAGATTGTCCTGTAACTCAAACAGACGCTGCTGGGCTATAGGACGTAATTCTGAATCAGGATACAAATCCAGGAACTGCTGATAAGCATTGATAGCACCAATGGTCGGGGTCTGATCTAGGCGGGGCTCCGGAGCACTTCTATAGAGTGACTGTCCTACATAGAAGGATGCCTGCTCAGAGAAATTACCCTTCGGATAACTGGCATAATACTTCTTGAAAGTAGCACTTGCTGACTCATAATCTCTGTTACAGTATTGGGACATCCCTAATAAATACAAACACTCCTGAGCATTATCCCTTCCCTTCTGAATCATCACCAAATCCTGAAGCAAAGTACTAGCCTGCTGGAATTTACCTAAAGCAAAGCACTGTTTGGCGTACTCGTACTTATAGTCATTATCCGCATTCTTGTAGACTCTATTAAACTCAGAGGCACAACTGCTCAAAAGAACAGCCATACAGAGTGTCAAGATATTGCCTTTATTCATCCTATTATCAAATTTGACGTGCAAAATTAGTCATTTTCCCGTTAATAACAAAGGAAAACGAACGATTTTTAGCAATTATCGTCGGATTATAACGTTTGTTACGAAGAAATTTTGTTTTTTGCCTGTTTATTCGTACCTTTGCAGGATATGGACTTTCAATTGACATCAAGATACAAACCGACAGGAGACCAGCCTGAGGCTATCCGCCAACTGACGGATGGAATAGAAAGAGGTGACAGAGCCCAGGTGCTGCTAGGAGTAACAGGCTCTGGAAAGACCTTTACCATGGCAAATGTCATTGCGAAGATCAATCGCCCTACCCTTATTCTCTCTCATAATAAGACACTCGCCGCCCAGTTATACGAGGAGATGAAGGGTTTCTTTCCTGATAATGCGGTAGAATATTATGTCAGTTATTATGACTACTACCAGCCAGAGGCTTACCTGCCCATGACCGACACCTACATTGAGAAAGACCTTGCCATCAATGAGGAGATAGACAGGTTAAGACTACGTGCGGTAAGTGCTTTATTGTCAGGAAGAAAAGACGTTATCGTTGTATCATCAGTTAGTTGTATTTACGGCATGGGAAGTCCTGTTGCCCTCCATGAGAATGTCATTGAGGTTCATAAGGGACAGATTATCGACCGTAACACATTGTTAAGAAAATTAGTAGCTGCGCTTTATATCAGGAACGACCTTGAATTAAAACGAGGATGCTTCCGCGTGAAAGGTGACACGGTGGATATTGCTATGGCATATAACGAAGCGGTCCTGCGCATCACCTTCTGGGATGACGAGATTGATACCATTGAGGAACTGGATGCAGTCACCATGGACCGTCTCTCTTCCTTTGAGGAGTATAAGCTCTACCCTGCCAACCTCTTCATGACCTCACAGGAACAGACAAATATCGCCATCCGGCAGATACAGGACGACCTGGTGAAGCAAGTGACATTCTTTGAGGAACTAGGTGACGGTATCAAGGCACAACGCATCAAAGAACGTGTGGAGTATGACATGGAGATGATCAAGGAGCTGGGGCACTGCTCTGGTATCGAGAACTATTCCCGTTATTTTGATGGCAGACAGGCTGGCGAGCGTCCATACTGCCTGCTCGATTTCTTCCCTGACGACTATCTCATGTTCATTGATGAAAGCCACGTCAGTGTCCCACAGATTGGGGCGATGTACGGAGGTGACCGTGCCAGAAAGACCAACCTGGTGGAGTTCGGGTTCCGCCTACCTGCCGCTTTCGACAACCGACCGCTGACGTTTGAGGAGTTTCACCAAATGACAAATCAGGTGATTTATGTCAGTGCCACACCTGCCGATTATGAATTAAACGAGTCAGAAGGCATTGTCGTGGAACAGCTCATCCGGCCAACTGGTCTCCTTGACCCTGAGATAGAGGTACGTCCTACTGAGAATCAGATTGATGACCTGATGGATGAGATACAAACACGTGTACTTCAGAAAGAGCGCGTACTGGTAACAACCCTTACCAAACGCATGGCAGAGGAGTTGAGTGAATACCTGCTGAATCATGATATCCAAACGGCTTATATCCATAGTGAGGTGACGACTTTGGACCGTGTGAAGATTCTGGAGAACTTGCGAAACGGAGTGTATAACGTACTGGTGGGTGTCAATCTGTTACGTGAGGGACTCGACTTACCAGAAGTATCATTAGTAGCGATATTGGATGCGGATAAAGAGGGATTCCTCCGTTCCCACCGTTCACTGACCCAGACGGCAGGACGTGCGGCACGTAATATTAACGGTAAAGTTATTATGTACGCCGACACTATCACGGCATCCATGCAACTCACTATCGACGAGACAGCACGACGACGTCAGAAACAGATGCTTTATAATGAGGAGCACCATATCACACCTAAGCAAATAGAAAAAGCTCTCAAGCAAAGCGACCTGCGACAGTTTACCGAAGAGGAGGAAAGTAGGAAACAAGCACAGACCTCTTACATCAGCCCAATGGAACATGGAGCCTTTGCCGCCGATCCTATCGTACTGCGTATGACCCGTCCGCAACTGGAGAAGAGTATCGCAGAGACGACACGGTTGATGAAAGAAGCTGCCAAGAAACTCGATTTCCTTCAGGCGGCTCAGTACCGTGATGAGATCATACGTTTACAGAAAGAGTTGGAATTAAAATAAATTATCATAATTTATTAGGCTGTTCTGTCAATATTTTGTATTTTTGCATCCAAAATAATTATAAACAGACAATAACTATGAAACAATTTGTATGGTCTATGCTTCTGATCAGCATACCAATGACGGGGTTTGCCCAGAATACTTGGGAACAACCTGAGGCCAAGAAGGAGAAGGTAGAGAAAGTCGTTGTAGTAAAACCGAACCCCAACCAGAAATATCTAAAAGGGGCAGTTCCTATGGTTGACGGTAAGGTCGTCTTCAGCAAGACTTTCGAGGCTCCAGGTAAGTCTGCCTTTGACATCTACAATATCATCGGCAAATTCTTACAGGACGTTACTCGTGAGCCCAATCAGCTTAACAGTAGGATTGTGAAGGCAGACACCACCGACTACGAACTCGGTGCCAGTTACGAAGAATGGCTGGTGTTCCAGAACAATGCCATTTCCCTTGACCGTACACGTTTTTATTATGTCTTGAAAGCCGTCTGCCAGAACGGGAAATTCACTGTAGAGATGTCACATATCAAATATTTCTATGAGGAGGAGCGTAATCCTCAGCGTTATAAGGCAGAGGAATGGATTACCGATGAGGAGGCTGTCAACAAGAAGAACACCAAATTGTTGCCTATCACTGGTAAGTTCCGTCGCAAGACCATTGACCGCAAGGACTATCTGTTCAACAAAATTGAGAGTTTACTCCAATGAGACTCTTACGTAACATCCTCAATACAATATTTGTCATTGGGGCTGCTGTCGGTATGATCCTATATTACATGGGACAACGGGAGACGGGTACCTATATTATTATCGGCTCCATGGCATTCAAGTTTATTGAGGTCGTGGTACGCCTTCTTAAACTGGAAGACAGAAATTGAAGAAACAGTTATATACTCTGATCACCTTGGCATGCATGGCAACCGCTATGCATGCACAAGTTTATAATCAAATTGACGAGAACGGCAGGATTACACAACGGAATGAAAACAATGGTAATTTCAATCCCAACCGCCGCGACTCTGTCAAGAACAAGGAAATACCTCGTAGCGTTCATGTCTGGACGGTTGACCGTCGATTCGGAGACGTCATACCTGCGGCATTGGACACCATGCCCCACCTCTATCCGAACACGATCTTCAACACTGGTGTCTATGGAGAATATAACTCAACGGGAAACAACTACACACCCCGACTAAGCCGCATCTATATCGACCGCAAGAATACCAGTGAGTTTTTCTTCACCCAACCATACGACTATACGACGAAAGAGCCCGACAATTTCCTCTTTGTCAACACCCTTTCACCCTATACCAATATCAGTTACGATAACTGTGGGAACAAGCAGAACGGTGAAGACCATATCGATGCTAAATTTGCCATCAATGCCAACAAACGGTTAGGAATGGGCTTTGACCTGGACTATCATTATGCCCGTGGATACTACCAGAACCAAAGCAACTCCCATTTCAGGGCTTCGCTCTTCGCCTCTTATATCGGAGACCGCTATCAGATGCATACCCTTTTCTCCACCTACCATCGTAAGGTGGCGGAAAACGGAGGTATCACCAACGATAGCTATATCACCCATCCTGAGAGTTTCGACGACCAGTTCAGTGAAGAGGAGATACCTACCGTGCTCTCTAAGAACTGGAACCGCAACAACTCCATTCATTTCTTCCTCTCTCATCGTTATAACCTCGGTTTCTACCGTAAGGTGAAAATGACAGAAGCGGAAATCAAGGCGCGCCAGTTTGCCGTTGCCTCCGCAAAAGAGAAACAAGAGCGGGAGAACAAGGAGAAAGGCATGGCACCTGGACGTCAAGGAGAGAAGATTTCTGAGAACATGCCCAGCGGTCGTCCAGATAATGCCCGCATTGCCGGAGACCTCCCCAAAGCAGGAGAAAAACCTCTGATAACAGACTCCACCCGTATCAAAGTGGAGTCTCAAGAAAAGATAGACAGTATAATGGCTGCCCAGGCTCGCCAAGACTCTATCGATGCCACCATGAAACGAGTGTACGTCCCTGTCACCAGTTTCATCCATACCCTCGACATCAACAACTATAGCCGTATCTATCAGGCGTATAACTCTCCTGAAGACTATTATCTGAATACCTATTATAATTATTGTGACGAGGGGAAATATAGTAATGACTCCATTTATGACAAGACCAAATACCTGTCTATCAAGAATACCTTTGCCATCGCCCTCCTCGAAGGTTTCAACAAATGGGCAAAGGCTGGACTCAAAGGATTCATCAGCTATGACCACCGCAAGTTCCAAATGCCTGACCTGAATGATGATGCTGACATCTATCACATGAACAAATGGTCAGAGGGACATGTGAGTGTAGGTGGACAGATTTCCAAGACACAAGGAAAGACCCTTCATTATAACCTTGCATTAGAAGCATGGATTGTAGGTGCGGATGCCGGTTCCCTCAAAGTGAATTTCGGCACTGACCTGAACTTCCCCTTATTCGGGGATACGGTACGATTGGCTGCCCAAGCATATTTCCACCGCCTCAACCCTACATTCTTCCAAAGACAATTCCATTCCAAGCATCTCTGGTGGGACGACCCCGACTATTCCAAGGAGACCCATACCCATATTGAAGGACTTTTCTCTTATCCGAAAACACATACCCAACTGCGTATCGCCGTTGACGAGATACAGAACTACACCTATTTCGGCATGAGCTATGCTATGACAGATACCTATGGACGCAGTGGAGTGACGGCAGGTGTCTATCAGGAGGGTGGCAATATCAATGTGTTTACAGCACAGCTCCGTCAGGACTTCAGAGTGGGCATCCTGAATTGGGAGAATGTGGTAACCTACCAGAATTCCAGCAACAAGGACGTACTCCCGCTCCCTGACTTGAACATCTTCACCAACCTTTATCTGAAATTCAAGATTGCAAAGGTGTTGAATGTGGAACTGGGTGCCGATGCATATTACTTCACGAAATATTATGCTCCTGACTATATCCCACAGTTAGGACAATTTGCGATTCAGAAGAATGAGAACAGTCGTGTGGAACTGGGAGGCTATCCTTTTGTGGATGTCTATGCTAATTTCCATCTGAAGCGAGCCCGCTTCTTCGTGATGATGAGTCATGTCAATAACGCATCAGGTAATAAGATGATGTTCCTGACTCCTCACTATCCTGTGAATGGCAACGTGCTGCGCTTCGGAGTCTCTTGGAATTTCTATAACTAATGTCTCTGGAATATCTAGAGCATCCTTGATTCTTCTAGAAAAATTTTATCGAAGATTTTCCGCATTTCCGAAGGATTGACAATAAGCGAGCGTAACTGGTTCAGGTTACGCTCGTTTTCTGATCCATGAATCCAAAGACGGATATATCCGTTTACTGAATATTTCTCCGCCATGTGCTGACAGAACCGTCTCCAGTGCCCTTCCCAATCCATCTCAGGATAGTTGGCAAGACCAAACTGGATAGTGCGACGAATAACGGTTTCAGGACTAAGGTCACGATCCGCCTCTGCCACTATTTTCCCATAGATACTGCGAGGAGCATGAGAGGCAGAGGCACGATGGTCTTCCACCGCCTCCTTCATCATCTTGATTTGCTCTGGCGAGAACCAGCGTTTCAGTCGGGCGTCCTGCATCAGTATCTTACCACTTGTCAAGTGATGAATCGCACGAGGACCACTGAGTCCCAGGTCATGATAGGCAGCGACGACATATACCATATTCATGTCAGCCCCTGTCTGACGTGCTAATGTAATGGAATTGCGAATGACACGAGTGACATGACTCAGGTTATGAGCCCTGTCAAAATCAGCATAGCGCGGCAGTATCTGTGTCTCCACGAACTCCACCAAATCAAGGCTTGCCGTATTGTTAATCATCAGAAAACTGTGAATTTTTTTGCAAATATACGTATTATTCCGTACTTTTGCAAGAAGAATCAAGTAAAAAACGTATATGAGCGAGACGATGATCAAGCAGAACTCCCTCCATGCATGGATACTGGCAGCCCGTCCCAAGACCCTCTCAGGCGCTGCGGTACCTGTGCTTATAGGACTCTCTTTGGCATATTTGGACGCTAAACAATATGAGGGAGACGTGTTCAGTTGGACGGCGGCAACCCTCTGTTTGCTCTTTGCCATCGTGATGCAGATTGACGCCAATTTCATCAACGACTTCTTCGACTATGCCAAAGGAAATGATGATGCCGAGACACGACTGGGACCTTTGCGAGCTTGTACACAGGGCTGGGTTACCACGGATGCCATGAAACGTGCGATAGCCTCCACGACCTGTGCGGCATGCGTCATCGGGCTTCCACTGATTTATTATGGCGGGTTGGAGATGATACTCATCGGTCTACTCTGTGTGGTTTTCTGTTTTCTCTATACCACTCACCTCTCCTATTTCGGCATGGGGGATGTTCTGGTCTTGTTGTTCTTTGGTATCGTACCCGTCAGTATCACTTACTATGTGCAACTGCATTTGGTTACCCCAGAAGTCTTCGTAGCCTCCGTTGCCTGTGGCTTAGTCATTGACGCATTATTGATTGTCAACAACTATCGTGACCGTGACAACGACAAGAGAGACGGGAAGATAACACTGGTGGTTCGCATCGGTGAACAATATACAGAGTATCTTTATCTAGGATTAGGTATCGCAGCCTGTCTGATGGGAGTTGTGTTTTGGATAAACCAGCATGTCCTTGCCTTCATCCTTCCTCTCATCTATCTCATGCTCCATTTCTTCACATGGCTGAAGATGAGACGTATCCATCAGGGCAAACAACTCAACGAGTGTCTGGCTGAGACTGCCCGCAACATCCTCGTCTACGGACTTACAGTGTCGGCGGGGTTGCTCCTTCTCTGAGGAAGAAATACCACAACGCCACCATAATGGCTATGAGGATGATGGTAAAGACGGACTTCAAGAGACAACCTGCGATCTTCTTCACCACCACAAAGCCGATGACCACCATCAGCAGCAATACGATATAATAGGTTAAATTCTCCATCACTTCAATTTTATTTAAACAGTTGTCTGAATGCTACGGGGATGGGGGTCTCGAACTCCATCCGCTCATGGGTCACCGGATGCTCCATGCACAACAGGAAAGCATGCAGACAGAGACGGTGTATCGGGTCGTTTCCATCTCCATATTTCACGTCACCACATACAGGATGTCCCATATCAGCGGCATGGACACGAATTTGGTTCTTACGACCCGTCTCCAACTTAAACTCAACCAATGAGTGGTCCGTAGTACGGTCAAGTACGTGGAAATGTGTCACAGCATACTTTCCTCCGTTATCAACAGGCGAAGAGTAAGTCACATACGCCTTGTTGTCCTTCAGCCAGTTGGCGATGGTACCCTCATCCCGTTCCATCTCTCCACTCAGCACGGCAACATAACGACGGTCATACACGATATCGTGCCAATAATGCTCCAACGCCTGCTCCGTATCAATGTCCTTCGCATAGACCATCAGTCCTGACGTGTCACGATCTAGACGATGCACGACATGAGCCGTACATTTCTGACGTGACTTCTTGAAATAATCGTCCAGAATGGTTTTGACATTCAGTGAGGAATGACCAGCAGCCATGGACAGGATCCCCTCGTGTTTCTCCACAACGATGATCCACCGGTCCTCATACACGATTTTCAACCAACGGCTCTTGAATAGTGTCTGGTTACGTTTGGTCTTACTGACAGCGACTTTCATGCCCGGCTTCAACTGGAAATCAAACTGACTCACTGTCTTGCCATTCACACGGATACCCCTGCCTTGCAGTGTCAATTTGATCTTGTTGCGACTCTGCTTGACATGCTCTAACAAGAACTCCAATAGCGGCTGTTCCTCTGTGACGACGAAATGGTCATATTCGCCTTGCTGATTATATGGGTTATACCTCATAGCGTCACTACATTCCTATTTTGCCTGCAAAAGTAATCATTATTTTCCTAAAGACAAAACGATTACCAAGAAAAGCGTTATGTTAGAGAAAACTGAAATAAAATTTGGTTTTCTACTCACTTCTTCGTACCTTTGCATCCGCTTTGAGTGATTATATATATTAATAAGGTATAAGGAAGATATGATAACAGTTACAAATCTCGCTATTCAGTTTGGCAAGAAAACACTTTATAAGGACGTTAACCTGAAGTTTACCAGTGGTAACATTTATGGTATCATCGGTGCCAATGGTGCCGGAAAGTCTACCCTGCTCCGTGCGATCAGTGGAGAATTGGAACCCAACAAAGGTACTGTGGAACTGGCTCCGGGTGAGCGTCTTTCGGTATTGGAACAGGACCACTTCAAATACGATGAGTATACTGTGATGGATACAGTACTGATGGGACACCAACCCCTATGGCATAATATGAAGGAGCGTGAGGCTCTCTATGCTAAAGACGAGATGACTGAGGAGGATGGCAACCGCGCCGCCGACCTGGAGATGGCTTTCGCTGAGATGAATGGTTGGGAAGCAGAGAGTGAGGCAGCCCAGTTGTTGCAGAACCTCGGCGTGCCTGAAGAACAGCATTACAAGCAGATGGCAGAGATTTCAAATAATGAGAAGGTACGTGTAATGCTTGCCAAAGCACTGTTCGGACATCCCGATAACCTATTGCTCGACGAGCCTACCAATGACCTGGACCTTGACACTGTACAATGGTTGGAGGAATACCTCTCCAACTTAGAGCAGTGTGTCCTGGTTGTCAGCCACGACCGTCACTTCCTCGATGCTGTATCGACCCAGACTGTAGACATCGACTTCGGAAAGGTCACCCTGTTCTCTGGAAACTACTCGTTCTGGTATGAGTCGAGTCAGCTCGCCCTGCGCCAACAGCAGAACCAGAAAATGAAAGCCGAGGAGAAGCGCAAGCAGTTGGAGGAGTTCATCCGCCGTTTCTCTGCTAATGTGGCAAAATCAAAGCAGACGACGTCGCGTAAGAAGATGCTGGAGAAATTAAATGTCGAAGAAATCACCCCGTCTACCCGTAAATACCCTGGTATCATCTTCTCCATGGAGCGTGAACCTGGTACGCAGATATTGGAAGTAGAAGGTCTGAAGGCTGTAGACGCCGATGGCACCGTACTCTTCGACCATGTGAACTTTACGATAGAAAAAGGACAGAAGACTGTCTTCCTGAGTCATAACCCCAAAGCGATGACAGCTCTCTTTGAGATTATCAACGGTCATCGTGAGGCTGATGCCGGAACATATAAATGGGGAGTCACCATTACGACAGCCTATCTCCCACTCGACAACACCGCTTTCTTCCAGAGTGAGATGAATCTGGTAGACTGGCTCAGTCAATATGGCACAGGTAATGAAGTGATGATGAAGTCTTTCTTAGGGCGTATGCTCTTCAAGGAAGAGGATGTGCTGAAACATGTCAATGTGCTCAGCGGTGGTGAGAAAATGCGCTGTATGATAGCCCGTATGCAGTTGAAGAATGCGAACTGCCTCATTCTCGATACACCCACCAACCACCTGGACCTGGAGTCGATTCAGGCTTTCAACAACAACCTGATCTCCTTCAAGGGAAATATCCTATTTGCCTCCCACGACCACGAGTTCATCAATACCGTTGCCGACCGTATCATCGAATTGACGCCTAAAGGTACCATTGACAAGCTCATGACCTACGATGACTACATCTATGACGAGGCTATTAAGGAGAGGAAAGCAGAACTGTATTCATAATCATGGCACGGAATTTGCTGTATAACCTATAAATAATAATAAGCTATGAAAGAAGAAGAAAAGAATCATCTGGAAGAGGAAGAAACTCTGAAAGAGGAAGAGATAGAAATAGAGGACTCAGAGAACTCCGAGAGCTCTAAGAACTCCGAGAGCTCCGAGAACTCCGAGGAGAAAGACCCTTTAGAGGCTGCACAGGAGGAGATCGAGCAGTTGAAGACACAGATACTCTATAAGACCGCTGAGTTTGACAACTACCGCAAGCGCACTCTGAAAGAGAAGGCAGAACTGATCCTGAATGGCGGCGAGAAAGCTGTCAGCGCCATCCTGCCCGTCATCGACGATATGGAGCGTGCAATGGAGAATGGAGAGAAGACGGACGACCCCGCCGTGCTTCGTGAAGGAATGGAACTTATCTACCATAAGTTTATGAAGGCACTCGAAGGACTGGGTGTGAAGAAGATAGAGACTGAGAATGCAGATTTCGATACCGACTTGCATGAGGCTGTCGCTATGGTACCTGGAATGGGTGACGACAAGAAAGGCAAAGTGATTGACTGTCTGCAGACAGGTTATCAGTTAAACGAAAAAGTAATTCGCCACGCCAAAGTGGCAGTAGGACAGTAAGATGTGAGATGTCTGATGTGAGATGTCTGATGTAAGATGTAAGATGTAAGAAGTAAGAGTAATCTATGGCACAAAAAAGAGACTATTACGAGGTGCTTGGCGTCGATAAGAACGCTACAGAAGACCAGATCAAGAAGGCGTACCGCACCATCGCCATCAAATATCACCCCGACCGCAACCCCGGCAACAAGGAAGCCGAAGAGAAATTCAAAGAGGCAGCCGAGGCATATGACGTATTGCACGACCCACAGAAGCGTCAGCAATACGATCAGTTTGGATTTAACGGACCGCAAGGTGGTTTCGGAGGATTCAATGCCACCAGCATGAATATGGATGACATCTTCTCGATGTTCGGTGATATCTTTGGCGGTCGTGCCGGCTTTGGCGGCTTTGGCGGCAGCGCCCATCGTAGTCCACAGCAACATCGTGGCAGTGATCTACGTCTGAAGGTTCGTCTTACCCTTGAGGAGATTTCCACTGGTGTCACCAAGAAGTTCAAGGTCCGCAAGGACATCCCCTGTTCTCACTGCCATGGTACTGGCGCGGAGGATGGTAGTGGCACAGAGATCTGTCCGACATGCCACGGAAGTGGTGTGATCACCCATACCACACAGAGCATCTTCGGAATGATGCAGACCCAAGGCACCTGTCCCAACTGTAACGGTTCTGGTCATGTGATCAAGAACAAATGTCGTCAGTGTGGCGGTACAGGTGTTGAGAAAGGTGAGGAAGTCGTTGAGATCAAGATCCCCGCAGGTGTAGCAGAGGGTATGATTATCAATGTTCCAGGCAAAGGAAACGCTGGACACAACAAAGGTATCAATGGTGACATCCAAGTGTTTGTCGAGGAGATAGAGGATGAGCGTTTTATCCGTGATGACAACGACCTTATTTATAATTTGCTTCTCGATTTCCCGACAGCTGCATTGGGTGGCGACGTAGAGATACCCACCATACAAGGTACTAAGCTAAGGGTCAAGATGGAGCCAGGCACACAGCCAGGTAAGACACTCCGGCTGAGAGGCAAGGGGCTGCCTGCCGTACAGGGTTATGGTCGTGGTAACGGTGACTTAGTTGTCAATGTCAGTGTATATGTTCCAAAGACTTTAAGCCGTGAGGAGAAGGAAGCCATTGAGCAATTCAAGCATAGCGATCATTTCCAAGGAGACGCTGCTACCAAACGGTCTATCTTCCAGCGATTCAAGAATTATTTCAGTTAACACGCTATCGTCATGAATTACCAAGAGACCTGCGAATATCTATATCACCAAATGCCCATGTTCGAACGACAAGGGGCAACAGGATATAAGGAGGGCTTGAGTAATACATGGACATTGGATGAGCATTTCGGACATCCTCATCAGCAGTATGCCACCATCCATGTAGGGGGAACCAACGGAAAAGGTTCTGTCTCCCACACCCTTGCTGCCTTCTTACAGGAATGTGGCTATCGTGTGGGACTGTACACTTCTCCACATCTGGTAGACTTCAGGGAGCGTATCCGTGTCAATGGAGAGATGATTCCTGAGGAATATGTGATAAACTTCGTAGAACAGGAGCGTGGCTTTTTTGAGCCCCTCTCCCCTTCTTTCTTTGAGGTGACAACGGCACTTGCCTTTAAATATTTTGCCGATAAGAAGATAGATGTCGCCGTTATAGAGGTTGGACTGGGCGGACGACTCGATTGTACGAATATCATTACCCCCCTCGTCTCTGTTATCACAAATATCAGTTTCGACCACACCCAGTTCTTGGGCGACACCCTTGAGAAGATTGCATCAGAGAAAGCTGGTATTATTAAGGAAGGTGTCCCTGTAGTCATTGGGGAGACCCATGAGGAAACACGCTCTGTCTTTGAGAAGAAAGCCCAAGAGACAGGTAGTGACATCTTATTCGCTGATGATAACCCAGAGGTTCTCAATGCGACGCCCCTTGCAAATGGTAAGATGCACTATACCACCCTTCACTGGGGAGAAATAGAAGGAGATCTAGGCGGTATCTATCAGGAAAAGAACCTGAATACAGTTTTTGCAGTATTGAAGATGTTGTCCCAGAAAGGATTCCTGTCCTCATGCTCCACGCCACAGAGTCATGAGCAATTCAGAAAGGAACTGGCTGACGCTCTGGCTCATGTCTGTAAACTGACAGGACTGACTGGCCGCTGGCAAGTTGTCAACGAATCCCCATTGACCATCTGTGACACTGGACACAATGTCGGAGGATGGACATACCTGAGTCAACAGATAGCACAGGTTGAGTGTGCCAAACGCCATATCGTGTTTGGCATGGTGGAGGACAAGGATATCAATCAGGTACTGGATATGTTACCCAAAGACGCATGCTACTATTTCACACAGGCTGCTACCAAACGCGCCATCAATGGAGCTGTCGTGAAGACGATGGCTGCCCAGCACGGACTATATGGAGAAAGTTATCCCACTGTGGTTGAAGCATATAGAGCTGCTAAAGAGGCAGCAACCCTCAAGGATTTCATCTTCATCGGAGGTAGCAGCTATCTGGTGGGCGATTTCCTGAAAAAGTGCATTTAGTTGTTTTTAACACTCCATTAAACGTTTTTTTCCTCGTTTCTTTCGTTAAATTCGTTTTTTTTCGGTTACTTTGCACATTAGATACATATATTGTAACTAAAAACAATCAATTATGGCGAACACAACTGAAAATGCGAATTTGTGTGGTCTGAACCGTAAAGATTTTCAGACCACAATCAATGGTAAGAAAACAGACTTGTACATCCTGCGTAACCGCAAGGGCTATGAAGTGGCTATCTCTAACTATGGAGGTGCCATTTGTGCTATTATGGTACCAGACAAAGATGGTAAGGTCGCTAACGTCATCCAAGGACATGGTAGTATCCAACAACTCACCAGTGGCAAAGAGCCATATCTTTCCACGTTGATTGGTCGTTGGGGCAACCGTATCTGCAAGGGACAATTCACGCTGAATGGTAAAGACTATCAGTTAGCACTGAACGATGGTCCCAACCACCTGCACGGTGGCACTATAGGATTCAATGCCAAAGTATGGGATGCCCGTCAGATGGGACCTCGGTCTCTGGCTTTGCACCGCAAATCCTCTTATGGTGAGGAAGGGTTTACTGGTGAGTTGGATGTAACGGTAGAATTTACCTTCACCGACGATAATGAGTTAGTGATTGAATATCTTGCCACCACTAATAAAAAGACCATTGTCAACCTGACACATCACGCTTTCTTCAGCCTGACAGGTACTGCAGATCCAACTCCTACTATCGAGGACCAGATTTGCGAGATCAATGCAGACTTCTATCTTCCTACCGATGCGACAGCTATTCCTACAGGTGAGATCCTGAAGGTGGAGGGTACCCCATTCGATTTCCGCACCCCGAAGTCTTTTGGTCAGGACATCAATGCCGACAACGAGCAAATTAAGTTCGGAAAAGGCTTTGACCATAACTATGTACTTAACAAGCGTGAAGAGGGAGAACTGAGCTTTGCTGCCAAGATTACCGAACCTAAGAGTGGTCGTACGATGGAGTGTTACACCACAGAACCGGGTCTGCAGCTCTACACAGCAAACTATGCCAGTGGCTATAAGGGTGCCAACGGCTGCACCTTCCCATTCAGAAGCGCAGTATGTCTGGAAGCACAGCACTTCCCCGATACGCCAAACCGTCCCTACTTCCCATCAGTAGTTCTTAATCCTGGTCAGCAATACAAGCAGAAGACGGTATATAAGTTTGGCGTGAAGTAAAGGACCATAACCATTAATTAGTATATATAAATTATGAGTAATCAAAAACAGAATGGAAGTATCATTGCCATCATCACAATGATGTTCCTCTATGCCATGATTGCGTTCGTCACCAATCTGGCAGCGCCCATCGGTGTCGTAATGAAAAACGACCCTGAGGTAGGTGGCTCTAACATGCTTGCCATGTTAGGTAACTTCATGAATTTCTTCGCCTATCTGTTCATGGGTATCCCTGCAGGTAAGATGCTGACACGCATCGGCTATAAGAAGACAGCTTTATTAGGTATCCTCGTCGGTTTCATTGGTGTGATGATACAGTGGATCTCTGGATTTGAGGCATTGGAAGGTTATCAGGACAACACCATCTACCTGTTGGGAGCGTTTGTATCAGGTCTTTCCGTCTGCTTACTGAATACCGTCGTCAATCCCATGTTGAACCTGCTGGGTGGCGGTGGTAACCGCGGTAACCAGTTGAACCTGATGGGCGGTACGCTGAACTCACTCTCAGGAACACTGACCCCCATGCTGGTAGGTGCCCTGATTGGTACAGTAACCAAGGAAACTGACTTTGTAGAAATCAACCTCGTTCTGTATATTGCGATGGCTGTCTTTGCTTCCGCGTTTATCGCACTGGCACTTATCCCCATCAAAGATCCAGAGATGGGTAGGGTTACCGCTGCCACGACGTTCGAGCACACCCCATGGTCATTCCGCCACTGCACACTGGGAGTCATTGCTATCTTTTTATATGTTGGTGTAGAGGTCGGTATTCCAGGAACACTGAATTTCTATATCGCTGACACCACAGAGAAAGGCGCGGGATTACTTGCTAACGCTGCTGCCATCGGTGGTTTCGTAGCAGGAACCTATTGGCTTCTGATGCTGGTCGGTCGTCTGTGCTCCAGTTTCATCGCTGATAAGGTTTCATCAAAGACCATGATGACGGTGACCAATGGTGTGGGAATGATCCTGATCCTTTTGGCAATCTTCATTCCTAAGACCGTCATGACATCAATGCCTTTGTTCACTGGCTCTTCATTCGAAATGACAGAGGTTCCTGTCAGTGCTATGCTGCTGGTTCTCTGCGGTCTGTGTACCTCCATCATGTGGGCTTCTATCTTTAATCTTGCCACTGAAGGATTAGGTAAGTACACCGCACAAGCCTCAGGTATCTTCATGATGATGGTTGTCGGTGGTGGTGTACTGCCATTAGTCCAGAATTACATTGCTGACAATACTGGCTATATGATTAGTTATATCGTACCCCTCCTGGCTATGGCATACATGTTCTGGTATGCTCTTGTTGGCTCAAAGAATGTGAACAAGGACATTCCCGTGGATTAAATAAAAAAATTATGATGGATATTGAATTTGTAAGAAGCCGTTTTATCAAGCACTTTGATGGTAAAACAGGAAATGTATATGCCTCACCGGGTCGTATCAACCTCATTGGCGAGCACACTGACTATAATGGCGGGTTCGTGTTCCCTGGTGCAGTAGATAAGGGTATTATGGCAGAGATGCGTCCTAACGGGACTGAAGATACAGTGATGGCATATGCCATTGACCTCAAAGACCGTGTGGACTTCAAGCTCTCCGATCCTAATGGACCAAAGGCGTCATGGGCACGTTACATCTATGGTATCTCGTTGGAGATGAAGAAATTAGGGGTTCCCGTGAAAGGATTTAATATTGCCTTTGCCGGTGACGTACCTCTTGGTGCGGGAATGTCATCCTCTGCCGCTATGGAGAGTTGTTTCGCCTGTGGTCTGAACGACCTCTTCGGTGACAACAAAGTCAGCCAATGGGATATGGTTCTTGCAGGACAGGCAACAGAGCATAACTATTGCGGTGTAAACTGTGGCATCATGGACCAGTTCGCCTCTGTTTTCGGAAAGGCGGGTTGTCTGATGCGCCTTGACTGCCGCTCCCGCGAGTTTGAGTATTTCCCCTTCAAGCCCGACGGCTACCGTCTGGTATTACTTGACTCTGTTGTAAAGCATCAGCTGGCAGGCTCCCCATACAACGATCGCCGCAACTCCTGCGAGAATGTTGTTAAGCATATTGCCGCCAAACATCCAGAAGGTAAGTATGAGACCTTACGCGACTGTACTTGGGAGCAGTTAGAGGAAGTGAAGGCAGAAGTTGGTGACGAGGATTACAAACGCGCTAAGTTCGTCCTGGGTGAGAAAGACCGTGTCCTCGCTGTATGTGACGCTCTGAACGAGGGTGACTACGAGAAAGTAGGAGAAATGATGTATAAGACCCATGAGGGACTCTCAAAAGACTATGAAGTCTCTTGCGAGGAGCTTGACTTCCTGAATGACATCGCAAAAGAGAACGGTGTTACAGGTTCCCGTATCATGGGCGGTGGTTTTGGTGGTTGCACCATTAACTTAGTACGTAACGACCTTTATAAACAGTTTATTGCAGATGCCAAGCAGAAATTCAATGCGAAATACGGACATGAGCCAAAGGTTTATGACGTAGTCATTGGAGAAGGTTCTCGTAAACTTTGTTAAGTAACTGATTCGCTAATAAAGGTTAAATATATAGCCTAAAGTGTTATATTTACACTTTAGGCTATTTCTTTTCATTGCTATATCAAAAATAAGTTGTAACTTTACACACAAATTACTAACATATATAATATCTAAAACATACTAACAATGAAGAAACTTATGAAAACAGTGATGGGATGTGGTATCGCATTGGCCATATTCTCCGCATGTGGTTCAAAGACCGAGTCAACATTGACATTATCCGGTCTCGATCCTGCAAAATTTGACACCGTCATCAACAAGAAACCTGTAAAACTTTACACGCTAAAGAACCAGAACGGTATGGAAGTCTGTATCACCAATTACGGTGGACGAGTTGTCAGTTTGGTAGTGCCAGACAAAGACGGTAAGCCTACAGATGTGGTATTGGGCTTCGACAATATCGCCCAGTATGCTGACACGTTGAATTCTCCTACGGACTACGGTTCCAGCGTTGGTCGCTATGCCAACCGTATCCAGGGTGGCAAGTTCGTGCTGAACGACTCAACCTATCAGTTGAAGCAGAACGACGGTCCCAACTGTCTGCACGGTGGTGGTACCACTGGTTGGATGAATCAGGTATATGATGCCGAGCAGATTGGTGACTCTATCCTGAAGCTGACTATCATTGGTGAGGACGGTGAGAACGGCTTCCCAGGCAAGGTGACAGCCGTCACGACCTATAAAGTGACTGCCGACAATACCCTCGACATCACCTGGGAGGCAGAGACCGACAAACCCACCATCATCAATCAGACCAATCACAACTATTATAATTTGAACGGCGACTTCACAAAGCCTGGTTACGACATGGTGCTCTATGTGAATGCCGACAACTTCACACCCTCTGACAAGTTGTATATTCCTACCGGTGAGATCAAGTCGGTAGAAGGTACCCCTATGGACTTCCGCACGCCACATGCCTTGGGCGACAGCATCAAGTCGGCGTTCGACCAGATTCAGAATGCCGGTGGTTACGACCACAACTGGTGTCTGAACACCTATAAGGACGGCAAGGGCGACGATACTGTGGTCTGTGCCAGCCTCTATAGCCCCGTCACAGGTATCTTCATGGAGATGTATACCAACGAGCCGGGCGTTCAGGTATATAGCGGTAACTTCCAGGGCATCGGCAACGAGCCGAATATCAAGCACAAGGGTGGTGTCTATCCGCAGCACGTCAGTGTATGCTTGGAGAGTCAGAAATATCCCGACAGCCCTAACAAGAAGGACTGGGTACAGCCTGTGCTGAATCCCGGTGAGAAATACTACAGCCATGCTGCGTATAAGTTCTCGGTGAAATAACATTAAATATTAAACAATAAACAATAAACATTCAATATGGCATTATTAGACTGGATTGTCATTGGCGTCTTCTGCCTTGCGCTGATTGGCATTGTAGTATGGGTCGTATCACAAAAGAACGATAATTCGGCAGACTATTTCCTCGGTGGTAAGGATGCGACATGGATTGCCATCGGTGCATCCATCTTCGCCTCGAACATCGGTTCTGAGCACCTCATCGGACTGGCTGGTGCCGGTGCCTCGTCAGGTATGGCGATGGCACATTGGGAGATTCAGGGATGGATGATTCTGATCCTGGGTTGGGTCTTCGTACCTTTCTATACGCGTAGTATGGTATACACCATGCCTGAGTTTTTGGAGCGTCGTTTCAACAAGGAGAGCCGTACCATCCTCTCGGTCATCTCCCTGATTAGTTATGTGCTGACCAAGGTTGCCGTAACGGTCTATGCCGGCGGACTGGTATTCCAACAGGTATTTGGCATTAAGGAACTCTGGGGCATCGACTTTTTCTGGATTGCGGCCATCGGCTTGGTACTTATTACTGCCGCCTATACCATCTTCGGTGGAATGAAGTCTGTGCTGTACACCAGCGTGCTGCAGACACCTATTTTATTATTAGGTTCTCTGATTATCCTTGTATTAGGTCTGAAGGCTCTCGGTAGTTGGGATCAGATGTTGCAACTCTGTGATGTAAAGCCTAACTATGACGGGGCTACAGGTACGATGATTCACTTGATGCGTTCCAACAGTGACCCACAATACCCATGGCTTGGTGCTTTGGTGGGCTCTGCCGTCATTGGTTTCTGGTACTGGTGTACCGACCAGTTCATCGTGCAACGTGTACTGTCTGGTAAGAACGAGAAAGAGGCACGCCGTGGTACTATCTTCGGTGCATATCTAAAATTATTGCCTGTATTCCTGTTCCTGATTCCTGGTATGATTGCTTTTGCACTGCATCAGAAGTACATGGCAGCAGGTGGCGAGGGATTCCTGCCTATGTTGGCAAACGGTAATCCCAATGCAGATGCAGCCTTCCCCACCCTTGTGGCAAAGATTCTGCCTGCCGGTGTGAAGGGTCTCGTCGTCTGCGGTATCCTCGCAGCCCTGATGTCATCACTCGCCTCTCTGTTCAATTCATCAGCCATGCTCTTCACCATCGACTTCTGGAAGCGCCTGAAGCCTAACACCTCTGAGAAGAGTCTTGTACGCATCGGTCAGATAGCCACCGTAGTTATTGTTGTCCTCGGTATCCTTTGGATTCCTATCATGCGTTCTGTGGGTGATGTGCTCTACACCTATTTGCAGGATGTCCAGTCTGTTCTGGCTCCTGGTATTGCTGCCGCCTTCCTGTTGGGTATTACTTGGAAGCGCGCCTCTGCCAAGGGTGGTATGTGGGGACTGCTCTCAGGTATCATCATCGGTCTGACCCGTCTGGGTGCCAAGGTGTACTATAGTAATGCCACAGATGCTACCGACAACTGGTTCAAGGCAGTATTCTACGACTTCAACTGGCTCTTTTTCTGTGGTGTCATGCTGATTTTCTGCTGTCTGGTAGTCATCATCGTCTCCCTCTGCACCGAGGCTCCTGACGAGAAGAAGATCCAAGGTCTGGTATTCGGTACTTCTACCCCTGAGCAGATTGCAGCTACCCGTGCCAGCTGGAACAAATGGGACATTTTCCACACCGTCATTATCCTTGGCTTTACTGCCGCTTTCTATATCTATTTCTGGTAAGATAAGAGATGACATCCTTCTATTTAGAATATCAAAAAATCTACGTGTCTGTCGATTGTATCATCTTCGGTTTTGATGAAGACAAGTTGAAGATACTGATTGGTAAGCGTAAGATGGATCCTGGTCGAGATGAATGGAGCCTTTATGGAGGCTTCGTTCACATCGACGAGAGCGTTGATGACGCTGCCAACCGAACCCTCTTCGAACTGACAGGTATGCGTAATATCTATATGCGGCAGGTCGGTGCTTTCGGAAACATCGACCGTGACCCCGGAGAACGAGTTATTTCCATCGCCTATTATGCACTGATCAACGTAAAGAACTACGACAGTCATTTACTTCAAGAGCATGGTGTAGAATGGGTAAATATCGAGGAAATGCCTCCTCTCTATTCCGACCATCGCGAAATGGTCAACAAAGCCCGTATGATGATGAAAGAAAAAATCAAGACAGAGCCTATTGGTTTCCGTCTGCTTCCCAGTCTTTTCACACTCACCCAGTTGCAGCATCTCTACGAGGCTGTCAATGGAGAAGAACTTGACAAGCGTAACTTCCGTAAACGCATCAAGGAAATGGATTTTATTGAAAAGACAGAGTTGATTGACAAGACGAACTCCAAACGCGGTGCTTTCCTATATCGCTTTAACAGAAGAGTTTACGACGAAGATCCCAACTTTAAATTATAATATTATGTTAGAAGAACTGAAAGAAAAAGTATTTCGTGCCAATCTTGACCTTGTGAAACACAATCTGGTGATATACACATGGGGTAATGTATCTGGCATTGACCGTGAGAAAGGCTTAGTCGTCATCAAGCCATCGGGCGTTGAATATGACGTGATGAAAGCATCCGACATGGTGGTTGTCGACTTGCAGACAGGTCAGGTTGTAGAGGGAGACCTGAATCCCTCATCCGACACACCCACCCATTTAGTATTATACAGGTCATTCCCTGAGATCGGTGGTGTGGTACACACCCACTCTACCTATGCGACTGCATGGGCACAGGCAGGCAAGGACATTCCCAACATCGGTACTACCCATGCTGACTATTTCCATGATGAGATACCCTGTACTTTCGATATGACAAAAGACCAGATGGCGGAATATGAATACAATACAGGTGTTGTCATTGTCAACCGCATTGAGGCTGGTAATATCAATCCCGTTCACACCCCTGGTGTACTGGTCAAAAACCATGGTCCTTTCTCATGGGGTAAAGATCCTGACAATGCAGTATATAACGCTGTCGTCATGGAACAGGTTGCCAAGATGGCATTTGTCTCCTTCTCTGTCAATCCGGGAACGACCATGAATCCCCTGCTCATCGAGAAGCATTTCTCTCGTAAGCACGGACCCAACGCCTACTATGGTCAGAAGAAAAAATAAACAACAAATAAAGCTAAAAAGTAACTAACAAAACAATGGCAAAAGCATTTGATAATTATGAGATATGGTGGGTAACTGGTGCCCAGCTATTATACGGAGGTGACGCCGTCGTACAGGTGGATAGTCACTCCAAGGAGATGGTAGAAGGTCTGAACAACAGCGGTATCATCCCTATTAAGGTAATATATAAAGGGACGGCAAACAGCTCCAAAGAGGTGGAAGACGTCATGAAGGCTGCCAATAACAACGAAAAGTGTGTGGGTATCATCACCTGGATGCACACCTTCTCACCCGCCAAGATGTGGATCAAGGGTTTGCAAGACTTACAGAAGCCATTGCTCCATTTCCACACCCAGTACAATGCGGAAATCCCCTGGGAGACGATGGATATGGACTTTATGAACCTTAACCAGAGTGCTCATGGTGATATCGAGTTCGGACATATCTGTACTCGTATGCGTGTTCCCCGTAAGGTGGTTTGCGGCTATTGGAAGGATGCCGCTGCTCAGAAACAAATTGCTGTCTGGGCACGCGTCGCCGCAGGTGTTGCTGATGCCAAGAACGTACGCTGTCTGATGTTTGGTATGAACATGAATAATGTTGCCGTCACGGATGGTGACCGTGTGGAGTTCGAGCAGCGTCTCGGCTACCATGTCGACTACTACCCAGTCAGTTCTGTGATGGACTACTGGAAGAAAGTCACCGACAAGGAGGTTGATGAACTCGTGGAGGTCTATAAGAAAGAATATACCATTAAGATCGACGAGAGTGGCGAGGAGGTTTACTGGCAGAAAGTCCGTAATGCCGCCCGTGCAGAGATTGCCCTTCGCCGTGTTCTGAAAGACGAGGGTGCCACCGCCTTCACCACCAATTTCGACGATCTGGGTGATGCCGATATCAACCAGCCAGATTTCTGCGGCTTCGACCAGATTCCAGGTCTCGCCTCCCAGCGTCTGATGGCTGAGGGTATTGGTTTTGGTGCAGAGGGTGACTGGAAGACCGCTTGTCTCTATCGCACCCTTTGGGTCATCTCACAAGGACTGCCTACCGGTTGCTCGTTCCTGGAGGACTACACCCTCAACTTCGCCGGGGACCGCAGCTCTTGTCTGCAGAGCCACATGCTCGAGGTTTGTCCGCTGATCGCTGTCGACAAGCCCAAACTGGAGGTTCACTTCCTCGGTATTGGTATCCGCAAACAACAGACCGCCCGTCTGGTATTCACTTCCAAGGTAGGACGTGGCATCAAGGCTACCGTTGTTGACCTCGGCAACCGTTTCCGTCTGATCTCTCAGGAGGTAGAGTGCATCGAGCCAAAGCCCATGCCTAACCTGCCTGTCGCTTCCGCTTTGTGGGTTCCACAACCGACCTTCGAGATTGGTGCCGGTGCATGGATCCTCGCAGGTGGTACACACCACAGTGCTTTCTCCTATGATATCACCGAGGAGTACTGGGAGGACTTCGCCGAGATACTTGGTATTGAATATGTCAAGATTAACAAGGGCACGAAGACCTACGAATTCAAGCAACAATTGCAAAGCAACGAAGTATACTATATGTTAAACAAAGCATTACGTTAAACTATGGATATCAAACAAGCAAAACAAACGATAGAAGCTGGTAAGGCCATCCTCGGTATCGAGTTCGGTTCCACCCGTATCAAGGCTGTCCTCATCGACGAGTACAATAAGCCCATCGCCCAAGGCTCGTTCGAGTGGGAGAACCAACTCGTCGACGGTCTCTGGACCTATAGCATCGACATCATATGGAAAGGTCTGCAGGACTGTTATGCCGACCTGCGTGCCGATGTGAAGAAACAATACGACTGTGAGATAGAGTCGCTGGCAGCCATCGGCTTCTCGGCCATGATGCACGGTTATATGGCCTTCAACGAGAAACAGGAGATCCTGGTACCTTTCCGCACCTGGCGTAATACCAATACCGGCAAGGCCGCTGCCGAGCTCTCCAAGCTCTTCAACTATAACATTCCCCTGCGCTGGAGCATCAGTCATCTGTATGAGTGCATCCTTGAGGGTAATGAGCATGTGAAGGACATCAAGTATCTCACCACCCTTGCCGGCTATGTCCACTGGCAGGTGACGGGCGAGTTCGTACTGGGTGTAGGTGATGCCTCGGGTATGATTCCCGTCGATCCCGCCACCAAGACCTACGATGCCGAGATGGTGAAGAAGTTCGACGAGCTCGTCGCTCCGAAGGGTTATTCATGGAAGTTACTCAATATCCTTCCAAAGTCTCTGGTTGCCGGTGAGCATGCAGGAGTACTGACTGCCGAGGGTGCCAAGAAGCTCGACCCCTCCGGTCACCTGAAGGCAGGCATCCCCGTATGTCCTCCTGAGGGCGACGCAGGCACGGGTATGGTAGCCACCAATGCCGTCAAGCAGCGCACGGGTAATGTCTCTGCAGGCACCTCCTCGTTCTCGATGATCGTACTTGAGAAGCCCCTGAGCAAACCTTACGAGATGATTGATATGGTGACCACGCCTGACGGAAGCCTCGTGGCGATGGTTCACTGCAACAACTGTACCTCGGACATCAATGCATGGGTGGGTCTCTTCAAGGAGTACCAACAGTTGCTCGGTGTACCCGTAGATATGAATGAGCTTTACGGTAAGTTGTTCAACAAAGCCCTTGAGGGCGATACCGACTGCGGTGGACTGATGGCCTACAACTACGTCAGTGGTGAACCCGTCACGGGTCTAGCCGAGGGTCGTCCTATGTTCGTCCGTTCTGCCAACGACAAGTTCAACCTTGCCAACTTCATGCGTGCCCACCTCTACGGTGCCATCGGTGTACTGAAGATTGGTAACGACATCCTGCTGAAGGAAGAGAAGATCAAGGTCGACCGCATCACGGGTCACGGAGGCTACTTCAAGACACCCGGTGTCGGTCAGCGTATGCTGGCAGCCGCTCTCAACAGTCCTATCAGCGTGATGGAGACTGCCGGTGAAGGTGGTGCCTGGGGTATTGCCCTGTTGGCAGGCTATCTGGTCAACAAGAACGGCAAGAACCTTGCCGACTATCTCGAGCAGGTCGTCTTCGCAGGCAATACAGGTGTTTCCATCGCCCCCACCGCAGAGGATGTTGCCGGTTTCGAGAAGTATATCGAGAACTACAAGAAGTGTCTGCCTATTGAACAAAGTGCCGTTGATCATAAGTAATGATAGGCAAACGGACCATATCTGTCATGATGCTTAGTGCCTTTACGGCACTAGGCATTCATGCCCAAAAGGATTCATGGCTCTCCCGCAATCTGCGGAAGGGCATGAATTATATTGACTCCCTCTGGGAGAACAAGGCTGACCCCAATTATATTGAGGTACCCCAAAAGCCTTGGCGTGTCGTCGTCTATCCCAAGATCAACGAGGTATCCGTGAGAATGAATTCCGATTTCGATTTCAACAGTATCACTTCAGAGATATGGAAAGACGCGGCTCAATTATCATGGTCCATGCATATCAATCCACCACTGGCCACATACCTGGGGGTATGGGTCGGTTATCGCGGATTAGGTATCGGCTATTCCATCCCTTTAATCAGGAATGCTGGACGCTACTGGACGGTGAGCTCAACAGGTACCAACTACGGACTCATCTTCAGTCTGCGACGTTTTAAGACACAGGACATCAAACTTGATGCCCATGCAAGATTTTATGATGCAGAGATGGATGAGAAAGGGGTGCCCTATCAGAGCTACGCTCCCATCTGGGTCCGTTCCGTTTTTATCGACGGCTATTATGTATTCAATGGGAAACACTATTCGCAGGACGCTGCCTACAATCAGTCCGTCATCCAGCGACGCTCAGCAGGTTCCCTGCTCTTAGGACTCTCCTGGTACCAATCGTCTCTTGATTACTCTGACAAGTTGAACGGTGAGTTCGTCACTGCAGCCAACAATATCGGTAAAATCAAGGTCCAGCAGGCAAATATCGGTGTCGGTTACGGCTACAACTGGGTTCCAGCCAGAGGATGGTTATTCAACATCATGGTCATGCCAACCATCAGTGTCTATAACCGTGTGAAGGTGAGCAAGTATGACAGCAATTACGAGTTCATGGAATCGTCTGATGATATAGAGGATTATGGCACATGGAATGCTGAGACACATCAATGGTCGAATGGTAAGGCGAAGAAACCCATGCCTATAGATGAAAAAGACTTATCCTGGCAGAATGATGTCGAACTGTGGGAGACGGGTGATGAAGTCAAGAAGACCCGTTGGAAACTGAATATCAATGGACGCGCCGGTGTTACCTATAATACCAAGAATTTCTTTGTGAATGTCTATGGTCAGGTACACCGTTTCACCTATAACCACGACAATACGGATGTGAAGATGTACGACTGGTACGTCAACACCCAATTCGGTATAAGATTTTAAACCTACAACAACAATAACTAAAATGATGAAAAAGTTACTGACAATGATGGTCATTGCCTCTGCGATGACTCTTTCCGCATCAGCGGCTGACGCTGTCAAGGCGACATTACATGCCGACCAACCTGGTGCAAAGATCAACCGTGAGATCTACGGACAGTTCTCTGAGCACCTGGGCTCTTGTATCTACGGAGGTCTCTGGGTTGGTGAGAACTCCCCTATCCCCAACATCAAAGGCTACCGTAAGGATGTCTTCGAGGCTTTGAAGGCTTTAAAGATTCCCGTGATGCGTTGGCCCGGCGGCTGCTTTGCCGACGACTATCACTGGATGGACGGTATCGGTCCTAAAAACCAGCGTCCCTCGCTGCGTAACAACAACTGGGGAGGCACTATCGAGGACAATTCTTTCGGTACCCATGAGTTTCTGAACCTCTGTGAGATGCTCGACTGCGAACCGTATATCAGTGGTAACGTGGGTAGCGGCACCGTGAAGGAGATGGCGCAGTGGGTGGAATATATGACCAGCGATGGTGATACGCCGATGGCCCGTCTGCGCCGTCAGAACGGTCGTGACAAGGCCTGGAAGGTGAAGTACTTCGGTATTGGTAACGAGGCATGGGGCTGTGGCGGCAACATGACACCGCAATACTATTCCGACCTGTTCCGTAAGTACAATACTTATCTGCGCGACCAGAGCAGTAACAAACTCTACCGCATCGCATCGGGTGCCAGTGACTATGACTACGACTGGACACAGGTGCTGATGGAGAATATCGGCAACCGTATGCAAGGTATCAGTCTGCATTACTACACCTGTTCCGGTTGGGACGGCTCTAAAGGCTCTGCCACCAAGTTCAATACCGACCAGTACTACTGGGCATTGGGTAAGTGTCTGGAGATCGAGGAAGTCATCAAGAAGCACAAGGCCATCATGGACGAGAAAGACCCGAAGAACACTATTGGTCTGCTCGTCGATGAGTGGGGCACCTGGTGGGACGAGGAGCCTGGCACCATTGCCGGACATCTCTATCAGCAGAACGCCCTGCGTGATGCTTTCGTGGCTGCCCTCTCCCTCAACGTCTTCCATCGTCATACCGACCGTGTGAAGATGGCGAACATCGCACAGGTGGTCAACGTGCTGCAGTCGATGATTCTCACCGACCAGGAAGGCACAGGTCACATGGTACTCACGCCCACCTATCATGTCTTTGAGATGTACACCCCGTTCCAAGAGGCGACCTATCTGCCTATCGACATCGAGAGTGAGATTATTCAGGTGAGCAAGGAGTATTTCAAGGAGAAAGAAGGTGCCAAGGATGCAGGCTATCGCCCCTGCCCTCTCCTCTCTGCATCTGCAGCTAAAACTAAAGACGGCAGCGTTGTCCTCTCCCTCACCAATGTCAGCCTCGACCAGGATAAGACCATCGAGATTCAGTTGAACGGTATGGAGGCAAAGACGGTCAACGGTCGTATCCTCACCTCTAAGAATGTCGCCGACTTCAACGATTTCCAGCACCCGAATGTCGTAGCCCCCAAGGACTACACCAATGCGAAGCTCAACAAAGGTGTCCTCACCGTGAAGGTACCTGCCAAGAGCATCATCGTCCTCTCACTGAAATGAACTAATCAATAATAACGACCTGATTTGTCAAGAAATATAGTCAAAAAATATGTTCGGATTTTTGGAGCTTCTGGAAAATCAGAAGCTCCAAAATCGTTTATAAGGAGGTAAAAATGAGTTAGGACGTACCTAAAGGAGGGTTTGTCGGTACCTAACCACCCGTTAGGTGCCACCTAACGACCCGAAAGGAGGCACCTTTCTAAGCGAAAAACAGGGGCAAAAACAGGTAAAAAATGTCGGTTTTTGTCGCTTATCTTTCGTGTTTTTATGTCCTCAAGTCCATAAGTTGTTGACTATAAATAAATTAGCAAAACGTCTCTGTTTTCGCTCATTTACAGCCAACAGCAAACCAAATTGAAAAGTGCCCCTAAATTTGAGGCACTTTGTCAAGACAATTCAAAAAGTCTAGTATGATTTATTCGTAATGGGTATCGAGGTAGGTGACGTGGGTGACGAGATACTCCTCGATACCGTGCTTGCCATCAGCACCACCGATACCGCTCTTCTTCACACCGGCGTGGAAACCCTGCATCGCCTCGAAGTGCTCACGGTTGATGTAGGTCTCACCGAACTCCAGTTCACGTGCCACACGGGTGGCAGTATCGATGTCCTTGGTGAATACAGAGGATGCAAGACCGTATTCGCAGTCGTTGGCCCACTGGATAGCCTGGTCGATGCCGTCGAACTCCACCAACGGAATGACGGGACCGAAGGTCTCCTCATGAATGATGTCCATATCCTGGGTACAGTTGTCGAGGACGGTAGCGGCATAGAAATAGCCCTTGTCGCCTACGCGATGACCGCCGCAGAGCAGTTTGGCACCCTGTTTGATGGCGCGCTCCACCTTCTCCGTCACACTCTCCAGGGCACGGGCCTCTACCAACGGACCCATATCGACGGTGTGGTCCTTGCAGACATCACCTACCTTGACAGCCTCCATCTTCTTGACGAGGATATCGGTGAACGCTTTCTTCACGGCTTTGTCGACATAGACGCGCTCGGCATTGTTGCAGATCTGACCGTTGTTGCCGATACGGCTGTCGACAACCCACTGGGCAGCCTTCTCCAAGTCGGCATCCTTGCAGACGATGGCAGGAGCCTTGCCGCCTAACTCAAGACTGACCTTCGTGATATTCTTCGAGGCGGCAGCCATGATACTCTCGCCGGCACCTACGGAGCCTGTCACGCTGACAATGTCGATCTTAGGAGAGCCAGCCATCTCGTTACCGATGACACTTCCCTTACCCGTCACGATATTGATGACACCCTTCGGCAGTCCGACCTTGTCGACGACCTCGCCGAAGACGGTACAGTTCTCAGGCGTCAGTTGTGAGGGCTTGATGACGATGGTACAGCCGGCTATCAAGGCAGCACCCGCCTTGCGGGCAATCAGGAAGAAGGGGAAGTTCCAAGGGAGGATTCCTGCAACGACACCAATGGGTTTCTTGGTCAGGAAGATCGTCTCGTTAGGACGGTCGCTGGGGATGATCTCACCCTCGATATGACGGGCAAATGATGCCATATAGTCGAAGTACTCAGCTGTCACGTCGACCTCGATGGTCGCCCATGTGATGGTCTTTCCCTGTTCACGCATGATGATATCTATGAACTCCTCACGACGCTCACGGATGCCGTTGGCGAGTTTTTTCAACCAGGCGGCACGCTCGATGGCAGGAGTCTTTGCCCATGCCTTCTGGGCAGCACGTGCTGCATCCAGCGCACGGTTAACATCCTCGATGGTACCATTAGGCTGACGGGAGATAACTTCCTCCGTAGAGGGGTTTAACACGTCGATCCACTGGCCGTTGCTGCTCTCGCAGAACTGACCGTTAATGTACATTCTTAAGTCTTTCATCATTGTGTAGTTTTAGTTATTATTAGTAGATGTTTTATTATACCGACAAAGGTACGAAATATTTTAGTATTTTTGCTAATTATTCTAAAGAAAAATTAGACTATTGAATATTTATGAGTATTTTTGGCATTACTTATTATATTTATCATCATGAAACAATACAAATTACTTTTACTGCTGATTGGTACATTCGTATTAAGTGTCTATGCAGAAGCCAAGACACTCAAACTGACTGAGGGATGGCAGGTCGAGACCGCAAACGGATGGATACCGGCTCAGGTACCCTCCACCCTGATGGGTGTATTGACGGCAAACGGTATAGAGCCCGAGGCACTGACGGCTGCCGACTATGCCCGCATCGACAAGAAACAGTTTGAGAAAAGTTGGCGGTATCGTACCACCTTTAACATGCCGTCACTGAAGAAGGGCGAGCATGTATTACTCACCTTTGACGGTATCTGCTATCGTGCCAATGTATGGCTCAACGGAAGACAGATTGCCGACAAGCAGGAGATGGCTGGACCGTTCCGCCAGTTTGAGTATGATGTCACGAAAGAAATCCGCAAAGAGAATGAGCTCACTGTAGAGGTGTTCCGTGCTCAGCCCGGAGAGCCTAACATCGGATTTGCCGACTGGAATCCGCGTCCTGCCGACGAGAGTATGGGAATCTACCGTGAAGTCTGGGTGAAGACCTGTGGTAATGTGGCGATATCACATTCCGCCGTCCGCTCCAGGGTCAACACGGAGACACTCGATGAGGCATGGCTCACCATTGCCACCGAACTGAGGAACCTCACCGACAAGTCCGTATCCGGCACTATTCGAGGGACCGCCGACGGACATTCGTTCAGCTACCCTGTACGTCTCGCCGCTGGTGAGAAGCGCCGTCTCACCATCCCCACGGAGATTCATATCAACCACCCCCGCCTCTGGTGGTGCAATGGTATGGGGAAGTCCGAGCTCTGCGACCTGCACATGGAATTTGTGGAGAACGACAAGGTATCGGATGCCGAAGATGTCCGTTTCGGAATCCGGGAGATTCGCAGTTACCTGACTGACGAGGGCTACCGCGCCTTCACACTCAACGGACAGAATGTACTGCTCCGCGGAGCCGGTTGGACAGACGACATCTATCTGCGCGACACCCCTGCTACCAACCGGCTACAACTGGAATATGTCCGTGACATGAACATGAACACCGTGCGGCTGGAAGGTTTTTGGGGTAACTCACAGAATCTCTATGACCTCTGTGACGAGTTAGGACTGATGATCCTGGTGGGCTGGAGCTGTCACTGGGAGTGGGAAGACTATCTCGGTTCTCCCACCGAAGAGCCTTATGGCGGTATCATCAGCAAGGAGAATATAGCCCTCGTCGCCCAGTCGTTTGAGGACCAGGTGATGTGGTTGCGCCACCACCCCTCCGTCATCGCTTGGTTTGTGGGCAGCGACCGGATACCCAAGCCAGAACTGGAGCAGAGCTACCGGCAGTTTCTCAGCAAGGAGGACGACCGTGACTACCTGATATCCGCCAAGAACCTGGAGAGTAAGTTGTCTGGTTTTTCTGGCACTAAGATGGAAGGTCCCTATGAGTATGTCGGTCCGACATACTGGTATCTGCCAGAGGCTCCCGGTGGTGCCCACGGCTTCAATACCGAGACAGGTATCGGAGCGCAGTTGCCGGTGAAGGAGTCCCTCCAGAAGATGCTGGGTGACCCGCTGTTTCCCATAGACCAGCGTTGGGACATCCTATGCACCGCCTCCTCCTCGGAAATGAACTCCCTGAAGAAGCTGAATGAGGTCATCCACTACCGCTTTGGAGATGCCAAAGACATCGACAAGTATCTGTATAGAGCTGACATGCTGAGTGCTGAGAGTACCAAGGCGATGTTCGAGTCATTCCGTGTGCGCCGCCCCCATACCACGGGTATCATCCAATGGATGCTGAATGGAGCGCGACCTGGTATATACTGGCAGCTCTATGACTATTACAAACAGCCCAATGCCGCCTATTACGCCGTCAAAAGAGCCAATGCCCCCCTGCAACTGATTTACGATTATCATAATAAGGCGGTCTATGCTGTCAACGAGACACTACATCCAGCCCGTCTCACGGCTTCCATGAGATTGCTAAAGGGTCAGGAGTATCCAGAATCTGTCCCCGTGAGTCTCCCACCCGGTCAGGTAGTCAAAGTATTCGATGTCGACACCAACGGTGCTCCCGCTGCCTTCCTGTTCCTCCAACTGACGGATGACAAGGGAACCGTCATTGCCACCAACGACTATTTCCTGCCAGCAGAGGATGACACCTACGACTGGGCAAAGACAAACTGGGTGCACACGCCCATCGACCGATATGCCTCCTACGCCATACTTGACAACCTGTGCAGCAAGTCTTGCCAGATGACCACCAGACAGCTTGCGGAAGGAGTCTATGAGGCGACCGTCACCAACCTTTCCGATAAAGTCGCCTTCATGACACGACTGGCAGCGAAGGACACACAGGGAGAACTGCTCTGTCCTGCCTACTGGTCAGACAACTACCTGACACTGGCTCCTGGTGAGACACGTACGGTGACCTGTCACATCCCAACAGCTCCCCAAAAGGTACTGTTCTCCTGTTTTTGAGATAATTCTTTCGTTTATTTGCTAAATATTCCAAAGAAAAGGTGATTATATGAAAATAAATGAGTAAATTTGCAGCTACGTTACTCTCTAACGCAATACATTATAACTATTATTTTATATTATGAACGACAACAAAGTTATGAACATGGCAGCGGACAACATCCGTATCCTCGCTGCTTCAATGGTTGAGAAGGCCAAATCCGGTCACCCGGGTGGTGCCATGGGCGGTGCTGATTTCATCAACACCCTGTACAGTGAATTCCTCGTCTACGATCCTGAGAATCCTGCATGGGAAGGTCGCGACCGTTTCTTCCTTGATCCCGGTCACATGGCTCCGATGCTCTACAGCCAGTTGGCACTCATCGGCAAGTATACGCTGGAGGACCTGAAGAACCTGCGCCAGTGGGGTTCAGTAACTCCCGGACACCCCGAGCGTGAGATTGAGCGTGGTATCGAGAATACTTCCGGTCCCCTCGGACAGGGTCACACCTTCGCCGTAGGTGCCGCTATCGCCGCTAAATTCCTGAAAGCCCGTCTGGGCGACGTGATGGGTCAGACCATCTATGCCTATATCTCTGACGGCGGTGTACAGGAAGAGATCTCACAGGGTGCTGGCCGTATTGCCGGTAACCTGGGACTTGACAACCTCATCATGTTCTACGATGCCAACGACATCCAGTTGTCTACCAAGACCGAGGTGGTGACCTGTGAGGATACTGCCAAGAAGTATGAGGCTTGGGGCTGGTATGTACAGAAGATCGATGGTAACGATGTCGACCAGATCCGTGAGGCTATCAAGAATGCACAGAAGGAGACTGCACGTCCTTCTCTGATCATCGGTCACTGTGTGATGGGTAAGGGTGCCCGCAAGGCTGACGGCTCATCCTATGAGAGCAACTGCGCTACCCACGGTGCACCTCTCGGTGGCGATGCTTATATCAACACGATGAAGAATCTCGGTGCCGATCCTGAGAATCCGTTCCAGATATTCCCGGAGGTCAAGGAATTGTATGCCAAACGTGCTGAGGAACTGAAGAAGATCGTGGCTGAGCGTTATGCCCTGAAGGCAGCATGGGCACAGGCTAATCCTGAGAAGGCAGCCCAGCTCGAGGAGTGGTTCAGCGGCAAGGCTCCGAAGATTGACTGGAGCAAGGTGGAACAGAAGGCTGGCAGTGCTACCCGTAGTGCATCGGCTGCCGTTCTCGGTCAGTTGGCAGAACAGGTGCCCAATATGATTTGTGCTTCTGCCGACCTCTCTAATTCTGATAATACCAACGGCTTCCTGAAGAAGACCCACGACATCGTGAAGGGCGACTTCAGTGGTGCCTTCTTCGAGGCTGGTGTGGCTGAGTTGACGATGGCATGCTGCTGTATCGGTATGGCATTGCATGGTGGTGTCATCCCTGCTTGCGGTACCTTCTTCGTATTCTCAGACTATATGAAACCTGCCGTTCGTATGGCTGCCCTGATGGAGCTTCCCGTGAAGTTCATCTGGACACACGATGCCTTCCGTGTTGGTGAGGACGGTCCTACCCACGAGCCTGTTGAGCAGGAAGCACAGATCCGTCTGATGGAGAAACTGAAGAACCATCATGGCAAGAACAGCGTACTCGTCGTTCGTCCTGCCGATGCCGAGGAGACTACTGTCTGCTGGCGTATGGCCATGGAGAATGTCGACACCCCGACCGCGCTCATCTTCTCTCGTCAGAACATCGAGATGCTGCCAGAGGGCAACGACTATAACCAGGCTACCAAGGGTGCTTATGTCGTCGCAGGTTCCGACGAGAACTACGATGTCATCCTGCTGGCTTCCGGTTCTGAGGTTTCTACGCTGGAGGCTGGTGCCAAGCTATTGGCTGCCGACGGCATCAAGACACGTGTCGTCAGTGTTCCTTCCGAGGGTCTCTTCCGCTCACAGAGCAAGGAGTATCAGCAGAGCGTACTGCCTGCAGGCAAGAAGAAGTTCGGTCTGACCGCTGGTCTGCCTGTCAACCTTGAAGGCCTGGTAGGTGCCGACGGTACTGTATGGGGCCTCGAGAGCTTTGGTTTCTCTGCTCCTTACAAGGTGCTTGACGAGAAGCTCGGCTTCACTGGTCAGAATGTTTACGAACAAGTTAAGAAGCTGTTGGCGTAATGGAAGTAAAGACTGTTGGAGTAGCCTGCGACCACGCAGGCTACCCTTTGAAGAAATTCGTACTCCAGTATCTGGAGGAGAAGGGCTATCCTTATAAGGACTATGGTACATGGAGTGATGCCTCCGTCGACTATCCCGACTTCGGTCATGCACTGGCTGAAGGGATTGAGAGTGGTGAGGTTTATCCAGGTATTGCGATATGTGGCTCGGGAGAGGGTATCTCTATCACACTGAACAAGCACCAACAGGTACGTGCCGGTTTGTGTTGGATTCCAGAAATCGCCCATCTGATCCGCCAGCATAACGATGCCAACGTACTGGTGATGCCTGGTCGTTTTATCGACAATAACATGGCACGTAAGATCATGGATGAGTTTTTCACTGCCACCTTCGAAGGTGGACGCCATCAGAAACGTGTAGATAAGATTCCTGTACAACCTAAGTAATACTATCAGAAAAGGAGCGTTCATCACGCTCCTTTTCTGTTTTTGAGATATTCCCCACACATCTCTGCACACCGTTCCCCATCGACACCTGCGGAGACAATACCGCCGGCATAGCCGGCCCCTTCGCCACAGGGGAACAGACCTTGAATACGGACATGCATCAGCGTGTCCGTATTTCGGATAATACGAACTGGTGAGGATGTACGTGTCTCCACCCCTATCATCACCGCCTCATTGGTCAGGAATCCATGGGCATGTTTTCCAAAGAACTTAAAACCCTCCTGTAAGCGTTTGGTGATCATCTCCGGCATCCAGAAATGCAGGGGCGAAGAGATAAGCCCCGGGGCGTAGGAACTCTTAGGTAGGTCATAGCTTAAGCGGTTATTGACGAAGTCCGCCATCCGCTGGGCAGGAGCTGTCTGGCGCATATTCCCTTGTTGCCAACAATTCTGTTCAAGTTTTTCCTGGAAAGCCATGACTTTCAGGGCATCGCTATTCGGGATTCCGGGATGACGGTATTCCGGGATAACGGTATTCCGGGATAACGGAATATCGTCTGGGATATCCTCGGGTCTCATCTCCACCACCATCCCACTATTACTCCACTGTCCACCACGATGGGAGGGTGACATGCCGTTGACGACAATCTGTTGTTTGTCCGTAGCAGCAGGTATCACGAAACCACCGGGACACATACAGAAGGAGTATACACCACGTCCGTCCACCTGGGTGACAAATGAATATTCGGCAGCAGGCAGGTACTTTCCCCTACCCTGTCTGTTATGATACTGTATCTGGTCGATGAGCATGG
Organism: Prevotella sp.; assembly: GCA_045117415.1. Lineage (GTDB taxonomy): Bacteria > Bacteroidota > Bacteroidia > Bacteroidales > Bacteroidaceae > Prevotella. The sequence continues at coordinate 37,251 of JBGUNO010000015.1, read as the reverse complement.
AGGGATGCTCCAGACGGACACCCACGGCAATACCCTTCGCCTCTATCTCTATCTTCGCATCGGCAAGATAACGATAGACATCACGGGCGGAATGACCTGTAGCGAGGATGACGGGACCTGTGAACCTTAGTTGAGCGTTGAGAGTTGAGCGTTGAGAGTTATTCATTGCCTCTACGCCGACCACGGTATCACCATCGAGGATCAAGCGTGTCATCTTCGTCTGGAAATGAACCTCCCCGCCACAGCGGAGGATGGTGTTACGCATGTTCTCGATAACCCTCGGCAATTTGTCCGTACCAATATGCGGATGGGCATCGGCAAGGATATTTGTCGAAGCACCATGCTGGCAGAACACATGCAGGATCTTCTCACTATTACCACGTTTCTTACTGCGGGTATAGAGCTTACCATCCGAATAAGCACCAGCGCCCCCCTCTCCGAAACAATAATTGCTTTCAGGGTCTACCTGTTGCATCTTTGTTATCAGGGAAAGGTCTTTCTTACGCTCATGCACATCTTTGCCACGCTCCAAGACAACGGGACGGAAGCCTAACTCTATGAGTCGCAAGGCGGCAAAGAGTCCACCAGGACCTGCGCCGACGACGATCACCTGCGGGCAATCAGAGACATCGGGATAGTCCGTATGCTGGTAGGCATCATCCTCCGGCATCTCGTTGACATACACCCGCACTTTCAGATTGACATAGATGGTACGCTGACGAGCATCGATACTCTTCCGAAGGACACGGAGGTGTGTGATGGTACGGACATCAAAGCCTTTCTCCCCGGCAAGATAATCCTTCAGCGACTGTTCGTTGGCAGCCACTTGCGGAAGCACCCTGATGTCGTATTCCTGCGTCATTCGCCTTCCTTAAAGAGATCATGGATCTCCTCTATCTCATCCTCATCGAACCACTTGGAGAGTTTGCTTTTTGCCTTCTCTTGAATCTCGGGATCCACGTCCGTCCATATCTTCTTCAGGACATAGAGCAATACGGCGAGGTCGTCTGTTAGTCCTACGATGGGAATGGCATCGGGAAGCACATCCAGCGGACTGATCATATAACCCAGTGCACCAATAATCATCGCCTTGTCCTTCTTGCTGATCTTATCACTTTGCAGCGTATAATACAGGATCAATGCCGCATACACCAGTTTAGAGCCTGCCCGCCTGGCAATGCGGGAAATCTTCTCAATGAAATCGGATTGAGAAAACTTATTGGCATAACTCATAAAATCAGGTAATTCCATATCTGTTCTTGATTTTTATATGATGACTATTCTTTATTTATCCTTTTTCTTTTTATAAGGTCCGCGAGGACCGAAATTCAGACCCACATAGATACTCAGGTCACCAAAGATATTATTGGCAGCGAAACGTGACTTCCGATAATTGTAGGCACGGACGATGGCACTGGCACCTGCATACCATTTCGTATTGTTCCATACAACACCAAAGCGACCAATACCATCTATATTGAAGTTGCCGAAATCGAAGCCCTCGTCTTTCTGAGTATCGTATTTCCTCTCCGTCTCACCCATTGACGTCTTATAGGCAAGTGCCATCGACAGGCTGGCACATAACAGCCAGTTACGGGCGAAGACCCAGTTATAGGCATATCCCACAGAGGCATTGATATCCGTATACTTGATTCTGTTGAACATCAGACTGCTATCTAGTTTCACATCCTGTCCTAACCGTTCCTTGGCAATGGCCTCCAACCGTTTATAGTCGAACTCGATATCGTTCTTCAGATATCCGATTCCCACCATCCAGGAGCCACAACTGATTTTCTGACAGGTGCTCTGTGCAAAGGCTGCCGGGTAAGAGAACCGCTTGTGATTAAAGATGTAATAGAAGTTAACACCTGTGATACTCACGTTCAATCCATCAAAGTCAAGACCCTCCAATGGTTCGGTATTAATACCCTGCCCTAAATTCACACTTCTGATCTTATAGTCGTCCACAGAACGGCGATAGAACACATCGGCACAGAAACGTGAGCTGTAGATACTTCCGTCTATCTCCAACTTACGGGCTCCGCTGAAGAAGTGGATGTTACGGAGGTCAATGGTGTATCCTAAGAATATCCAGCGCCATCCAAAATACGGTCCCATACGGATACCTATCGTCGGGGCAAAGGAGATAGACTGGCTGGCACTCCCGGAAGTACTCAGTCGATAATAGTCGTAGGTGTTGATAGACTGGAGCATCAATGCCCAGTTGTAATGCTGCGGCTCCACATAATTGGTGTCCACCTCACTAAAACTGTCAATCAGTCGTGAGAACCACCCCTGGCGGGGCTTCTCCACGCTCAGCGAGTCTGTGGCGCTCACCCCCAGACTTATCAACAGTAGTAACAGTAATATGGTCACCCCTCTTCGCATCACTCAGAATTTTCCTAATATACGGTCTAATGCCCAGTTAACTGGTGTGGCAGAAACACTCGTGCACTCACAGATGCCAAGTCCTTGCAAATGCTCTATCACTTTCTTGATCAGAGGATATTGTACGTATGGAGGATTCGGTACGGAGATACTCTCCATGCCGTCACTGGTATGCAACCTGATAGGCTGGTAATCAAATACCGAGAAGCTCACGGAGCCTTTCTCACCGATAAGTTCAATATGGTCCTCACGAGCCGACTCATGAGCGACAAAGCACCAAGAGCCACTACCTGGGAGCCCGTTCTCAAACTGGAAACAGGCACTTACGCTATCCTCTGCCTGATAGAGACCTCCACGGTTGGCACAGATTCCACGTGCCTCAATGATCACCCCGAAGATATCCTGCAGGATATCCAACTGGTGAGGTGCCAAGTCATAGAAATAACCACCACCCGCAATCTCAGGTTGTAACCGCCAGGGCAGTTTTCCTGTCTGGTCCTCTTCGCGGGGAGGAACGGCAAAGCGGACATGTACATTGACAACCTTGCCTATCTGTCCGCTATTCACGATATCCCTTACTTTCTGGAAATAAGGTAAGTAACGTCGGTAATACGCCACGAAACAAGGAACCCCCGTTTCCTCACTGACCCGATTGACCCTCGCACAGTCCTCATAGGTTGATGCCAGCGGTTTCTCCACATAGACAGGTTTACCCGCCTTCATCGCCATGATGGCAAAGGTGGCATGACTGGATGGAGGCGTTGCCACATAAACTGCATTCACATCAGGGTCGTCAATCAGTTCCTGTGCGTCAGTATACCACTTAGGGACACCATGCTTGACAGCATAGGTACGGGCACGTTCCTCCGTTCGGCTCATCACAGCGACGACACTGGAGCCGTCGACCTCCGAGAAGGCGGGTCCGCTTTTGATTTCCGTTACCTCACCGCATCCGATAAATCCCCATTTGATATAGTTCATAATTCAGCATTTAGAGTAAACCTTTGGTACTGGGTAGCTCGTAATGATAGATATCACGACGCACTGCCATCTTCAGGGAGCGTGCCAATGCCTTGAAGATACCCTCGATCTTATGGTGCTCGTTCTCACCCTCCGCCTTGATATTCAGGTTCATCTTGGCAGCGTCACTCAGACTCTTGAAGAAATGGAGGAACATCTCCGTAGGCATCTCCCCAATCTTCTCACGATGGAACTCGGCATCCCATACCAACCATGGACGTCCCCCGAAATCGAGGGCGACACTACACAGGCAGTCGTCCATCGGCAGACAGTAACCATAACGCTCGATGCCCCGTTTGTCACCTAATGCCTTCAAGATACACTCACCCAACGCAATGGCGGTATCCTCGATGGTGTGGTGCTCATCGACCTCCAAGTCGCCTTTAGTATGGATGGTCAGGTCCATCATACCATGTTTTCCTATCTGCTCCAACATATGGTCAAAGAAGCCCAGTCCTGTGGAGATATCACATTTCCCGGTACCGTCGAGACACACCTTGATATCAATATCCGTCTCCTTGGTAGTACGTCTCACCTCCGCATAACGCTCTCCGGCAAACAAGGTCTCTGCGACCTTGTCCCAGTTGCCTATCTGCAGGAACTTACATCCAATGTTCTCGGCAAACTGACGGTCGGTATCTCGGTCACCAATCACATAACTGTTGGCGATGTCGTATTCTGGGTCATTCATGTATTTCTCCACCAGTCCCGTATTAGGCTTGCGGGTCGGTGCGTTGTCTTCAGGGAAATGCGGGTCGATGAGGATATCGTCAAACTCAACCCCCTCACCCTTCAGTGTCTGGAGGATAAAGTGATGTACAGGCCAGAAGGTATCTTCCGGAAAGGCGTCCGTACCCAGTCCGTCCTGGTTGCTGACCATCACCAACTCAAAGTCGAGTCGCTGACGGATGAACACGAGATTGCGGATAACACCCTCTACGAATTTCAGTTTCTCAAAAGAGTCTATCTGCTCGTCTGCTGGTTCCTCGATAATGGTACCGTCGCGGTCAATGAATAACAGTCTTTTCATATATCTAACTTATTTTTCTCTTGTTCGTAGGTCTCTATCGAACCATACATATAATAGACAATCAGCAGTATCGGCATGCAGAGATAGACCAACACAAAACCTGTCAGGAAATAGGTGATGAACGACAGACTGTTGATATAATCGGGCATTCCCAGCGGGTCACCATTCAAGACACCTTCCTGGGAGATCCAGTGTGCATATGCCAGGATGATGGCAGGCAGACAACAGATGCCCGCTAAGACACAGACGATCAGTCCGCCTATCAGACAGGTGGTGAAGATATGTCCCCAATGGCGTAGTCCTGTCGCATAGGAGGGACGAAGCAGGGGGAAAAACGATTTTCCCTTGTTCATCATGTATTTCATAAACACATACAGCATCGGGAAATACAACAGTCCTAACAATATGCAAAACACACCTGCTATCGCCATCAGCGTCATCGAGGCGGAAGGCATCATTTGATGCAACACAATTACCAGAACCATCAACAGCAATACTGGCACCAACACGGTCAGGAAGGTGAAGAAATATCCTTTCAGCGTACGTCCCATCATACGACAGGAGATGGCAAACCAACGTTTGGGAACGGTCATCGTATTCGTGTCGTGATGCTCCTTTAGCTTATTCAGTACCGTCGCTACCGTCATGGCTTCCATCACAGCATACAACAATATCAAAAGGAAGGTGACACCTACCGTCATCAAATACTGCTGGGCGACCTCAGGCGATAACGCTGTCTTCAGCACCAGCTCCTGTCGCATGATGATCGCCGATAGTGTCGGCAACTGGATGGATAACAACGTCTCCAATGCGGCAAAGACGAGCGCATAGATCATCGCCATCAACCATGATGCCTTAAAAAACAGGCGGAAATGAGTCAGGTATAAACCGAGTCCCTTGGAGATCACACCACGATAACTGCGGTTTTTAAATAATATATAATCCATTATTCTTTCTAATTTGGCTACAAAAATACACAAAAAAGACGAAACAGACAAAACCCTTGACAATATTTTGCGTGCCGTTTGGCTATTTAAAAGGTTTTTACTATTTTTGCAGAACAACAGGAAGAATATAACTGCGAGAAGATGGAGAAAAAGATGAGATTCGTGACAATGGGAGAGATTATGCTACGCATGACACGACCAGACTACCAGCGTATCATACAAGGTAATAAGATTGACGGTTTCTATGGCGGCAGTGAGGCGAATGTCGCCGTATCACTCGCCATGATGGGTAATGACGTCCAATATGTGACACGTCTGCCCGACAACATGCTGGGTGTTGCCTGCAGGAATGAACTGCGCCGCTATCAGGTGGGTACAAATCATATTCTCTGGGGTGGTTCACGAGTTGGCAAGTATTTCTACGAACAGGCTGCATCGCTCCGTGGCTCCAGCATCGCTTACGACCGTGACCAATCGTCAATGATGACACTGCAACCCGACATGATAAACTGGAAGGATATCCTGAAGGATGTGGACGTGTTCCACTGGACGGGTATCACCTGCGGATTGTCTGAGGGTGCCAGTGAAACGACCCTCAACGGGCTCAAAGAGGCTCAGCAAAGGGGCATCTGCATCTCATGCGACATCAATTATCGCAAGAACCTCTGGAAATATGGGAAAGAGGCGCATGACGTGATGCTTCCAGCCCTCAAGGCTAGTCATATCATTTTCGGGGATACGGGGGAGTGGAAACTTATTACAGGGATGACACCCCCACCCTTTGATGCCAAAGACACTTCCTATGAGTTAGACATCGACGCTTACAAGAAGTATTTCGAAAAAACACAAGAGCTATTACCCCAAGGCAGGTCTTTTATCATGGGTATCCGTAACGTCCTATCAGCAAGTCATCACCTGTTGACTGGTGTGCTCTATGCGGATGGTAAGCTCTACCATACCGGTATCGTGGACATCAACCCCGTACTCGACCCGATTGGAGTCGGCGATGCCTATATCGCTGCTTACCTACACGCCCACTTCCGTTGGCATGGGGAGCATCAGAAGCACTTGAACTACGCACTGACTGCCGCAGCGATGAAGAATACTGTATTGGGCGACTTCAACCTGCTGACGGAACAGGAGGTTCTGGACACGATGGAGGAAGTGCTGTAAATATTGTATTGATGAAGGTGCCGCCTTAATGAGAAAGGCGGCAAAAGACCTATTTGACAATAACGTCCTCTTTCTTAATGAAAAGATAGTCGTGACCTGTCTTCAGGACATAATAGCCTTCCACCTCATCGGCATCATACTCGTCGGCAATGATAGTTCCCTCCCTCACCGTACCAAAGGGGATGAACTGAGGACCTTCGTCCGCATAGTTGTCTGTATAAAGAGGAGTATAGCCCCATCTGGCAATGAGCGTTGGCTTCCCATTTCCCGAATACCATGTCTGATAACCCAGATATTTATTATATACCCAGCCATCGACATTATTGTTACACCTGACCTTGCTCCATCGCTCTCCGCTCTCCAGCAGGATGCCCCGACCAAGACCATGGAACTGCAGGGGAAGCCGGTCCAATATTTTTGCCTTACTGGATGGACGTTCACGAACATTGAGGAATCCGTCATCAGAAGTAGCATAAACCACTGTTAACACATCGGGCGTAATAGTCTTCTGTGACCATGAGACACAACACATCAGCAACATGCCAAAAGAAAGAAGCATTCGTTTCATCATTGTTTAAGATTTATATTTGACGATGCAAATATAGGAATTTGTGATGAATTTTCCAAATAAATTTGGTTTTTATCATGAAACTTTGTAACTTTACACCCCATGAGGGAACTGAAAGTCACCATCTACGAGCACGCCAAGGAGTTGCCAACCATCCTTGAGGGCAACTATTTCCACAGTCCGGAACTGATGGAACTCTGTGAGCGTACGCCTCGCCAAAAGCCTTTGATGGCAGTGGTGACACAAGGTGACGGGACCGTGATGGCTCACCTGCTTGCCGTCATCTACCATAGGAGGTCATGGCTTCCACCTTATATATATATGAATGTCAGGGTGATGGGCGAAGGTGTCTATCATGTCAAAGACGAGGAGCATCACGAGCAGCAACTCTTTGGACTGATGGCGGAAGCGATTACCGAACGGATGCAGAACAGGGCATTGTATATCGAGTTCAGTCATTTCTCCCAGAAGATGTTCGGCTATAAAGAGCTGAAACGCATGGGATTCTTCCATGTGAAATGGATGAATATTCATAATTCTCTGCACTCCCGTACACCAGAGGAACGTATCACAGAACGCCAGATGAGACGTGTCGAGGCTGCTCAGGAACGTGGTGCCGTCACCAAGCTGGTGGAAACCAACGAGGAGTTCCGGGAGTTTTCCAAGCTGTTGCGCCACCACAATTGGCTGAAGCCACGACGTTACCTGCCTGCTGATGATTTCTTCCGAGGAATGATGGAAAGTAAGCGGTGTCGGTTGTTTATCACAAAATACCACGAAAGGGTGATTGGCTGTTGTGCCTGTGTTCATTCCGATGGGGATCTATATTTCTGGTATTCCGCTTCCAGGAGAAAGAGCTTCGCCATGTTGCATCCTAACGCCATCACGATATGGAACGCCATGAAACATGCCCATGCGGAAGGGATGCAGCATTTCCGTTTCATCGATGTCGGTCTACCCTTCCGACGTAACATCTATCGTGACTTCATCCTCAGTTTTGGCGGCAAGGAAGTAACAGCCTTCCGTTGGTTCCGTATCAGTATCCGCTGGGTGAACGCCCTTGCCTCCTGGTGGTGGAGAGAGTAACGGTTAGGGGTGAAAGTAATAAATCCGGATTTTATGCGTTATATAGGAGTATGAGTCGACCATTTCATATTCTAACACTATGTATGCTGCTTTTCGGCAGTATGATGTTACATGCACAGTCGTTTACCCTCTCAGGGGTGGTGAGCGACGAGGAAGGTAATGCCATTGAGCTTGCCACAGTAAGTTGTCTGGAACAAGGTGCTGTGACAGTAGCAAACTTAAAAGGCGAATACTCACTGAATCTGAAATCAGCCGACTCGGTCGTCGTGAAATTCTCGATGATCGGTTTTCAGACCCGTACCCGTGTGCTTCGTAATCCAAAGGGTAAGCAACGCCTGCTCGTCACCCTGTATCCGATGAAAGAACTCGACGAGGTTGTCGTGACAGAGAAACGCAGACAGACGACAGGTACGGACCAATTAGACACGAAGAACCTCAGGAATACCCCTTCGACAACAGGTAATGCTGTGGAGGAGCTGGTTCAGCAACAGGCTGGCGTGTCGACGCATAACGAACTGTCAAGCCAATACAATGTGAGAGGTGGTTCCTTTGACGAGAATTCCGTGTATATCAATGGCACGGAGGTATACCGTCCCCTACTCATCCGCAGTGGTCAACAGGAAGGTCTCTCCGTCATCAATAGTGACATGGTGGAGAAGATCGGTTTCTCGTCAGGCGGCTTTGAAGCGAAATATGGCGACAAGATGTCGAGTGCCCTGGATATCCAGTATCGTAAGCCTACCCGATTGGAAGGCAATATCCAGGCATCCCTCTTAGGAGGCAGCATCTTTGTGGGTTATGGAAATAAAAAGTTCTCGATGAGTCATGGTGTACGCTATAAGACCAACCGCTACCTACTTGGTTCTCTGGAGACGAAGGGTGAGTACAAGCCTAACTTCCTTGACTATCAGACCTATATCACATGGAGCCCCAACAAGCGATGGGACTTGGAGGTGATTGGAAATATCTCTGAGAACCATTATAACTTCTCGCCCAGCGACAGAGAGACCTCCTTCGGTACCATGCAGGACGTGAAATCATTCAAAGTGTATTTCGATGGACAGGAAAAGGATATTTTCCGCACCTTGTTCGGGACGGCGGCCATCACTTACCATCCCACGGAGAAGACACACATCAAACTGCAGGCTGCTGCTTTCCATACCAAGGAGCAGGAGACCTACGACATTCAGGGACAGTACTGGCTGGACGACACACAGACCTCGGAGAACCTGGGTGTGGGAACCTATATGGAGCATGCCCGTAATTACCTGACCGCTAATGTGGCAAGTGCCAAACTGACTGTCAATCACAAGATGAAACATCATGACATCGAGGGTGGACTGACCGTGAAATGGGAGGAGATTGAAGAGAATGCCAGAGAATACGAGATGCGTGACTCCAGCGGTTACAGCATACCTCATACCGGAAAACGACTGGATCTCATCTATTCACTCGACTCCAAACAAAAGATATCATCGACACGTTTGGAGGCTTACCTGCAGGACACGTACCGTTTCCAGACAGGTTATGCCGAGAAGCCTAACCTGTGGACGCTGAACATGGGTGTCAGACTCGCCAACTGGAGCTACAATAAGGAGACCATCATCTCACCACGTGTATCACTGGCGATGATTCCTGGCTTCAACGAGAACATGACATTCCGTCTGTCTACGGGACTCTATTATCAGGCCCCATTCTATAAGGAGTTGCGTGACACCACCACTATTAACGGGAGAACCATCGTGACCCTTAACAACGACATCAAGAGTCAGCGTTCCATCCATATCGTCGGTGCTTTTGACTACCGTTTCCGAATGGCTAACCGTCCTTTCCGTTTCACTGCCGAGGCATACTATAAGATTATGAACAACCTCGTGCCGTATAACGTTCAGAATATGAAGGTGGTATACTATGGCGAGAACCTTGCCAAAGGCTATGCGGCAGGACTGGACTTGAAGTTATTTGGAGAGTTTGTACCAGGTACTGACTCTTGGCTGACATTCTCCATCATGAGCACTCGTCAGAAGATAAACGGGGTCAGCATTCCGATGCCTACAGACCAGCGATGGGGTATCAACTTGCACTTCACCGACTATTTCCCTGGCACAGAGCGATGGAAGATGACCTTGCGACTTGCCATTGCTGACGGACTGCCTTTCGGTGCTCCACACCAGGGACTGGAATACCAGCAGTTCCGTGCTCCTGCCTATAAGCGCGCTGATATCGGTATGAGTTTCCTCGCCTACCACAACGAGAATCGCAGCAACTTTGGACTGCGCCGGGTATGGGTGAGTCTGGAAGGACTCAATATCCTCGGTATCTCCAATGTCAACAGCTATTACTGGGTAACCGACGTGACTAACCAGCAATATGCCGTTCCGAACTACCTTACCGGCAGACAAATCAACGGAAAAGTCATTGTCGAGTTTTAATAATGCTTAATTCTTAATTATCAATTATCAATTGTCAATTAAATTGTGTACCTTTGCACCTTAGTAATTTAAAACTCAATTTATTGACATATGAAGATTTCACACATTGAGCATCTGGGCATCGCTGTCCAGAGCATTGAAGAGAGCCTTCCATTCTTTGAGAATGTACTGGGGCTAAAGTGTTATGCCGTTGAGACGGTAGAGGACCAGAAAGTAAAGACCGCCTTCCTGAAGTGCGGCGAGGTTAAACTGGAACTGCTGGAGCCGACATCTCCTGAGAGCACCATCCAGAAATGGCTTGACAAAGGCAACAAAGGTGTACATCACGTTGCCTTCTGTGTTGAGGATGGTGTTGCCAACGCATTGGCCGAAGTCAGCGAGAAGGGTGTCCGTCTGATTGACGAGAAGCCACGCAAGGGTGCCGAGAACCTGAATATTGCCTTCCTGCATCCGAAATCAACAGCAGGTATTCTGACGGAACTTTGTGAACATTAATAAAAGAACAGATAAAGATTATGTCAAAGCAATTAGAGAAAATCAAACAACTCATCGAGAAGCGTGAGCAGGCTCGCCTCGGTGGTGGTGAGAAAGCGATCCAAAAGCAACACGACAAAGGTAAATATACGGCACGTGAGCGTATAGAGATGCTGCTCGACAAAGGCTCGTTCGAAGAGTATGACATGTTCAAGGAACACCGTTGCCATAACTTCGGCATGGAGAAGAAACAGTTCCTTGGTGATGGTGTCGTTGCCGGTAGCGGTACCATTGACGGACGTCTGGTATTCATCTTCGCACAGGACTTCACCGTTCATGCAGGTTCTCTGTCAGAGACCATGAGCCAGAAAATCTGTAAGGTCATGGACATGGCAATGAAGATGGGAGCCCCCGTCATCGGTATCAACGACTCTGGCGGTGCCCGTATTCAGGAAGGTATCAACGCCCTTGCCGGCTATGCAGAGATTTTCGAGCGTAATATCCTGGCATCTGGTGTGATTCCTCAGATCTCCGGTATCTTCGGTCCTTGCGCCGGTGGTGCCGTCTATTCCCCTGCCCTCACCGACTTCACCCTGATGATGGAAGGTACTTCCTATATGTTCCTCACAGGTCCGAAAGTGGTGAAGACCGTTACGGGTGAGGATATCGACCAAGAGCACCTGGGTGGTGCCAGCGTACACGCCTCCAAGTCTGGTGTGACCCATTTCACTGCCAAGACAGAGGAAGAGGCTGTTGAGATGCTGAAGACCCTGTTGAGCTATATTCCCTCCAATAATATGGAATTGGCTCCACGTAAGAAGTGCACAGACCCCATCGACCGTCTGGAGGACTCTCTGAACGAGATTATCCCTGAGAACCCCAACGAGGCATACGATATGTATAAGGTGATCAGTGCTATTGTCGACGATAACGAGTTCTTCGAGGTACAGCCTAAGTTCGCCAAGAACATCATCGTCGGCTTTGCCCGTTTCAACGGTCAGAGTGTAGGTATCGTCGCCAACCAGCCTTCTTGCTATGCTGGTGTACTCGACGTGAACGCTTCCCGTAAAGGCGCCCGTTTCGTCCGTTTCTGCGATGCCTTCAATATTCCTATCGTATCACTGGTCGACGTTCCAGGATTCCTGCCTGGTACTGGTCAGGAGTACAACGCCGTCATCCTGCATGGAGCCCAGCTGTTGTATGCATACGGAGAGGCTACCGTACCCAAGATCACCGTTACCCTGCGTAAGTCATACGGTGGTTCTCATATCGTGATGGGGTCTAAGCAGTTGCATACCGACCTGAACTACGCATGGCCCTCTGCTGAGATTGCTGTCATGGGTGCCTCTGGTGCCGCTGCTGTTCTCTATGCCAAGGAAGCCAAGGCAAAGAAAGAGGCTGGTGAGGACGTGAAGGCGTTCATCGCTGAGAAGGAGGAAGAGTACAATGAGCTCTTCGCTAATCCCTATCAGGCTGCCAAGTACGGATACATCGATGATGTCATCGAGCCACGCAACACGCGTTTCCGCATCTGCCGCGCATTAGCACAACTCGCTACCAAGCGCGACGCCCTGCCCGCCAAGAAACATGGTAATATTCCAATGTAAAAAGTAATGCTTATGAAGAACGAAGTATATGCAGCCATCGCTATGGCACTTTACGAGTTCAAGGGGAATAACGTCCACGACAAAGAGCCTGGTATCATTACCATCCAGGAGAAACAGACACAGTGGAACGGTTATGCCCAGACTATGACAGAACATCCATAAAAATAACATTACTATGAAAAAGGAATATAAATATACCATTAATGGTAATCAATATGAGGTTATCATTGGCGATGTCGCAGAAAACACAGCTACTGTCACCGTGAATGGTGAGGAGTACAAAGTGGAAATGGAGCCAGAGCCTGAAGAGGAGAAGAAGGTCGTCGTTCGCAAGCCTGTTGCCTCAGAAAGCTCCGAGAACTCTGAGAACTCCGAGACCTCTGCCAACATCAACACCAATAACGCCATTAAGGCTCCCCTGCCCGGTGTCATCACAGAGGTTTGTGTCAGCGTAGGCGACGAAGTGAAAGCCGGTGATACCGTTGTTGTATTAGAGGCGATGAAGATGGCTAATAATATTGAGACTGAGAAATCCGGTAAGGTAACTGCCGTATGCGTTAATCCAGGTCAGTCTGTCATGGAGGACGATGCACTGGTGGTTATCGAATAAGCCTCAATTTATATGCTGAAAAAAACAAGCCCGCAGTAATTGCGGGCTTGTTTTTTATTTGAGAATTCTTAAATCTTGTCTGAAAAGGAAAAAAAATGGTCTGTACGATTGCCGTACGAACTTTTTTATATATCTTTGCATTAAGAATTAATATATATAACCTAAAACAAACACAAGTATGAAAAAGTATTTACTAACCCTACTACTATGTGTAGCCGCCACGCTAAACGCAATGGCGCAGTGGCAACCTAGTGACAATGACAGAAAGACAATAGCCATTCCTGATGAAGAAAATGCCAGTTATGTTTTCACCTCTCCGATGAACATCCAGACAGATGACGGCAAGACCATCTGCATTTGGAGAAAACACACAAAGAAAGACCCTGTAACTGGCGAAGAACTTGAAAAGAGTCGCTTCCTTTTGTATTATCAGGTGTACGACGCAGATGGCAACCCAACCTTGCCTGGCGATGGTGTCTGTGTGTCAAACCAACCTACAAATTCAGCCGCGTATGGTCAGCTATCAGCAACGTTGGCTCCGAATGGCGACATTCTGATGACCTTTACCGACCAGCGCGAGTATGACGAGAAAACGGAGGCTTACATTGATAAAGTCTATATCTACCGCTATACGCAGACTGGCGAGTCTGTATGGTCAACAGACGGCATACAGCTGCCTGACTTGCGCAAGGATGTGGTGACGAAAAAATTCAGATTCTACAAAGTCCCTACAGTTTGCGTCAGTGGTGACTACATCTATTTCTCTTGCAACTATGAGGAGAATGATGGTTTAATGGGCTATGATTACTATTATGAGATAGCCTGTCTGGACCAGGATGGCAATATCCTCTCGTCAGACATCCAGCCAAACCTGACGCTCTTCAATAAAATGACCCCTGCTCCCGAAGGCAGTGTGTATTTCCTCATCCCTAATCATATCGATTATGTGACATATCAATGCTATGGCGTGGACGCAATGCGTCTTGGTCCGAATTGTCAGAACATGTGGGCAAACGCAGTGACTGTGGAGCCAGAGAATATGGCTTTAACGGAAACTACTGAGCAAGGTACATTTGCAATGATAAATGATTTTAAGGCTCAGACATACACAGACGGAAGTATGCTGATGTTGTATTACGTCGCAGATCCCCCATCAAAACCGAGACAACTCCACTACAACCGCGTGTGGCCTGACGGCACTGTGCTTGAGAAGAGTGTTGCGACTGGAGACAGTCTGCAGTTGAACAATAACTATGACTGGATTATCGAGGATGGTACCGTCACCGTATTTGATACCAGAGTCTATGAATATAGTATGCTACGCACTGACAACTGCCATCTGTGGATGAACAGACTGAGCGTTGACGGCACTCCTCTGTGGGAAGACGAGATAGGACGCTCTGTTATGATGAAGGAAGACCATATATACGATATCATCGGTACATCGACGAAAGATGGTATCTACTATGTGCTCTATTATGCCATACTTCCAGATGCAAAAGCAAAAACAGAGCCTCACAGTCAGTGCTATGTAGAGGCATACGATGCCAACGGCAACCTGCTATGGAACAGGCCTGTACTGGACGGTGCTGCCCCATATCGCGTAAATGTATGCTACAAGGACTACATGATGAAGCCCATCTACGTGCAGGGTGATGATGACCACCAAAAAGGTCTTATGATGGCATTCATTGATCCTACAGATGACAGCCATGCTGTCATTCCTGAAGGCTTGCTGCCTGGCGAGTTCAGCATCAATGGCAGTGGCGGCAAGGTGTCTTTTGCAAAAGCCAATCTTGAATACAGGTCTGCAACAGGCGTTTACCGCTTTGCCGGTGCACAAAACAGAGTGCTCAACTATGTCAACACATTCGTGCAGTATCCTAAGAACAATTATGAATTTATAGACCTTCTGAGATGGAGTGAAGATTTTGGCACCCATCCTATTCAGAATCTTGGCAATAAGACTGACGACTGGCGCCTGCTGACCCTCTTAGAGTGGAAGTACCTCCTGAATATTCGCCCGGATGCTGAGAAGAAGAGGGCTATTGCCTCTGTAGAAGTCGATGACGGATTGGCAGGACGCTATCCGGAGAATGGTATCGTGCTGCTCCCTGATGAATTCACCATGCCATTAGGAGTAATCTGGGACCCCAACGCGCAGAACTACTACGTAAACTACTTCACGAAGGAAGCCTGGGCAATGATGGAGGCAAACGGTGCAGTATTCCTCACTGCCGCAGGTCAACTCCAAGGATCTACCCTTTGGGGTTGGATAGAAACCAACAGAAACTCGATGGGTTCTTACTGGATCAACGAGAAATTTCAAGATGACAAAGGAAATTGGTTTATCTACCAACTGTGCTTCAGTGACGATACGGGAATCCAGACACCTACAAAAGGTGGTGCCATGCCACCCTCGTATGGCGGATCCGTACGTCTGGTGAAGGACGTCACGCCTACGGGTATCAACAGTGTCAAGACGGGTGATGCCAACCGTCCCAAGACGGTGAAGCGTCTGGAGAACGGTCGCATCGTGATAGATAGCGACGGTAACACCTATAATATCGCAGGACAGAAAATCAATCAATAAAGGTAACTTGAGTTAGGCGGCACCTATCCCCTCGATAGGTGCCGCCTGTCTATGCGTTTGCTTGGGGGTATCGGGTCGATAGGTGCCGCCTATCTACGAAAGAGGACGGTTCTCTGATTCAGTAGATCAAAGAACCGTCCTTCAGTTTATTTTTTTGAATGATTGTTATACCTTATTTCCTTCCTTAGGGAAGACCACCGTGGGCTGGAAGGTCTTGGCTTCCTCGAAATCCATCAGGGCATAAGAAA
This sequence comes from Prevotella sp., assembly GCA_045117415.1. Taxonomy (GTDB): domain Bacteria; phylum Bacteroidota; class Bacteroidia; order Bacteroidales; family Bacteroidaceae; genus Prevotella. Next base: position 21,075 of record JBGUNO010000015.1, on the reverse strand, counting down.
TAATGATGACCACATCACCGACCTGAACCTTTCGGGCTGCAGCACCGTTCAGACAGATACTACCACTCCCCCGCTCACCTTTGATGATATAGGTCTCAAAACGTTCTCCATTGTTATTGTCCAGTACCTGCACCTTTTCACCTGCTATCAAGTTAGCAGCATCCATCAAATCCTCGTCGATGGTGATACTGCCCATGTAGTTAAGATTTGCTTCGGTAACTGTCACACAATGAAGTTTAGACTTCATTACTTCTATCATCATACCTCTTTGTATTTTATATGATCAATTAAACGAATGGGAGTCTTACCACAATAGACGGTGATACACCCTACCACATACGGAGAGTCCTCCCAGTTATCAATGTCCTGTAAGGTATTCCCATCAACAATGGAGAAGTATTCGACATCTAAGCCTTCCACACTATTTATATCCTCGACCACCTTATCGTGCGTTTCCTTAACAGTATGATTCTTAGCATATTTCACACTTTCCTTTAATGCTTTATAGATGTTTGGCGCAATCGCTCTCTCATCTGGAGCCAACAATGTATTACGGGAACTTTTTGCCAGTCCGTCCTTGTCTCTAACGATGTCACACTCCACAATCTGGACAGGAATACCGAGATGGCGAACCATTGCTTTCACGACCGCAATCTGCTGCCAGTCTTTCTCTCCGAAATAAGCACGAGTGGGTTTAACAATATAGAACAGGCGACTCACCACCTGACAGACACCGTTGAAATGACCGGGACGATGTGCACCCTCCATCACAGTAGATATGGGAGGATACTCAAACTGACGGGTATCAGGTACTGGATACATCTCCTCGACAGACGGAGCCAGCACATAGTCTGCACCGCACTGTTCCAATAGTTCACAGTCAGCATCCAATGTGCGAGGATAGTTCTTCAAGTCATTCTTATCATTAAACTGAGTAGGGTTTACAAATACAGAAACAACAGTTATCCCATTCTCCTGCACACTACGTTTTACCAACGAAGCATGTCCTTCATGGAGCGCTCCCATAGTTGGTACTAAACCTATTTCCTTTCCTTGTTTGCGATCTTCAAAAAGTTGATTCTGTAAATCAACAATCCTATTGAATACTTTCATCTTTCTTTTTTTGTTGTATACAAATCGGGTGCAAAATAACAACATTTTTATCAAATAAGGAAAAAATATCATAAAAATATGCCAATTTCGCAACTAAAAATCCTTAAATGTGCACGTTTATGCGCTTTTGTGAATTATTTTTCGTACCTTTGCACAGATAAATTACACCGAATATGGCAAAAAAAATATTGTTCATTAATCAAGAGATTGTACCCTATGTTCCCGACAGTGAGCTTTCACTGATGGGTAAAGCACTCCCGCAGACCATGCAGGAAAACGGACACGAGATACGCACATTCATGCCCAAATGGGGGACCATCAACGAGCGTCGTGGACAATTGCATGAAGTGATTCGCCTCTCGGGAATGAATCTGATCATTGACGATACAGACCACCCTTTGATTATCAAGGTCGCTTCTATTGCACAAACTCGTATTCAGGTATATTTTATAGACAATGATGACTATTTCTCTAAACGTCAGATGACGACGGACGAAAAGGGAGAGGACTATTCCGACAACGGAGAGCGTGCCATTTTCTTCGCAAGAGGCGTTCTGGAGACCGTCAAGAAATTACGATGGGTTCCTGACATCATTCATGTTCAAGGCTGGATGGGTGCCGTGATTCCTCTCTATATTAAGACAGCTTACCATGAGGAGCCTTCGTTTGCCAACACGAAAGTCATTACATCTCTCTTCCCGAAGAGCTTGAATTCTGATTTAGGCACAAACTTCAAGAAATGCGTTGATTTCAGAGAAGCCAAAGCGGAATTGCTGGACAAATACAATGATCACTTTGACTTTGAAGAACTGGGAAAGCTTGCCATTGACTATAGCGATGGCGTTATTGCCGCCCATAAAGATGTCAACGAAAGCTTACTGGCATATGCTCAATCAAACCATATTCCGACACTGGCATACCCAGGAGAGGATTTTGGAAAGGCATACGAGGCTTTTTATGAGCAGATATGAAAAATAAGGTATAATATTTAAGGATAATATCATTAAGATTCTAAGACTTCAATGATGAGAAGATTACTGCTGATAGGGATTGTATCCGCCATGATGATTACAATCTCTTCATGTGATGAAGACACCGTAGGAATTGGTAAGACATTAACAAGCAATGTTGACTTGTTTACCATTGAGACTGACACTTTTGATGTCTCTACGAAATCAATGATTGTTGATGCTGTGCTGGCACAAAACTTATACAGTTACCTTGGTCGTATTAAGGATCCTGAGACGAGTGCTTATATAACAGCTGATTATATGACCCAGTTTACAATACTGGAGAATGATGCTGATAGTATATTCTATCCTGAGGATCAAGTTCTTTCTTTTGATGAGCACAATAATGTTGCTGCAGACTCTTGTGTCATATCCATTCACCTTACCAAATTCACAGGAGACTCTCTGGCTGCCATGAAGATGACGATGTACGAGTTAGACAAACCTGTTGAGGAGGGAAAACTTTACTTGTCCGACTTTGATCCGGAAAAAGAGGGATATCTCAGGACAGACGGCCTGAAGTATGACGTGATGTATAGTGTGACTGATATGCAACAGAATGACAGCACGAGAAAAGCTAATGCAGGTTTGAACATCATCAAATTTGCATTAAACAAACCCTATAAGGACAAGAACAACAAAGAGTACAACAACTATGGTACGTATCTTATGCGGACCTATTACGACCATCCGGAATACTTCAAGAACTCTCAGACTTTTATTAAGAATGTTTGTCCTGGTTTCTATTTCAAAACGACAGATGGTGTTGGCGTCATGTCAGAAATCGCTACTACACGTATGACGGTATACTACAAATACATGGATGACGAGGAAGAGGAAGATGATGATGATGACGACCTTGAAAATGTATATTACGACATGTCGTTCTTCTATAGTACGGAAGAGGTCATGCAAACCACCCATATCACTAATAACGAAGAGCTCATCTCTAAAATGGCTGAGGAGACAGGATGGACCTATCTTAAGACTCCCGCAGGTATATTCACAGAGGTGACACTCCCTATTGATGATATCAAGCTTCATCATGAGAATGACACCATTTCCTCCGCGAAAGTGGTATTCCATAAGATGAACGACAAGACTGAGCTGGCTGAGAAATTACTGAAAGACCCTACGACGCTACTGATGGTGCCGAAAGACAGTCTGACAAGTTTCTTTGAGAAGCATCAGGTTCCTGATAATATCCTCTCCTATTTGGCTACGTTAGACACTTCATATAACTCTTATACCTTCAATAATATCTCCACGTTAATCAACGTCTTATACGATTTCAAGAAAGAAGGAGGAGCTAACTATACTATGGAGCATCCCAATTGGAACAAAGTCGTCTTAATACCTGTTCAGACCTCGACAACATCGACGACCTCTTATTCCACAACGACAACATCTATCAGTGCCGTCCATCATGAGATGTCGATAACCAGTTCCAGATTGGTAGGTGGAACAGAGAACCAACATGCCCCGGTAAGAATCAGCATCATCTACAATAAGAACAAGTAGCATGGCAGATAATTTCCTGGAGAGGCACTTTGAGGAATATGAAGCCCGTAAGGCTGCTTTCCTCCGTAAGAAGAAACATCTTCCCAAAACAAAGCCTCATCTTCTGGAGCGTCCAGAAGATGAGGCTCTTTAATGGGTCATCCTATAATCGAATATTTAGCGAATTTCAATAATAACTGCTTTGTACCTGCGTTTTTGAACTCAACGGTGGCTTTGGTGTTCTCTCCACTTCCTTCTATCTTGATGACCTTTCCGACACCGAAACGTTGATGTTCTATGACATTTCCCTCCTTCAAGCCAATATCGCCAATAGCCGACTGCGGCAGAAGACTTTCTTGTCGTACTGGAATTAAACGGGGTTTAGGGTCAGCCATAAACTGTGTTGCCACCGGTCGTGGATTCTGCATCCGTGAGACAGGACGTCTGGCAACAGACACTGCAGGAGCAACGCCTCCTCTCTCCGACTCCACTTGTAGCAGATGGCGATCAATATCCTTGATAAACCTTGAAGGAGTATCATATTCCATCTTCCCATAACGCCAACGGTTCTGGGCACAAGTCAGGATACAATGTTTCTCCGCACGGGTAATGGCAACATACAATAACCTACGCTCTTCCTCTAACTCACGCATGGAGTTGGTACACATTGGAGATGGGAAGATATTCTCTTCCAATCCCACCACAAAGACTGTCGGGAACTCCAAGCCTTTCGCACTATGTATGGTCATTAACACCACTTTATCATCAGCGTCACCATCATCACTGTCAAGGTCTGTCAACAACGCAACTTCCTGCAAGAAATCAGAGAGATATACCTGCTCCTCCATATCCTCCTCTCGACGACCTGCCACAAAATCCTGCATACCGCCCAGAAACTCTTCCAAATTTTCCTGACGTGATAAGTCATCGGGATTATTCGAACCATAGATTTCCTTACTGATACCACTCTCCATGATAATGGCATGCCCTAACTCATAGGCATCCTCTTTATCAATACGAGCAATCCAACTCTCAATGAGTTGTCGGAATGCTTCTATTTTTGTCGCGGTCCCTTTTGCCAAAGAAAGATGGAAAAGCACTGGCTGGCAGATCACCGTCCAGAGGCTCACTCCATAGGCATTGGCGGTCTCAACAATCTTATTAACCGTCGTATCTCCTATTCCACGTGTGGGATAATTGATAATACGTCGCAAAGCCTCCTCATCATTCGGGTTAGACACCACACGATAATAGGCTATCACATCCTTAATCTCCTTACGCTGATAGAAACTCAGCCCGCCATAGATACGATATGGGATACCTTCCTTGCGCATCTGTTCCTCAAAGGAACGACTTTGAGAGTTGGTACGATAAAGGATAGCGAAATCACTATAATGGCATTGGACTTTTCGCTTAATCCGTTGAATATCATTACATACTATGATAGCCTCCTCTTTATCACTATAGGCTGGCTTGAGTACCAGTTTCTCACCATACTCGTTCTCACTGAAGACATCCTTGGGAATCTGACGCTCATTATGACGTATCAGACTATTCGCTGCCTGAACGATCAATTGGGTAGAACGGTAGTTCTGCTCTAATTTGGAGAGTCTTGCCCCATCATATTGCTTCTGGAAGTCAAGGATGTTATCAATATTAGCCCCACGAAAGCTATAGATACTCTGCGCATCATCACCGACCACACAGACACGACCATGCTCTTTCGTCAACAGGACAACGATCTCCTGCTGTGCATAATTGGTATCTTGATACTCATCCACCAGTACATATTGGAAACGCTCTATGTATTTCTGGCGAATATCCTCATGGTTCTTCAACAGCATATAGGTATATACCAGCAGGTCGTCAAAGTCCATGGCATTCGCCTGTTTACAACGCTCACTATACCTTATATATATATTCTTCAACGCCGGACGCTTATGCTGTGCATCATCCGTCGCCCAGGAGCTTTGCGCATAAGCCTGTGGAAGCAACAGGTGATTCTTTGCCATAGAGATACGGTCGGCTACAGAGGCAGGCTTATATACTTTATCGTCCAACTGCATCTCCTTAATAATACTTTTCACCAAAGAACGGGAATCACTCTGGTCATAAATCGTGAAGTTCGACTGGAAATCCAATGCGGCAGCCTCCGCTCTCAATATCCTTGCGAAAACCGAATGGAAGGTACCCATTTGAAGATAACGGGCACGCTCCGACCCTACCAGTCTGCCAATACGCTCCTTCATCTCCCTTGCTGCCTTATTAGTAAATGTCAGCGCAAGGATATTCCAGGGATTCATCCCCTGCTGCAACAGATAGGCTATCTTATAAGTCAACACGCGTGTCTTGCCGGAACCAGCCCCGGCAATAACCAATTGAGGACCATCACAGTATACAACAGCCTCACGCTGACCTTCATTTAATTGTTCTAACAGATTCTCATTCATCATCATTTTGGGATAGAATGAGCCCTCGATTCGCATCGGGGGCTCATAACAACACAAACACAAAATAAACACAGTCTACAACGACTGGTTATATGTCACTATTGAATACCTTCCTCGCGTAGTTTCTTCTGCCAGTTCCATGCACTCTTCAGAGTGTCCTCAAGAGAAGTCTCGGCTTTCCACCCCAGTACTTTATTTGCCTTTTCAGGGTTTGCCCATACCTTCTCAATATCACCAGCACGACGAGGAGCGTAAGTCCAATTGAGTTTCACACCTGTTGCTTTCTGGAAAGCATCAACAATTTCTTTCGTAGTACAACCATGACCAGTACCCACGTTAAACACCTCCAGTTTCTCACTGTCTGTATCCAGTACGCGAGTCATCGCTTTCACATGAGCCTTTGCCAAGTCAACCACATAGATATAGTCACGGATACATGTACCGTCAGGAGTATTATAATCGTTACCAAACACCTTCAGTTGCTCACGGATGCCCATCGCTGTCTGCGTCACATAAGGAATCAGGTTCATAGGAACACCATTCGGCATCTCTCCGATAATAGAAGAAGGATGGGAGCCTATGGGGTTGAAGTAACGTAATAGGATTGCCTTGATAGGAGCCCCACTATTGATGTCGTCACGAATAATCTCCTCATTAATCTGCTTAGTATTGCCATAAGGACTCTCTGCAGGTTTGACAGGTGCATCCTCTGTGACGGGAAGATTCTCTGGATCCGGCTGACCATATACCGTACAACTGGACGAGAAGATAATACCTTTTACCTTGTATTTGGGCATCAACTCAAGGATGTTCACCAAGCTCACGATATTATTACGATAATAGAGCAGAGGTTTTTCCACACTCTCACCAACAGCTTTCGAAGCGGCAAAATGTATAATACCTTCGATTTGTGGATACTTCTTAAATACCTGTTCCATTGCCTCAAAGTCACAGCAGTCAACCTTCTCAAAAGAAGGACGGATGCCCGTAATCTTCTCAATGCCATCAAGGACTTTCTCATTTGAGTTAGACAAGTTGTCAACAATGACAACCTGATAGCCTGCATTCTGCAGTTCAACGGTTGTATGACTTCCTATAAAGCCTGTTCCTCCCGTTACAAGTATAGTTTGTTTCATCATGATTATTTATTTATTCTTCTTTCTTTAATGGTATCAGTACGCTGAATGTGGAGCCCTCTCCTAATACTGACTCTACCATAGCGTCACCGCCGTTCTTACGTGCAAAGTCCTGACAGAGCTGCAAACCAAGACCTGACCCTTCCTCACCACCTGTACCATAAGTTGTCTCACCCTTATGGAAAATAGTTTCCAGACGATCTGGGGCAATACCCACACCATGGTCACGAACACTGACCTTGGCAAAGTCACCCTCACGCTTACAGAACACCTCAACACTCTTTCCCTCTGGTGTAAACTTCACAGCATTGGACATAAAGTTGCGAATAATCGTCTTGATCATATCATTATCAGCGTGGACAACCAGTTTCTCCTCACAAGGGATGTACTGGAGAACGATCTTCTTCATCTCCGCAATCATCTTGAAGATGTCTACGACACCAGGGACAATATCGTCCAATTCGATATCCTGATAAACCACATTCAGACGTCCCGTCTGGCTCTTCGTCCATTTCAGCAGGTTGTCCAACAGGTCATGGGTCTCCTCAGACTCACGGTTTGCCTTATCCAATAATCCGAAAATCTCATCCCCCACCATTTCCGGAGAGACGACATTCACCGCCAGGTTCAGAACCATACGAATAGATGCCATGGGAGAGCGCAGGTCATGGGCGATTACAGAATACATCTTATCACGATTGGAGATGGTGCGTTTCAGCTCCTCATTCTGCTGAACGATGATACGCTTGGCAGCGACCAGACTAATCTGGTGCATCACACGCATCACCAGTTCTTCCTTGTTAAAGGGCTTCGTCAAGAAGTCATTGGCTCCCACCTGGAATCCATGAACCAAATCACTGGGGTCATTCAAGGCTGTCAAGAAAATGATGGGAATATCCAACGTCTCTGGATCTTTCTTCAAAATAACAGCTGTATCGAATCCACTGATATCAGGCATCATCACATCCAGCAAAATCAGGTCAGGGTGTTCTTTCTTTGCCTGCTCGATACAGGTATTACCATTTGAAGCAGTACATACTTGAAACTTCTCGTTTGTCAGTAATATCTTGAGTAGCAAGACGTTACTGACAACATCATCAACGATAAGAATCTTATAATCGCTTCGGTTAATCTTAGATTCAAAGGTGTCACCAAACTCCATTTTCCTTGCAGTTCTTAAGTTATTAAATGCAAAAGTAGCAAATATTTGGCGAATCGCCAAATATTTGCCAAATTATTTAATACTCATTCCATGACTTGATACCTATCTCGTCAAGTTTCATTGTACAAAAGGCATTGATGAATGCCGATGCGAGACGACTATTCGTTATCAATGGAACATTCAAGTCAATGGCTGCACGGCGTATCTTATAGCCATTCGTCAACTCATGGGTCGTCAGGTTCTTGGGGATATTCACCACCATATCAATCTTGTGGTCATGTAGTAGATCCAATGCCTGCGGCTGTTGATTAGGCTCGCTGGGCCAGTGTACCAACGTGTTCCGTATACCATTATCCTCCAGATACTTAGAGGTACCGCCTGTGGCATAGAGCTCATAGCCATGTTCCACCAACATACGGGCGGCATCCAGCATCTCCGCTTTCTGTTTGGCACTACCCGTAGATAGCAACACTGTCTTCTTGGGGATACGGTGTCCCACACTCAGCATTGACTTCAACAAGGCGGCAGAGGTGTTATCACCCAAGCATCCCACCTCACCAGTCGATGCCATATCCACACCCAAGACAGGATCCGCTTTCTGAAGACGGTTGAAAGAGAACTGACTCGCTTTGATACCCACATAATCCAAGTCGAAGAGATTCTTATGCGGTTTCTCTACCGGCAGTCCCAACATTACCTTCGTAGCGAGTTCTATCAGATTCAGTTTCAACACCTTCGACACAAAGGGGAAGGAACGAGAGGCACGCAGGTTACACTCAATGACTAGAATATCATTGTCGCGAGCCATATACTGGATATTGAAAGGACCGTTGATATGCAACGCCTTGGCAATCTGACGACTGATACGCTTGATACGACGGACGGTCTCCACATACAGTTTCTGAGGTGGAAACTGGATGGTGGCATCACCTGAGTGGACACCTGCGAACTCAATATGCTCTGAGATAGCATAGGCAAGAATCTCTCCATCCTTTGCCACAGCATCCATCTCTATCTCCTTGGCATTCTCTATGAACTTAGACACCACGACGGGATGGTCTTCACTCACATTGGCAGCCAGTTGCAGGAAACGTTCCAGTTCTTCTTTGTTAGAACAGACATTCATAGCAGCACCACTCAGCACATACGAGGGACGTACCAGTACTGGGAAGCCTACCCTCTCCACAAAGGCATCAATATCCTGCATCGAGGTCAAGGCATTCCATTCGGGTTGGTTGACACCTATCTCATTCAGCATCTGTGAGAATTTCGCACGATCCTCCGCTCCGTCAATATCCTGTGCCGAGGTTCCAAGGATAGGTACCTGTTGCTCATCCAAAGCCATAGCGAGGTTATTAGGAATCTGTCCACCAGTAGAGACGATGACACCATGAGGCTGTTCCATGTCGATGATATCCATCACACGTTCAAAGGTCAGCTCATCGAAATACAGGCGGTCACACATATCATAGTCTGTGGACACCGTCTCAGGGTTATAGTTAATCATGATACTCCTCCACCCTTCCTTGCGAATGGTGCCCAAAGCCTGTACACCACACCAGTCGAACTCCACACTGGAACCGATACGGTAGGCACCAGAGCCCAGTACGATAATACTCTTTCCGTCATGTTCAAAGGGGATGTCCGACGCTATGCCGCTATAGGTGACATACAGATAATTGGTCTGAGCGGGATATTCGGCGGCAAGGGTATCAATCTGTTTGACGACGGGGGTTATTCCCATCTCTTTTCTGATACGGCGTACCTCCAGCATCGCCTTGTGCATACTCCCCAGTTGGTCCTCCAACCCGACAGCACGGGCTATCTGAAAATCCGTAAATCCATAGATCTTCGCTTCCCTGAGGAGTGGAGAGTGGAGAGTAGAGAGTGTGGATTTTTTCAATCTCTCATCGATATCAATAATATGTTTGAGTTTATACAGGAACCATTTGTCAATCTTCGTCAACTCATGGATGCGCTCGATATCATACTGTGGAAGGTGCATCGCCTTCGAGATGACGAAGATACGCTTGTCTGTAGGTTCACGCAGGGCTGCATCCACATCAGCGATTGCCAGTTCTTTGTTCTCCACAAAACCATGCATGCCCTGTCCGATCATACGAAGTCCCTTTTGGATAGCCTCTTCGAAGGTACGTCCTATCGCCATCACCTCACCGACCGACTTCATCGACGACCCCAACTCCTTATCTACGCCATGGAATTTCGAGAGGTCCCAACGAGGTATCTTACACACCACATAGTCGAGGGCAGGCTCAAAGAATGCAGAGGTAGTCTTCGTCACGGAGTTTTTCAGTTCAAAGAGTCCATAGCCCATTCCCAGTTTGGCAGCGACGAAAGCCAACGGATAACCTGTTGCCTTACTTGCCAGTGCCGAGGAGCGACTCAGGCGGGCATTCACCTCAATAACCCGATAGTCTTCCGACCGTGGGTCGAAGGCATACTGCACGTTACACTCTCCCACGATACCTATATGACGGATGATCTTAATGGCAAGGGCACGCAACTTATGGTACTCGGAGTTTGTCAGTGTCTGGGATGGCGCGATTACGATGGACTCTCCCGTATGGATACCCAGCGGGTCGAAGTTCTCCATATTACAGACTGTGATACAGTTGTCATAACGGTCACGCACCACCTCATATTCTATTTCTTTCCATCCTTTCAATGACTTCTCCACCAACACCTGCGGAGAGAAAGAGAAAGCCTTCTCCGCCAGTCTGTCGAGTTCCTCCTCGTTATCACAGAAACCGGAACCTAATCCTCCCAAGGCATAGGCGGCACGGAGGATGACAGGATACCCTAACTCCTTGGCAGCATGACGTGCCTGTTCGATAGTCTCGCAAGCCTCACTCTTGATGGTCTTCACATTGATCTCATTGAGTTTCTCCACGAAGAGCTCACGGTCTTCTGTATCCATAATAGCCTGGACAGGAGTTCCCAGTACCCTCACCCCATATTTCTCCAAGGCGCCACTCTTATAAAGTTCCACACCACAGTTCAGTGCCGTCTGTCCACCAAACGAGAGCAGGATACCATCTGGACGCTCTTTCTCTATCACACGCTCTACAAAATAGGGCTGTACTGGTAGGAAATAAATCTCATCTGCCACACCCTCTGAAGTCTGCACAGTGGCGATATTCGGATTGATGAGCACTGTTTTCACACCTTCCTCACGCAATGCCTTCAGAGCCTGTGAACCAGAATAGTCGAACTCACCTGCCTCACCAATCTTCAAGGCACCTGATCCCAATAGCAGGACTTTCTTGATATTATCGTATTTCATAATTATAATGCTTCAATAAAACGGTCAAACATAAACTCGGTATCTACTGGTCCAGAACAGGCTTCTGGATGAAACTGACTACTAAACCAAGGATTGGTCTGATGACGGATACCCTCGTTAGAACCGTCGTTCATATTCACAAAGAGCTCTCTCCATTCCCTGCCCAATGTAGAGGCATCCACAGCATAACCATGATTCTGACTGGTCACATAACAACGGTTGGTACCGACCTCCCGGACAGGCTGGTTGTGCGAGCGGTGTCCGTATTTCAGTTTATAGATGGTAGCACCACCAGCCTTTGCCAACAACTGGTTGCCCATACAGATACCACAGATGGGTTTACGATTCTGTGACATCTGCTTGCGGATTATAGTAACCGCATCCTCACAAGTGTCTGGGTCTCCAGGACCATTGGCGAGGAATAGTCCGTCAAAGTCCATATTGGTATAGTCGTAGTTCCAGGGTACTCGGATCACTTCCACCCCTCTGTCGATGAGACAACGGATGATATTTGCCTTCACACCGCAGTCGACGAGGATGACTTTTTTCCCCGCTCCTTCATTGTAACGGAGGATTCCCTTGCATGACACACGGTCAACCCAGTTGATGCTTCCATAGTCAGGAAACTCGGAGCTCTCAGAGTTCTCGGAGAACTCCAGTCTGCCCATCATCACGCCATGCTCACGCAATACCTTCGTCAATTGCCTCGTATCAATACCAGTGATGCCAGGTATCTTCTCTCGTTTGAGCCAGTCGGCGAGACTCTCACAGGCATTCCAATGACTATACTCCTCACTATAATCACTGACGATAATGGCTGAGGCGTAGATCTTATCACTCTCGAAGAAGTCGTAGATCACGCCCTTGTCACTACCTGCTAATGGATTACCACCTACCGTATGAGCTGGCACACCATAGTTGCCAACCAGCGGATAGGTCAGGACCATCAACTGTCCCGCATACGAGGGATCGGTCAGTGACTCGGGATATCCCATCATCGCAGTGTTGAACACCACCTCACCAGAAACAGGAGCATCATACCCGAAACTCTTTCCTTTGAACTGTGTTCCGTCTTCCAGAACCAATGTCACATCTTTCATTCTATTTTGTATTTGTATTTATCTTAAAAAGAAGGGCGAAACGTCAATGACGAATCGCCCTTATATCATTCAACGGTAACGCTCTTAGCAAGGTTTCTCGGCTGGTCGACATTAAGACCTTTGCAAACAGCAACGTGATAGGCAAGCATCTGAAGGGGTATCGTTGCCAACAACGGTTCCAGACATTCTATCGTATCTGGCAATGCGATGACCTCGTCGGCGATCCGACGGATGGTATCATCACCCTCACTGACCACGGCAATAACCTTACCCTTACGTGCCTTCACCTCTTGTATATTAGAGAGTACTTTCTCGTACATACCGTTATGGGTGGCGATGACCACTACTGGCATGTCGGAGTCTATCAAGGCAATCGGACCGTGCTTCATCTCGGCAGCAGGATATCCCTCCGCATGGATATAGGATATCTCTTTCAGTTTCAAGGCGCCCTCCAAGGCGACAGGATAACTGAATCCGCGACCCAGATAGAGGAAGTTACGGGCATAGGTAAAAGTACGACTCAGATCAGCGATACGGTCGTTGAGTTTCAACACCTCTTTTATTTTAGCTGGAATCTCATGCAGTTCCTTCACGATATGCATATAATCATCACTGGAGATTGTCCCTTTCTCTTTCGCCAAGGCAAGGGCGAGCATCGTCAGTACAGTGACTTGTCCTGTGAACGCCTTCGTAGAGGCGACACCAATCTCTGGTCCCACATGGATATAGGAACCCGTATCTGTGGCACGTGGGATACTGGAGCCGATGGCATTACAGATGCCATAGATAAAAGCACCCGCCTCCTTCGCCAGTTGCACAGCAGCAAGGGTGTCAGCCGTCTCACCACTCTGTGAGATGGCGATGACGACATCCTCTTTGGTGATGACAGGATTACGATAGCGGAACTCTGAGGCATACTCTACCTCCACAGGGATCCGACACAGCTGCTCAATCATCTGCTTACCAATCAGGCCTGCATGCCAAGAGGTACCACAGGCAACGATGATGAAACGCTTGGCACTCAGCAATTGTTGCTTATAGTCTATGACGGCGGAGAGGACGACATTGTCCGTGTCCACATTGACACGTCCACGCATACAGTTTGTCAGACACTCTGGCTGCTCGAAAATCTCTTTCAGCATGAAGTGGGCAAAACCACCTTTCTCCAACTGTCCAAGGTTGATATCCACCTTTTTGACAACGAGCTCCTGCTCTTCTCCTAAGATACTGATGACTTTCAGAGCCTCCCCTCTTTTGAGGACTGCGATATTACCGTCTTCGAGGTAAACCACCTTATCCGTATACTCTACGATAGGACTAGCGTCGGAACCCAGGAAGAACTCATCGTCACCAATACCCACTACTAGCGGACTCTGTTTGCGTGCTGCGATAATCTGGTCGGGATGACGCTTGTCGATGATGGCGATGGCATAAGCACCGATAACCTGATAGAGTGCCACTTGTACGGCAGTCAACAAATCGAGTTCCTTACGATCCATAATATACTCGACGAGCTGTACCAGCACCTCTGTATCCGTATCTGAGCGGAACGTCACACCCTTCGCCTTCAGTTTCTCCTTCAGGTCGGCATAGTTCTCGATGATACCGTTATGGATAATCGCCAGGTTCTTTGACTCAGAATAGTGAGGGTGCGCATTGACTGCCGAGGGCTCACCATGGGTAGCCCAACGGGTATGTGCGATACCTATCGTTCCACTGACATTCTTGTCGTTGCAATACTCTACCAGATTGTCTACCTTACCCTTCGTCTTGCAGACATTCAGGTTACCATTATCATTAATTAATGCGACACCCGCAGAATCGTAACCACGATACTCCAAGCGTCGCAAGCCTTTTATCAGAATAGGGAAAGCCTCTTTCCTTCCTAAATATCCTACTATTCCGCACATATTGTTACCTTGTATGTTTGTGTTGTGTTGTTATTGTGTTCTTATTTCTTAGGATCATAACGGACAGACAATGTCGGCTTGTACGTATTCTCCAATATCACAGAGATGAGACCGTCAGAGGCATCAAACTTAGCCACCTTATGGTCGTCCTTCAGAATCGGACAATCGGGCCAGGCATCTAACTCCTTCTCCAGTCCGTCACGTATCACCTGCCACAACTGACGGGTACTGTCATTCGTAGAGAAGGAATAATTCTCCTGCACAGCAGCAATCTTATCATCTTTGAACGCCATCAGTACACGATATTTCTGGGCGGCACTAGCAAACACCACCGTTTTTCCACTGTCTGAGGCGGCACTGTCGATGACAAAGCCACGAGCCTTCATAGAATCAACAAACTGTGCTGTCGTCATAGACAACGGAAGACCACGATAGTTAAAGGGTTTCCCGTTCTTCGAGCATGCCACTAACAGCATCATCGTCACAAATAAAAAAATTACTTTCTTCATCTTGTTTTGTTTTGACGCTGCAAAGTTAATAGTTTTATTCGAATCTTGCAATAAAAATACACTGAATTTACTTTCATATGACAGAGATTTACTATATTTGCAAGACAAATATCAATATGAACAAGGAATAATGACAGCACAAGAGATCATCACCTATATGGAGTCGCTGTACGATGAGGAGCAGCGTAAGATACTAATGGGCTTCTTTAAGACGGGACCAGGAGAATATGGCGAGGGAGATGAGTTCCTGGGGCTGAAGGTGCCACAGACACGAGAGATTGTAAAGGCAGCAGGAAAGGATCTCCCATTGAGTGAAGTGCCAGGACTGTTGATGAGTTGCTGGCATGAGATAAGGCTTTGTGGGTTGCTTATTCTCGTATCGAAGTTTGAGAAACTTGCCACAAAGCGACTGGAGAATGACGATACTGCCATCCAAGGACGTGATGAGATTGTGACGATGTATCTGCGATATGCGGAACAGGCGAATAATTGGGACCTGGTAGACCTGTCGGCTCCAAAGATATTGGGTCATTGGTTACTATTGCCATCGAACTTAGGTGATAACAACTATAAGATGAAAGTACTCGATGAGTTAGCCCAAAGCCCTTGTTTATGGAAACAACGCATGAGTATTGTGTGTTCGTGGAAGACCTCACAGATGGGCGATCCGTCGTGGTGTCTACGCTATGCAGAGATACATTTGCACCATCCACACGACTTGATGCATAAAGCCGTGGGATGGATGCTTCGTGAGATGGGTAAGCGAGTAAGCATGGACCTTCTCCGTGAGTTCCTCCGCCAACATGTCCATGAGATGCCTCGCACCATGCTCCGTTATGCCATCGAGAAAATGTCAGAGAGTGAGCGCAAGGAGTGGATGAGTTGACTTCCACCAGAAGAGGTGCTTTATTTATTCACCTCTTCTGGGAAGAAGAAGAAAAAGAAACAGGCAGCGATGACCGTATGGTTGTATTTTCCGCTGAATCTTCCGATGGTTAAGTGAGAGCTGTTCTCGAAAGTGCCACTGCTATAATAGCCACAGGTAATGTGATTGGACTTCTCGAAGGTTCGACCATCAAAATATCCGAGTGTCAGGTGGTTAGACTGCTCCACCGTGCCATTCGACTGTACATAGCCACAAGTCAGATGGTTCGACCTCTCAATGACACCGTTCTGATGAATATAGCCAATCGTCAGATGGTTTGATGCCTCAACAACACCGTTCGACCTGACATAGCCCAGTGTTGAGCCACTGCTATTCATGATGACACAGTTCAGTGATTCCCATTCCTTACGCAAAGCCTCCTCACGAGCTTTCCGCTCCTGGCGTTGCTTCTCAGCAAGGGCGGCAGCCTCTTGGTCCGCCTTGATTTTAGCAGCATGGAATTCCTCGACCTGTTCAGGTGACAATAAGGCTCCGATAAAGGTAAACGCAACGAGCAACGGACTCACATGACCATCGAAGTTTCCAAGATTCTGATAATAGCATTTCGCTTTCTGCATCGTGACATCACCAATCACTTCGCCATTATACGACACCTTGCCAGTGGCAGAGTCATAATTTATCGTACCCAGTTTCGAGGTGACGATGGTACCATCGTTGCTCATCCGTCCTACCTCATTACCCAGGCTACTCTTCACAACACCCGTATTCGGGTCGAGAATATATTTGATATCCTGACCGGCAAGCTCGCCACTTTCATATTTCTTATTGAAGGTCATCTCCAGCATCACGGGGTTCCATGTGGCAATCCTGTTCTTGCCCTGCCATAGAATAGCCAACTCTCTGGTGCCCTCAGGTGCAGGCTGTGGAATGGTGGGGGTAATACTCTTGATGACTGCCTGAACAGAGTCACGCTTACGCTGTTCCTCTTTCAATGCCGCTTCCTGTGCTTTCTCCTTCTTGGTCTTGATACCCAACGACTTACGGGCACCTTTGATAAGGCTACCCCACTGCGCGTCAGCTGGTGTGCTGAAAGAGAACATAGCTGCCAGCGCTAACAGCAAAAACTGAGTCCTTAGTTTCATTTCTATCTTTCTTTAATGGTTAGTGATTAATTTACTCGGGACAAAGATAATGATTATTTGGAAAACAACAAAAGAATAAGGCAAAAAGTTACAAAACAAACGAGAGAGCCGACTTGGCTCCCTCGTTTTGTTATGATGAATTCCGTATGGTTTAATAGAACTTGAAATAACGACGGGCGTTATTGTAAGAGATATCCTCTACCATCTTACCCAGCAACTCACGGTCATCAGGGAGCAAGCCTTTCTCGACATCATTGCCAAGGATATTACAGAGGATACGACGGAAATACTCATGACGAGGATAGCTGAGGAATGAGCGAGAGTCTGTCAACATACCCACGAAGCGGCTCAGCAAGCCCAATACGCTAAGCGCATTCATCTGACGCTCCATGCCATCCTTCTGGTCGTTAAACCACCAGCCAGAACCAAACTGGATTTTACCTGGCTCACCACCCTGGAAGTTACCCAACATCGTAGCTATCACCTCGTTGGCACATGGATTCAATGTATATAATATGGTACGCGTGAGCTTATTCTCCATGTTCAGCTTATTCAGGAACTTGGACATTGCCTTTGCAGTATTGAACTCACCAATAGAGTCGAAACCTGTATCAGGACCAAGGGCGTTATACATCTTCGTGTTGTTATCACGGATAGCACCATAGTGGAACTGCTGTGTCCAATCTGCGTCAGCATCCATCTCGGCCATCACGGTCAGGAAACAGTTCTTATACTGACGAATCTCTATGTTAGAGAGCTGCTGACCACGCATCGCCTTCTCGAAAATCGTTTCAATCTGTGAGTCGCTGTAATCCTCATCATAGAACTCCTCGATACCATGATCGGAGAGTTTACAGCCCTGCTCCTGGAAGAAGTCGTGACGCTTCTGAAGGGCATCTACCATGTCAGCAAACTTGGTAATAGTCACACCGCTCACCTGCTCCAACTGATGAACATAAGCACCAAACTCTGGCTTCTCAATATTCATTGCTTTGTCAGGACGCCATGCAGGAATCATCATAGGATCATCTGCTGCCTTGTGCTTGGCGTACTCGATATGATTATGGAGGTCGTCTACAGGATCATCTGTCGTGCAGACACACTCTACGTTATAGTGCTTCATCAGTCCACGAGCGGAGAACTCAGGCTGCTTCAGTTTCTCATTACACTCGTCGAAAATCTCACGAGCCGTCTTGGGAGAGAGCAGCTTGTCAATGCCAAAGGCTGTCTTCAGCTCCAGGTGAGTCCAGTGATACAATGGGTTACGGAGTGTATAAGGAACAGTCTCTGCCCATTTCTCGAATTTCTCCCAGTCGCTGGTATCCTTACCAGTGCAGTATTTCTCATCCACGCCATTAGTACGCATAGCACGCCACTTATAATGGTCGCCACCCAACCAGAGTTCTGTGATGCTCTTAAAACGATGGTCATTAGCCACCATCTCGGGAATCAGGTGACAATGGTAGTCGATGATAGGCATTTTAGCCGCATGATTGTGGAACAGATCCTGAGCTACCTCGTTATCCAACACGAAGTTCTTGTCATTAAATTGTTTCATAGTTCTTTTTATTGTTTTAGTGATTGTTTTCGCAAAATCCTTGCAAATATACTAATTATTTTCATCTTTCAAATATATTACACATAAAAATGAAGAAAAATTAACGTAAACGATGACGGAGGTATAAAGGAAAATGTGTACCTTTGTAGCACGATTTCTAAACAAAACAACTATAAGTATGAACAAAAAATTAATTTGGGGGACATTTTTATTGTCAGCTTCTTTGTGTATGAATGCCCAAAAAGCCATCAAAGCTCCTACAGGCGGTAAGGTGATTAGTGACGAACTGATAGGTATCTTCTTTGAGGACATCAGTAGTTCTGCAGATGGTGGTCTGTATGCAGAACTGGTACAGAATGGCTCGTTTGAATATAACCTAACTGAGCGTGACGGTTGGGGGGCAGGTACTGCATGGCAGACCATCCGTCCGGGGCATTCTCTTGGTTACACAGAGGTACGCATGGACAATCCTATCCATCCCAACAACCCTACCTACATGCGACTCAACATCGAAAGAGCGAAGGAGTACTATGATTATACAGGATGGAAGGGCTTCGGACTCCAGAACAACGGTTTTGACGGCATTTCCGTCAAAGCTGGTGCGAAATATGACTTCTCCGTCTTCCTCCGCAATGGCAAGGGAGAGGCAAAACAAGTGCGCATCGCCCTAGTTCAGCCACAAGGATGGGGAAAGGATCCCAAGTTGTTGGCAGAGGCGACCATTACTGCAGACGCTGCCAACTGGAAGAAATATGAGGCGCAACTAACTGCCACGGAGACAGTACAGAACGCAGCTTTACAGATTCTTGTTTTACAGACTGGTACCATCGATGTCGACATGATATCGCTGATGCCAGAGGACACATATAAAGGACATGGGCTACGTAAGGATCTCGCCGAGGCTCTTGCTGCCCTGCATCCCAAGTTCATGCGTTTCCCTGGCGGCTGTGTCGTCCATGGCGGTGGTGACGGATTCTGGGACACCTATCGTTGGAAGACCACCATCGGTCCAAAGGAACAGCGTCGTGGCCTGAAGAACACATGGGGCTACCATCAGAGTATGGGACTTGGCTACTTTGAGTATTTCCAGTTCTGTGAGGATTTAAATATGGCGCCACTGCCCATCCTCCCCTGTGGTGTGAGCTGTCAGGGTACCAACGGCGGCTGGGGCATGAAAGAACAGGCACAGGATGTTGTCCCGATGTCAGAGATGGACGAATGGGTGCAGGAAGCCATCGACCTCATTGAATGGGCTAATGGCGACCCCGCCACCAACAAATGGGCAAAGATGCGTGCAGAAGCTGGTCATCCACAACCTTTCAACCTCAAGTATCTCGGACTGGGTAACGAGGAGCGCATCTCTCCTGAGTTCTGTGAGCGTTTCAGGTATATCTATCAGAAGGTGACGGAAAAATATCCGGAGATCATCATCGTAGGAACAGCGGGTCCTGGTTCCCATCCTGGCAACCCCGACTTAGAGAACGGTTGGAAACTGGCTGACGAGCTGAGTATGCCTATCATCGATGAGCATTACTATGAGCCGAACCAATATTTCCTTAGCAGTCGCCAGTATAACTATTATCCTCGCGACCGCAAGACGAAGGTCTATCTTGGAGAATACGCTTCTAAGGACAAGAAGCTCATTGATGCCCTTGCAGAAGGACTCTACCTATTGAATGTAGAGCGCAATGGCGATATCGTATGCATGACATCCTACGCCCCTCTCTTTGCCCGCAAGAATGCCACCAACTGGAATCCAGACCTCATTTACTTCGACAACGAGCGTCCGTTCCTTACTTGCAGCTATTATATACAGCAGATGTTCGGACAGAGTGCCGGACAATACTATTATGGTGACTGTGTGACGATTGAGAATCCTGATGTCGCACCTCGTTGGAAGGGACTTCCTGAAGGTCAGGAAAGCGGATACCTGCAGGGACAGAGTGTCGTACTGAATGTGAAGACACGACAGTTGTTCGTCAAGCTCTGCAATGCTGGCGACCAAACGAAGAAGGCGACAATCAACCTCTCTCGTTTCAAGGGTGTGAAGAAGGCTGTCAAGACAACGTTGACGGGTCAGCCTGATGCAGAGAACAATTACGACCAGCAGCCTATCGCCCCAAAGACGGAGACGATCAGTCTGAAGAGCAAGACAACGATGGAACTGGCTCCCTACTCCTTCGTGATGCTGCAAATACAATTATAATATAATTCAAGTTTCGCAAGTTAATAAATAATTGAGATAAGGTCGCAAAAAAAAGCACAGGGATTTCCGTATGTCGCGGAAATTTTGTA